>NZ_SZWM01001017.1:0-535 GCF_005280805.1 Citrobacter sp. TBCS-14
CCGGATTTCACGCCCGCTTTTGCGGAACCTGAGTTAGGCAGAACTTCGCTGACAAACGCGCCACGTTGTACATCCAGTTTGAATGCTTTAGCGATGTCAGCGGTCATTTCAGTACCTTTAATACCCAGCAGGCCGCGTTTGATTTCGCCAAACTGCATTAACTGCTGCGCCAGCGTGCGCGCCATGTTGCTGGGAATGGCAAAGCCAATGCCGATACTGCCGCCGCCCGGTGCCAGAATGGCGGTGTTAATACCGATCAATTCACCATTCAGATTAAGCAGCGCGCCACCGGAGTTACCCCGGTTAATGGACGCATCGGTCTGAATAAAGTTTTCCAGACCTTCCAGATTCAGGCCGCTGCGACCCAATGCCGAGACGATGCCGGAGGTTGCCGTTTGCCCCAGCCCGAACGGGTTACCGACGGCGACNGAGTCGGCAATGGCAATTTGCGTCAGGTTGCTGGGATGTTGAATTTGCAGCAGAGCGATGTCGCTCTGATCGTCGCTGCCGATAAGCTTAGCGTCGAACTCGCGGC
>NZ_SZWM01001016.1:0-263 GCF_005280805.1 Citrobacter sp. TBCS-14
GGGCCGCTGGCCGGTCGTCATCTCATTAGCGCTGATGGCCGTAAATACCAGAGCGCTGCCTGCGTGGCGATCATTGAGCAATTACGACGCCTTCCAAAGCCATCGACTGAACTTGCAGCGGTAGAAATCACCCTGTACCCGCCGGATGCGCGCCGCCGGGATATCGATAATTACAACAAAGCCCTGTTTGACGCGCTGACACATGCGGGTGTCTGGGAAGACGACAGCCAGATTAAGCGCATGCTGGTGGAATGGGGACCCGT
>NZ_SZWM01001016.1:317-506 GCF_005280805.1 Citrobacter sp. TBCS-14
GTGCCGAAAGGTCGGGTAGAGATAACGATCAGCAGATATGAACCGGCGGGTGCAGCCGCCTGATATGGAGAAAAGTATGAGCCAGTTAATCGTGAATGGTGTAGTAACAATGTCCAGCCGTGATATTGCGGATCTGGTTCAAAGTAAACACAGTGACGTGAAACGCTCGGCTGAGCGTCTTGTTGCTGC
>NZ_SZWM01001019.1:0-169 GCF_005280805.1 Citrobacter sp. TBCS-14
TGTTTTCCGCCGGGATGGGGATCGGCCTAATGTTCTTCGGGGTGGCAGAACCGGTGATGCATTACCTCTCTCCGCCGGTTGGTACCCCGGAAACGGTCGAAGCCGCCAAGCAGGCCATGCGCCTGACCTTCTTCCACTGGGGACTCCATGCATGGGCGATTTACGCGAT
>NZ_SZWM01001019.1:227-550 GCF_005280805.1 Citrobacter sp. TBCS-14
ACTGACCCTGCGTTCGGCGCTGTATCCGATTATCGGGGATCGTATTTACGGACCGATTGGCCATGCGGTCGATATCTTTGCAGTTATCGGCACCGTGCTTGGCGTGGCCACCTCCCTCGGTTATGGCGTGCTGCAGGTTAACGCCGGGCTTAATCATCTCTTCGGCGTGCCAATTAATGAAACGGTGCAGGTGATCCTGATCGTGGTCATCACTGGCCTGGCAACGATTTCGGTGGTGTCGGGACTGGATAAGGGCATTCGTATTCTGTCCGAGATCAACCTGAGCCTGGCGCTGTTGCTGCTAGTGATGGTGATGTTGCTGG
>NZ_SZWM01001018.1:0-514 GCF_005280805.1 Citrobacter sp. TBCS-14
GGAGCTGGAGAGTTACACGCTGTTTAACGAGCATAACGGCAATGACGCCGAACTCAGCACTGAAGCCACCGGTATTGCAGTGTGCCTGATGGCCTGGAGTCACCATGCCTGCCGTACCGGTTGCTAGGCTATCAGTGAACACTACTACCGCCTGCGCAATTACGCGCTGGCCCATCCTGAATGCAGCGGTATCATGCGGCTGATTGACTGAGGTGAACCCTTATGAACACAGCACTATTGCTGGTTTCCATCCAGCCCGATGTAGTACCTTCTGCGGCAATCAGCCTGACCCCAGGCGCTCAGCGCATCATCCGCCAGGCGCTGTCGATACTGGAACAGCACCNGGCAACCCGCGACTGGCTGCGCCTGAAAATGGCCGGACTGGAGCGGGAGGAGTTTATGGTTCTGTTCCTGGATAACCAGCATCAGCTACTGGCGGCTGAAACCCTGTTTACCGGCACCCTCAGCCACGTTGAAGTCCATCCCCGTGAAATAGTGAAAGCAGCCCTGCGCC
>NZ_SZWM01001021.1:0-271 GCF_005280805.1 Citrobacter sp. TBCS-14
GGCCACAATCTGATCGCCGCCCCAGTACGTCATACCCCGGAATATAGCCGCAAAGTCACGCAGCACAGTGTAAGCGTCATTCCTCTCCTGAACATAGACGTTACAGGTATAGCGTGGTTCTGTCCCGCTTCCACCTTTTCCATCCGGTACCGGCTGATCGCAATACTGGGCAACCTGGTACAACGTCCATTTATCAATGTTGGCTGCAGTCAGGCGATTACCCAGACCAAAGCGATCGGTAATCACCAGATCGTAAAATATCCACGCCGGG
>NZ_SZWM01001021.1:349-495 GCF_005280805.1 Citrobacter sp. TBCS-14
CTCACAGGAGATCTGGGGTATTGAACCATTAAACTGACTCGAGTCGAATTCGATGTACAGCAGCGCGGTGTTCGGATAGCGCAGCTTGGCATCAATCACTTCCGTGAAGCTTTGCAGCGTCATCGTGTCGCCGATCTTGGCGCTGT
>NZ_SZWM01001020.1:0-229923 GCF_005280805.1 Citrobacter sp. TBCS-14
TCGTCTGGGATATTTTCCGGCACGGATCATCGCTTTCATCGTTTTATTAGAAATCCCCGGGTTAAGCTGTTTTATGATGCCTTCGGTCAGACGAACCCGCTCCATTCTCGGATAACGCTTCAACCAGTCAATAACCTTCAGCGAAGAAACTGATTTCATCGTCTTGTATGTCATGACTGCTTCTTTTAACGGCCCACCAAGCGAAGCAAGCGAAATTATATCAAGTGCTGAGGTGGTTGCTATATACCAGCCTTGCGTATCAACCCAGTCAATATATTGACCGTCATTGAAGGCTATATCAACCATACGTACAAGACCATTGAGACACTGTAACCCAGTCGCAACAGTTCCAGCGGTAGCCAGGACAGCCAAAGGGGTACTCATCCCTCCCGTAAGCGGTACGGAGCCCACAGAGGCAGCCCATGCGACAGCCGTGAGTACGGCGGCTCCACAGGATAACACTGTTGATGCAATTTCTGTTCCGATTGACGGGTCTTTAACGGCTTCTTTGACGCTTTTCTCCATGCCTTCACGGGATAACTGCGTTGTCTGAGTCACAACGACATGGGTTATCTGATTTTGACCTGGAGCGGGAGAACGATGTGAGGGACGAACTAAAAATGAGCGATAACCGTCATTGTATATGATGCCTGCACCATAAAAATCACGCTGGCAGTCGAGAGCATCAGCCAGTGCATGAAAATCAAAATCAGTCCCCTTCGTCTGTCCCAGCATGCGCGACCAGTCATAACCTGGTAAATCATTACCTTCAGGATAAAACAAATGAGACATAATCATACTCCCCATCATCGACACAGGAAATGGCTTCGACTGTAATGACCGTACAGCGTTACGCTCGTCTTCAGGCACGCTACCGCCGAAGTTTCCGGCGTCTGCCATCTCCCCTGATAAAACGTAACCCTGTACTGACACGACTTCTCGTCGCGGTGATAAAGCAACACAGCACTCCGCCCTCAGGGCAGAATGCTGTAGATTTACTCTTAAGCTTCCAGCGGCGCACGCCAGTCGTCAGCACCGGAGGTGCCTGCCGAGACGTGTTCCCACTCGATTTTGCGATAGGCCAGTGAGACCTTAACCAGTTGCGTGAACTCGCGTTTGGTGTCGTCCTGGCAGTGCGGCATATTGCAGTCGATATCCACGATGGTGGAATCGGTCAGACGGGTGGTGAAGAAGTGCTCCTGTTTGCCTTCAACAGACGTGCGGTACCAGTGCAGTTCGGTGGTCGGCAGCATTTCACCGGAAGCCAGCGCGTTGTACAGTAACGGGACGGCTTTGTTCAACGCGACAGTGAAGATGAATGGCTTGTGAGAACGCTGACCGCTTGGCTGACCAGACTGCGGGTCGGTAGGGACGGTAACATTGTGGCTGAATTCCTGCACCAGCATCTCGTCTTCGTGGCCCTGAACATAAATATTACCTACAGATTCTGCGGTAAATGCCCGGTCAGTAATCAGTCCCTGGGTTTGTCCTTTAATTGAAATATAACACGGCGTTGGCATGTGTAACTCCTTTCTTAATTAACTCAATGTGAGCATCTCTACTGGTAACCATTAAGTTGGAAACCGTAATGTCAGATTCACCTTAATAATTGCTGTCGATGCAAGTATTAAAGTGCAGAATCGGACTTGTTAATAAAAATAATTACATGTGTGTCATGAATAATATTGTATCTGATGGGTTTCTTACTCCATTAACACCCGCGTTTACGAATGAGTCACGCGAACTCATTTTCTAAATCTATATATTTACTCAGTTATTGAAATTGTTTTGGTTGCCTGTCTTCTTTAGTTGGGTCTATGTATGATTTTGAAAAATAACAAATTTAAAATTTATAATGACATTGGATTGAATAGTTTATGCATTAAGTAACATTCGTATGAATACCATCGATAAAATAACCTTAACAGGTGTTTTCTAATTTGTGTTCTGCGCGTATCATACGCCTTAAAAATAGTGTTGCACCTTTTTTTTAACGATGCGGGAACAGTATAAAGGATGTCTTTACTGTATGGGTTATAATATCCACCCCCGCGTTATGAATGGAATTAGTAGATAACCAGACGGACTAACCATCATGAGCAACAATAAAGACGGCAGTATCGCTCCTAAAGAACGTATTAATATCCGCTACCTCCCCAAAGTTGAGGGACAAACAGCAGAAGTGGAATTACCGCTTAATCTGCTGGTCACTGGCGATCTGAAAGGGCGGGCAGATGACACGCCGCTGGATGAACGCCAGTCGGTTTCAATCAATAAAAATAATTTCGATGCGGTAATTGCAGAGTCCGGAATCGGACGGGACTTCACCGTGTTGTCGGCGCTCAGTGAGGTTTCTGGCGCCCGGATGGACATCAGCCTGAAAGTGAAATCAATGGCTGACCTCACACCGGACAATATTGCCGCCAGTGTGCCGGAGCTGAAAAAACTGCTGGAGCTGCGTGAGGCGCTAGTTGCGCTGAAAGGGCCAATGGGCAATATCCCCGCGTTTCGTGCTCAGTTGCAGGCGTTGCTGGGTAACGAGGAAACCCGCGAACAGCTGATTCAGGAACTGGGTCTCGCCGGTCAGAAATAATTTTGCACAAGGATTTCACTATGTCTTTACAGGAAGAAGTTACTCCCGTCGCTGCACCGGCGGCTACAGGATCTCTGCTGGATAACATTATGGCGCAGAGCCGCTTTCAGCCTGAGTCTGAAAGCTACGATATTGCCCGTCAGGGCGTGACCGCCTTTATCGCAGCCCTGTTGCAGCATGAAGCCGAATCAATCGATATTCTGGCAGTGAACGCCATGATTGCCGATATCGATGAACGCATGGGTCGGCAGATGGATATTATTTTCCATTCTCCTGAGTTTCAGGATCTGGAGTCATTCCTGCGCTCCCTGAAGCTGCTGGTGGAGCGTTCAGATACGCGAGAAAATATCAAAATCCACTTGTTGCATGTGACGAAGGAAGAGTTGCTCGACGATTTCGAGTTTGCCCCAGAAATCATCCAGTCCGGTTATTACAAGCATGTTTACTCCAGCGGATACGGTCAGTTCGGCGGTGAGCCTGTTGCGGCGGTGGTCGGCAATTATGCGTTTGGAAACAATGCGGCAGATATGAAGCTATTGCAGTACGTCAGCGCGGTCGGTGCGATGGCGCACGCGCCGTTCCTGTCATCGGTGGCCTCTGAGTTTCTTGGTCTTGATTCCTGGACGGAGTTGCCGGGTATTAAGGACATCAGCGCGATTTTCGAAGGCCCGGCTTACACCAAATGGCGCTCCCTGCGCGAATCTGAAGATTCCCGGTATCTTGGCCTGACGGCACCACGTTTCCTGCTGCGTCAGCCTTATGCGCCGGGTGACAATCCGGTGAAGAGCTTTAACTATCGCGAGAACGTCAGCCGCAGGCACGATGACTACCTCTGGGGCAATACGGCGTTTCTGCTGGCGGCGAATATGGCGGAGAGCTTCGCAAAATACCGCTGGTGTCCGAATATTATCGGTCCGCAGAACGGCGGCGCGGTGAAGGATTTGCCGGTGCATCTTTATGAGGCGATGGGGCAGATACAGGCCAAAATTCCGACCGAAGTGCTGATTACCGACCGTCGTGAATACGAATTGTCAGAAGAGGGTTTCATCACTTTGACCATGCGTAAGGGCAGCGACAGCGCGGCGTTTTTCTCAGCCAACTCGGTACAGAAGCCAAAAGTGTTCCCGAACACCCCGGAAGGCAAGGTGGCGGAAACTAACTACCGGCTGGGGACGCAACTGCCTTACCTCTTCATCATTAATCGTCTGGCGCACTACATCAAGGTGTTGCAGCGTGAGCAGATTGGTTCGTGGAAGGAGCGCGGCGACCTGGAGAATCAACTGAACACCTGGATACGTCAGTATGTGGCGGATCAGGAGAACCCGCCTGCTGACGTCCGTAGTCGTAAACCGCTGCGGCAGGCGAAAATTGAAGTGCTGGATGTGGACGGTGAGCCGGGCTGGTACCAGGTGGCGCTTTCCGTACGTCCGCACTTCAAGTATATGGGCGCCAGTTTTGAACTGTCGCTGGTCGGGCGTCTGGACAGGGAGTAGTCATGATAGCGGAACGGAGTATCGGGGGAAGTTTGTTTGAGCGTATTGGCGATGCGGTTGCGTCATCGCCGCGCCGCAGGCCGAAGACGGCGTTGATGTATTCCATCAGGCATAACCTGCAAAACATCCTCAATACCCGTTACGGTAGCTGTCACGGCTCGCCGGAGCTGGGGATTGCTGATTTAAATGATGAAGCCCTAGTCTCCAGTGATTTTCGCCAGGAAATTGGCCGGGGTATTCATGACTGTATCCTACATTATGAGCCGCGTATTGCGAAGGCGGTGGTGATTGCAGCCACAGCAGAGGGGCATTCTCCGCTGGAGTTGCGCTTTCATATTGTGGCGCGGATGAATTTTGCTGATGCAGCGGATGTCCTGGAGTTTGACATCCTGCTGGATAACCACCAGCACTATCAGGTGGAGTGAATATTATGGCTTTTGAAGAGCGTTACTACCGGGAAGAACTGGATTACCTTCGCCAGTTAGGCAAACTGCTGGCGGAGGACAAACCGTATCTGGCCCGTTTTCTGGCCGAGAAAGAAGGCGATCCGGACGTGGAGCGTTTGCTGGAGGCGTTCGCTTTTCTCTCCGGCGGCCTGCGGCAAAAGCTGGAGGATGAGTTCCCAGAGTTCACGCACGGGATTATCCGGATGCTGTGGCCTAATTATCTGCGTCCGGTTCCAGCCATGACGGTGATTGAGTACCAGCCTAAAAACAACCTGAATGCGCCCGTTCAGGTTTGTCGTGATGAGCTGGTCAGATCCTGCACCGTTAATGGTTCATTGTCTTCCGGTCAGGGGGTACTGGCCGACAGGGAATTAACCCTCCCCCCGGTTTGTCATTTTACGCTTGCAAGAGATCTCTGGTTACAGCCCTTGTACATCCAAGATGTGCATAACAACAGCACTCTCAAAGAGGGGATCATTGATATTGATTTTTCTGCCGGAAACGGGATATCTCCTCGCGACCTGGATTTGAATAAACTCACGTTCTGGCTGGGTAACGACGATGACTATACCCGCCATCAGCTCTATCTGTGGTTCAGTGAACGCCTGATGAACGCTGAATTAGTTTGTGGAGAGCATAGGGTATCGTTGCCAGATTTATGGCTGGATGCTGCCGGGTTTGAAAGTGAGGATGCGCTGTTACCGTGGCCTAAAAACGTCCACAATGGCTACCGGGTGCTCCAGGAGTATTTTTGTTACCCAGAGAGCTTCTTTTTCTTTCATCTTCGTGATGCTGCTCCATTGCCGGAGGATTTTCCGGTCGGCAATTTCACGCTGCGCCTGCGCTTTAACCAGCCGTTACCTGTTGATATCAAACTGCGCCGCAGTTCATTGCGGCTTCACTGCACGCCCGCCGTCAATCTGTTTGTGCATCATGCCGAGCCTGTCAGAGCGGACGGCAGCCTGGCGCAGTATCCGTTGCATGCCAGCCATAAGCATCCGGATTCTTATGATATTTTCCGCGTGAAGTCCGTTTCCAGCAAGATTGCAGCGTCAGACGATGCTTCTGATTTGGGAGAATCAGTTCGCCTCTGGCCTGAGTTTGAAAGTTTCAACCACCAGATTGAGTACAGTCGCCAGCGTGAGGTTATTTACTGGCATAACCGGATAAAAACATCGTTGCTCCATCGCGGTCTTGATCATGCCATCGCCTTTGTTCATGCCGATGGCGGCGTGCCGGAGGCTTCCCGGCTGAAAGGCGAGGTGATCACCGCCGAGCTGGTCTGTACCAACCGGATGCTGCCCGTGGGGTTGCATACTGGTGATATCTGCGTCTCCATCGGCAAAAATCCGTCCGTTGCTTCTTTCAGCAACATCATGCGTCCGACACGCCCGCTGTATCCGGTTATGGACGGTGATATGCACTGGTCGCTGATTTCCAGTATGAACCTGAACTACCTCTCTCTGCTGGACCGGGATGCGCTGGTGCAGATCCTGCGTACCTTCGATCTTCCTGGCGTTCACCACCCGCAGCAGGCCCGGCTCTCCCGGCAGAAGCTGGATGCCATTGAGAAGATGGAAACAAAGCCTGTAGACAGGCTGTTTAAGGGCATTCCCGTCAGGGGACTTGCCACTACGCTGTGGATGAATCCCGCGCCGTTTGTCTGCGAAGGTGAGGTATATCTGCTGGGAACCGTGCTGTCGCAGTTCTTTGCGCTTTACGCCAGCATCAACTCGTTCCACTGTCTGAAAATCATCAACACGGAAAGTCAGGAGGCCTGGGAATGGCAGAGCAGCGGTCAGCACGCCCTGATGTAGCGCAGGTGTTACCGCTTCCGGCAGACGTGCGCGGCATGAATTTCTATGTGCTGCTGGAGTCGCTGTATCGCCGCTACGGTGAGCGGGGCAGTGAACCTTCCCTGCGCACCGAACCGGAAGACGAGGTGGTGCTGTTCAAATCCGACGCCAGCATTGCCTTTCCGGGCAGTGATTTAAGCACCCTTGAGCGTAATGAGGCCAGACAGTTTTCCCTGACCACTAAATTTCTCGGTTTTTCCGGTAGCCAGTCGCCGCTACCGGGTTATTACCTGGACCGGATGGCGCGGGAGTCCGCGCAGAATGAAGAGGGGCTGAAAGAGTTCCTCGATCTGTTCAGCCATCGCTGGACGCAGTTTGCCTACCACGCCTGGCGTAAGTACCGCTATTACATCTGTTTTCGCAATGGCGGTACGGATACGTTTTCGCAGCGCATGTATTCCTTGGTGGGGCTGGGGAATCCGCAGGTGCGCAATAAGCTCGCTATTAATCACAGCAAGATGCTGGCCTATGCGGGCGTCCTGGCAACGCCGGGGCGTGCACCGGACGTGGTATGCAATCTGGTCTCCCACTGTTTTGATTTACCGGACGTCACGATTGACAGTTGGCAGTTACGTAAAGTTGCCGTTGAGCCGTTACAGCAGAACCGGCTGGGAGAGCGTAATCCGAAGACGCGAACCGCCGGGCATGTGGCCGGACGCTCCGTGCTGGGCGTCAATTTCACGCTCGGCGCGCGTGTGCCGGATCGCAGCGGTAAATTTCTGCTGCGGATAGGCAATCTGTCGATGAAGCGTTATCTGTCATTTCTGCCTGATGGTGAACACCATCAGGCACTGCAGATGTTTATCTCTTTTCTGCTGCGCGACCAGTTAGCGTGGGATTTGCAGTTGTGTCTGGCACCTTCGCAGGCGAAGGGGATGCAACTAGGGGATAAATCCAGTACCCGTCTGGGCCGTACCGGTTTTATCGGTCTGCCGAAGACACCGCCTTACGTCACCCTCCACATCAGGGAGTAATTTTATGGAACAGTCTGTGGTTGCGGAACAACAACAACGTGGCAATGTATCACTGACCTTACAGGTGATGAACGGTAACGAACTGGAAAGCGGGCGTGCCGCGAGGTGCCTTTTTTCCGGCGATGGCGGTGAAATTGGCCACTCGGAAGGCTGCCACTGGCCGGTGCAGGACCGGGCCGGATCGATTGCCGGGCGCGCCTGCGCCATTGTCAGCCACGACGGCGCATTCTGCCTGCGCAGCCTGATGCCGGGACTGATGATTAACCTTGCACCGGTATCGACGGATGCCGGACTGGTGTGCCTGCGCCAGGGCGATGAAATCAGCCTCGGCGCGCTGGCGTTGAAAGTCTTCCTACATGAAGGGAAACGTGTCAGCTATGGCGAGCAGATGGCGACGCCGGAAAGTATTGTGACACAGCGCGACAGTCTGGTGGAGGCTTTGATCTCCACCGACGGTCAGCCGGAATATCCGGGGATGCAGCAGCGCCATCATCTTACCTCCACGGTAGTGAATAGCTTTTCGTCCGATCCACTACAGGTGTTGCAGAGTGAAAGTCTGACGACAGCACCGCAAAACATAGCTTACGGGCAGCGTACGGTGCCGTTGTCCGATCAGAAAGCGAACGGCGGGATCGACATGTCATTTATGGATCTGCCGCCGGTTTACGCCGATCCGCGTGATGATGAATTCGCTACAGCGGAGATGGCGCAGAAACACCTGGCGGTAACGCCGCTGTTACGCGGGCTGGGCAGCACGCTCAGCGTACAAAATTCACAGGATGCCGATGCCTTTCTGGAAGAGACCGGGCGCGCCCTTCAGGCTGCCATTCAGGGGCTACTTGATTTGCAGCATAGCCAGAACTGCCTGTCGGACAAGCACCTGCGTCCGCTGGAAGATAATCCGCTGCGCCTCAGTCTGGACTACGCCACGGCACTGGAGGTGATGTTTGCCGAAGGCAAAAGTCCAGTACATCTTGCCGCGCCTGCGGCCATTCGCGAGAGCCTGCGTAACGTCCGTCACCACGAAGAGGCCAACCGTGCGGCGATTGATGAGGCGCTGCACGTCATGCTTGACGCGTTCTCGCCGCAGAGCCTGATGCGCCGTTTTATCCAGTACCGCCGCAGCCATGAACTGCGTCGTGAGTTGGATGATGCCGGGGCATGGGGGATGTACCGTCATTATTACGATGAGCTGGCGTCGGACAGGCAGCAGGGATTCTCCATGTTGTTTAACGAGGTTTACGCCCAGGTCTATGACCGGGTGCTGCGTGAAAAACAGCAGGAGCCATATGTATGAGACGGGCTTTCGTCATGCTGGTGTTTGTGCTGGCTGGCGCGCTTGGCGGCTGCACGATGAGCAAAAAGATAGGTCAGGTCATCGCCGATCCCGGCATTCAGGTCGGCGACATGAAGGATCAGCCTTCGGATCTGACCGTCACGCTGCTGACGGAGCCAGACACCAACCTGAATGGCGAAGGCGAGGCCGCGCCAGTCGATGTACAGCTGGTGTATCTGAGTGACGACTCGAAATTACAGGCGGCGGATTACGATTTGCTGGCGACCACGTCGCTGCCGGATGCACTGGGAAAAAATTATCTCGACCATCAGGATTTTACCCTGCTGCCGGATACCCTGAAAACGCTGCCCGCCGTAAAGCTTGAAGAAAAAACGCAGTTTATCGGCATCGTCGCTTACTTTTCCGACGACCAGACCAGTGAATGGAAGCAAATAGAGCCAGTGGAAGGAACCGGGCATCAATACCGCCTGCTGGTCCATGTGCGACAGAACAGTATTGAAATGAAAATAGAGGACAACTGACGATGGCCACAATGAAAAACCGGGTGCTCTGGCAGGAAGGCATGTTCGCACTGCCGCAGCACTTTCAGCAGCAGCAGCGCCATAATGACGCCATGCTGTGCGAGCGGCTGGAGGCGCAGGGGGATTTTGCCTGGGGATTTACGTTGTTGTCGCTGAACACCGAACTCCTTGCGCAGGGCAAAGTAATGATTGACTGCGCCGCAGGCTGTATGCCGGACGGCACCGTGTTCCGTATTCCCGATCAGGATCTGCTGCCACAGCCGTTTCAGCCAGGTGCGCTGACCTCGCCGGGAAGCCATAATATTTATCTGGCGCTGCCTGTCGCCGCCCACAACATCAGTGAAGTTCAGGGAGTACGCAGCGCCGGTCAGAGCTCGGAGCGATACAGCGTGACTCGGACCGATGTGCGCGACGTGCATACCGATGACGGCGATATGCAGTCGCTGACGCTGGGCCAACTGGCGTTCAGAATTGTCAGCGGCGCGGAGGATCTCAGCGCGATGGTGGTGCTGCCGCTTTGCCGTATCCGCAGCGGGCAATCCGGCGGGGCGCTGGTGCTGGACGAGAATTTTATCCCGACCTGCCAGGCGCTGCGCGTCAGCCCGGTGCTGAACCGGTTTGCCGGTGATGTTCAGGGGATGATTGCCACCCGTGCGGTCGATCTGGCGAAGCGCATTGGCTCACCGGAGCAGAGCGGTATCGCGGATGTGGCGGAATTTATGATGCTGCAACTGCTTAACCGCAGCCAGATGCATTTCTCGCATCGTGCACGCCTGCATACCCTGCATCCGGAAATCTTTTATCTGGATCTGACTCAGTTGCTGGGCGAACTGATGACCTTTACCGAGAACAGCCGTCTGCCCAGTGAGGTGGAACCCTACGATCATCGCGATCTGACGCTGTCCTTCAAAACGGTGATCCCGGAGTTGCGTCGGGCGCTCAATATTGTCCTGCAACCGCGTGCGCAGAACCTGCCGCTGATTTTCACCGAAGGGGTGTATCTGGCGACCGTCAACGATCTGGGACTGCTCCATTCCGGCGCATTTGTGCTGGCCGTTCGCGCCCGGATGCCGCACAACCAGCTTATTCTCCAGTTCACTCAGCAGTCGAAAATCGCCGCCACCGACAAAATCCGCAATATGGTCAGCGTGCAGGTGCCGGGTATTCCACTGCGCACGCTTCCGGCGGCACCCCGCCAGCTCCCGTACCACGACGGCTATGTCTACTTTGAACTGGAAAAAGGCACTTCCGCCTGGCAGGACGTGGTAAAAGCGGGCGCGCTGGCGATGCATATTTCCGGCACCTTCCCGGAGCTGGATATGCAGCTGTGGGCGATAAGAGGCTAAGGTGATGAGTGAACTCGTTCTCCCTGCAGAATCAGACCGCGCCCCGTCCGGTCGTCAGTACCGTCTGGGGCTTCGCGGTAACAGCCTCAACCCGATGATCGACGCTGCCACGCCGCTGCTCGGCATGGTAATGCGCCTGTCGGGCATGAACAGTCAGACGATGCCGGAACACCTGTTTGCGCAGGTGGTAACGGACGTCCAAGCGGTAGATCAACTGTTGCAGGAGCAGGGCTACGAGCCGGGCGTTATCGTGTCGTTTCGCTACATTCTCTGTACCTTTATTGACGAAGCGGCGCTCGGCAACGGCTGGTCGAATAAGAACGAATGGATCAAACAGTCGCTGCTGGTCCATTTCCACAACGAAGCCTGGGGCGGGGAGAAGGTGTTCATTCTGCTGGAGCGCCTGATGCGTGAGCCAAAGCGCTACCAGGATTTGCTGGAATTTTTATATATCTGCTTTTCGCTGGGCTTTCGCGGGCGCTACAAGGTGGCGCATCAGGGGCAGGATGAGTTCGAACAGATTTACCGTCGGCTGCATCATGTCCTGCATGGGCTTCGCGGTGACGCGCCGTTTCCGCTGCTGCATCAGGATAAAAAAACGCAGAGCGGACGTTATCGGTTGATAAAACGCCTGACGGTCAGACACATTCTGCTGGGCAGTACAGTAGTGCTGGCGCTGGTGTATCTATTTTATCTACTGCGCCTGGACGGCCAGACCCAGGACATTCTTCATCAGTTAAACCGGCTGCTTGCCAGGTAAGGACACCGAATGATTCAGATTGATATCTCCACGCTGGTAAAACGGCTGAACGCGTTTTCCCGTCAGTCGCTGGAAATGGCGGCAACGGCCTGTATGAGCCAGCAGGCCACGGAAATTACAGTCAGCCATGTGCTGTTGCAGATGCTTGCCATTCCGCGTTGCGACCTGCGCGTCATAGTGGAGAAGGCGGAGATTGGCGTGGCGGAGCTCAAACAGGCGCTGACCGTGGAGCACTATGCCACCCTGCGCCACTCGGACAGTTACCCGGCCTTTTCGCCGTTGCTGGTCGACTGGCTGCGCGATGGCTGGCTGTTGGCGTCGGCGGAGATGCAGTCCGGCGAGCTGCGTGGCGGTATTCTGCTGCTAGCGCTGCTGCATTCTGTATCACGCTATGTGCCGCCAGCCGCCGCCCGTCTGCTGACCGGTATTAACCGCGACCGTCTGCAACAGGATTTTTCCGACTGGACGCGTGAGTCGATGGAGTCGGTAGTGCCGGACGGGGCTAAATCAGCATCTGCGGTGATACGTTTAGACGACAGCCTGCTTGCCCGTTACGCGAAAAACATGACCGAAGACGCTCGTAACGGCAGGCTCGATCCGGTGCTATGCCGGGACAATGAAATCGACCTGATGATCGACATTCTCTGCCGCCGCCGCAAGAACAACCCGGTGGTGGTCGGTGAAGCCGGTGTCGGCAAAAGCGCACTGATCGAGGGGCTGGCGCTGCGTATCGTCGCCGGTCAGGTGCCGGACAAGCTGAGAAATACCGATATCATGACCCTGGATCTCGGCGCGTTACAGGCTGGAGCCGCGGTGAAGGGCGAGTTTGAAAAACGCTTTAAGGGGCTGATGGCCGAGGTTACCCAGTCGCTGGTGCCGGTGATCCTGTTTATTGATGAGGCGCATACGCTGATTGGCGCGGGCAATCAGCAGGGCGGTCTGGATATCTCTAACCTGCTGAAACCGGCGCTGGCACGCGGTGAGCTGAAAACCATTGCTGCCACCACCTGGAGCGAATACAAAAAATACTTCGAAAAAGATGCTGCCCTATCGCGCCGCTTCCAGTTAGTGAAGGTGAGCGAGCCAACAGCGGTGGAAGCGACCATTATTCTGCGTGGCCTGACGGCGGTGTACGAGCAGTCGCACGGCGTGCTGATTGATGATGATGCATTGCAGGCAGCGGCAACATTAAGTGAGCGCTATCTTTCCGGGCGTCAGTTGCCGGACAAGGCCATCGATGTACTGGACACCGCCTGCGCCCGTGTGGCGATCAACCTCTCCTCGCCGCCGAAGCAAATTTCGGCGCTGACCACCCTGTGCCATCAGTATGATGCGGAAATCCGCCTGCTTGAGCGGGAAATTCGTATCGGCCTGCGTATGGACGGCGGGCGGAGGGATGAAGTCCACGCGCAGTATGAAATGGCTCAGGCAGAGCTTCTGTCTCTGGAAGCCGCCTGGCATCAACAGCAGACTCTGGTGCAGGAGATTATCGCCCTGCGCCAGGTATTGCTGACGGATGTGGCGGAGATGAACGACGATGTGGTGAATGACGACGCTATACCGAAAGACGAAACGGTCTCACCTCTTCTGGCAGAGCGTCTTGCCGCATTGAGCGCTGAGCTGGGTGCCCTGCATCACTCGCAACTGCTGGTCTCCCCGCATGTGGATAAAAAGCAGATTGCCGCTGTTATCGCAGAATGGACCGGCGTGCCACTTAACCGCCTGTCGCAGAATGAAATGTCAGTCATTACCGACCTGCCGCAGTGGCTGGGCGAGACCATCAAGGGCCAAGAACTGGCGATTAAGCACCTGCATAAACATCTGCTGACTGCGCGCGCCGACCTGCGCCGTCCGGGGCGTCCGCTCGGTGCGTTCCTGCTGGCGGGGCCAAGCGGCGTCGGTAAAACCGAAACCGTCCTGCAACTGGCGGAACTGCTTTACGGCGGGCGTCAGTACCTCACCACCATAAATATGTCGGAGTTCCAGGAGAGGCACACCGTTTCTCGCCTGATTGGTTCGCCGCCGGGCTATGTCGGCTATGGTGAGGGTGGCGTGCTGACCGAGGCCATCCGTCAGAAGCCATATTCGGTGGTGCTGCTGGATGAAGTAGAAAAAGCGCATCCGGACGTGCTCAACCTGTTCTACCAGGTGTTCGACAAAGGTGAAATAGCCGACGGCGAAGGGCGGATGACCGACTGTAAGAACATCGTCTTCTTCCTCACCTCCAACCTCGGTTATCAGGTGATTGTGGATCATGCGGACAGTCCGAAAGTGATGCACGACGCTCTGTATCCGGTGCTGGCCGACTTCTTTAAACCAGCGCTGCTGGCGCGCATGGAAGTGGTGCCGTACCTGCCGCTGTCCCGCGACACGCTGGCGGTGATTATCACCGGGAAGTTGGCGCGACTGGATAATTTATTACGTACCCGCTTTGGTGCGCAGGTGGTGATTACGCCGGGCGTGACTGATGAAATCATGAGCCGCGTTACCCGTGCGGAGAATGGTGCCAGAATGCTGGAGTCGGTTATCGACGGTGAAATGCTGCCGACGCTCTCCCTGCTGTTGTTGCAGAAAATGGCGGCGAACACTGTTATTGCCCGTATCACGCTTGATGCGCAGGACGGCGCGTTTACCGCAGACGTTGAGGATGCGGTGACAGATGAAGAAAGCGCGATATGAGACTTTCGGCCAGCTTGCTACTGCCCCTGCTGTTGATAACCCCTTCGCTATACGCCGGTGAGACGCCGGATGCGCAGGCCACGATTAACGCCATGTCGACCTGCCGGAAAGAGCCTGCCGCCCTGGAGCGTCTGGACTGCTATGACCACATTCTGGCGCCGGTTCGCCCGGAAGGTTTTGCCGGGGCGCTGGTAAAAGCGCGTTACGACGGCGAGGCGTGGACGCGCGCGCTGGAGCAGGAAAAGCAGCGCACGGATAACTCCATCGGGCTGCTAATAACCCGCATGGAAGGGGAGCGTCCGACGGTGATTATCACCACGCCCGCCATCGGTAGCCTGCCGCCGCGCCCGGTGCTGATGTTCAGTTGTGTGGACAACATCACCCGGATGCAGGTTGCACTCACTTCTCCTCGCCGGGAAAACGATATTCCGGTGGTGCTTGTCACGGACCGGAGCCAGTTCCGCTCCAGTTGGTTTGTGCGCGAGAACGGCTCCCTGCTGGAAGCCAGTCGGGGGTTGTCGGGTATCGACGAAATTAAACAACTTTTTGGCGCAAAAACACTGACGCTGGATACCGGAACCGACAGCGCGACTGGAAAACTGACCTTTAACATCGACGGATTGGCGCAGACCATTGCGCCGCTGCGTGAAGCTTGCCACTGGGCGGGGGAATAACGAGATGGATATACACAACCCGGAAGTCTGGTTATCACACCTGCTGGAGAACCTGCCGGAAAAGAAGCTGGCCGGTAAGCTCGGCGACGACAACCCGCAGTGGGAATATATCGACAGTGAGATTGTTAAACTCGGCTCGATGAGTCATACGCAGCTTGATGTGCCGGAGATTCAGCGCCGGGGGCTGGCGCTTCTGGCCTCTGAGAGCAAGGATTTTCGCCTAGTGTCGCACCTTCTGCGCACGTTGCAGCACGCGGGCGATCACCTGCTGGCACTCAGGATGTTGGCGCAGTATGTCAGCTACTACTGGACCGTTGCCTGGCCGCAGAATGCGGAGCATAAAAAGCGTTTTGCCGGGCAGATATTGAAGCGCTTTGAACTCGGTATTGCCGGTTTTTCTGCATCCCCGGATCCGGAACGGCGCGATGTCCTGCTGGGGGAACTGGCGAAGCTGGCGCTATGCTGGCAGGAGAGCGGGATGCCGGAGCTGGCTTCCGCCACTGATGACCTGTCTGCGCTGTATCAGCGGGCGTTTCGCGACGACTCATCTGCGGCATCAGCACCATCTGCTGCGGTTGCCACAACTCCCGCAACCGTTACGACAGCGCCTGCTACGGTGGTGACTGTCGACAGCCATGACGATAAAGCCTGGCGCGACACGCTGCTGAAAGTGACGGCCATCCTCTGTGAGCGTCAGCCCGCGTCGCCGCAGGGTTACCGTCTGCGCCGCCATGCGCTGTGGCAGAACATTACCAGTGCGCCGCAGGCGGAAAGTGACGGACGCACGCCGCTGGCCGCTGTATCTGCCGATATGGTTGCCGATTATCAGGCGCGTTTTGCCCGTGCCGATATGGCGCTCTGGCAGCAGGTGGAACAGAGCCTGCTGCTGGCGCCGTACTGGCTGGATGGGCACCATCTTTCGGCACGCATTGCGCAGAGCCTGGGTTACAGCTATGTGGCGCAGGCCATCCGCGACGAGGCCTGCTACTTCCTCGCGCGTCTGCCTGCGCTTGGTACCCTGTTGTTTAACGATCGCTCGCCGTTTATCAGCGATGCCACCCGGCAGTGGCTGAGCGATGAGCCGCAGATGTCAGCGGTGTCTGTTGTCGCAGCGGATGATGCGACGCAGCAGGTCTGGCAGTGCTATCAGGAGCAGGGGCTGGAAGTGGCGCTGGCGCTTCTCGAACAGCTGCCGGAAGGCGGCCCCCGCACGCATTTTTACCGGGAATACCTGACGGCGCAGCTGCTTGAAGCGTCCGGTATGGTGACGATTTCCCGTCAGCATTATCACACCCTGTACCAGTTTGCACGGCATATGACGCTTGCGGACTGGGAACCGGAACTGTTGCAACAGCTGGAAGACCGAGCCAGAGGATAACAAGGAGCGTTTGTGTTCAGAGTACCAACCCCCAGGATGTTCAGCGGTCTGAGTTCCATGCTCAGACCTGCAATGCCCCGGCTTAAGGTGTCCGCGGCCTGGCTGCTGGCGCTGGCATGGATTTTTCTATTGGTGTGGATCTGGTGGAAAGGCCCGGCGTGGACGCTGTACGGGGAGCACTGGCTGATACCACTGGTCAACCGCTGGCTGGTAACCACCGTCTGGGGGCTGCTGGCGCTGGTCTGGCTCACCGTCAGGGTGGTGAAACGCCTGCAACTGATTGAGAAACAGCAGAAGCAGCAGCGTCAGGAAGAGCATGATCCACTCACCGTTGCGATTAACCGCCAGCAGCGCTACCTCGACCGCTGGCTGCTGCGGCTCCAGCGCCATCTGGATAGCCGCCGTTACCTGTGGCAGTTGCCCTGGTATGTGGTGATAGGACCTGCGGACAGCGGTAAAACGGCGCTTCTGCGGGAAGGATTTTCGGCGGATATCATTTATACCCCGGATGCCCTGCGGGGAGCGGAGCAGCGGGTTTATATCACGCCACATATCGGCAAACAGGCGGTGATATTCGATACCGATGGTGCGCTGACGGAAACGGACGACGGCGACATGCTGCACTGTCGCCTGCGCGAGCACTGGCTGGGCTGGCTGGTGCAAAAACGCACGCGTCAACCGCTGAATGGCCTGATCCTGACGCTGGATTTGCCCGATTTACTGATCGCAGACAAGCGGCGTCATGAACAACTGGTGCAGATGCTGCGCAGCCGTCTGCAGGAGGTTCGCCAGTCCCTGCATACTCGGTTGCCGGTCTACATTGTGCTGACGAAGCTGGATTTGCTGACCGGTTTTGCCGCATGGTTCCGCGCGCTGGACCGGCGCGATCGCGACCGTATCCTGGGCGTGACCTTCACCCGCAATGTCCATGAAAGCAATGACTGGCGTACTGAACTGAACGCCTTCTGGCTGGCATGGGGCCAGCAGATGAACCAGGCGCTGGTGAATCAGATGCTAACGCAGTCCTCACCGGCGCGCAGCGCGGCATTCAGCTTTTCCCGCCAGATGCAGGGCGCGGGGGAGGTTATCGCCCTGCTGCTGGATGCGCTGCTGGATGGTGAACATCAGGACATTATGCTACGCGGCGTGTATCTGACCTCTTCCCTGCAACGCGGCCAGATGGACGATATTTTCACCCAGTCCGCAGCCCGTCAGTATGGTCTTGAAAACGGCTCCCTGACCGCCTGGCCGCTGGTGGACACCACGCCGTATTTTTCCCGCACCCTGTTTCCGGAGGTGCTGCTGGCCGAGCCGAATTTTGCCGGGGAAAATCGTCTGTGGCTGGCTGGTTCCCGCCGCCGGATGAGCATCTTTACTGGCTGTGGCGCGGTGGCAGCGCTTCTGCTCATCGGGGGCTGGCACCACTGGTACAACGAGAACTATCGCGCTGGGCTGACCGTGCTGGCACAGGCGAAGTCGTTTATGGATGTCCCGCCGCCGCAGGGAACCGATGAGTCCGGCCAGCTCCAGCTGCCGCTGCTGAATCCCGTTCGCGATGCCACGCTGGCCTACGGCGACTGGGGCGACAGAAGCTGGCTTGCCGATATGGGGCTGTATCAAGGGACGCGCGTCGGTCCCTATGTGGAGCAGACCTACCTGCATCTGTTAGAACAGCGTTATCTCCCGGCCCTGTTTAATGGCCTGATGAAAGACCTGAATAATGCGCCGCCGGAATCGGAAGAGAAGCTCGCCGTCCTGCGCGTTATCCGTATGCTGGAGGATAAAAGCGGGCGCAATAATGAAGTGGTGAAACAGTTTATGGCGAAGCGCTGGAGCGAACAGTTCCACGGCAAGCAGGATATTCAGGCGCAACTGATGTCCCACCTCGACTACGCCCTGGCGCATACCGACTGGCGAGCGCAGCGCCAGAAAGGCGACGCGGACGCTATCAGCCTGTGGACGCCGTATGACAGACCGGTGGCGGTGGCACAGAAAGAACTGAGTAAGCTGCCGGTGTATCAGCGGGTGTACCAGAGCCTGAAAACGCGAGCTCTGGGCGTGTTGCCTGCCGATCTCAGCCTGCGCGATCAGACAGGTCCGACCTTCGACAAGGTGTTTGTCTCCGCTGACGACAGCCGGCTGATAATCCCGCAGTTTCTGACCCGTTACGGGTTGCAGAGCTATTTTGTGAAGCAGCGTGATGAACTGGTGGCGCTCACCGCAATGGATTCCTGGGTGCTGGCGCTGACGCGCAACGTGACTTACAGCGATTCCGATCGTACCGAAATTCAGCGCCAGCTTACCGAACAGTACATCAGCGACTACACCGCCACCTGGCGGGCGGGTATGGATAACCTGAATGTCCGCGATTATGAATCGCTGACGGAACTGACGGGGGTGCTGGAGCAGATTATCAGCGGCGACCAGCCTCTGCAGCGGGTGCTGACGGCGTTACGTGACAATACCCGCTCTCCCGTATTGTCTGAAAAACTGGATGATAAATCCCGTACCGACGCGCAGGCAGAATCTGACTGGCGGCTGCTGAATCGTCTGGGGCATGAGTTCGCACCGGAAAACAGCACGCTGGAAGAGCAGAAGGATAAGGGCAGCGCCTTACAGGCGGTTTACCAGCAACTGACCGAACTGCACCGCTATCTGCTGGCGATACAGAATGCGCCTGTACCGGGTAAATCCGCCCTGAAGGCAGTGCAGCTGCGGCTCGACCAGAACAGCAGCGATCCGATTTTCGCCACCCGCCAGATGGCGAAAACCCTGCCTGCGCCGCTTAACCGCTGGGTAGGGAAATTGGCCGATCAGGCCTGGCATGTTGTGATGATCGAAGCGGTTCACTATATGGAGCTGGACTGGCGTGACAACGTGGTGAAAACCTTCAACAGCAGGCTTGCGGATAAATATCCGTTTAACCCGCGTGCAAAAGACGATGCCTCGCTGGATGCGTTCGAACGGTTCTTTAAGCCGGACGGCGTGCTGGATACGTTTTACCAGCAGAACCTGAAACTGTTTGTGGAAAACGGTCAGGGGATAAACGGGGATGACAATGTGATTATTCGCGAAGATATCCTCAGACAGTTAGACACCGCGCAGAAAATCCGCGACATCTTCTTCAGCCAGCAGAACGGGCTGGGCGCGCAGTTTGCGGTGGAAACCGTATCGCTGTCGGGCAATAAGCGCCGCAGCGTGCTGAACCTGGACGGACAGCTGGTGGATTACGCCCAGGGCCGCAACTATACGGCGCATCTGGTGTGGCCGAACAATATGCGTGAAGGCAACGAAAGCAAGCTGACGCTGATTGGTGCGGGCGGTAATGCGCCGCGCAGTATCGCTTTCAGCGGTCCGTGGGCGCAGTTCCGCCTGTTTGACGCGGGACAACTGACCAGCGTGCAGGACGGTACCTTTACCGCCCGTTTCGGCGTTGATGGTGGCACCATGACCTATCGCGTCCATACGGATACGCAGGACAACCCGTTTGCCGGAGGACTGTTCAGCCAGTTCAGCCTGCCGGATACGCTGTACTGAGGGAATGACAATGAGTACGGATACGCAGATGATTATAACAGGCAAGGATCCGCGCGACCTACCGGAGTTCAGCGCGATGCGCGAGGAAATCAACAAGACCAGCCATCCGGCCCAGCCGGTGATGAACTGGACGCTGGTGGAGTCGCTGGCGCTGAGTATTTTCAAAGCGAATGGCGTGGATCTGCATACTGCCACGTACTACACGCTGGCCCGCACGCGCACGCAGGGGCTGGCTGGGTTCTGTGAAGGCGTGGAGCTGCTGGCTGCACTGATAAGCCGTGAATGGGATAAGTTCTGGCCGAAGGAAGGTCCGGCGCGCACGGAAATGCTTGACTGGTTCAACGCCCGTACCGGCAACATCCTCCGCCAGCAGCTGGCGTTTTCCGCAGCCGATCTACCGCTGCTGTACCGGGTGGAACGGGCGCTACAAGTGATATGCGACAAGCTTCAGCAGGTGGCGCTGAAGCGTATCCCGCGAGTGGAAAACCTGCTCTATTTTGTGCAGAACACGCGAAAACGCTGGGAGCCGCAGCCAGCGATGAATGTGAAGGATATGTCGGCAAAAACGACGGTGCGGACGCTGGTCTATATGCCGGAAAGCGCGGAAATCATGAGCATCCCGGAGCCGCCGCTACCGGAATTGCCGGAGGTGAGGGTGGCCGTTCATGGCGTGACAGCGCCTCCGCAGGCTGCCTGTGCAGCGAAACCGGGAAGCTCCGTGAAAGGGTGTGTCGCTGGTGTTTTATGTAGTGCGGCTGTCGCCGCAGCAGTCTGGTGGTGGCAGGTTTATCCCTTGCAACAGCAGATTGCCGCCGTGCGTGACACTACGCAGGGGGCGGCGACGATCTGGCTAGCATCGCCTCAACTGAATGACTATCCGCAGCGGTTACGACAGCTTACAGGTACTTCACCGCTACAACCGCTGGAAGCCGCTCAGCAGATGGTCCGTCTGGCAGACAGCCGCTGGCCGGGAAGCCTACAACAGCAGCAGGCCACGGCACAGTGGAACACCACCCTGAAAGAGCGGGCGGCAAACAGTCCGAAGATGCAGGGCTGGCAACAGAGCAGGACGGATTTACGGTCGTTCGCCGAACTGCTAGTACAGCGTGAACAGGCGAAAGCAGGGTTCACACTCTCTTATATCAAAACCATCGTTTACCAAGCCGAACGCACGCTGAATCAGGAGACTCCGCTGGAGTATCTGCTGACGCAGTACCAGCAGGCTCAGTCTGCCGGAAAAAGCACCGATATGCTGGCAAAACAGATTAATGAACGGCTGGACGGTGTGTTAAGCCGCTGGTTGTTACTGACGCAGAACCCGCTGCCGGAAGTACTGGACGTTAAACCCGGAAAATAACCCTCAGTTGAAAGGAGTATCACTATGGCAAATCTTGTTTATCTGACGCTGAACGGCCAGTTACAGGGACTGATTTCGGCTGGCTGTTCATCGCTGGCCTCCATCGGGAATAAGGCGCAGGTTTCGCATCTGGATCAGATTATGGTGACCAGCATTAAGCATGGCTTAAGCCGGGCGCAGAACGTCAATCACCAGACGGTGGATATCAGTAAACCGGTGGATAAATCCACGCCTCTGTTGAGTAAGGCAATCAATGAAAATGAATGCCTGACCTGTGATTTTGAGTTTTACCGTACCAACCGTTTTGGCATCAATGAGGTGTATTACAAGCTGAAGCTGATCAACGCCAGAATAGCCAGAATCAACCTGCAACTGCCTCATACTATCCTCAACAGCGAAGGACAGGCGGAAGAGGTGATATCGTTTACCTACGAAAGTATCTCTCAGGATCACTGTATTGCCGGAACCAGCTCGTTCAGCCTGTGGAGCGAGCGGATATTTTAACGGGGTGTCTGTGAACCATCAGATATCCGATCCGGTCGGAATGCCGATGCCTTTTGTAAGCGTTATCCGCAGGCGGTTGCCGGAATTGAGAAAACCTGTTTAATGAAAGGCTGGGAAATTCCCGAATGGCCGTACTGGTGTTTTTTACCGATAGCTTACTGGATGATTCTGTTTATGGGCAAACAGCGCCGACAATGCACCAGAGAAGTATGGCTGGAAATGAAGAAATTCCAGGTGCTGGTAACCTGTTGATATAGTAAGGGGATTTATTCTATCTATCCATTCAGCACAACTGTGTGCCCTGACGGAAACGCCCATTGCTGATTCACTGCCGGTGGATGTTTTTTTGCGGTTTCCGGAGTGGTGTATTTGCGTCAGAACGCCGGGAATGCTTATGACCGGGGAGCCATTATACGGGTTCTGGGCGATGGTGAGCCTGGATGTGGTGAATAATAACCGCCGTATTGGCTACGGGTACGAAAAATGCGAGCTTACAGAAATTACAGGCTTGTGTGCCGCATGAGGTAATTGAATAGATGGAAGCCTTAAAGGAACCCGGCGAAAGCACTGCGCAATTTATCGTGACCGCCCTCTAAGGGGAGATAAAGCGCCGCCAGCGCCGAAAGAATCAGGAAGTGCAAGAAGACTGACTGAATATCAGTTAGGCTCTGCAACTTGGTTTTTTATTTGATCCTCACTGGCGGTCTGTAAAGTCCCCTTTGTTTTATGCGGTACCTGGTATGACATCATTTAAATGGTCACAGGGTGGTTACTGATAGCGGTTTACCAGATCCTTAACCACGGCTGCATAAGTTTTTTGTCTGAGCTGAGTGATTTGTGGTTCTGTCATCGGCGCCGGCGTTTTTTCGGCCAGCGGCTGTTGGCTACTGTATTCGTAATTGATCGGAGACCAAGTGGCCCATTCTCCGGTTGCCACGTCCACCAGAGCGAAACGTATCAGGTAACGCAGTGATGTGGAACCGGACAATGTTTCACCACGGTAATCCGACCAGATGGTTGCTTTTGTCGCGGCGTCGTTCCTGCCGGTTTGTAGTGTATCCCAGTAAACAATAACGGCTTTCTGTTGCCCTTTTGCCGCAATATAACGCAGCGCCTGCATATAGTTCATATTTTCGCTGGCGACGGCATTCCCTTCTTCCATTTT
The DNA here is from genome assembly GCF_005280805.1 of Citrobacter sp. TBCS-14. NCBI lineage: Bacteria > Pseudomonadati > Pseudomonadota > Gammaproteobacteria > Enterobacterales > Enterobacteriaceae > Citrobacter > Citrobacter sp. TBCS-14. The sequence goes on from NZ_SZWM01001020.1 coordinate 22,581, forward strand.
GACTTTGTTGCAGGAAAGGGGCTTCTGCCTGTCTGGAATACCGGAGAATGTTGATACTTGGTAGTACCTTCCCATCTCCTGCTGCATGGTCATTTCCGGCGCACGACTGCCGGACTGAACCAGAATAACGGCAGAGTTCAGCGGTACACTGAATTTCCCCCCATCGAGTGCAGCCTGAATATCCTCTTCTGAAACCGCCAGCGTGGTTTCATTGCCAAAAATATCTTTATCCGTGAGCTTCGTTGTTGCATCTTTACTAATGCTGTCCTCTGTCCGGGGAACGCTGGTTTTTTTCGCATCAATGGGGGAGTGTACGCAACCGTTTAATAAAAATGTTGCCATACATAAAAATATCGTTAACGTGATGTTCATAAATGATCGTCTCTCATGAATACTGACTGTTTACTCTGATTGTTTCAGTCTGGCATGTTTTTTAATTATATGCTTTTTGTAATGTTTATGAAAATTAAGTTTTATATTTGTATCCTCAATAAAACATTTCATTCTATAAGTAATGATATTTCTTTTGCATTTTTTGAATGATCTCTGAAATGTGCATGCAGTTTTTTGTGGTTTTTTAATGTTAACTTGCAATGATATTGTGTACTTCTAGAAGATAGTAATAAAAATTTGATATGAATGCTGTGCCTTATTACAGTAACAATTTTTCCATGCTGGCTTGGGTAATAATTGGTGAGGCCGTTGATATTATAAGAAGAAAACGAGTGGGTGATAGAAATAAATTATTTTTAACGGGAGGACGCGACGATCTGGTCAGCAAAATCTGTTATCTGAGTCCTGAATGTTTTCTTAAAAATGATAACTGGAGGATAAGAACAGAAGGTGAATATATTATACTTCTCTGTCAATATTATTGATACTCAGCCACGAGGGGCATATGTGGTGCTGCAAAAAATTCTTGCGTGCTCTCTTAATTTATCCTATCCGAAAATGGAGCAGTATAATATTATTTTCGGTATGCTGGTATGTGATGAGGATAATGATCCTACCACATGAAATGTGGACACCACCCTAAGCGCGGTAGTGTTTTGCACATATCTGAATCAAGCGATGATACTTTCCTACCCCAGACCGGACAAAGACCGGACTCTGCCTTGCTGTGATGAATCCACCAGATAGGCATACAAGGTGGAAATAGTGTTTATTGGCAGTTTGAAGCCGAATAGAGAACAACACTGTGACCGGAAGGGCAGGGAGTAGCTAAAGGGAAATGCTCGGGTTGGAGGGAAGAGGCCGAGTGATGGTTACTGTGGCTAAGATGACCAGAAATCTACCGGAACCCCAGAAAGCAAAAAACCAGCCCGTAGGCTGGTTTTTCTAAATAGTGGTGCCCGGACTCGGAATCGAACCAAGGACACGGGGATTTTCAATCCCCTGCTCTACCGACTGAGCTATCCGGGCAACGAGGCGCATTAAAACCGATTCGCTTCTTTTCGTCAACGAAATTTCTTCAAATCAATGCAGACTGCACAATCTATCACCACATTGCTGGTATTGCACGCATTCTCAGGCAAAAAATGCCGTCCACGCGGCGGAAAGCGGCATGGCCAATAGCAGGGCAGGTAGCATGTTCACGACGGCAAACATTTTAATTCCGCAGATACGCAAGCCGGTTGCCAGCAACAGCAAGCCACCTACGGCGCTAAAGTCAGCCATCATGGCAGGCGTCGTCAAAGGCAAGATCAGCGCGGCGCAGGAGGCGAGCGTCAGCTGGATTGCCAGCATCGGCACACAAATGGCGGATACCGCAATCCCCAGCGAACAGGCGAAGATGATAGCGGTGAAGAAATCGAGAAACGACTTCGCGATTAAAATATTCGGATCGCCGGTCATTCCTTCATGTATCGCCCCAAAGATCCCGGTGCCGCTGGCACAAAACAGTACAATGATGGCGACAAAGCTTTGAATAAACGATTCGTGCGTTGCATTGGCATCTGACTTTGAGAAAAGCTGCTGCGCTTTGGCGACCGCCGCATTAATCCCTTTTTCCAGATGGCACAACTCGCCAATCAGTGCGCCGACCAGTGTTGCCAGCACCATAACCGGCAGGTTGGCGCATTTGATTACCAGCAAGATACCAATGCCCAGAGAAGCCAGTCCGAAAATAGAGGTCATTGAGACCCGAATGCGTTCGGGTAAATGCTGGCTGAGCAGCGTGCCGAGAACGCCACCAAGTAAAATAGCGCTGGCATTAATAAAAGGTCCGATTACCACATGAGCTCCTGCATACCCGTTATCGTCTTGATGACGAAGGCAATTTTCGGGGTATATTTATGTTTTCAGATTGCATTATTATGACGCTATTGTCCGGCAAAATGCTTGTTTATCTGTGGGGATATGCATAGGATTTTGTCTTGCGCCTGGTAGTGAAAGGTGCCATGATTGCGCGAATTTTCTCCTGTCTGAATGGGGTTGCCTGGGATGAATCAATTCCCCCTACATCACCTTCAACATCGCCTTTTTGCGCGACGTCCTCCCCTTTCTACGACACATCCTCATTCTCCCTCCATGCGGTGACGGCGGCGTACGCTCACTGCAGGATAACAGTAAGATCAGAGGCTATCTGCTTTTACTGATGTCTGGCGGTCGGGGCTGGTAACCAGTTTGACCAAACATTTCGTGGGATAACGCCGTGTGGCATTGTCCGGGACTTTGACTTTCCCGAAACGGGTTTTTGCGCTTATGAAATCAATGAAAATTGCCGCCAGTGGTGAACTGGTCTCTTGTCTGTCTACCCATCGTCAGGTGGTGTCACTGGACGGTACCGATTTTACTGATGTTGCGGCAGTCGTCATTACCGTTGCGGACAGCCGCAGCGGGATCCTCGCGTTGCTTAAACGCACAGGTTTTCATTTACCGGTGTTTATTTTCTCAGAGGTTACTGTCGAATTGCCTGCGGGTGCAGAGGCGGTTATTGGCGGTAACGCACAGGACTGGCTGGAGCTGGAGTCCGCCGCATGTCGTTATGAGGACGATCTGTTGCCACCATTTTATGACACGCTGACGCAGTATGTCGAAATGGGCAACAGTACCTTTGCCTGCCCAGGCCATCAGCACGGTGAATTTTTTAAGAAACATCCTGCCGGACGGCATTTTTATGAGTTCTTTGGCGAGAATTTGTTTCGCGCGGATATGTGCAATGCTGACGTCAAGTTGGGCGATTTGCTCATTCATGAGGGGTCGGCAAAGCATGCGCAGAAGTTTGCGGCAAAAGTGTTTAATGCAGATAAAACATACTTTGTGCTGAACGGCACCTCTGCTGCCAATAAAGTCGTGACCAACGCGTTGCTGACGCGTGGCGATCTGGTGCTGTTTGACCGTAACAATCATAAATCAAACCACCATGGTGCGCTGATCCAGGCCGGCGCTACACCAGTCTATCTGGAGGCGGCGCGTAACCCGTTTGGCTTTATTGGCGGCATTGATGAGCACTGCTTTAATGAAGCGTATCTGCGCGGGCAGATACGCGACGTCGCACCACATAAAGCCGACCAGCCGCGCCCGTTCCGTCTGGCGATTATCCAGTTGGGAACCTATGATGGGACCATTTATAACGCGCGACAGGTGATCGACAAGATCGGCAGTTTGTGCGATTACATTTTGTTTGACTCTGCCTGGGTTGGTTACGAACAATTTATCCCGATGATGGCGGATGGTTCGCCATTGCTACTGGATCTCAAACCCAACGATCCCGGGATTTTTGTCACCCAGTCGGTGCACAAACAGCAGGCCGGGTTCTCACAAACCTCGCAGATCCACAAAAAAGATAACCATATTCGCGGCCAGGCGCGTTTTTGCCCGCACAAACGGTTGAACAATGCCTTTATGCTGCACGCCTCCACCAGCCCGTTTTACCCGCTATTTGCCGCGCTGGACGTTAACGCAAAAATCCATGAAGGTGAGAGCGGACGCCGGTTATGGGCGGAATGCGTGGCGTTAGGAATTGAGGCACGTAAAGCCATTATCGATCGCTGTAAGCTGATTCAGCCCTTTATTCCCCCGATGGTGGGGGGGAAGCCCTGGCAGACATACCCGACGCAGGTTATTGCCAGCGAGCGTCGCTTCTTTAGCTTTGAGCCGGGAGCAAAATGGCATGGTTTTGACGGCTATGCGAGCGATCAGTATTTTGTCGATCCGTGCAAACTGCTGCTGACCACGCCGGGCATTGATGCGCAAACTGGGCAGTATACTGACTTTGGTATACCAGCGACGATCCTCGCACACTACCTGCGAGAGAATGGTATTGTGCCGGAAAAATGCGACCTCAATTCAATCCTGTTCCTGCTGACGCCAGCAGAAAGCGCAGAGAAAATGGCGCAGCTGGTGGCGATGCTGGCTCAGTTTGAACAGCACATTGAGAACGATACGCCGCTGGCAGATGTGCTGCCCACAATCTTCAACAAATACCCGATGCGCTATCGGGATTACACGCTGCGTGAACTGTGTCAGGAAATGCATGACCTGTACGTGAGCTTTGATGTGAAGGATCTGCAAAAAGCGATGTTCCGTCAGGAGAGCTTACCCGCTGTTGCCATGAACCCGCAGGATGCCAACAGTGCTTATATCCGGGGAGATGTTGAGCTGTTGCGCATTAGTGATGCTGCCGGTCGTATCGCGGCAGAAGGTGCGTTGCCTTATCCTCCCGGCGTGTTGTGCGTAGTACCCGGTGAAGTGTGGGGCGGAGCGGTACAGCGTTACTTCCTGGCGCTGGAAGAGGGCGTTAATCTGCTGCCGGGCTTTTCACCTGAACTGCAAGGGGTTTACAGTGAAACGGATGCCGACGGTATTAAGCGTCTGTACGGATATGTTCTGAAATAAAAAACGGATCGCGCGGCCGATACATTTCCGGCAAAAAAAGGGTCACCGTCAGGTGACCCTTTTTAATCAATGAAGATTAGTGTGCGATAGTCTGCGTGCCAGCCGGAGTGCGAACGTGTTTGTACTTAAACAGTGCGACGAAGGCAAAGGCCAGGAACAGTGAGTAGCCCGCGAAGATCAGCCATACGCTCTGCCAGTCAGTAATGCCGTTCAGTGTGAAGTGTTCCACCACTTTACCGCTCACCAGACCACCCAGAATACAGCCAAAGCCGTTGGTCATCATCAGGAACATACCCTGTGCACTGGCGCGAATTTCCGGACGAACTTCTTTTTCCACGAACACCGAACCGGAGATGTTGAAGAAATCGAAGGCGCAGCCGTAAACAATCATCGACAGAACCAGCAGCACGGTACCGAACGGAGTCGGGTCGCCGTACGCAAACAGACCAAAACGCAGCATCCACGCCACAATACTGATCAGCATAACGTTCTTAATACCGTAACGGCTTAAGAAGAACGGGATGGTCAGGATAAACAGGGTTTCTGAAATCTGCGAGATGGACATCATGACTGACGCATGCTCGACGATGAAGCTACCAGAGAACAGCGGGTTATTATCGAAGCTGTGCAGGAAGGTATTACCGAACATGTTGGTAATTTGCAGTTCTGCGCCCAGCATCATCGAGAAGATGAAGAAAATTGCCATACGCTTGTTTTTAAACAGGGCGAAGGCATCCAAACCCATCATTGATGTCCAGCTCTGATTTTTCTGCTGATTAGCAACCGGAATATGTGGCAGCGTCAGGGTGAACAGTGCCAGTACCACGGACAGAATTGCGCCGATATACAGCTGCATATGGCTCAGTTCAAAGCCAGAGAAGCTTACCGCCCACATGGCCAGAATAAACCCGATGGTGCCCCAGATACGGATTGGCGGGAAGTCGGTGACAATATCCATCCCGGCAGACTGCAGGCGATAGTAAGAAATAGTGTTGATTAACCCCAGCGTTGGCATATAGGCCAGGGAGTTAAGCAGGATCACAAAGAACATGGCTCCAGGCGTGGTGACCTCGGCGGCAGCGAACAGCGTACCCGCACCCACCAGGTGGCAAAGAGCATAAACCCACTTGGCACTGATCCATTTGTCGGCGACGATACCTAACAGCGTAGGCATAAATACGGCGGCAATCCCCAGCGAGCTATAGACTGCGCCAATAGAGGCACCGTCGAATTTAAGGGTGACAAACATATAAGAGCCGAGGGTCGTGAGCCAACTACCCCACAGGCAGAACTGCAGAAAGGAAAGGACTTTCAGCTGCAGCTTAAGATTCATGTTAATTTCCTCACATCGTAATGCGGATGGATGTTTTAAAAAGCACATTTGCCGTTTCAATATGATGTGATTCTATCAATGAGAAGGGGTGTTTTTTTGTTAGCTGTGACAAATATTTGCAAACAATTTCCAATTGCAAGGCAAAATAGTGACGGAGTTAACACTTTTACCCTCTTCTGCCGCCAGCTTCACGCGGCCGAAGAGGGTAAACATTACCGACGTCGATAGGATTTTTGTGCAGAATTGACCTTATAAAGGTAGCGGCGTGATTCCGCCGACGGATGTCGGGTGGTTAATGTTTGATAAACGTCCCCCGGCGACATGCTGTTGATGATATTTGCTGCCTGAATTTTATCGCTGGAGAACACGCGCAGCACGCTGCCTGCTCCACCGTTATACGCGGTAATGACGGCGTAACGACGTGAGGTTGGGTTATCGATTCCGCCCAAGTAGACATTGTTGAGCATCGCCAGATAGGCGGTACCGGTATCAATGTTGTTGGCCGGGTCAAACAAGAAGCTACGGCTTGGCGTACCGGAACGGCCCTGTGAGCGGAATACATCCTTCCCGGCGCTGTGCTGCACGACCTGCATCAGGCCCAGTGCATCAGCATGGCTGACCGCATACGGGTTAAAGGAGGACTCGGTTTGCATGATGGCGAGGATCAGCGCCTCGTCGACGCCATACTTACGCGATGCCTGACGAACCATGCCGATATACTTATGCGCACGCTTATCAAGGTGGTTTGGCACCAGGTTAATTGTCACGCTGTAGATAATGCGCAGGCCGTTACTCCGGCTCTTCAGTCGCGTTTGCAGCAGGTAGTTGGCGAAGTTTGTCGCGCGCCCCTCCCAGCGAATAGGCTGACCGGTATTATCAACGACCTGCCCGTAGAGGAACGGCTCTTTGGAAATCTTGATATCATCGACATCGGAATAGAGATCGATGGAACCCGGATCGTCTCCCATCAGCAAGGTCTTGATTATTGCCCGTCGTAAATGCCCGGCAGGATCTGTCCCGGCGATGGTCTCCACGGTTATGGTACCGTCATCAAAGTTGATGTGGCTGCGGGTTTGATACTGATCGGTATACTTGACGTAGTCCTTCGGACCCGCGATCAGCACTTCTTTAAATCCCCACAAATTCTCAATGTTATGGGCAAACTGCCCCATCAGAATATCAAAACCGTTGGTATCCTTGACCCAGGCTTCGTTATAGGAATCGCCTTTTTTGGTCGAACTGGAACAGGAGATGAGCAACGGCGCAATAACGGCAAGCGCGAGAAATTTTTTCATCATTCCGGGGGTGCGTGTTGTGTTGGTTATTTGCAAGGACCAGATTAAATCGTCGGCCGGATAAGCGCAGCGCCATCCGGCAACGGTTCTTATGACTCTGGCGTATAGCCTTCAATGTGCACGTCCTTGCCTTCAAACAGGAAGTTGATCATCTCCTGTTCCAACAGCTTGCGGTGCTCGACGTTCATCATGTTGAGTTTCTTCTCGTTAATCAGCATGGTTTGCTTGTGCTGCCACTGTGCCCATGCTTCTTTCGAAATCTCGTTATAAATGCGTTTTCCCAGATCGCCTGGGTACAGCTGAAAATCCTGACCTTCTGCTTCACGTTGCAGGAAAGTACAAAAAATCGTTCTGCTCATAAAAAATCCTCTTTATCGACCGGCACGTTAAACCTGCGCACCGACGCGTAATTGCTGTAACAAACGCTCCACGGGAGCCGCCAGTCCGACCGACGGCGGTTGCGCTAAGTTATACCAGAGCGCGTTGCCTTCATCCATGCAGGTGGTGAATGAGGACACGGGAAGCCACATAGGCACAATATCTAAGTGGAAATGACTAAAGGTATGGCGAAACGCAGTAAGCTGGGTCAGATTATCTGCGTTAATTTGCCGTTGCGCCAGCCACTGATGCAGTCCATCTTCATCTTCAAACTGCGGAAAACAGTATAATCCGCCCCATAAGCCGCTAGGTGGACGCTGCGCGAGTAACACCTCATCGTTATGCTGCATCAGTAAAAAATAGCCTGTGCGCTCCGGTAACGTCTGCTTGGGCTTTTTACCCGGGTATTGTGCCCAACTTGCATTGGCGGTAGCCACACAGCCATTTTGTAATGGGCACAGGGCGCACTTAGGTTTTGAACGCGTACAGACTAGCGCGCCTAAATCCATCATCGCCTGATTAAATCGTTCAACGCCGTGGGCGGGTGTAACCTGCTCACTCAACGCCCACAGTTTTTTCTCGACCTCTTTTTTCCCCGGCCAGCCGCTGACAGCATAACAGCGTGCCAGCACGCGTTTGACGTTGCCGTCGAGAATCGGAAAATGCTGACCCAAAGAGAGCGAAAGGATCGCGCCTGCGGTAGAGCGTCCAACGCCGGGCAGGGCGGCAACTTCATCAAAGGTTTGCGGGAAGGTGCCGCCATGCAGCGTCGCCACCTGCTGAGCGGCTTTATGCAGATTGCGCGCACGCGCGTAATACCCCAGCCCGGTCCACAAATGCAGGACTTCATCAAGCGGGGCATGGGCTAAATCGGTTATCGTTGGAAAGCGCACCATAAAGCGTTCAAAATAAGGAATAACGGTCGCAACCTGAGTTTGTTGCAGCATGACTTCAGAAAGCCATACTTTGTAAGGCGTCTTGTCAATTTGCCAGGGCAGCGTTTTCCGCCCGTATTTGTCGTACCAGCTCAACACCTGAGCTGAAAATTGAGACGCTTGCATGATTACCGTTTCATTATTGCTGGGGGCAAGATTGCAGCACAGAGGTCGAAGGGTGTAAACCGGAACTTTCCGCAGCTGACTCTCTTCCTTTACTTGCATCCGGCAACTAACTTTGGATAATGCCCGTTTTCAGAACTCAAACACAGCAGACTAAACTTTTATGAAGAACGACGTCATTTCACCGGAATTTGATGAAAACGGTCGCCCGCTGCGCCGGATTCGTAGTTTTGTTCGTCGCCAGGGGCGACTGACTAAAGGGCAGGAACACGCACTGGAAAACTACTGGCCGGTGATGGGCGTTGAGTTCAGCGAAGCGCCGGTCGATTTTGCTGCGCTGTTTGGCCGTGACGCACCGGTGACGCTTGAAATAGGTTTCGGTATGGGCGCTTCGCTGGTGGCGATGGCCAAAGCGCGTCCGGAACAAAACTTCCTCGGTATTGAGGTTCACTCTCCGGGCGTTGGCGCCTGCCTGGCTTCGGCGCATGAAGAGGGCGTCGAAAACCTGCGCGTGATGTGTCATGACGCCGTTGAAGTGCTGCACAAAATGATTCCTGACAATTCTTTATCGATGGTTCAGCTCTTTTTCCCTGACCCGTGGCATAAAGCACGTCATAATAAACGCCGTATCGTTCAGGTACCGTTTGCTGAGCTGGTGAAGAGTAAGCTGAAGTTGGGCGGTGTTTTCCACATGGCTACCGACTGGGAAGCCTATGCGGAGCACATGCTTGAAGTGATGTCCTCCATTGACGGGTATAAAAACCAGTCTGAGAGTAACGATTATGTACCGCGCCCACCATCGCGCCCGGTAACCAAATTTGAACAACGTGGCCATCGTCTTGGCCACGGCGTATGGGACTTAATGTTCGAGAGGGTGAAATAATGGCAAAGAACCGTAGCCGTCGTCTGCGTAAAAAAATGCATATCGACGAATTCCAGGAAGTCGGATTTTCGGTTGCATGGCGTTTTCCGGAAGGCACATCTGAAGAGCAGGTCGATAAAATCGTTGATGACTTTATCAATGAGGTTATTGAGCCGAACAAGCTGGCCTATGACGGCAGTGGCTATCTGGCCTGGGAAGGTCTGATCTGCCTGCAGGAAATCGGCAAATGCACTGAAGAACATCAGGCAATCGTGCGTAAGTGGCTGGAAGAGCACAAACTTGAAGATGTGCGCACCAGCGAACTTTTCGATATTTGGTGGGACTAAGTAGCACAGGGTCGGCAAATGCCGGCCCGATTTGTATTGAGGGATAGATATGATGCGTAAAACGCTGCTGGCGGCAGTTCTGACGTTCACGGCGATGGCCGCACATGCTGATTATAAGTGCAGCGTCACCCCGCGTGATGATGTGATTGTGACTCCGCAAACGGTGCAGGTGAAGGGTGAAAACGGCGATCTGGTGATCACGCCAGCCGGGAATGTTACCTTCAACGGTAAGCAGTACACCTTAAGCGCCGCACAGCGTGAGCAGGCGAAAGATTATCAGGCGGCGTTGCGTAGCAGCCTGCCGTGGATTGACGACGGCGCCAGAGCACGCGTCGAGAAAGGTCGCATCGCGCTGGACAAAATTATCGCCAAAGAAGTCGGTGAAAGCAGCAACATGCGCGGTCGTTTAACCAAGCTTGACGCCCAATTGAAAGAGCAGATGAACCGGATCATCGAGCATCGTACTGACGGTCTGACCTTCCATTATAAGGCGATTGATCAGGTCCGTGCTGACGGGCAGCAGCTGGTGAATCAGGCGATGGGCGGCATTCTGCAGGACAGCATCAACGAAATGGGTGCCAAAGCGGTGCTCAAAGGTGGCGGTAACCCACTGCAGGGTGTGCTCGGTAGCCTTGGCGGTTTGCAAACCTCCATCCAGAATGAATGGAAGAACCAAGAGAAAGACTTCCAGCAGTTTGGCAAGGATGTTTGCGCGCGCGTCGTGACGCTGGAAGATGACCGTAAGGCATTGGTGAACGGTCTAAAATAGCATTTACCTCTCTTTAACGGCACAGAAACATTCTGTGCCGTTTTGCTTTGCATTTTCCTTTTTTTTTGATATCCATCTCTAAAAATAACAAATTTATAAATATATAAGTCTGGTTAATTGGAAGAGGTCACATTATTCATCTGTCAGGTTGACATAATGCGGCAAATTCAAATAACCGGAGTAATAACATGGATTTTTTCAGAAAAACGGCACTGGCAGCACTGGTTATGGGGTTCAGCGGCGCAGCGCTCGCATTACCCAATATCACCATTCTGGCTACCGGCGGGACGATTGCTGGTGGCGGTGATTCCGCAACAAAATCCAACTACACGGCGGGTAAAGTTGGCGTAGAAAATCTGGTCGATGCGGTGCCGCAACTGAAAGATATTGCCGTCGTTAAAGGCGAGCAGGTGGTGAATATTGGCTCGCAGGACATGAATGACGACGTCTGGTTAACGCTGGCGAAGAAGATCAACACCGAATGTGATAAAACCGACGGCTTCGTGGTGACCCATGGTACGGATACTATGGAAGAAACCGCGTATTTCCTCGATCTGACCGTCAAGTGCAACAAGCCAGTGGTGTTGGTCGGCGCAATGCGTCCGTCTACGGGTATGAGCGCCGATGGCCCGTTCAACCTGTATAACGCCGTGGTGACCGCGGCGGATAAAGCGTCTGCTAACCGCGGTGTGCTGGTGGTGATGAACGACACTGTCCTGGATGGCCGTGATGTGACCAAGACCAACACCACGGATGTCGCGACCTTCAAAGCCGTCAACTATGGCCCGCTGGGCTATATCCATAACGGTAAAATTGATTACCAGCGTACGCCTGCGCGCAAGCATACTTCCGCAACGCCATTCGATGTCTCTAAGCTGACCGAGCTGCCGAAGGTGGGCATTATCTATAACTACGCTAACGCCTCCGATCTGCCGGCAAAAGCGCTGGTCGATGCCGGATACGCCGGGATTGTGAGTGCTGGTGTGGGTAATGGTAACCTGTATAAAACCATTTTCGATACGCTGGCAACCGCTGCGCACAAAGGCACCGTGGTCGTGCGTTCTTCCCGCGTACCTACTGGCTCCACCACGCAGGATGCTGAAATCGATGATGCGAAGTACGGATTTGTGGCGTCTGGCTCGCTGAACCCACAAAAAGCTCGCGTGCTGCTGCAATTGGCGCTGACACAGACCAAAGATCCTAAACAGATCCAGGAAATATTTAATCAGTACTAATCGATGAAGGTGGCTGCGCTTATCGACCTAACCCTGTAGGCCTGATAAGCGCAGCGCCATCAGGCAATTTGCCGAATGGTGGCTCAAAGCCTTATCAGGCCAACATTCATTACGGTTTTCCGCGTTACTCCGCCAGAAACAGCTCCAGCAGTGAGTTTAAAAACAGCTTACCGTGCTGGGTAATCTGCCAGTACTCATCGCTCTGCGTCAGATATCCCTGGGCGATAGCCTCATCAACCTGTGCCCGAATCACCTCTTCGGCAAGCCCGGTATAGTGGGTGAATTCCACACGCGGTGCGGCCTCCAGCAAGCGGAAGCGGTTCATAAAGAACTCAAATGGCTTATCAGCCTCGGCGACATCACGCTCGCTTTCGAGATAACGTCCCTGCATGTAACCGCGCGGATGTCGGGTTTTGGTGGTGCGCAGGATACGTCCGTCCGGGAAGGTGATCTTGCCGTGAGCCCCGCAGCCAATGCCAAGATAGTCGCCAAAACGCCAGTAGTTCAGGTTGTGCTGGCACTGATATCCCGGTTTTGCATAGGCCGAGGTTTCATATTGCTGATACCCGGCGGCGGTCAGCAACCGGTGGCCTTGCTCAAAAATATCCCACAGGGCGTCATCATCCGGTAGCACCGGCGGGCGCGAACCAAACAACGTGTTGGGCTCAATAGTGAGCTGATACCAGGAGAGATGCGGGGGGTTAAGCTCAATGGCCTGCTGTAAATCGCCCAGCGCTTCTTCCAGTGTTTGATCCGGCAGGCCGTGCATCAAATCGAGGTTAAAGCTGCGCAATCCCAGACCGTCAGCCAGATTCGCCGCGCGTTTGGCTTCTTCTGGCCCGTGAATACGCCCCAGTCGCTCAAGCTTGGCGGCGCTAAAACTTTGCACGCCAATCGAGATGCGGTTAACTCCAGCGCGTTGATAATCGACAAACCGATCGGCTTCCACCGTACCGGGATTGGCTTCCATCGTGATTTCGGCATCCGCCGCCAGATTCAGACGCGCACGCACGCCATCCAGCAGCGTTTGCATTGCCGGGCCAGAGAGCAGGCTCGGCGTACCGCCACCAATAAAAATGGTCTTTACTTCGCGTCCCTGCGCGTAGGCGACGTTGGCATCCAGATCGCTCAGCAGATGCCCAACGTAATCGTCATGGGGAACTTCGCCCTTTAACGCATGCGAGTTGAAGTCGCAGTAGGGGCATTTCTGCACGCACCACGGGATGTGGATATAAAGACTCAGCGGTGGCAACTTAACCATTACGCAGCGCATCCAGCAGCAGTTTTAGTGCCTGTCCACGGTGGGAAATAGCACTCTTTTCTTCGCGGGTCAGTTCGGCTGCGGTTTTACCCTCAGACGGTACAAAGAAGATAGGGTCGTAGCCAAAACCACCGTCTCCGGCAGGCTCACGAGCGATCACGCCCGGCCAGCGTCCGTGACATACAACAGGGGTTGGGTCATCTGCGTGGCGCATATACACCAGTACACAATGGAACTGTGCCTGACGTTTTTCGTCCGGGATATCCTGCAGGGTGTGCAGCAGTTTTTCCAGGTTTTGTCTGTCAGTCGCATCTTCACCAGAATAGCGAGCAGAATAAATCCCCGGTGCCCCGCCGAGGGCGTCAACGGCCAGGCCGGAATCATCGGCAATGGCCGGCAGACCGGTGATTTGCGCGGCATGACGCGCCTTCAGAATGGCGTTTTCAATAAACGTCAGGCCGGTTTCTTCTGCGGAATCAACGCCCAGATCCGTTTGGGCAACGACATCAAGCCCGAAGTCGCTCAGGAGAGAGGCGAGTTCACGCACTTTACCGGCATTGCCGGTCGCGAGGACAACTTTTTGCATGGGATACCTAATCAGTTAGCGCCGCAATTTCTGGCGGGATCTGTTGCGGATGAATGATTTTAACCTGTTTGTGGCGGCCAAGCTCGCCCTTCTCAATAACGACCTGGCTTTTCGCCACGCGGAACTGTTTACCGAGAAACTTCACCAGATGGCTGTTGGCTTGCCCATCGACCGGTGGGGCGGTAATGGCGACTTTTACTTCGTCGCCATGTAAACCCACAATACTGTCACGGCTAGCTTTAGGCTGAATGTAGAGCCGTAAAACCAGACCGTCATCGCAGGGTGTTACGGCACTCATAGCGCCATCCACAGCCCCGGCAGCAGCATGTTGCCTGTCGCTTGTAACACTTCTGCGATCCCCATGTTGATGACATAGAGTAGCAGCACCAGGATCATCGGGGAGAAGTCGATCCCGCCCATTCCTGGAAGGATACGACGAATAGGACGCAGCAGCGGATCCGCCAGTTGAATCAGTACGTATTCTACAGGGCTGCGGCCCTGGCTGACCCAGCTCATGATGGCCATCACCAGTAGTACCCAGAAAATCAGCAGCCCGATAGTCTTCAGGACGATCAGTACGGCGGCGATCCAGATAATGGGTTGGAACGTGACCACTTTGAACAGCACAATAGCTTTGATAAAGCTGAGCACTAACGCGACCAGTAACGATGCGCTATCAATCGGCCCCATCGGGGGAATAATTCGGCGTAACGGCCCAATAATAGGCTGAGTGATTTTTACAATGAACTGCGAAAACGGATTGTAAAAATCGCAGCGAGACCACTGCATCCACACGCGCAATAGCAGCGCCATGGTATACAGCTCAATTACCGTTGAGAGCAGGAAGGTCAACGTATTCATGGTGTTCCTCAGTTTTCCTTAATTTTTTGTGTAATCACGAGCACCAAAAATGGCAGTGCCAATGCGCACCATCGTGCTACCCGCCGCGATGGCGGCATCCATATCATCAGACATTCCCAACGAGAGCGTATCGACTGTCGGGTAGCGTGTTTTCAACCCGGCAAATGCTACAGCCATTTGCTGTGCAACTTCAAACTGCCTTACATAATCTGACTCAGGCGCCGGGATTGCCATCAGTCCACGCAGGGTAATGCGCGGCAGAGCGGCGACGTCTGCGGCCAGGGCATCAAGCTCTGCCAGCGGAATACCTGACTTGCTGTTCTCATCGCTGATGTTTATTTGAATCAGCACATTCAGCGGCGGTAGGTCTGCCGGGCGCTGTTCGCTGAGTCGGGTGGCGATGCGCAAACGGTCTATCGTGTGGCACCAGTCAAAATGTTCAGCCACCAGACGGCTTTTGTTGGACTGCAACGGGCCGATAAAGTGCCACTGCAGTCCAGTCACGCCGTTTTCGCTGAAGTAGCGGATTTTATCCACGCCTTCCTGAACATAGTTTTCCCCAAAGGCATGCTGCCCGGCAGCAATGGCTTCTTCGATGGCGCTCGCAGGTTTGGTTTTGCTCACTGCAAGCAACGTAACGTCTTCTGAAGACCGCCCGCAACGCGTCGCGGCGGCTGAGATTTTCTCCCTGACATGTGCCAGGTTATGCGCGATATCGTTCATTTTCCGAGGATGTTCATATGAATATGGAAGAAATAGTGGCCCTTAGTGTAAAGCATAACGTGTCGGATCTACACCTGTGCAATGCATGGCCTGCGCGCTGGCGCATATGTGGAAGGGTAGAAATTGCCCCGTTTACCGCGCCTGACGTGGAGAAGCTGCTGATGTTATGGCTCAGTGAGCAACAACAGGTACAGTGGCGGGAAAAGGGTCAGGTTGATTTTGCTATCGCACTGGCGGATTCCCGGCGTTTACGGGCCAGCGCATTTACGCATCAGCAGGGAACGTCACTGGCGCTGAGACTGCTGCCGCTTGATTGCCCGTGCCTGGATGATCTCCAGACGCCCGCTGCGTTGCCAGAACTGCTGCACAGCGAAAACGGGTTGATTCTGGTGACCGGGGCGACGGGCAGCGGTAAGTCGACGACGCTGGCGGCGATGGTGGACTCTCTCAATCAGCACGTTGACGGGCATATTCTGACCCTGGAAGACCCGATTGAATTCCGCTATACCAGCCAGCGTTGTCTGATCCAACAGCGTGAGATTGGCGTGCACTGCCTTTCTTTTGCTGCCGGCCTGCGGGCGGCATTGCGTGAAGATCCTGACGTGATTTTACTGGGGGAACTGCGCGACAGCGAGACGATTCGTCTGGCACTGACGGCGGCGGAAACGGGGCATCTGGTGCTGGCAACGCTGCATACGCGCGGTGCGGCGCAGGCGGTGGAGCGGCTGGTGGATACGTTCCCTGCACAGGAAAAAGACCCGGTGCGTAATCAACTGGCGGGTAGTTTGCGGGCGGTGCTCGCACAAAAACTGGAAGCCGACAGGCAGGGTGGGCGGGTGGCGTTATTTGAACTGCTGGTCAATACGTCGGCTGTGAGTAATCTGATCCGTGAAGGGAAAACCCACCAGCTACCCGGCGTGATACAAACCGGGCAACAGGTGGGTATGCAAACATTTGCCCAGAGCCTGCAGCAGCGTCAGGCGCAAGGCAGGCTGTAAATATGAGCCTTAGTAACCTTGTTCGAAATAGCTTTCGAGAATAACGACGGCAGACGCGGAGTCTACTTTGCCTTTATTCAGCGCGCGGTACCCGCCTTGCTCAAACAGGCCGGAACGTGCTTCGACGGTGCTCAGGCGTTCGTCGTGCAGCGTGACCGTGACGCCAAAGCGGCCATGAATACGGTTGGCAAACTTGCGTGCGCGCGCAGTAAGCGGCTGCTCGGTGCCGTCCATATTGAGCGGCAGACCGACAATGATTTCATCCGGTTGCCACTCTTTTAGCAGGCGTTCAATCACGTTCCAGTCTGGCGTGCCGTCCTGCGCTTTGATGGCAGGCAGCGGTCTGGCAGTACCTGTAATGCGCTGACCAATCGCCACGCCAATACTTTTGGTCCCAAAATCAAAGGAGAGTAATGTTTCGCTCATTATGCGTGTCCCGCCACGCCAGGCATGGTCAGGATATCGATCCCGATAAGTTTGGCCGCGTCGCGCCAGCGGTCGGCAATCGGCGTTTTAAACAGAATATTGAGATCCGCGGGGGCGGTGAGCCAGGCGTTATCCAGCAACTCTTGCTCCAGTTGGCCTTTTTCCCATGATGAATACCCCAGGGCGACCAGCACCTCGGAAGGTTGTTCCTGAGTGCCTAAGGTTTCCAGTACATCGCGGGAAGTGGTGATAATGGTGTTGTCCGAAATACGAATGCTGGAGGCAAAGCGTGAAGGAGGGGTATGCAAAATAAACCCACGCTCTTCTGCTAACGGGCCTCCGAGCATCACGGCTTTATCCAGGCGAATCGCCGGATCGCGTGTCTCAGGGGTAATCTTCAGCTTTTCCAGAATCCCTGCAATCTGTAAGTTTTCCAGGGGTTTATTGACGATAATCCCCATTGCGCCATTTTCATTATGTTCGCAAATGTAGACCACGGAACGGCGGAAAATCGGATCCTGGAGAGCAGGCATGGCAATAAGAAAGTGATGCTGTAAATTCATTGTCAGAGGTTCTGTTTCCTGGTTCAAAAAAGCAACAACGGTCAGTATGCGAGGAAAGCGTTAAGTTGTCACCCTCTGAAAATAACATTGCCGGATATCGGCTTCGCCTTATCCGGCCAACGGGGTGCAATTGTAGGCCGGATAAGACACCGTGGCGTCGTCATCCGGCGCAGGTTTACTTGGCTAAGCGAGCTTCAATGGCATCCATCAGCATACCGGTAATGGACACCGGGAACTCCGCCTCAATTTCGCGAATACAGGTTGGGCTGGTGACGTTAATTTCCGTCAGGCGATCGCCGATGATATCCAGACCGACAAAAATCAGTCCTTTGGCTTTCAGCGTTGGCCCGATACGACGTGCAATTTCCCAGTCGCTGTCGGTCAGCGGACGAGGTTCGCCACGGCCACCGGCCGCCAGATTACCACGGGTTTCACCGCCCTGTGGAATGCGTGCCAGGCAGTAGGGAACGGGTTCGCCATCGACCACCAGTACGCGTTTGTCGCCGTCTTTAATTGCCGGCAGGTAGTTCTGCGCCATGCAGTAGCGGGTACCGTGTTCGGTCAGCGTTTCGGCAATTACACCGAGGTTCGGATCGCCTTCCTTCACGCGGAAGATCGATGCACCGCCCATGCCGTCCAGCGGCTTGAGAATGATATCGCTGTGTTTTTGCCAGAAGGCTTTCAGCTGCGCTTTGTTACGCGTGACCAGCGTTTCTGGCGTCAGGTCCGCGAACCAGGCGGTGAACAGCTTTTCGTTACAATCGCGCAGGCTCTGCGGTTTGTTCACGATCAGCGTCCCTTGCTCTTCTGCACGCTCCAGAATATAGGTGGCGTAGATGAACTCGGTATCAAACGGCGGATCCTTACGCATCAGAATGACGTCCAGGTCAGCCAGTGGTAGATCTTGTTCGCTGTTGAACTCATACCATTTGTCGTAGTTCTGCTCTACGCTCAGGGTACGCGTGCGGGCGCGGGCTTCACCGTTAATCAGATAAAGATCGGCCATCTCCATATAGTGAAGTTCGTAACCACGACGTTGTGCTTCCAGCAGCATAGCAAAGCTGGAATCTTTCTTGATGTTGATGCTTGCGATGGGATCCATCACGATGCCGAGCTTGATCATTGTTCTTCTCCGTTAGCCCAGATCGCCAAATCGCACCTGTAGCGCGGTAATGGCGGTGAGCGCAGTTGTCTCAGTACGCAGAACGCGAGGTCCTAACAGAATATCAGTAAACTGATAGCGTGCAGTCATGGCAATTTCATCTGCCGACAGCCCGCCTTCAGGGCCAATCAGCAGTCGGATGCGCTCTACCGGCAGCGGAAGCGTGTTAATACTGGCGCTGGCGCGCGGGTGCAGGTTCAGTTTTAGCCCCACGTCCTGCTCGGCACACCAGGCTTCCAGATCCATTGCCGGGCGAATTTCAGGCACCCGGTTACGACCGCATTGCTCGCAGGCGGCAATCGCAATTTTCTGCCACTGCTGGAGCTTCTTGTTCAGGCGTTCACTGTCCAGTTTAACGCCGCAGCGCTCAGAAAAAAGTGGCGTAATGAGGCTTACACCCAGTTCAATCGATTTCTGGATAGTAAATTCCATTTTTTCACCGCGCGACATCACCTGCCCAAGATGAATATGCAAGGGAGATTCGCGATCGTCGAGTTCGGCGCTCAGTATCTTCACATCCACGCTTTTCTTGCTGGCGTGGGTGATCTCGGCGTCAAACACCTGGTTGCTGCCGTCAAATAGTTGAAGAGCCTGGCCCGGTCCCATGCGCAGCACGCGACCGATATGGTTGGCGGCATCTTCACACAGTGAAATTTGGCTGCCTGCCGTGAGTGGTTCAGGGTGATAAATGCGAGGAATGCGCATAGTTAACCATCCGCGTCATGGCCCTGGCCGACAAAACGGCAGGGCATGGGTTAAAATATTGACGCTAGTGTAGGTTAGCTCTTTTGCGCCTGGCAAGCGCGTTGCACGTATGGGTTATGGTTGCCCTGTACCTTCGCAATACGTTCGTCGCGTTCGCACTCCCAGTCGGTCACTGGATACTGTTTATTCCAGGCGTTAAAAAGCTGGGTTTGCTGACGGGAAAGCGTCAGGTTGTACTGGTCGCGCATGTAAAAATAGGTGCGCGCGATGGCGCCGCGAGCGCGCGCAGGCGGCTCAGCCACTTTTTCTTTGAAATCGACCTTCATGTCACACTGCCCATACTGGCCTTCGCCGCCGTTCCACTGGCTGTACATAAAGTTCGCGCGATCGCCATTTACTTCACCCACTGCCGGTTGCAGGTTGTGCATATCGCTTTCCATCTTGCGATAGACCGGATCTTTGGCGCAATTTTTACGTCCACCGTCCTGCCAGCACTGGCGTTGATGACCAAATTGCCAGGCCGGAACCACGTGTTCCCATTCAATACGGCTGGCGCGGTTTTCGTTTTTCCGCACTTTATAGCCGCAGGACTCGAGATCCACGACCCCTTTTTTGCCCTGCCAGTTAATTTTACAGCCGCAGTAGAAATCGCCGGGCGCATCGGCATTAATTTTTACACCAGCGGCTTTCGCTTGGGAGAAGCTGTTGATACCTTCGGCGAATGCCGGGCCAGAGAGTGCAGTAGCCAATAACGCCACTGCCATAGAAAGATTACGGTACATCACACACTCCGTGTCAAAACGAGCCCGCAACGTAACGAAAGCGTCGGGCAGATGCAATCAGCTAAATCATATAAGTTCCAGAAATTACTTTTGAGTAACAAGGCGCTATCGGCGGATTATTGTTTGCTTGTTTAGCGCGCCTGCTCATACAGTAGCGTGTCACGAGCGCGAACCAGGGCGTTGCGCAGATTGCCCAGATAACAGCCGTTTTTATCGAATTAATGACCGGGAAAAAAGATGAAGAAAGGGTTGAGCGCGTTTCCGCTTACGCCGCTGAGGGCGGGTGAGGTTGATGAAAATACATGGCTTTCTCTAATTGAGAATATTGCCGGTGCCGGCGTTGATTCCATCGGTGTGCTGGGTTCAACCGGGAGCTATGCCTACCTGACGCGTGAACAGCGCCTACGCGTTACCCGGCTAGCGCTTGAGGCGGCATCTGGTATCCCCGTTATTACCAGCATTGGCAGCGTACGAGTCGAAGAAATTCTGCACCTTATCGATGATGCGCAGCAGGCGGGTGTCAGCGGCGTTTTGATGGCCCCGGTCTCTTACCAGCGGCTGAACGTGGATGAAGTTTTTGATCTGTACGATCGAGTCTCTCGTGAGCTGTCGGTGCCGCTATGTATTTATGACAATCCCGCCACCACCGGGTTTGAATTTAGCGATGCCCTGCTTATCGCGCTGTCAAATTTACCGGCTATTGGTTCGATTAAACTGGCTTCATTCACCTCTGAACGGATCACCAGGCTAAAAAACAGTCTTCCGGCAGGCGTCTCTATTGGTGTCAGTGGCGACGGTCAGGCTGCCTCAGGGCTGTTAGCCGGAGGCGATGTCTGGTATTCCGTCCTGGCAGGCTTGTTCCCGCATTATTCACGTGCTTTAGCCAATGCCGCGTTGACGGGAGATCACGTCAAAACCCAGCAACTGGATAGCGCGCTCCAGCCTCTGTGGGCCTTTTATCAACGGCACGGTAGCCTGAGGGTGATCGCGACGGTGGCAGAAATGATGGGGAAAGTGTCTGCGCCTTGTCTCCCCTTTCCGCTGCAAACGCTGAAGGGGGAGGAAAGGATCTTATTGCAGGAAACGTTGAGTTCATTATCTTTTTTGGATTGATGAACGAGGATGTCAGGCCTTCGCCGGGTTTTCCTGCGGCCCGGGAATCAACGGTTCGCCGCAGTGGACGCAGCGGTAGGTGGCCTCACCGCGCACAATGCGGTTATGTCGGCGGACGGTCAACTGATGCTCCTGGCACTTGCAGCGGTAAGTAAAGGTTTTGCGCTGTACGGATTGCAGTTCGAACTGATGCGTACGCCGGGCCGGAACGCCCAGCACGCTTTCCATCATCCATTTCCACTCTTTCCCGTGAGGCGGTACGCGGCCAAAGTGCTTCCACACCAGCAAATGTGCCAGTTCATGCGGTACGACCTCGTTGATAAACGCCTCGACGTTTTCCATCAGCAGCACCGGGTTGAGGCGAATTTCATTGCTTTGCAGCCACGCTGTACCCGCAGCAGTGCCGCGCTGTTGGTACACAAGCTTAGGTTCCGGATAATTGCGTTCGAGCTTGAGATTGGCGAGGGCAAGTTTTTCCCGCAGGCTGCGCATAACGGCTTGCTGGATGGCGATGGGGAGACGAGAGGTTTTCATAACGCCAGAGGATAGTGCGACAGGAAAAGGACTGCAAGAGGCAGGCTTCCCCCCGCGAGGGGAGGAAGCCGCAGGTGATTAGTCGTGTGCGCCAATTTCGCGCAGTTTACGGCCTTTCATCAGGTTACGTTCAATGTGTTCCAGGGAGACGTTTTTGGTTTCCGGAATCAGCCACAAGGTCAGGAAGATGAACAGGACGTTCAGGCCGCCGTAGACCCAGAAGGTGTTGGCGCTGCCCAGCGAGTTCAGCATCGTCAGGAAGGTTGCGCCGACGATCATGTTGGCAATCCAGTTGGTTGCGGTAGAGCAGGTGATACCGAAATCGCGGCCTTTCAGCGGCTGGATTTCAGAGCACAGTACCCAAATCAGCGGACCGGCACTCATCGCGAAGCCAACGATAAACATCAGCAGCATCAGTACGGCAAAGTACTGGGCGGCAGCGGAGTGGATACCAATGTGCATCATTGTGCCCAGCACGCCCATACCGATAGCCATCACGATAAAGCCGAGGATCAGCGTCGGTTTACGGCCCCAGCGGTCAACCAGGCCAATGGCGATAAAGGTCGCCAGCACGTTGGTCAAACCCACGATAACGGTGCCCCACATCTGCTCAGTGGTGTTGGTATAACCCGCCAGTTCAAAGATTTTTGGTGCGTAGTACATGATGACGTTCATCCCGGTGAACTGCTGCATCACCTGTAACAGTACGCCAAGGAATACCGCGCGGCGGAAGTTGCTGTTTTCTTTAAACAGCGCCCAACCACTCTGTTTTACCTGCAGGCTTTCACGAATTTCATCCAGCTCGCGTTTCGCTTCTGCACTGGTATCACGCAGACGCAACAGCACGCGTTCGGCATCGACGAAGCGACGTTTAGCGGCGAACCAGCGCGGGCTGTCCGGTAGGAAGAACACGCCAACCAGCAGCAGCAGGGCAGGAATGATGATCACGCCCAGCATCCAGCGCCATGCACCGCTATAGCTAAAGGCGGTATCGGATAGATAGGCCCCGAGGATCCCGATGGTAATCATCAGCTGATACATGGAAATCATACTGCCACGAATTTTTTCCGGTGCAATTTCAGACAGATACAGTGGCGCAGTGTAAGACGCAACGCCCACGGCCAGACCCAGCAGGATACGGGAGAGAAGCAGTACTTCTACGTTAGGCGCCGCGGCGGAGAACAGCGAGCCGGCGACAAACAGGATCGCGCCGATCATCAGGCTTTTTTTACGTCCAAGCTTGAAGGAGAGCCAGCCGCTGCCGACAGCACCTACAGCTGCGCCAAACATCATGGAGCTGACCACCCATTCCTGAGTGTGCGGGGTAATTTGAAACTCGTCGGTGATGAACGGTAATGCACCGGCAATCACGCCGATATCCAGGCCAAAAAGTAATCCTGCCAGGGCGGCAAGAAAGCAGACAAAAAATGTCATGGCTTTGTTGGAACGCCCCTGTTTTTTATTCCCAGGCATGATGCCCTCCAGGTTGGGTAACTTATTTTTGTTGATGTTAAGGGTAGGTGAGTACGGGGTGAAAAAATGAGATTAATATCACATTAGTGTAATCGCTTACACTGGCATTCACGGCTGTTATAAGTTAATTATTTGAAAAATATGCAATTTAATAAAAATGAAAAATGAGTGATTGCCTGGAATTAAGACGATACTGAAAAGTAATGTAACAATAATGAAAATGCAGAAATTAAGGGATGTAAAATCAATTCATTATGATAATGACTGGATGTAATCGCTTTCATTTGCATTGAAAGTCAGGGAGGAGAGGGACGTTAAGGTACAGCTAAAAAAAAGACCAGCCTTAAGGCTGGTCCTGGTAAGCGGGGGTATTCAGTAAATTACTTCAGTCCGGCAGCTTCGCGCAGCTGTTGCGCTTTGTCGGTTTTTTCCCATGGGAAATGTTCGCGACCAAAGTGGCCGTAGGCTGCGGTTTCTTTATAGATCGGGTGCAGCAGATCCAGCATCTGGATCAGGCCGTATGGACGCAGGTCGAAGAACTCACGCACCAGCAGGGTCAGCTGTTCAGTTGGCACTTTCTCGGTACCGAAGGTTTCGACCATGATAGAGGTAGGTTCTGCCACGCCAATAGCGTAGGAAACCTGAATCTCACAGCGGTCAGCCAGACCGGCAGCCACGATATTTTTCGCAACATAGCGGGCTGCGTAGGCTGCAGAACGGTCAACTTTAGACGGATCTTTACCTGAGAATGCGCCGCCACCGTGACGCGCCATGCCGCCGTAGGTATCAACGATGATCTTACGACCGGTCAGACCGCAGTCACCCATTGGGCCACCGATAACGAAACGGCCGGTTGGGTTGATGAAGAATTTGGTCGATGCGCTCAACCACTCGGTCGGCAGTACCGGCTTGATGATCTCTTCCATCACTGCTTCTTGCAGTGTTTTCTGGTCAACATCTTGAGAGTGCTGAGTAGACAGAACCACCGCATCAATACCGACAATTTTGCCATCGTCATACTGGAAGGTGACCTGGCTTTTCGCATCCGGGCGCAGCCACGACAGGGTACCATTTTTACGCACTTCAGCCTGACGTTGTACCAGACGGTGAGCGTAAGTGATTGGTGCCGGCATCAACACGTCGGTTTCGTTGGTGGCATAACCAAACATCAGACCCTGATCGCCCGCGCCCTGTTCCAGCGGATCGGCCCGGTCAACGCCCTGGTTGATATCCGGGGACTGTTTACCGATAGCGCTCAGTACTGCGCAAGAGTTAGCGTCAAAGCCCATGTCGGAATGCACATAGCCAATTTCGCGAACCGTATTACGCGTGATCTCTTCGATGTCGACCCATGCGCTGGTGGTGATTTCACCGCCAACTAAAACCATACCGGTTTTGACATAGGTTTCGCAGGCGACGCGTGCTTTCGGATCCTGTTCGAGGATTGCATCCAGCACGGCATCAGAGATTTGGTCAGCGATTTTGTCAGGATGCCCTTCTGATACGGACTCGGACGTAAAAAGGTGTTTTGCCATATTTAATTTCACCTAAGGAGAATTTGGTTAGCTCAAACTGTCGAGTGGAATAGCCATGTGTAGAAGATTCTACCATGAGTCTGCAGATTTCGGACACTGGCAGTCTGAGTGTTAATCGGTATAGATGGATTAACATCTGGACGGCTATTTTAGGACAGTTCTTCGCCCGATTTCCAGCTTTTTTTGACTACGGTCGCATTGTACCGAAAATGTAACTGGAAATTTTTCCTGACGGTGCTGGCAATGCGCGCATTTATCTTTTGCTTTTTCGTACTCTTATCGGTATAAAACGCGGCGCGCGGCTTATACAAAAAGCACACGACGTTTTCATCGTGTCGCCACTTCCAGCCGGGTTAACACTTTAGCTTTGGCTTGTGGGTTCGTTCCGTCTGGAGCGACCGTGGAGGTGATACGAGATAATGAACCGTTGTATTCTGCTGAATCTGCCACACCGTTCAGGTGTGCATATGTCCCCCGCAATCTGCATCTCTGCTTTGCATACCTGTCGATGTTATATACATAAAATCATTCATGCTGCGTCGAGGCTGCATGAAGGATGAAGTGTATACCCATCCCGGCGTATCTCAGGACTCAAGAGCCGGTAACGGTCACTAAGGACTGAACAAGGGCGCTCTTGGTAAACAAGAGTTTTCTCGTGGTTTCGCCGAACTGTCAGTATTACGTTCGGTAACGTGTTTACAATGAAATGATAAAGAAACCGGTCGCACAGTCGGAGCGTCAGCACTATCTGCTGGAAAATCTGCCTGTTTATGGGTTGTTATCGCTTCTTCGGATTGCGATAGTAGTCAACTGTTTTACACTTGTTAATAAAATTTGAGGTTCGCTATGTCTGACGACATTTCTATGGGTTCGCCTTCGTCAGCAGGCGGACAGGGTGTACTACGCTCCATGCAGGAGGTTGCAATGAGTTCCCAGGAAGCCAGCAAGATGCTGCGTACCTACAATATTGCCTGGTGGGGTAATAACTACTACGACGTCAACGAACTCGGTCACATTAGCGTGTGTCCGGACCCTGACGTCCCGGAAGCACGTGTTGATCTTGCCGAGCTGGTAAAAGCTCGCGAAGCGCAGGGGCAACGTCTGCCTGCGCTGTTCTGTTTCCCACAGATCCTGCAACACCGTCTGCGTTCGATTAACGCCGCATTCAAACGCGCCCGCGAATCTTACGGCTACAAGGGTGATTATTTCCTCGTTTATCCGATCAAGGTTAATCAGCACCGTCGTGTGATTGAATCGCTGATTCACTCCGGTGAGCCGCTGGGACTGGAAGCCGGTTCTAAGGCCGAACTGATGGCGGTTCTGGCGCATGCGGGCATGACCCGCAGCGTGATTGTCTGTAATGGTTACAAAGACCGCGAATACATTCGTCTGGCGCTGATTGGCGAGAAGATGGGCCACAAGGTCTATCTGGTCATTGAGAAGATGTCTGAAATCGCGATCGTGCTGGATGAAGCCGAACGGCTGAATGTGGTCCCGCGTCTGGGCGTGCGTGCGCGTCTGGCCTCGCAAGGTTCTGGTAAATGGCAGTCCTCCGGTGGTGAAAAATCCAAGTTCGGCCTGGCGGCGAACCAGGTACTGCAACTGGTGGAAATTCTGCGCGAACGCGGTCGTCTGGACAGCATTCAATTGCTGCACTTCCATCTCGGTTCACAGATGGCGAACATTCGCGATATCGCCACCGGCGTACGTGAATCTGCGCGTTTCTACGTTGAGCTGCACAAACTGGGCGTAAACATCCAGTGCTTCGATGTGGGTGGTGGCCTCGGCGTGGACTATGAAGGGACACGCTCGCAGTCTGACTGTTCGGTCAACTACGGTCTGAACGAATACGCCAACAATATTATCTGGGCGATTGGCGATGCCTGTGAAGAACACGGTCTGCCGCATCCGACGGTAATTACCGAGTCCGGTCGTGCGGTAACCGCGCACCATACCGTGCTGGTGTCTAACATCATCGGCGTTGAGCGTAGCGAACACACCGAAGCTACGCCTCCGGCTGACGATGCGCCGCGTGCCCTGCAAAGCATGTGGGAAACCTGGCAGGAGATGCACGAACCGGGCACCCGTCGTTCGCTGCGTGAATGGCTGCACGACAGTCAGATGGATTTGCACGATGTTCACATTGGCTATTCATCCGGAACCTTCAGCCTGCATGAGCGCGCGTGGGCAGAGCAGCTGTATCTGAACATGTGCCATGACGTGCAGAAACAGCTCGACCCGAGCAACCGCGCGCATCGTCCGATCATCGACGAACTGCAGGAGCGTATGGCGGATAAGATTTACGTCAACTTCTCACTGTTCCAGTCGATGCCGGATGCGTGGGGGATCGATCAGCTGTTCCCGGTCATGCCGCTGGAAGGACTGAACCAGGTCCCTGAGCGCCGTGCGGTGCTGCTGGATATTACCTGCGACTCTGACGGTGCTATTGACCATTATGTTGACGGCGATGGTATTGCTACCACCATGCCGATGCCGGAGTACGATCCTGAGAACCCGCCGATGCTGGGCTTCTTTATGGTTGGTGCGTACCAGGAAATCCTTGGCAACATGCACAACCTGTTCGGCGATACCGAAGCGGTCGACGTATTTGTCTTCCCGGATGGTAGCGTTGAAGTTGAGCTGTCTGATGAAGGGGATACCGTCGCGGACATGTTGCAGTACGTGCAGCTGGATCCAAAAACGTTGCTGACCCACTTCCGCGATCAGGTTAAACAGACCGATCTGGACGATGCGCTGCAACAGCAGTTCCTCGAAGAGTTCGAGGCTGGACTGTACGGCTATACCTATCTCGAAGACGAGTAAGGTTGTTCTGGGTCGCTTGAACCTGGACAAATTAGCGGCGATAATTCGCCCATACACGTAGTCACGTAAATCAATCCCTTCCTCGTCGGGCTTAACGACGCGGAGGGGATTTTTTTTAACCGATTTTATAAGAGGTCAGTACATGAGCACCTTAGGTCATCAATACGACAACTCCCTGGTTTCTAACGCCTTTGGTTTTTTACGTCTGCCGATGAATTTCCAGCCCTACGACAGCGATGCCGACTGGGTTATTACCGGCGTACCGTTTGATATGGCGACGTCTGGTCGTGCGGGTGGGCGTCATGGTCCGGCAGCGATCCGTCAGGTGTCGACCAATCTGGCCTGGGAGCACAACCGCTTCCCGTGGAATTTTGACATGCGTGAACGTCTGAACGTCGTGGACTGCGGCGATCTGGTGTATGCGTTTGGCGATGCGCGTGAAATGAGTGAAAAATTGCAGGCGCATGCTGAAAAGCTGCTTTCTGCCGGCAAGCGCATGCTCTCCTTCGGCGGTGACCACTTCGTCACGCTGCCGCTGCTGCGCGCGCATGCTAAGCACTTTGGTAAAATGGCGCTGGTGCACTTTGATGCCCACACCGACACCTATGCTAACGGCTGTGAATTTGACCACGGCACCATGTTCTATACCGCGCCGAACGAAGGCCTGATCGATCCGAACCATTCCGTGCAGATCGGTATTCGGACCGAGTTTGACAAAGACAACGGCTTTACCGTACTGGATGCCTGCCAGGTGAACGATCGCAGCGTGGATGACATCATTGCGCAGGTGAAGCAGATTGTCGGTGACATGCCGGTTTACCTGACCTTTGATATCGACTGCCTGGATCCGGCGTTTGCTCCGGGTACGGGTACGCCAGTGATCGGCGGTCTGACGTCGGATCGTGCGATCAAACTGGTGCGTGGCCTGAAGGATCTGAATATTGTCGGGATGGATGTAGTTGAAGTGGCCCCGGCCTACGATCAGTCTGAGATCACCGCGCTGGCAGCAGCAACGCTGGCACTGGAGATGTTGTATATCCAGGCGGCGAAGAAAGGCGAATAACGGATTTCGGACAATTTTGCCGGATGTCGCTGACGCTAATCCGGCCTACATTGTTGTTGAATCTGTAGGCCGGATAGGCGTTTACGCAGCCATCCGGCACTGTTTGAAGATTACTTGATTCCGTCTGCGCTCATGCGGTCGCGAATATGTTGCGCACGTTCGGCGGAGGCTGGATGGTCGTCAAACATTGAGCTTTGACGACCGGCTTCCAGTTTTGCCAGTTTCTCAAAGCTGGTGGCTAAGCCTGCCGGATTAATACCGCGTTTGCGCAACAAATCATACGAGTAATCATCCGCTTCGGATTCCTGACGTTGGGAGAACTGCGAGTTCACCAGTTTTTCTCCCAGATCGCCAAGCTGAGACTGCGACAAGCTGCCGACGATGCCGCCCGCAGAGGCCGCTGCGGCACGCACGGCGTTGGTTCCCAGCGCAACTTGCATTCCTTTCTTCACGTGACCCAGCGCAACGTGGCCCATTTCGTGACCAATAACCGCCTCAACTTCGTTATCTGTCATCATATCCATCAGGCCGCTGTACACGCGGATGCAGCCATTTGCCATCGCAAACGCGTTAACGTCTTTCGCCACATAGACTTTGTAATTCACCGGCTGGCCGTTGATGTTATCGCCTAGCGCAGCGGCGATTTTGCTCAGTCGTTTGGTATATTCACTGCTGGCAGGAGCAATGGTCGCTTTGCTGTCCATATCCTGGCAGGCTTGGTTGCTCAGCGCGATGACCTGAGCATCGCTCAGACTGTAGGCCTGGAAAGCACCTGCGCCAGATGAAAGTAGTCCGTTGGAGTCCATATTCTGGCAGCCGGTCAATGCCGTTGCCATGCTCATAGCAAGCAGTAAAGCGCGAATTTTCATTTTTTCTCTTCCGC
Source organism: Citrobacter sp. TBCS-14 (assembly GCF_005280805.1). Lineage (NCBI taxonomy): Bacteria > Pseudomonadati > Pseudomonadota > Gammaproteobacteria > Enterobacterales > Enterobacteriaceae > Citrobacter > Citrobacter sp. TBCS-14. Next base: position 52,188 of record NZ_SZWM01001020.1, read on the forward strand.
ACGAAGTCAGGATTATTCTAAAAAATGCGTCGTTTGCAGGTAATGCGACGCTCAACCTAAGTATAAAGAAAAGAACAACAAGCGGGCGAGAAGATTGCGCAACATGCGTGCAGGATCCAGAGATTTCTGAAGCGGTAAAAGGATGCTCCATGTACATGGCACGCGGCTTGGGTTACATTGTTGGCACTTTTTTCCGGCGTAGCCCAAAACGCTCTGTCGTCAAGTCGTTCCGGGCACAGCCTTCATTATCCGATCTGGAGTCAAAATGTCCTCACGTAAAGAGCTTGCCAATGCTATTCGTGCGCTGAGCATGGACGCAGTACAGAAAGCCAAATCCGGTCATCCGGGTGCCCCGATGGGTATGGCTGACATTGCCGAAGTCCTGTGGCGTGATTTCCTGAACCACAACCCAAATAACCCGTCCTGGGCTGACCGTGACCGCTTCGTGCTGTCAAACGGTCACGGCTCAATGCTGATTTATAGTTTGCTGCACCTCTCCGGCTACGACCTGCCGATGTCTGAGCTGCAGAACTTCCGTCAGCTGCACTCCAAAACGCCGGGTCACCCGGAAGTGGGTTATACCGCGGGTGTGGAAACGACTACCGGTCCGCTGGGTCAGGGCATCGCTAACGCGGTGGGTATGGCTATCGCTGAAAAAACGCTGGCGGCGCAGTTTAACCGTCCAGGTCACGACATTGTTGACCACTTCACCTACGCCTTCATGGGCGACGGCTGCATGATGGAAGGTATCTCTCACGAGGTATGTTCTCTGGCTGGTACGCTGAAGCTGGGCAAACTGATTGCGTTCTACGATGACAACGGTATTTCTATCGATGGTCACGTTGAAGGCTGGTTCACTGATGACACCGCGAAGCGTTTCGAAGCTTACGGCTGGCACGTGGTGCGTGGCGTTGATGGCCATGATGCTGATGCGATTAAGCGCGCAGTAGAAGAAGCCCGCGCAGTGACCGACAAACCGTCCCTGCTGATGTGCAAAACCATCATCGGTTTCGGTTCCCCGAACAAAGCTGGCACCCACGACTCTCACGGTGCACCGCTGGGCGACGCAGAAATTGCACTGACCCGCGAGCAGCTGGGCTGGAAATACGCGCCGTTTGAAATCCCGTCTGAAATCTACGCACAGTGGGATGCGAAAGAAGCAGGTCAGGTTAAAGAAGCGGCGTGGAACGAGAAATTCGCTGCTTATGCGAAAGCCTTCCCGCAGGAAGCCGCTGAATTCACCCGTCGTATGAAAGGTGAAATGCCATCTGACTTCGATGCGAAAGCGAATGAGTTCATTGCTAAACTGCAGGCCAATCCGTCCAAAATCGCCAGCCGTAAAGCATCCCAGAACGCTATTGAAGCGTTTGGTCCTTTACTGCCAGAATTCCTCGGTGGTTCCGCTGACCTCGCCCCATCTAACCTGACTATCTGGTCTGGTTCTAAAGCCATTAACGAAGACGCTGCTGGTAACTACATCCATTACGGTGTTCGTGAATTTGGTATGACCGCTATCGCTAACGGTATCGCGCTGCACGGTGGTTTCCTGCCGTACACCTCTACCTTCCTGATGTTCGTTGAATATGCCCGTAATGCGGTGCGTATGGCGGCACTCATGAAACAGCGTCAAGTGATGGTCTATACCCACGATTCCATCGGTTTGGGCGAAGATGGCCCGACTCACCAGCCGGTAGAGCAGGTTGCTTCTCTGCGCGTGACCCCGAACATGAGCACATGGCGTCCATGTGACCAGGTTGAATCTGCGGTAGCGTGGAAATACGGTGTTGAGCGCCAGGACGGTCCGACCGCGCTGATCCTCTCCCGTCAGAACCTGGCACAGCAGGAGCGTACTGAAGAGCAGCTGGCAAACATCGCACGCGGTGGTTACGTGCTGAAAGATTGCGCTGGCCAGCCTGAGCTGATCTTCATTGCTACCGGTTCTGAAGTTGAACTGGCGGTGGCTGCATGGGACAAACTGACGGCGGAAGGCGTTAAAGCGCGCGTGGTCTCCATGCCGTCTACCGATGCATTCGACAAGCAGGATGCCGCTTATCGCGAATCCGTGCTGCCGAAAGCTGTCTCTGCTCGCGTGGCAATTGAAGCGGGTATCGCGGACTACTGGTTCAAATACGTGGGCCTGAACGGCGCTATCATCGGTATGACCACCTTTGGTGAGTCTGCTCCGGCTGAGCTGCTGTTTGAAGAGTTTGGCTTCACCGTAGACAACGTGGTTGCGAAAGCCAAAGAACTGCTGTAATTACGATTACAACGGTATAACGGGTCGCTCAGGCGGCCCTTTTTATTGTGCGTCAGATTTTTTCTTGGCGTAGCTGACCCGTTTCAAGGCGCACTACGCGAGAAAAATGACGCTGCGTAAATGCAACGTCATGGCTGATCGCGATCACGCTAGTGCCTCGTGCGCGGCACACCGCGAGCCAGTTCTCAAATATCGCCAGCCAGTGTGCATCAAAATCCCGGCTCGGTTCATCAAGCAGGAGAAGGGCCGGTGCCATGGCTTCAAGGCTGGCGACGGCGACCATACGTCGTTGCGCGGTGTGCAGATCCAGCGGATGAGCGTCGGCGACGTCCGCTAACTGACATAACTGCAGGGCTGCTGCAGTGCGTTGCGCAACCTCTGCGGCGGGATGCTTTTGCAGTCGCAATCCAAAGGCGACTTCCTCTACGACCTTGCTGTGAAAAATTTGGTTTTCGGCTTCCTGAAACAATACGCCGAGCACCTTAGCTCTTTCGCGGTTTTTCAGTTGCGCAATCGATCTGTCACTCAAGGTTATCGTGCCAGATGAGGGGGGCAGAAGGCCCGCCATGATGCGCAGCAGCGTGGATTTTCCCGCGCCATTATCGCCCGTCAGCGCCAGCCATTCACCGGCGTTAAGATTAAGCGAGATGTTGTGCAGGCAGTTATAAGAGGCATTCGGCCAGCGATACGTCACCTGGTTAAGCGTTAGCATTGTGGGGATAGCGCTCCGTCACGCAGTTGCCATGCCTGCTGACAATGGCTGATAAAAGGGGTGTGGTCGCGTTCGAAAAGCACAATCAACGCCTGTTGTTCCTGCGCCCATTGATGCAACCGATCCAGCAACATACTGGTGGCCTGCGCCGTCAGACGACTGAATGCTTCATCCAGAATCAATATTCTGGGTTGCATGGCTAGCGCGCTGGCAATGACCACCCGCTGTGTTTCTCCGCCGGAAAGCGTTCCTGGATGGCGATGGCGCAACGACTGGCATTCCGTCAGTGTGAGTGCGGCGTCAATTCGACGCATAATTTCAGCCTCCTGCAGGCAGAGGTTCTCCGGGCCGAATGCCACTTCTTCCACCACGCTGAATGTGCAGCCAGAAAGCTGCAGATAAGGCGATTGCTGCACCAGTTGGATGGTACACGACTGCTCGACGAGTGACAGTTGTCCGACAGGATTTCCCAGCAACTTTCCTTTCCCTTCAATCTCTCCGGGAAGAAAATCGGGGTACCAGCCTGCCATCAGCTGTGCCAGCGTACTTTTTCCGCTGCCGTTATCACCGAAAATTGCCACCATTCCGGGTTCTGCATAGTGGAAGTCAAAGCAGGCTGGTGGGCGCGTGGCGTGCGTCGGGAGATAGCGAAACTGCTCTAGCGTAACCATATCCACACTCCTGTTTCGACCAGCATGGCGAGTACCATCGTGTAGCGGGCAATGCGTTGTAAGGTGCTGTCCTCCGGTGCCCATAACGTTGTGCGTCTGCGATGCAAACGAAAGGCCCGCATGTCCAGTGCCGCCCCGCGAACCACCAGATCGTTAAGCGCATTATGCGTGAGTGGCACGATCAGCGCTGGCATGGCGCGCAGCCGTTGATACCAGTGCTCGTCCAACGGCACGCCGCGCGCGCGCTGGGCTTCGTGAATAATCGCCAACTGGCGTTTGAGTTGCTCAACAACCAGCAGCGGGCCTGCAAACAGGTAGGCAACGCCGGGTGGCAGGCGGGAGGCAAACAGGGCGCGAATAAACCGCGATACCGGCACGTACTGCATCCACAGCTGTGACGTTGACACAATTGCCAGGATCCGCAGCCACAGCGTGATGGCATCGGCCCACCGTTGTGGCGTGCGCGGTTGTCCGCTTATCCATTCGGTCAACCAGCCACCGTGGACCAGCCACAATCCAACGCCCAGGGGCACCATCAACCAGACGACATATTTCGCCCGGGGACGCGTGGCTGGCATACACAGTAAGAACAGGAACACGACCGTGCTGTAAACGGTAAGCGGTATTCCCGCGGGTAGCAGCAATGTGGAACATGCGGCCAGCGCCCACAGGGTTAACGAGGTAAACGGGTGCATTTAGCGCACAGCAGACATCGTTGGAAAATGACGTGTGGTGCGCAATGGAAGCTGGCGCAACAGTACCCAAACAATCACGGCGGTGAGAATTTTATCTACCAGATTGGCGCCAATCACCGTGACAGCCACCGACTCAACCAGACCCTCGCCAACCGAGTGCATCCAGGCAACAAATAAATCAGCGCCGCTGCCGGTCACGCCGCCAAACAAGGTGGTGCGGATAGGCACGGCAACGACAGTGACGGCCAGGGTAATGATCACGCCGCTGATCACCACTTTCGGTAAGGTACGAAACCATCCTGCTCGTGCTAGCCATCCTGCGACCAGCCCGATAACCATGGCTACCGGCGCGAAGGCGGCAGCGATCGGATCGGTGAGTAATCCCCACAGCAGGTTGGTGAGTAATCCCGTTAACATTCCCACAATCGGGCCTAATAGCACCGCGCTGATAATGGTGCCGATGGAGTCGAGAAAAATAGGCAGTTTCACCATGCTGATGAGCTGTCCACCGACCATATTGATGGCAATGGCAATAACAATCAGTACCAGTGACTGGCTGGAAAATTGGCGACGCGCCATAGAAAACCTCTTTAAAGTGAAGCGTTAACGGGATGTGATAACCAGTTCGTCATAGCCGGAAACGACACAAGGTTGACGGCTAAACGCCAGCTCTGTGAGTTCGCCAATCACCAGTTCCAGCGTGGTTCGCACGGTACAGCCCGGCATCATGTGGCCTCCCAACATCGCGCCCTGTGGGTCAGAAACCGCAAGATGCAGGTGCTCGCCGGTCAGTTCCAGCGTGCCGTTCAGGGAGATAATTTCCCAGGTGCCGGTGAGCAATGTGGTTTCTTCCTGACCCGCGAAGCGTAAGGCAACGTGGGTTAAACTTCCGGTACAACCGGCAATCCAGGCGGCATGTAATTGATGCTGTTGGATAAAATCGTGCAGTCGGGAAAAGACTTCCTGGCCAGGGAGTAAACGCAGCGCATGAAAGCGAGCTGCAGAGGCGTGAGGAGAGTATGTGACCATAGGTTGAGGGACTCCGAGACTCGGACGTAGCGCTGATAATATAGACGCTGGCTAGGGTGCTTTCTGATATAAATCAGGATTTGTGACACGGCAACGAAATAATCTTGCTACGCTTATTCGCAATTCAGGAATATGGAATAAATTTAGCGGGGCAGAGCGTTAAAATGTGATGTAAGTCAGATAACGGTGTTCTGTTGCTGGACAATCATTCCTTTTATTCCTTGTTTCGCTTATTCTAGCTGAAGCGTTTCAGTCGATTAAATGTTCGACAATTAATCAAACAGTCGCAGTTTGCGACAGGTAAGGTTTCCCTGAGCGATTTGCTGCATTACTCTGTCAGCCACATCGTTTCTGAGAAATCCTTGCAGGAGACCTATGACCGTACGCGTAGCGATTAATGGTTTCGGTCGCATCGGGCGCAACGTGGTTCGTGCTTTGTATGAATCCGGGCGTCGGGCGGAAATCACCGTGGTGGCCATCAACGAATTGGCGAGTGCTGAAGGCATGGCGCATTTGTTGAAATATGACACCAGCCATGGACGTTTTGCCTGGGATGTTCGCCAGGAACGCGACCAGCTCATTGTTGGCGACGACGCGATTCGCATTCTGCATGAGCGAACACTCGATGCGCTTCCGTGGCGCGAACTGGGTGTTGACGTCGTGCTGGACTGTACGGGGGTCTTCGGTAGCCGCGAACACGGCGAAGCGCATATTGCCGCAGGTGCAAAAAAAGTGCTCTTTTCACATCCTGGTAGTCACGACATCGACGCAACCGTTGTGTTTGGCGTTAATCAGGATCAGCTGCGCGCTGAAGACCGGATCGTTTCCAACGCCTCCTGCACCACGAATTGCATTATTCCCGTTATTAAATTGTTGGATGATGCTTACGGCATCGAGTCCGGCACCGTTACGACGATCCACTCCGCGATGCACGATCAACAGGTTATTGATGCCTATCATCCCGACCTGCGTCGTACGCGAGCAGCCAGTCAGTCGATTATTCCCGTTGATACCAAACTGGCGGCGGGGATCACACGAATTTTTCCACAATTTAACGATCGTTTTGAAGCGATTGCGGTGCGTGTACCGACCATAAATGTGACGGCGATCGACTTAAGCGTGACGGTGAAAAAACCAGTAAAAGCGAGTGAAGTCAACCAGTTGCTGCAAAAAGCAGCACAAGGTGCATTTCATGGTATAGTTGACTATACGGAATTACCGTTGGTCTCTGTAGATTTTAACCACGACCCGCACAGCGCCATCGTTGATGGTACGCAAACGCGCGTAAGTGGTGCTCACCTGATCAAAACATTGGTCTGGTGCGATAATGAATGGGGCTTTGCTAACCGCATGCTCGACACAACGTTAGCGATGGCTGCTATTGGTTTCAGGTAAGGCGCGTGAGCGCTTGCAAAACTTTAAGAATCAACGAGAGGATTCACCATGTCTGTAATTAAGATGACCGATCTGGATCTTGCTGGTAAACGTGTTTTTATCCGTGCGGATCTGAACGTACCAGTTAAAGAAGGGAAAGTAACCAGCGATGCGCGTATCCGTGCGTCTCTGCCGACCATCGAACTGGCCCTGAAACAGGGTGCAAAAGTGATGGTAACTTCCCACCTGGGTCGTCCTACCGAAGGCGAGTACAACGAAGAATTCTCTCTGCTGCCGGTTGTTAACTACCTGAAAGACAAACTGTCTAACCCGGTTCGTCTGGTAAAAGATTACCTCGACGGCGTTGACGTTGCAGCCGGTGAACTGGTGGTTCTGGAAAACGTTCGCTTTAACAAAGGCGAGAAGAAAGACGACGAAGCACTGTCTAAAAAATACGCTGCACTGTGCGACGTATTCGTCATGGATGCTTTCGGTACGGCTCACCGTGCGCAGGCTTCTACTCACGGTATCGCGAAATTCGCTGACGTTGCTTGCGCGGGTCCGCTGCTGGCCGCTGAGCTGGACGCACTGGGTAAAGCTCTGAAAGAACCGGCTCGTCCGATGGTTGCTATCGTTGGTGGTTCTAAAGTTTCTACCAAACTGACCGTTCTGGACTCTCTGTCTAAAATTGCTGACCAGCTGATCGTCGGCGGTGGTATCGCCAACACCTTCGTTGCCGCGCAAGGCCACAACGTGGGTAAATCCCTGTACGAAGCAGACCTGGTTGATGAAGCCAAGCGCCTGCTGACTCTCTGCGACATCCCGGTACCGGCTGACGTTCGCGTAGCAACTGAGTTCTCTGAAACTGCGCCTGCAACGCTGAAATCTGTTAACGACGTGAAAGAAGACGAGCAGATCCTGGATATCGGTGACGCATCTGCACAGCAACTGGCTGAAATCCTGAAGAATGCAAAAACCATTCTGTGGAACGGCCCGGTTGGCGTGTTTGAATTCCCGAACTTCCGCAAAGGGACTGAAATCGTGGCTAACGCCATTGCCGACAGCGAAGCATTCTCTATCGCTGGCGGCGGCGACACCCTGGCGGCTATCGACCTGTTCGGCATCGCTGACAAAATCTCCTACATCTCCACTGGTGGCGGCGCATTCCTCGAGTTCGTGGAAGGCAAAGTTCTGCCAGCAGTAGCCATGCTCGAAGAGCGTGCTAAGAAGTAATTCAGTTCAGGCGGGGTGACCCGCCTGTTTTTCAGCGCGCTTAAACGCTCGCGAACCTTCTTCAACGGTCGAAGATACAGATACAGGACTACGTAACATGTCTAAAATTTTTGATTTCGTAAAACCGGGCGTCATCACTGGCGACGACGTACAGAAAGTTTTCCAGGTAGCAAAAGAAAACAACTTTGCACTGCCAGCCGTTAACTGCGTCGGTACCGACTCCATCAACGCCGTTCTGGAAACCGCTGCAAAAGTTAAAGCACCGGTAATCGTTCAGTTCTCCAACGGTGGCGCTGCATTCATCGCGGGTAAAGGCGTGAAGTCTGACGTTCCTCAGGGCGCGGCAATCCTCGGTGCTATCTCTGGTGCGCATCACGTTCACCAGATGGCTGAACACTACGGTGTTCCGGTTATCCTGCACACTGACCACTGCGCGAAGAAACTGCTGCCGTGGATCGACGGTCTGTTGGACGCGGGTGAAAAACACTTCGCAGCAACCGGCAAACCGCTGTTCTCTTCTCACATGATCGACCTGTCGGAAGAGTCTCTGGAAGAGAACATCGAAATCTGCTCCAAATACCTGGCGCGCATGTCCAAAATGGACATGACTCTGGAAATCGAACTGGGTTGCACCGGTGGCGAAGAAGACGGCGTGGACAATAGCCACATGGACGCTTCTGCACTGTACACCCAGCCAGAAGACGTTGATTACGCGTTCACCGAGCTGAGCAAAATCAGCCCGCGTTTCACTATCGCGGCATCCTTCGGTAACGTACACGGCGTGTACAAACCAGGTAACGTGGTTCTGACCCCGACTATCCTGCGTGACTCTCAGGACTATGTTTCTAAGAAACATAACCTGCCGCACAACAGCCTGAACTTCGTCTTCCACGGCGGTTCCGGTTCTACTGCTCAGGAAATCAAAGACTCCGTAAGCTACGGCGTAGTGAAAATGAACATCGATACCGATACCCAATGGGCGACCTGGGAAGGTGTTCTGAACTACTACAAAGCAAACGAAGCTTACCTGCAGGGTCAGTTGGGTAACCCGAAAGGCGAAGATCAGCCGAACAAGAAATACTACGATCCGCGCGTATGGCTGCGTGCTGGTCAGGCAACCATGATCACCCGTCTGGAACAGGCTTTCAAAGAACTGAACGCGGTTGACGTTCTGTAATTTACGCCGTTCAACGTGACATCAGGCCCGCAAATGCGGGCCTTTTTTATTGTCATTTCTCGCGGTAGTCGACAGAGAATTATGTGATCTATTTGGCAAAAATGGCGTTTATTGTTTACCCTTGTCAAATTGCCCGTCCCGGTGGGGCGGCTTTCTTTCTCCCGTTTGGGTAAGCAAAAAAGGAATAGTGAATGGAAGATTTGAATGTTGTCGACAGCATAAACGGTGCGGGTACCTGGCTGGTGCGTAACCAGGAGCTGCTGTTGAGCTATGCCGTCAACATCGTTGCGGCTATCGCTATTGTCATCATCGGGATGATTGTGGCTCGGGTTGTGTCCAACACCATTAACCGTGTGATGGTGGCGCGTCAAATTGATGCGACCGTGGCTGATTTTCTCTCTGCGCTGGTGCGTTACGGTATTATTGCCTTTACGTTGATTGCTGCGCTGGGCCGCGTGGGCGTGCAGACAGCCTCTGTTATCGCCGTGCTCGGTGCCGCCGGTTTAGCCGTCGGTCTGGCGTTGCAAGGCTCGCTGTCTAACCTCGCCGCAGGCGTTCTGCTGGTGATGTTCCGTCCGTTCCGCGCAGGCGAATATGTCGATCTTGGCGGCGTAGCGGGTACCGTGCTCAATGTGCAGATTTTCTCTACCACCATGCGTACCGTAGACGGAAAAATTGTGGTGATCCCCAACGGGAAAATCATTGCCGGTAATATCATTAACTTCTCTCGTGAACCGGTTCGTCGCAACGAATTTATTATTGGGGTGGCGTATGACTCTGATATCGACCAGGTTAAACAAATCCTCACCGATATCATTCAGTCTGACGAGCGTATCCTGAAAGACCGTGAAATGACGGTGCGCCTGAATGAGCTCGGGGCGTCCTCGATTAATTTCGTGGTGCGCGTCTGGAGCAACAGTAGCGATCTGCAAAGCGTCTACTGGGACGTACTGGAACGCATTAAGCGTGAGTTTGATGCTCACGGCATCAGCTTCCCGTATCCGCAAATGGATGTGAATTTCAAGCGCGTGAAAGCAAACGCGGCAGAATAATCACGAGCCCGGTGGCGCTACCGCTTACCGGGCCTACAAAACCTGTAGGCCGGATAAGGCGTCAGCCGCCATCCGGCGTTTTCCCTCCGGGTATTAATTCCTCTTATACCTGATTAATATTATCAATTTCCGCTAATGATTATCCCGCGTTATAGTCTGCGCTTAAGAGAAACAGTTTGGGATATTCAACGTGTTATCATATTATTTTCAAGGGCTTGCGCTTGGCGCAGCGATGATACTTCCGCTCGGTCCGCAAAATGCTTTCGTGATGAATCAGGGTATTCGTCGCCAGTATCACATTATGATCGCCTTACTTTGTGCCATCAGCGATTTACTGCTGATCTGCGCGGGGATCTTTGGCGGCAGCGCCTTGCTGATGCAATCGCCATGGCTGATGGCGCTGGTAACCTGGGGCGGCGTGGCGTTCTTACTCTGGTACGGTTTCGGCGCGTTAAAAACGGCGATGAGCAGTAATCTGGAGCTGGCCAGTGCCGAGGTGATGAAGCAGGGGCGCTGGAAAATTATCGCTACGATGCTGGCGGTGACGTGGCTTAACCCGCATGTCTATCTCGATACCTTCGTGGTGCTGGGCAGTCTTGGCGGTCAACTGGACGTCGAGCCGAAGCGCTGGTTTGCTCTGGGTACTGTTAGCGCATCGTTCCTGTGGTTCTTTGGCCTGGCGCTGCTGGCGGCCTGGCTGGCGCCGCGTCTGCGCACCGCCAAAGCACAACGAATCATCAATACGCTGGTGGGACTCGTGATGTGGTTTATTGCTTTTCAACTGGCAAAAGAAGGCGTTGCGCACGTAGATGCGCTGTTCAACTAAGTGTTGTCTGATGGACAACAGGCTGAGATCCGCTAAGCTTGCCTGCATGCGCCCTGAGTTTCGGGGTAAATAATGAAACATGGAGGAACGACAGTGAAGTTCAAAATAATGGCCCTGGCGGCATTAGTCGGATTCAGTGCACTCTCAGTACAGGCAAATGAATTGCCGAATGGACCGCACATCGTGACTTCCGGAACGGCAAGCGTGGACGCGACACCTGATATTGCGACGCTGGCAATTGAAGTCAACGTGGCGGCAAAGGATGCGGCCTCAGCAAAGAAACAGGCTGACGAACGCGTCGCGCAATACCTTTCCTTCCTGGAACAAAACCAGATAGCGAAAAAAGACATCAGCTCTGCAAACCTGCGTACCCAGCCGGATTACGATTACCAGAATGGTAAAAGCGTACTTAAAGGCTATCGTGCGGTGCGCACCGTTGAGGTGACTCTGCGTCAACTGGACAAACTCAACGCGCTGCTGGATGGCGCGCTGAAAGCGGGTCTGAACGAGATTCGTTCAGTGTCGCTGGGTGTTGCCCAGCCGGATGCCTACAAAGATAAAGCGCGTAAAGCGGCCATTGATGATGCGATTCATCAGGCTGAACAACTGGCGGCGGGCTTTAACAGCAAACTCGGCCCGGTTTACAGCGTGCGCTACCACGTGTCGAATTATCAGCCAAGCCCAATGGTACGGATGATGAAAGCCGACGCAGCGCCTGCAGCATCGGCGCAGGAAACCTACGAGCAGCCGGTCATTCAGTTTGACGATCAGGTCGATGTGGTCTTCCAGATAGAGCCTGCGGCAAGTCAGCCAGCGGCAACACCTGCCAAAACGCAGTAATCTTTTCAGACCCGGCTTTTCAGCCGGGTTTTTTATGTGATCAACTGTAAAAATGCGACCGCGTCGTGCGTCTTTTTTGGGGCTGCATGAGGATATGCCATAGTGATTTTATGAGGTGACTATGGATATTTTTATCTCGAAAAAGATGCGTAATTTTATTCTGCTGGCGCAAACCAATAATATCGCCAGAGCAGCAGAAAAAATCCACATGACCGCATCGCCCTTTGGCAAAAGCATTGCTGCACTGGAAGATCAAATCGGCTATACGCTGTTTACCCGTAAAGACAACAACATCAGTCTCAACAAAGCCGGGCAGGAGCTGTATCAAAAACTGTTTCCCGTCTATCAGCGTTTGTCCGCCATTGATAACGAAATCCATACTTCCTCGCGTCGTTCGCGTGAAATCGTTATTGGCATCGATAATACCTATCCGACCATCATTTTCGACCAGTTGATTAGCCTTGGTGATAAATATGAAGGCGTGACGGCTCAGGCCGTTGAATTCAGTGAGAATGGGGTGATTGATAATCTGTTCGACCGACAGCTGGATTTTATTATTTCGCCGCAGCATGTTTCTTCGCGCGTTCAGGAGCTGGAAAATCTGGCGGTGAGCGAACTGCCTCCCCTGCGCCTGGGGTTCCTGGTGTCCCGCCGTTACGAAGAAAAGCAGCCTCAGGATCTGCTGCGGGAATTACCCTGGCTGCAAATGCGCTTCCAGAACCGCGCCAATTTTGAAGCCATGCTGGATGCCTACATGCGGCCCAGTGGGATCAATCCAACCATTATCTATCGTCCATATAGCTTTATGGCTAAGGTGAGTGCAGTGGAGCGCGGACATTTTCTGACGGTGATCCCCCATTTTGCCTGGCGGCTGGTGAATCCGGCAACGCTGAAATATTTTGATGCGCCCGGCAGCCCGATGTACATGCAGGAATTTCTCTATTCGCTGAAAAATCATCGTTATACCGCCACGATGCTCCAGCATATTGCTGAAGATCGTGACGGTACGGCAGATTAACCCAGCATTGATCCTGTTTCGAGCAGGTTGCGGTGCAGATCAAATGCGTGGCTGAGATCGTGATGAATATGCCCGCCGGGTGCCTGTTCCAGATAGCGATGCAGGTAGTCGCGGTACAGCGGGTGCGCGCAGTTGTCGATGATGGTGTGCGCTCGTTGCAGCGGCGATAACCCACGCAGATCGGCAATCCCTTGTTCGGTAACGATTACTTTGACGCTGTGTTCGCTGTGATCGACGTGGCTGCACATCGGGACGATCGTCGAGATTTTCCCGTCTTTGGCAATCGACGGGGCCATAAAAATAGACAGATAGGCGTTGCGCTCAAAATCCCCGCTGCCGCCGATGCCGTTCATCAGGTTTACCCCTGCAACATGCGTGGAATTGGCATGACCATAGATATCAAACTCCAGGCCGACATTCAGCGCAATCACCCCCAGGCGGCGGATGATCTCCGGGTTATTGGAGATCTCCTGCGGGCGCAGCACAATGCGGTTGGCGAAGAAATCCATATTGGCATATATCTTCTGCAGTGAGGCGGCGGAAATCGTCAGGCTGGAGGCGCTGGCACCGGTAATCTTGCCCGTTTCCAGCAGATTTACGACCGACTCCTGCAGTACCTCGGAGTACATCATAAAGGGGGGAATTTCCGGATTCTCGCCCAGCCGCGCCATCACCGCGTTATTAATATTGCCGACGCCGCTTTGCAAGGGAAGAAACTCAGGTGGAATACGTTTGTGCGCCATTTCCGCCAGCAGAAAGCTCACCACGTTATCGGCAATTTGCTGGCAGAGCGGATTGGTTTTATCCGACGCACTGCCGGCATCGGGCAGGTTCGTTTCCACCAGAGCGACGATTTTTTTCGGGTCTATCTGGACGCACTGGCTGCCGATGCGATCCATGGTATGAAAAATGGGGACGCTGTTACGACGCGGCGGCGCGCCTGGTATCACAATGTCGGCCAGTTCCGCTACGCGTGGATTGTGATAATGATTCAGCTCAATAATGACTTTTTTCGCCCGTAGCAGCCAGGTTGGCGCATTGCCGATCCCGCTGGTCAGCCAGATCCTGCCGTCCGGCGCAATGGCTGAGGCCTCTATAACAGCAACATCAATCTCGCCAAAGAAGCCGTAATTAACCATCTGTGCGACTTCACTGAGATGGAGATCGACAAACCGCACCTGGCCTTGATTAATTTTCTGACGCAGGCCTGATGAGGTTTGATAAGGCGCGCGCCAGGAAACGGCATCCGCCTCAGAGAGCGCGTCATCTGCGGCAGCGCTAATTGACGCGCCGGTCAGCAGGCGGATCTGAAAAGGCTGCCCGACCTGATGCAGTTCGCTGGCTTGCCGGGCAATCGCTGCGGGTAACGCCTTTGGTGAACCCGCAGGTGTAAAGCCGCTGAACGCCACCATATCATCATGCTGAATAATTTCTGCCGCCTGTTCGGCGCTCATCCGTTTCATGGCTTTTCCTTTAGCTGACCGCGATTAATGGCCGACGAAATTCGGTTTCCGTTTTTCTAAAAACGCATTCATCCCTTCCTGATAGTCATTGCTGTCGTAAACCGCACGGCGCATGCCCTGGATGCGTTCAAATTCATCGGAATTCATGGTGTGCGCTTCGCCCAGCACGCGCAGTTCTTCTTTGATCACGGCAATCGCCAGCGGCGCTTTTTCTGAGATGTGATGCGCCATTTGCAGAGTAAAATCTTCCAGCTCGTCGACGGCGACCACATGGTTGAGAATACCTACCGCCAGCGCGCGCTGGGCGGTAATCGGTAGAGCGGTGAAAATCAGCTCTTTGACGATATGAAAACCCGCATCACGGGTCAGGTTGTGAATACCCACCAGGTTATACGGCACGCCGAGATTGACCGGCGTCATCGAGAACGTCGAGGTCTCGGCAGAGATGATGAGATCGGAACTCATGATCATCTCGAATGCACCGCCCCAGACGCTGCCTTCAACCATCGAGATAATAGGTTTCGGGTACTTTTGGATCATGCGGGTGATCTGGCGCAGCGGATCGTCATAGGACAGCGGATCGCGACGTCCGGTAGGGAGTTCATGAATATCATGTCCAGCAGAGAACACTTTGGCCCCGCTCGGTGCGCGCAGAATAATACAGCGAATTTCTGGACGATTGAGATCGTTCAGCGCCAGCATAAGATCGTCAATAAACACTTTGCTCAAGGCGTTAAGCTTGCGGGCATAGTTGAATTCAATGACCGCGACTTTCTGGATGATGACGACGTTGACGTATTGATAGGACATAATGTTCTCTTTAATCAAAGTAATGATGTTGGATAAATTCGCTGATGTGTCGCAGGCCGGTACGTGGCGAAAGGTCATTGTTCCTGACCGAGCGCAGCGTTTGCTGGAAATAGCGATCGAAATCAGTGCGGGAAAATAACAGGTGCAGCGCCTCTTCTTCGGCCTGTTTCTGTAACCAGTCCACCGCCTGCTGCTGGCGGACTTTTTCCAGCCGACCGCTGGCTGTAAGGCATGTTTTAAAATCGATGATGGCCTGCCAGATTTCTTCAATGCCGCGTTTTTCCTGCGCGCTGCAGGCCAGAGACTGCGGCTGCCACTCGTCATACTTGCGGCGTAGAATGTGCAGGGCGGAATCATACATATGGCGGGTGATGGCGACGTTGGCGCGGTTGTCCCCGTCATCCTTGTTGATGATGACCAGATCCGCCATCTCCATGATGCCTTTTTTGATGCCCTGCAGATCGTCACCACCGCCGGCTATTTGCAGCGAGAGAAAGCAATCAACCATGCTGGCGACTTCTGTTTCGGACTGCCCAACGCCGACGGTTTCGACGATCACTACGTCGAAGCCTGCCGCTTCGCACAGCAGCATTAATTCCCGGGCGCGCTGGCTGGTACCGCCCAAATGCCCGCTGGAAGGAACCGGTCGAATAAACGCGGCATCCGCACGCGCCAGTTCCGTCATTCGGGTTTTATCGCCCAGAATGCTACCGCCGCTGACCGGACTGCTGGGATCGACAGCGATCACCGCCACCCGCAATCCCTTACGGATCAGTAGCATGCCAAAGGCTTCCAGAAAGGTGCTTTTCCCCGCGCCCGGCGTACCGGTAATGCCCAGACGCAGGGCGTTACCGGTGAACGGTATAATGGCGTCCAGCAGCTGTGTGCTGAGTAGCTGATGACGCGGATGCTGGCTCTCGACCAGCGTCATGGCCTGGGCGAGCGTGGCGCGCTCCCCCAGACGTAAACGCTGGATGCTATCAGCCAGCGTGGCGCTGCTAATCATGGTGCTGACCAATGCGGGTTAATACATCGCGTACGCTGTCGAGCATCGGCGTACCGGGACCATAAATAGCGGCGACACCGCGCGCTTGCAGGAAGGCGTAATCCTGCGGTGGGATGACGCCGCCGGCTACCACGCAAATGTCCTCGCGCCCCCAGCTTTTGAGCGCCGCCACCAGTTCGGGGATCAACGTTTTATGACCCGCCGCCAGTGAAGAGGCGCCAACCACGTGCACATCGTTTTCTACCGCCAGGCGAGCGATTTCTTCCGGCGTGGAGAACATCGGGCTGAGGTCAACATCGAAACCGAGATCGGAATAGGCACTGGCGATCACTTTGGCGCCGCGATCGTGACCGTCCTGACCCATCTTAGCGACCAGAATGCGCGGGCGGCGGCCGTTATCGGCGAGAAATTTTTCAGTTTGCGCAACAATGGCGTCAAACTCGTCGGCGGATTTTTCAGACTGGTGGTAGCTTTGCGCAATCACTCCGGTAACACACTGGCTGGGTACCAGGTAACGGTCAAAAGCGGACTCCAGTGCGTCAGAGATTTCACCCAGCGTGGCGCGAACGCGCGCGGCATCTATTGCGGCGGCGAGCAGGTTTTCATTGTGCCGCGCCGCGTGGGTCAAAGCTTTCAGCGTGGCTTTCACCGCAATATCGTCACGGGTCGCGCGGATGTGTTGCAGCGAGGCAATCTGCTCGTTGCGCACCTTGACGTTGTCGATTTCCAATACCGACGTGGCGTCTTCTTTATCCAGCTTGTATTTGTTCACGCCAACGATAACGCGCTGGCCCTGGTCGATGAGTGATTGTTCGCGGGCGGAAGCTTCTTCGATCATCCGTTTTGGTAACCCCGCTTCTATCGCTTTCGCCATTCCACCCGCTTCATCGATCTGTTCGATGATCGCCCGTGCTTGCTTAACGATCTGATCGGTCAGCGACTCCACATAATACGATCCGGCCAGCGGATCGACGGTGCGGCAGATCTCCGACTCCTCCTGAATGATGATCTGCGTATTGCGCGCGATGCGGGCGGAAAAGTCAGTTGGCAGGCCGAGCGCTTCATCAAAGGCGTTGGTGTGCAAAGACTGAGTACCGCCCAGGGTTGCACCCAGCGCTTCGATGGTGGTGCGCACCACGTTGTTGTACGGATCCTGCTCGGTCAGGCTCCAGCCGGAGGTCTGACAGTGGGTTCGTAGCGCCAGGGATTTTGGGTTGGTGGCGCCAAAACCGCTGACCGCCTCGCTCCACAGATAACGCGCGGCGCGCAGCATGGCGACATTCATAAACAGATCCATGCCAATGCCGAAGAAGAATGACAGTCGTGGGGCGAAATCATCAATTTTCAGTCCGGCGGACAGCGCGGCCTTGATGTACTCAATCCCGTCGGCCAGGGTAAACGCCACCTGCTGCACGCAGTTGGCACCCGCTTCACCCATGTGATATCCGCTGATGCTGATGGTATTAAAGCGCGGCATATTGTCAGAACACCAGGCAATGATGTCAGCGATAATGCGCATAGAGGGCTTGGGTGGGTAAATATAGGTGTTGCGGCATAGATACTCTTTCAGAATATCGTTTTGTATCGTGCCAGTGAGCAGCTCTGGCGCGACGCCTTGCTCCTGCGCTGCCACGATATAAAACGCCATCACCGGGAGTACCGCGCCGTTCATGGTCATGGATACCGACATCTTATCCAGTGGGATCTGGTCGAACAGTACCTTCATATCTTCGACGGTATCTATAGCCACGCCCGCTTTGCCGACGTCGCCTGCCACGCGCGGGTTATCTGAGTCGTAGCCGCGATGGGTGGCGAGGTCAAAGGCGACGGAAAGCCCTTTTTGTCCGGCGGCGAGATTGCGGCGATAAAACGCGTTAGATTCTTTGGCGGTAGAGAACCCGGCGTACTGGCGAATAGTCCACGGCTGCGCGGTATACATGGTGGCGCGTGGGCCACGAACGTAAGGCGCCAGGCCGGGGAGGGTGCCCGTCACTTCCAGGTTGTCGAGATCAGCCTCGGTGTACAGCGGCTTAATGGCAATCCCTTCTGCCGTCTGTTTTACCAGCGAGTCGACGGTTTTTTCCCGTCGGCTGAGTTCTTTGTTGGCGAGCGTTTGCCACGCCTGCATATTGGCCATTTTTTGCTCCGTATTACGCAATAAGTTGAATCTTTGCGAATACGGTGAGCTTTTTCAGCTGGCTTGTCGCCAGCAAAAAATAGCCAATAAGACGTCGTTTTTTGCCGCGTGGTGTGTTTTATTTTGTGATGGATTTCAAAGACGTGGAGGGAATAGCATGAAAAGAGGGTATAAGGTTGTAGGCCGGATAAGGCGTTACGCCACCATCCGGCACTCAGGGGCAATAAATGCTTTAATCCTGACGCAGCACATTGTGTCCGTAGGCCAGCAGCGCATCGGTGACGTTGCGCATCATGCGGCTTTCCGGTGCAAAGCGATGCCAATAGAGCATCCGACGCTGGAACAGGCCTGGCGTTAAGTCGATAAGCTCGCCGCTTTCCAGCTCTTTCTCGATCTGCAGGTGTGGGATCATGCAGCAGGTTGTCCCCTGGCGCGCCAGCTGCACAAAGGCTTCCGACGAGTTAACGATGTGGCACGGCACGCTGCCCGGTGGCAGATCGAAGTTTTGTTGCAGAAAAGCCTGATGCATGTCGTCGAGATGGTCAAACGCAACCGCCGGCGCTTTTAGCAGGGCAGAACGGGTGACGCCATTCGGAAAGTAGCGCTCGGCAAAAGGTTTTGAGCCGACAAACAGGTAGTCCAGCGCGCCGAGTTTATCCACCAGACAGCTTGGTAGCGCCTGATGTTGAATACTCACCGCGCCCACCACTTCACCGCGACGCAGGCGTTCCTGAGTGCGTGTTTCATCTTCAACCTGCAGGTTCAGACGAATCGGTGAGTTTGCCAGCACAGGGGCCAGCGCCGGGAGTAGCCAGGTGGCCAGACTGTCGGCGTTGACGGCCAGGGAGAGCAGCAGCGGCGTCGAGCCGGTTTGTTCATCTCCCAGCCACTCGTCTTCCAGCAGTTCAACCTGACGCAACAGTGCCAGCAACTTTTGCCCTTGCTCGGTTGGGCGAGGCGGTACGGTACGCACCAGCAGCGGTTGTCCGAACATATTCTCAAGCTGTTTTATGCGTTGTGAAACCGCGGATTGTGTGATGCATAGCTTTTGCGCAGCGCGCTCAAATCCCCGTTCACGAATAACCGCATCCAGTGCTTGTAGTGTTCTGTAGTCCGGACGTTTCATTGCTCTGACGTACTCCTGATATTTTTGCGTGTTCTGCACTATGACACAATTTTAGGTTGGGTACAGACGAAATCCGCCGTCTGCGAGCGGGTGTGGGGACATTTTTCTACGCAATGTTCTATAATGCGCGTGAATTTCCACACCACATTCACACCACAGGCGAAACGATCATGACGCAGGATGAACTGAAAAAAGCAGTAGGATGGGCGGCACTTCAGTATGTACAGCCCGGCACCATTGTGGGCGTAGGTACCGGTTCAACAGCCGCACACTTTATTGATGCGCTGGGCACCATGAAAGGTCAGATTGAAGGCGCAGTGTCCAGTTCGGACGCTTCCACTGAAAAACTCAAAAGCCTCGGTATCCACGTGTTCGATCTTAACGAAGTGGACAGCCTTGGCGTGTACGTTGATGGCGCGGACGAAATCAACGGTCACATGCAAATGATCAAAGGCGGCGGCGCAGCGCTGACCCGCGAAAAGATCATTGCCTCCGTCGCTAAGAAATTTATCTGCATCGCCGACGCGTCCAAAGAAGTCGATATTCTGGGTAACTTCCCGCTGCCGGTAGAAGTGATCCCGATGGCGCGTAGTGCGGTTGCTCGTCAGTTGGTGAAGCTGGGCGGTCGTCCTGAATACCGTCAGGGTGTGATTACTGATAACGGCAACGTCATCCTTGACGTGCACGGTCTGGAGATCCTTGACGCTGTGGCGATGGAAAACGCCATCAACGCAATCCCGGGCGTTGTGACCGTGGGTCTGTTTGCCAACCGTGGGGCGGACGTTGCGCTGATCGGCACAGCAGATGGCGTGAAAACTATCGTAAAATGATCTGACGACCGGGATCTTCTGTCGTTAAAAAAATTTTGGCAGGGCAAATTTGGTGACTTGTGTCACGTTTACAATATTGTCCTGCCGATCCCTCCAAAGAAAAAGTTATCACCAGAATTTTACTCTGACATTTCCCGCTGAATGACACTTCTTCAGCACGACGACGCAAACGTTCATATTGCCGCAATATTTTTTTTTGATATGTTGAAGAGGCGGATGAAAATCCCACACACAACACATCAGATTGAACTAAAAAAAGACAGGGTCGGGGAAATGGCAAAGGTATCACTGGAGAAAGAAAAGATTAAGTTTCTGCTGGTTGAAGGTGTGCATCAAAAAGCACTGGAAAGCCTTCGTGCGGCAGGTTACACCAACATCGAGTTTCACAAAGGCGCTCTGGACACTGAACAGCTGAAAGAGTCCATCCGTGATGCCCATTTTATTGGCCTGCGATCCCGTACTCATCTGACTGAAGATGTGATTGACGCCGCAGAGAAACTGGTCGCGATTGGCTGCTTCTGTATTGGCACCAATCAGGTTGATCTGGGGGCGGCGGCAAAACGCGGGATCCCCGTGTTTAACGCACCATTCTCTAACACCCGCTCCGTTGCCGAACTGGTAATTGGCGAACTGTTGCTGCTGCTGCGCGGCGTGCCGGAAGCGAACGCTAAGGCGCACCGTGGCGTGTGGAACAAACTGGCTACCGGCTCTTTTGAAGCGCGTGGCAAAAAACTGGGGATTATCGGTTACGGCCACATTGGTACCCAGTTGGGCATTCTGGCGGAATCGCTGGGGATGCACGTCTATTTCTATGATATTGAAAACAAACTCCCGCTGGGTAACGCCACCCAGGTACAGCATCTTTCCGACCTGCTCAATATGAGCGATGTGGTCAGCCTTCACGTGCCGGAAAATGCCTCCACCAAGAATATGATGGGCGCACAAGAGATTGCCCTGATGAAGCCGGGTGCGCTGCTGATCAACGCCGCGCGCGGCACGGTTGTTGATATTCCTGCGCTGTGCGATGCGTTAGCCACTAAGCATCTGGCCGGCGCAGCAATCGACGTCTTCCCAACGGAGCCGGCGAGCAACAGCGATCCGTTTACGTCTCCGCTGTGTGATTTTGACAACGTGATCCTGACGCCGCACATCGGCGGTTCAACGCTGGAAGCGCAGGAAAACATTGGTCTGGAAGTGGCAGGTAAGCTGACGAAGTATTCCGATAACGGCTCTACGCTGTCGGCGGTTAACTTCCCGGAAGTGTCGCTGCCGCTGCACGGTGGTCGTCGTCTAATGCACATTCACGAAAACCGACCAGGCGTGCTGACCGCGCTGAACCAAATCTTTGCCGAGCAGGGCGTTAACATTGCCGCGCAGTATCTGCAAACTTCCGCGCAGGTGGGGTATGTGGTTATTGATATCGAGGCAGATGAGGATGTGGCGGAGAAAGCGCTGCTGGCGATGAAAGCCATTCCGGGAACGATTCGCGCGCGTATGCTGTACTAATTATTGGTACATCGTGCCGGGTGGCGACTGCGTCTTAACCGACCTACGAGATGATTCGTAGGTCTGATAAGCGTAGCGCCATCTGGCAATTCAAGGCTACCATTCCCATACTTTTGACGGTGTTACCACCGCGGGCAGCGGAATATCCCACTCTTCGACCGGTAACTTCTCCACTCGCTGGCAATCATGTGCGTAGCCCACCGGCTGGATTTGATGCTGCTGCCAGTTTTGTAACGTGCGATCGTAAAAACCACCGCCCATGCCTAAGCGCTGTCCGTCTTCATCAAACGCCACGAGCGGCGTAATCAATACATCCAGCTTTGATAACGGCAAAACGTCGCGCACATCGAGTCGCGGCTCCTGGATGTTGAGTCGGTTAGTTACCAGATGACTGTGCGGATGATAGTGCAGAAACAGTAAATTACCGCGGCTAAACGGATGTAGAACCGGGAGATAGACACGCTTGCCCGCACGCCACAGTTGTTCGATCAGCGGTTGAGTATCAAGTTCGCCATCAAAAGAGAGAAATACCGCCACGGTGTGGGCGAGTACAACAGGGGGGAAGCTCAGCATTCTGCTCGCGGCCTGCTGACCGAAATGGCGTTGTTGCTCAGGCGTTAGCGCACGGCGACGTTGCCGAATCAGTTGACGAATTTCTTGCCGGGATAAAGGAAGTTCAGAAAGTAGTG
Organism: Citrobacter sp. TBCS-14; assembly: GCF_005280805.1. Lineage (NCBI taxonomy): Bacteria > Pseudomonadati > Pseudomonadota > Gammaproteobacteria > Enterobacterales > Enterobacteriaceae > Citrobacter > Citrobacter sp. TBCS-14. The sequence goes on from NZ_SZWM01001020.1 coordinate 74,639, forward strand.
TCATGGCTGTTGCCAGGTAGAAGGGAATCTCCGAGATGCCGCCGCAGGCTGTAACCCTTGAACCCTTGGTTCAAGGTGAATGTGTCGTCACAGTTTTAAGGCTTCTCGGACGAACCGAGCATGCTCACCAACCGTGGAGCGCCACATTCTTGTGGTATGAAATATCGGCTCAGGGGACTGGCCCGCTTGCAAACATCTCAGAGAAATTTTGTCTTCACGGTCACTCTACCACAGTAAACCGAAAAGTGTTATTCAAAGTTTTGGCCCGTTTTTTCGGTTATGCGACCCTGATCAAGCAACGCCTGTTCAATGGTTTGTTGTAGCATCCGAATACGTTGTTCCATGCTCGCCGCGTAGTCACGCGTCTTCGCTTTTTCCTGAGTTAATTCATAGCTGATGTTCAACGCGGCGATGAAAACCAGCTGCTCAGTATTTGTGACTCTAGTGCGAACTTTCAGATCTTGCAATCGCTGATTCAGATCGTCCGCAGCCTGATTCAACGCATCTTGTTGTTCAGGCGGGCAATTCACTCGCAGTGAACGGCCAAAAATTTGGATATCGACGGGTTGTGCAGACATGCCACCTTCCTGCTGATTGACTGCGCTGCCTTCGTCTCCAGACCTTGGGTCCGCGAAGGGGCGACACTATAGCTACCCTGGTATGAACATACAAGCCCTTTTCTGGTCCACCAGGGCCCAAAGTGGTAGCATAACATGAATATCCTCCCTTTGATGACGAATGCTTATGTCCATACAGAACGAAATGCCTGGTTACACCGATGTTAGCCAGTTTTTGAACCAACAAGGGGCTGGATTAACCCCGGCCGAAATGCACGGTTTGATCAGCGGGATGATTTGCGGCGGCAACAACGACAGCTCATGGCAGCCGCTGTTGCACGACCTGACCAATGAAGGTTTGGCCTTTGGCCATGAGCTGGCTCAGGCACTGATCAAAATGCACGCGGCGACCAGCGACGCCCTGGAAGACGACGGCTTCCTTTTTCAGCTTTATCTGCCTGAAGGCGACGGCGTCAGCGTGTTCGATCGTGCCGACGCGCTGGCGGGCTGGGTCAATCACTTTTTGCTGGGCCTCGGGGTTACGCAGCCCAAGCTCGACAAAGTGACCGGTGAAACCGGCGAAGCGATTGACGACCTGCGCAATATCGCCCAGTTGGGATATGACGAAGACGAAGATCAGGAAGAGCTGGAAATGTCGCTTGAAGAGATCATCGAGTACGTGCGTGTTGCTGCGCTGTTGTGCCATGACACGTTTACGCGTCAGCAACCGACCGCGCCGGAAGTACGTAAACCGACACTGCACTAAGTAACGAGAACGCCAGGGAGAGTGTTATGACTCAGCAAGAATACTTACGCCGTCGCAAGGCATTACTGGCGCACATGCAGCCAGGCAGCGCTGCGCTGATTTTCGCGGCCCCAGAAGCGACGCGCAGTGCGGACAGTGAATATCCGTACCGCCAGAGCAGCGACTTTTGGTACTTCACCGGTTTTAACGAACCTGAAGCCGTGCTGGTGCTGATTAAAAGTAATGACACTCATAACCATAGCGTTTTGTTCAACCGGGTACGTGACCTGACGGCGGAGATCTGGTTTGGTCGCCGTCTGGGACAAGATGCTGCCCCCGAGAAACTGGGTGTTGATCGGGCGTTAGCGTTCAGCGAAATCAACCAACAACTGCATCAGTTGCTTAACGGTCTGGACACGGTGTACCACGCCCAGGGCGAATATGCCTGGGCGGATGAGATTGTGTTTACGGCGATGGATAAGCTGCGCAAAGGCGCCAGACAAAATATGAAAGCCCCTGCGGCGATTATCGACTGGCGTCCGATGGTGCACGAGATGCGCCTGTTCAAATCGCCGGAAGAAATAGCAATCATGCGTCGTGCCGGTGAAATCAGCGCGCTGGCGCATACCCGCGCGATGGAAAAATGTCGTCCGGGAATGTTCGAGTATCAGCTGGAAGGGGAGATCCATCATGAGTTTACCCGTCATGGTGCGCGTTATCCTTCCTATAACACCATTGTCGGCAGCGGTGTAAACGGCTGCATCCTGCATTACACCGAAAACGAAAGTGAAATGCGCGATGGCGATTTGGTGCTGATTGACGCCGGATGCGAATACAAAGGTTACGCTGGCGACATTACCCGCACCTTCCCGGTCAACGGGAAGTTCACTCCCGCCCAGCGCGAGATCTATGACATCGTGCTGGAGTCACTGGAAACCAGCCTGCGTTTGTATCGTCCGGGGACGTCCATCCAGGAGGTGACGGGAGAGGTGGTGCGCATCATGATTACCGGTCTGGTAAAACTGGGTATTCTGCACGGCGATGTCGATCAACTGATTGCCGACAACGCGCAGCGTCCTTTCTTTATGCATGGCCTGAGCCATTGGCTGGGGCTGGATGTCCACGACGTTGGCGTTTATGGCCAGGATCGCTCGCGTATCCTCGAACCGGGGATGGTGCTTACCGTCGAGCCAGGACTGTATATCGCGCCGGACGCCGACGTACCACCGGCTTATCGCGGAATTGGCATTCGTATTGAAGATGACATCCTGATTACCGAAGACGGTAATGAAAACCTCACCGCCAGCGTAGTGAAAAAGGCGGATGATATTGAAGCACTGATGGCTGCGGCGCGACTGAAATGAGCGTGATTATTGTCGGTGGTGGTATGGTTGGAGCGACTCTGGCGCTGGCTATTTCAGAGCTGAGTCATGGGACGCTGCCGGTCCATCTTATTGAAGCGAGCGAGCCGGATACTGACCGCCATCCGGGATTTGACGCTCGGGCGATTGCGTTGGCCGCAGGCACCTGCCAGCAGCTGGCGCGAATTGGCGTCTGGCAGGCCATTGCCGATTGCGCAACCCCGATCAAAACGGTGCACGTCAGCGACCGTGGACATGCCGGGTGTGTGACGCTTGATGCACAGGAATACCGTATTCCTGCGCTGGGTCAGGTGGTGGAACTGCATGACGTCGGGCTGCGTCTGTTTGCGCTGTTGCGCAAAGCGCGCGGCGTCACGCTACATTGCCCTGACCGGGTGGCCAGCGTGTCGCGCACCCAGCAGCACGTTGAGGTCACGCTGGAGAATAGCGAGGTGATTACCGGTCGTGTACTGGTAGCCGCTGACGGCACACGCTCTGCGCTGGCGACCGCCTGCGGCGTTGACTGGCAGCAGCAGCCTTACGAACAACTGGCGGTGATTGCCAACGTTACCACCTCTGTCCCGCATAACGGACGAGCGTTTGAACGTTTCACGCAGCATGGCCCGCTGGCCATGTTACCGATGTCAGAAGGGCGCTGCTCGCTGGTGTGGTGTCATCCGCTGGAAAAGCGAGATGAGATCATGGCCTGGTCTGACGAACAGTTTTGTCGCGAACTGCAAACGACGTTTGGCTGGCGGCTTGGGCGCATTACGCAAGCCGGTCAACGTAGCGCCTATCCGCTGTCTTTAACCACCGCGGTGAAGGCGATTAGCCATCGCACCGTGCTGGTGGGCAATGCGGCGCAGACCCTGCATCCTATTGCCGGCCAAGGTTTTAATCTCGGCCTGCGCGATGTCATGAGCCTTGCCGAAACGTTGACGCAGGCACAGTTTGCAGCCGAAGACGTGGGTGATTATGCGGTGCTGTCGCGCTATCAGCAGCGTCGTGAGACCGATCGCGAAACAACGATTGGCGTGACCAACAGCCTGGTGTATCTGTTTGCCAATCGCTGGGCACCGCTGGTTGTTGGACGTAACGTGGGTCTTATGGCGATGGAATTATTGACGCCAGCCCGCGATGCGTTGGCGGAGCGGACCCTGGGCTGGGTCGCGCGATAAATATAGCCAGTAGGCCTGATAAGCGTAGCGCCATCAGGAAAATGCAATGGCAATCATGCCGGATGGCGGCTTCGCCTGATCCGGCCTACGGTATTTGATAGTCCCGTTTTCAGGAGCAAACAGTGCAAAGTGTTGATGTAGCAATTGTTGGTGGCGGCATGGTGGGACTGGCGGTTGCCTGCGGCTTGCAGGGCAGCGGGTTACGCGTTGCCGTATTAGAACAACATGTTCCGCAGCCTCTGGCGGCGGATGCACCTCCTCAGCTTCGCGTGTCGGCCATTAACGCCGCCAGCGAAAAACTACTGACCCGTCTTGGCGTATGGTCAGACATTGTCGCCCGTCGGGCATGCTGTTACCACGGGATGGAAGTCTGGGACAAAGACAGCTTTGGGCGCATCGAATTTGATGACCAAAGCATGGGCTATAGCCATTTAGGACATATCGTTGAAAATTCGGTGGTCCACTACGCGCTGTGGCAAAAGGCGCAGCAGTCGGCGGATATTACGCTAATGGCTCCGGCAGAACTTCAGCAAGTGGCCTGGGGGGAGAACGAAGCTTTTCTGACCCTGAAGGATGGCTCGATGCTGACTGCGCGCCTGGTCATTGGCGCGGACGGCGCAAACTCCTGGTTGCGTAACAAAGCGGATATCCCGCTGACCTTCTGGGATTATCGCCATCATGCGCTGGTGGCAACCATTCGTACCGAGGACGCGCACGGTGCAGTTGCCCGCCAGGCGTTCCATGGCGAAGGCATTCTGGCGTTCTTACCGCTCAGCGATCCGCATTTGTGCTCTATCGTCTGGTCACTCTCGCCGCAGGAAGCAGAGCGCATGCAACTGGCAAGTGTTGACGCGTTTAATCAGGCGCTGAATATCGCCTTTGATAATCGGCTGGGACTATGTCGCGTTGAGAGTGAACGTCAGGTGTTTCCGCTAACGGGGCGCTATGCTCGCCAGTTTGCCGCGCACCGCCTGGCGCTGGTCGGTGATGCGGCACATACCATCCATCCGCTGGCAGGACAGGGGGTTAACCTCGGTTTTATGGATGCTGCGGAGCTGATTGATGAGCTAAAACGTCTGCAACGCCAGGGGAAAGACATCGGTCAGTACCTCTATCTGCGTCGCTACGAGCGTAGCCGTAAGCACAGTGCAGCGGTGATGCTGGCCGGTATGCAGGGGTTCCGTGAACTGTTTGCTGGCGCGAACCCAGCGAAGAAACTGCTGCGTGATATTGGTCTGAAACTGGCCGATACCCTGCCAGGCGTAAAACCACAACTCATCCGTCAGGCGATGGGATTAAACGATCTTCCTGAGTGGTTGCGCTAACGTCCGTCAGGACAATTTTAAGAGTTTGAGACCCGTCACACTTTCCTCTCCCGGCCTGCGCGCCGGGATGCTTCTCTCATTTGAAATAATCTAATTTCACGCTTCTTTTCGCATTAGTTTTTTTAATATTACTATTTTCTCATAACGCCATTTTTGACATTTTTTCCACATTTAATATGGATTGATGACGATTTGTTTCGTTTTATCTATCTTTTGCTCTGATTTTATGGCGGTTAACTGGTTTTTTATTCTGCCGGTGATGTGGCTATTTTTAGCCATAAGCTAATGTGATGGTTAATTTTGCCTTATGGTTTAGCGTCTGTTTCAGTGGTAAGTTCAAGACAAAGAGAACGTTTGCGTCGCAGCCCCCGGAGCGGCTGCGGTGCTGGGTTTCGTGGCGAAAATTTCACCGCGAAAGAGTTGATAGCCCCGCTTATTCAACGAGGAAAAGATGGCTCAACAGACTCCTTTGTACGAACAACACACGCTATGCGGCGCGCGCATGGTTGATTTCCATGGCTGGATGATGCCTCTGCATTACGGTTCTCAGCTCGACGAGCACCACGCTGTTCGCACCGATGCCGGTATGTTTGATGTGTCGCACATGACCATCGTCGACCTGCGCGGCAGTCGCACCCGGGAGTTCTTGCGTTATCTGCTGGCAAACGACGTCGCGAAGCTAACGAAAACCGGTAAAGCCCTTTACTCCGGTATGCTCAATGCGTCGGGCGGTGTGATTGATGACCTGATCGTCTACTACTTCACTGAAGATTTCTTCCGCCTCGTTGTTAACTCCGCCACCCGCGAAAAAGACCTCTCCTGGATAACCCAACACGCTGAACCTTACGCTATCGACATCACCGTTCGTGATGACTTGTCGATGATTGCGGTGCAGGGACCGAATGCTCAGGCTAAAGCAGCCACGCTGTTTACTGAAGAACAGCGCCATGCGGTAGAAGGCATGAAGCCGTTCTTTGGCGTGCAGGCGGGTGATTTGTTTATCGCCACCACTGGCTATACCGGCGAAGCGGGCTATGAAATCGCCCTGCCTAATGAAAAAGCCGCGGATTTCTGGCGTGCGCTGGTCGACGCAGGCGTACAGCCATGTGGTCTGGGCGCGCGCGATACGCTGCGTCTGGAAGCAGGTATGAACCTGTACAGCCAGGAAATGGACGAGGGTATTTCTCCGCTGGCCGCCAACATGGGCTGGACCATCGCGTGGGAACCGGCTGACCGCGACTTCATTGGTCGCGAAGCGCTGGAAATGCAGCGTGAAAAAGGTCACCAGCAGCTGGTTGGCCTGGTAATGACCGAGAAAGGCGTACTGCGTAATGAACTGCCGGTGCGTTTCACCGATGCGGCGGGCAATGCGCATGAAGGCATTATCACCAGTGGTACGTTCTCTCCGACGCTGGGCTACAGCATTGCACTGGCGCGCGTACCTGCGGGTATTGGCGAGACGGCAATCGTGCAGATCCGTAACCGTGAAATGCCGGTAAAAGTGACTAAACCTGTTTTTGTGCGTAACGGCAAAGCCGTCGCGTGATTCATCCTTTTTGGAGATTGATTGATGAGCAACGTACCAGCAGAACTGAAATACAGTAAAGAACACGAATGGCTGCGCAAAGAAGCAGACGGCTCTTACACCGTAGGGATCACCGAACATGCTCAGGAACTGCTGGGTGACATGGTGTTCGTTGACCTGCCAGAAGTGGGTGCCACTGTTAGCGCGGGCGACGACTGCGCGGTTGCGGAATCCGTAAAAGCGGCTTCCGATATCTATGCGCCAGTGGGCGGTGAGATTGTGGCGGTGAATGACGCGCTCAGCGACTCCCCGGAACTGGTGAACAGCGAGCCGTATACCGGCGGCTGGATCTTCAAGATCAAAGCCAGCGACGAAAGCGAGATCGAATCACTGCTGGATGCCACTGCGTACGAGGCATTACTGGAAGACGAATAAGATTGTGCCGGATGGCACTGCGTTTATCCGGCCTACGGTTTTATGTAGGCCCGGTAAGCGTCAGCGCCACCGGGCAATTGAGTTAGAGACAATCACGATTCACTGCACGTTTCAGGAACCATCGCCCATGACACAGACGTTAAGCCAGCTTGAAAACAGCGGCGCTTTCATTGAACGCCATATCGGACCGGACGCCGCGCAGCAGCAAGAAATGCTGAATGCGGTTGGCGCCGAGTCGTTAAACGCGCTGATCGGCCAGATTGTGCCGAAAGACATTCAGCTCGCAACCCCGCCACAGGTGGGCGAGGCGGCGACCGAATACGCTGCGCTGGCAGAGTTAAAAGCCATCGCCGGGCGTAACAAGCGCTTCACGTCCTACATTGGCATGGGTTATACCGCCGTGCAGTTACCGCCGGTTATCCTGCGTAATATGCTGGAAAACCCGGGTTGGTACACCGCATATACGCCGTATCAACCAGAAGTCTCCCAGGGCCGTCTGGAAGCACTGCTTAACTTCCAGCAGGTGACGTTGGATCTGACCGGTCTGGATATGGCTTCCGCTTCTCTGCTGGATGAAGCCACTGCGGCTGCCGAAGCCATGGCGATGGCAAAACGCGTCAGTAAACTGAAAAACGCCAACCGCTTCTTTGTGGCGTCTGATGTTCATCCGCAAACGCTGGATGTTGTCCGTACCCGTGCGGAAACCTTCGGCTTTGATGTCATCGTTGACGACGCAGCAAAAGCGCTGGATCACCAAGATGTCTTCGGGGTGCTGCTGCAACAAGTGGGCACTACCGGTGAAGTTCACGACTACAGCGCGCTGATTGCTGAACTGAAAGCGCGTAAAGTGGTGGTCAGCGTAGCGGCCGATTTTATGGCGCTGGTTCTGCTGACTGCGCCGGGCAAACAGGGCGCGGACATTGTTTTCGGCTCCGCTCAGCGCTTTGGCGTACCGATGGGTTACGGCGGCCCGCACGCGGCATTCTTTGCTGCCAAAGACGAATTCAAACGCTCCATGCCAGGCCGTATTATCGGCGTCTCCAAAGATGCCGCAGGTAATACCGCTCTGCGCATGGCGATGCAGACTCGCGAGCAGCATATCCGCCGTGAGAAAGCGAACTCCAATATTTGTACCTCGCAGGTACTGCTGGCAAACATCGCCAGCCTGTATGCCGTTTACCACGGTCCAGTCGGACTGAAGCGCATTGCGAACCGCATCCACCGCCTGACCGATATTCTGGCCGCGGGTCTGCAACAGAAAGGGTTGAAGCTGCGTCATGCGCACTACTTTGACACCCTGTGTGTCGAAGTCGCTGATAAAGCGGCCGTGCTGGCGCGTGCCGAAGCGGCAGAAATCAACCTGCGCAGCGATATTCATAACGCGGTAGGCATTACGCTCGACGAAACCACCACCCGTGAAAATGTGGTGCAGTTGTTTAATGTTCTGCTGGGCGACAGCCACGGCCTGAACATCGATACGCTGGATAAAGACGTGGCGCTCGACAGCCGTTCTATTCAGGACAGCATGCTGCGTGATGATGCGATCCTGAGTCATCCGGTGTTCAATCGCTACCACAGCGAAACCGAGATGATGCGCTACATGCACTCGCTGGAACGTAAAGATCTGGCGCTGAATCAGGCAATGATCCCACTGGGTTCCTGCACCATGAAGCTGAACGCGGCCGCCGAGATGATCCCTATCACCTGGCCTGAATTTGCTGAACTGCACCCGTTCTGCCCACCAGAGCAGGCGGAAGGGTATCAGCAGATGATTGGTCAGCTTTCTGAGTGGCTGGTAAAACTGACCGGTTATGACGCCGTCTGCATGCAGCCGAACTCCGGCGCACAGGGTGAATATGCGGGCCTGCTGGCGATTCGTCACTATCACGAAAGCCGTAACGAAGGCCATCGCGATATCTGCCTGATCCCGGCCTCTGCTCACGGTACTAACCCAGCTTCCGCCCAGATGGCGGGAATGCAGGTGGTCGTGGTGGCCTGTGATAAAAACGGCAACATCGATCTTGGCGATCTGCGCGAAAAAGCGGCGCAGGCGGGTGAAAACCTGTCCTGCATTATGGTGACCTATCCATCCACCCACGGCGTGTACGAAGAAACGATCCGTGAAGTATGCGAAGTCGTGCATCAGTTTGGCGGCCAGGTTTACCTCGATGGCGCGAACATGAACGCTCAGGTCGGTATCACCACGCCAGGCTTTATCGGCGCGGATGTTTCACACCTTAACCTGCATAAAACCTTCTGCATTCCGCACGGCGGCGGCGGCCCGGGTATGGGGCCGATCGGCGTTAAATCGCACCTCGCACCGTTTGTGCCGGGTCACAGTGTGGTACAGATTGAAGGCATGCTCACCCGTCAGGGCGCGGTATCTGCCGCACCGTTCGGTAGCGCCTCCATTCTGCCAATCAGCTGGATGTACATCCGCATGATGGGCGCTGAAGGTCTGAAGCAGGCAAGCCAGGTGGCAATTCTGAATGCCAACTACATTGCCAGCCGTCTGAAAGATGCCTACCCGGTTCTGTATACCGGTCGCGATGGCCGTGTGGCGCACGAGTGTATTCTCGACATTCGTCCACTGAAAGAAGAGACCGGCATCAGCGAGCTGGATATTGCCAAGCGCCTGATCGACTACGGTTTCCATGCACCAACCATGTCGTTCCCGGTAGCGGGTACGCTGATGGTGGAGCCGACGGAATCTGAAGGTAAAGTGGAATTAGATCGCTTTATTGATGCGATGCTGGCAATCCGCACAGAGATCGATCGTGTGAAAGCAGGCGAGTGGTCACTGGAAGATAACCCGCTGGTTAACGCGCCGCACACCCAAAACGAGCTGGTGGCGGAGTGGAATCACGGTTACAGCCGTGAAATCGCGGTGTTCCCGGCTGGCGTGGCAAATAAATACTGGCCAACGGTGAAACGTCTTGATGACGTTTATGGTGACCGTAATCTGTTCTGCTCCTGCGTGCCGATGAGCGAATATCAGTAACTTTTCCGCGTAGTAAAGTAGTGTATAGGCCGGGTAAGGCGAAGCCGCCTCCCGGCTTTTTCATATCTGGAGGTATCCATGGGAATCGCACTTGTTACTGGCGGAAGTCGCGGTATTGGGCGCGCAACCGCGCTACAGCTGGCAGAAGAGGGTTACACCGTTGCGGTTAACTTCCATCACAATATTCGTGCCGCAACCGAGGTGGTGAATCACATTGCGTCAGCAGGCGGCAAAGCATTTGCCCTGCGGGCGGATATCAGCGATGAAAGCCAGGTTGTGGCAATGTTTGAGGCGATCGACCGAGAAGGTGAACCACTGGCTGCGCTGGTGAACAATGCCGGGATTTTGTTCGAGCAGAGCACGGTAGAAAACTTTACTGCCGAACGCATCAACCGCGTAATGGCAACCAACGTTACCGGCTATTTCCTGTGTTGTCGGGAAGCGGTTAAGCGGATGTCGTTGAAGCATGGCGGTAAGGGCGGGGCGATTGTTAACGTCTCGTCAGCAGCATCAAGGCTGGGCGCTCCATTTGAATATATCGACTATGCAGCGTCGAAAGGGGCGGTAGATACGTTGACGACGGGGTTAGCGCTGGAGGTGGCGGCGCAGGGTATCCGTGTGAACGGCGTGCGTCCTGGCCTAATCTACACCGACATGCATGCGTCTGGTGGGGAGCCCGGACGGGTTGATCGCGTAAAGTCGATGTTACCGATGCAGCGTGGCGGACAACCGGAAGAAGTGGCGCAGGCTATCACCTGGCTACTGAGTGAGAAGGCGTCTTACGTAACGGGCAGTTTTCTGGAGCTGGCGGGTGGGAAGTAACACGTTGATTGCCGGATGGCGCATCGCTTATCGGCCTACGGGAAATTAATGTGTAGGCCGGATAAGGCGTTTACGCCGCCATCCGGCAAAAATCACAGATTTTCGCCGTTGCTGGCGATCACCTCTTTGTACCAGTTGAAGCTTTTCTTGCGTGAACGCGACATATCTCCGGTGCCATCGTCGTGCTTGTTCACGTAAATAAAGCCGTAGCGTTTACTGTACTGACCGGTTGTGAACGACACGCAGTCAATGCAGCCCCACGGTGTGTAGCCCATCAAATCTACGCCATCGTACGTTACTGCTTTCATCATCTCTTCAACGTGGGCGCGTAGATAGTCGATGCGATAGTCATCGTTGATGCTGCCATCTTCTTCTACTTTGTCGTACGCACCAAAGCCGTTTTCAACGATAAACAGCGGCTTCTGATAGCGTTCGTACAGCTCACATAAGGCATAGCGCAGGCCGACGGGATCTATCTGCCAGCCCCAGTCGGAGGCTTTAACGTGTGGGTTGGGGACGCTGCCTTCGAAGCCGGAAATCGCGTCACCGCTGCCACCTTCCGCTTTTACGGCGTTGGTCATGTAGTAGCTGAATCCGAGATAGTCGCAGGTGCCTTCACGCAGGATCTGTTTGTCGCCTGCTTCCATTTTGATATTGAATTCACGACGCTCCCATTCGTTCAGCACATAAGAGGGGTAATAACCGCGTAGCTGGACGTCGGTGAAGACGTAGCGTTCACGCATCGATTCCTGCGCAAACATCATATCCTCGGGTTTACAGGAGAAGGGGTACAGCGGCACCATCGCCAGCATGCAGCCGACTTTCATTTCAGGATTAATGCGCCGTGCCGCCTTCACCGCCAGCGCGCTGGCAACAAACTGGTGATGCAGCACCTGATACAGCGTTTCTTCCGGATTCTCATGCTCGGTGTACACCACGCCGGAACAGCAATAGCCAAACAGCGGCGCACGCCAGTTACGCTGGTTGTTGATCTCATTAAAGGTCATCCAATATTTGACCTTGTGCTTGTAGCGCTCAAAGACCACTTCGGCAAAACGAACGAAGAAATCGACCACTTTGCGGTTGGTCCAGCTACCGTACTGCTGTACCAGATGTAGCGGCATTTCGAAGTGGGAGAGGGTAATAACCGGCTCAATGTTGTACTTGAGCAGCTCGTCGAACATGTCGTCGTAAAACTTCAGCCCTTCTTCATTTGGCTGAGTTTCGTCACCTCGCGGGAAGATTCGGGTCCAGGCAATAGACGTACGGAAGCATTTGAAGCCCATTTCAGCAAACAGCTTTATGTCTTCTTTGTAATGACTGTAAAAATCGACGGCTTCGTGGTTTGGATAGTACTTGCCTGGAATGACGCTCTGGGTGATTTCGCGTGGAACACCGTGCGCGCCGCCGGTCAGCACGTCACAAATGCTTGGCCCTTTGCCGCCTTTGTTCCAGCCGCCTTCAACCTGATGCGCCGCAACCGCACCACCCCATAAAAAATCTTTCGGTAAAGTCAGTTTTTTCATTTGCGCTCAGTCTCAAATTAATACCATTTGATTTTGAGTCTAACAAAGGAAAGTTAAATGTCACGATATAACAAAATAGGCTTAATGTGATTTGTTACATCAAAAAAACAGTTTGTTTTTTTATGCCAATTTTTTCGCCAGTTTGCGACCCAGTGACTCCAGAATATAAATTACGGGGATTTGTGTGGTTATATCATAGACCCCCGCAATGCGGGTTTGCGGCACATGCCAGGAGAGGTTAAAGTCGGCCAGTTTCGCCAGGCGTGAGTGCTCGTGGCTGGTAACCGACAACACTTTGCAGTTGTGGAGGCTAAACTGGCTGGCGAAACGCAGGATCTCCTCGGTTTCGCCGGAGACGGATAGGACAATTGCCAACGCGTTTCGGGCCATATCATTGGTTACCGGGAAATAGGGATCGTCAATATGGTTGCTGAATTTCCCGACGTTTGAGAAAAATCTCGCACCATATTTAGCTAAGGCGCCGGATGTTCCCGCGCCAACGAATATAATACGCTCGGAGGACAATATAATATCAACAGCCTGATCGAGTAATGTGTCGAATTCGTCGTTATTCACGCCCTTAAAGAAGCTGATTATTTCGCTGGCACCGAAATTAGCCTGTTGCGGTTCATTCTGCTCTAAATATAATTTAAAGCGTACGCGAAACTCAGAGTAGCCCTCACAGTTAAGTTTGCGGCAAAAGCGCAGCACGGTGGTGGTTGAAACCCCTACGGCATCAGCCAGTTCGCGAATGGTCATGTACATGACTTTGTCACGGTTCTTGATGACATAGTTGTAGACCAACATCTCAAGATTGTTGAGACTGGCGATGGCGGCGTGGGAGAACATACTCACAATGGCAATACTCACTCATCAGACTTCATCTACAGGGAATAATAACATGCAGCCAAATGACATCACTTTTTTTCAGCGTTTCCAGGATGACATTCTGGCCGGACGCAAGACTATCACTATTCGCGATGAGTCTGAGTCCCACTTCAAAACCGGAGACATTCTGCGGGTTGGACGCTTCGAAGATGACGGTTACTTCTGCACTATAGAAGTGGTAGGCACCTCGACCGTGACGTTGGATACGCTGAGTGAAAAACATGCTCAGCAGGAAAATATGACCCTTGATGAGCTTAAACGCGTGATTACAGAGATCTATCCAAATCAGACGCAGTTTTATGTGATTGATTTTAAATGCGTTTAATTTAAAGAATACACTTGTTAGCTGAAAAATAAAATGTAAATAATTGATTTTTATATGTTATTTATTGGTTGATATTTATTTTAGCTAACATGTGTTCACTGGAACCATTCTCAGTTACGCTAGAAGCGCAATCACGAAAGTGTTCGTTTTTTGGGAGTAAGCTATGGTTCAGAAGCCATTAATTGCACAGGGGTATTCTCTGGCAGAGGAAATCGCCAATAGCATCAGCCACGGAATTGGGCTGGTGTTTGGGATTATCGGACTGGTGCTGTTGCTGGTTCAGGCAGTAGATACCAATGCCAGTGCTATGGCCATTACCAGCTATAGCCTGTACGGCGGCAGCATGATTTTGCTGTTCCTGGCTTCAACCCTGTATCACGCGATACCCCATCAGCGAGCGAAACTCTGGCTGAAGAAATTCGACCATTGCGCTATTTATCTGCTGATTGCCGGAACCTATACGCCATTTCTGCTGGTGGGGCTGGACTCACAGTTGGCGCGTGGCCTGATGGTGGTGATCTGGAGCCTGGCGCTGCTCGGTATTCTGTTCAAATTGACCATTGCCCACCGCTTTAAAATTTTGTCGCTGGTGACCTATCTGACCATGGGCTGGCTGTCATTGATTGTGGTGTATCAACTGGCGGTTAAACTGGCTGCTGGGGGCGTAACGCTGCTGGCGGTAGGTGGCGTGGTCTATTCACTGGGCGTCATTTTCTACGTCTGCAAACGTATCCCTTACAACCATGCAATCTGGCATGGATTCGTGCTGGGTGGCAGCGTGTGCCATTTCCTGGCCATCTATCTGTACGTGGGGCAGGCGTAATCATCATTGCCTGGTGGCGCTGCGCTTACCGGGCCTACAAAACCCTCGACCCGGTAAGGTGAAGTCGCTACCTGGCGATTTACTCTTCCAGCGAATACGGCAGCGGTACTATATGCAGCGTTTTCGCGTCGTCGCGCACGCGGAATACGCTGTCGGCTTCCATGTCGTTATTCATCACCACCTGCACCAGTACCTGACCGTCCGCCAGTTGTACTGCCGCAAGTACGGTGCCGGTTCGGCGCCAGTTCTCTCCCATTTTCAGTTCCAGGTCTTCACCCGCTTCCGGCACCCGGCTGGCTGAACCTGCCAGTGTCCACAGCGCTCGTTTGTTAGCGCCGCGGAATTTCGCCCGTGCGACCATTTCCTGACCGGTATAGCAGCCTTTTTTGAAGCTGATCCCACCCAAGGCCTGCAGGTTGGTAGCCTGTGGAATGAACTGCCCGCTGTTGGCGGTATCAATTACTGCGATACCGGCTTCGATATCCAGTGCCAGCCACTGTTGGCTGTTGTTCAACTCTGCTTCACCACGCAGTTTTTCTACCAGCGTTTCCGCCGTGGCTGCATCGGTAATCAGCAGGAAGCGTTCGGCCGGGTGTTCAAACCACAATATCGTAGAAGAGCCTTCGGTAATCACCTGCTTATCGCGGGTTGGCAGTTCGCTAAAGAGATTGTCCAGCGCGGCACGCGCCTGGAATCCGGCAACGCCCAGCAGCACGCGTTCGTCGTCCGGCGCAATCACCACTTTTGAGAAGACGGCATATTTTTTCAGTTCGGTAAGCTGGGCATCGCGCAGGCTACGGCGCTCAAGCCACGCGAAGCCTTCACCCAGGCGGAAGAGGCGCAGGTTGCTCCACATTTTGCCTTTGGCATCACAGTGGGCAGCCAGCACATGCTGATGTTCGGTCAGCTGACTGACATCAGCAGTAACTTGGCCCTGAATATACTTCTCACTGTCGGTGCCGGTAATGGTCGCGAGTGCCCAGTCATCAAGCGTCATCAGCGTCAGAGGCAAACGTGTTGACGCACAAGGCTGACGAGGAGGAAAAGATGTAAAAGCCATAATAATGTCCTGATTTGCTTAACGCAGTAATAATGACTAATGGTAAAAGAGCTATGGCCCATTGCAAGCGGTTTAAACATCCTATTTGTGCCATATTTTAAGCTTTGCGAGGAGACATCCATAATTGATGAACCCTTTGACTTAATGTGGTTTTATTTAGCGATCGTGCTTCCGTTTACTGATATTCCCGTAAAAGAGCGTGAAAAACACGTTACAATAGCCGGGTACTTCGTTTTCGCGAGACAGGAAGAAGAACATGGATATTAACAACAAAGCACGTATTCATTGGGCATGCCGTCGCGGTATGCGTGAGCTGGACATTTCGATCATGCCGTTTTTCGAACATGAGTATGACAACTTAAGTGATGACGAAAAGCGCATTTTTATCCGTTTGCTGGAATGTGATGACCCCGATTTATTTAACTGGTTGATGAATCACGGGAAGCCGGCTGATGCACAGCTGGAGCAAATGGTACGGCTTATCCAGACACGGAATCGGGAACGTGGTCCAGTGGCAATCTGATTTACGCGTCTCCTGGCGCGCACAGTGGATTTCGTTGCTCATTCATGGGCTAGTGGCGGTGCTTATTTTATTGATGCCATGGCCACTGAGTTACACCCCTTTATGGTTGATTTTGCTCTCTCTGGTGGTGTTCGATTGCGTGCGCAGTCAGCGCCGTATCAACGCTTGTCAGGGAGAGATTAGACTATTGATGGATGGCCGCCTGCGTTGGCAAGGGCAAGAGTGGTCGATTGTTAGCGCCCCCTGGATGATAAAAACGGGCATGATGTTGCGTTTGCGGTCAAGTACAGGAAAGCGTCAGCATCTGTGGCTGGCGGCGGACAGTATGGATGATGCCGAATGGCGGGATTTGCGTCGGTTGATATTACAACCGTCAATGCAGAAATAGCGCTGACGGTAAGGTTACAGACCTTCACCGTCAGTCAGCAGATGCTCAGGACCAGTGTTCGGCCATTTCGCCAAGAATTTGCTCACACCATGCCTGGATGCGTTCATCGCTAAGATCGTACTGGTTGGTTTCATCCAGGGCAAGGCCGACAAACAGTTGCCCATCGGCAATAACAGGTTTATCGCTGGTAAATTCGTAGCCTTCTGTTGGCCAGTAACCGACAAACTTCACCCCTTTCGTGACTAGCTTGTCGTGCAGCATTCCCAGCGCATCCAGGAACCATTCACCGTAACCCAACTGATCGCCCATGCCGTAGAGAGCAACAATTTTGCCTTCCAGGTTGAGGTCATCCAACTGATCCCAGACGGCTTCCCAGTCCTCCTGGATTTCGCCGAAATCCCAGGTCGGGATACCTAAAATGAGCACGTCGTACTGCTCCATTAAGGTCGGAGAATCATCCTTGAGGTTGTGTAATGTCACCAGCTCGGGACCAAGAATATCGCGGATTTTCTCTGCTGCCATCTCGGTGTAGCACGTGCTGGAACCGTAAAAAAGACCCATGTTCATTACTAAACGTCTCAATTCTGCTGTAGCGTTGCGCGTAGTGTATCAGAATCGCCGCAATCACGGCACAATGAGGCATAATGCATCAAAAATGAGAATGAAATAAGGGGCGCGAGTGGAACAAGATCTGGCGCGCATCGAGCAATTTCTTGATGCCCTGTGGCTGGAACGCAATCTGGCGGAAAACACATTAAATGCGTATCGTCGCGATCTAACCATGCTTGTTGAATGGCTACACCATCGCGGTGTTTCTCTGACGACGGTACAGAGCGATGACCTGCAAGCACTGCTGGCCGAGCGAATGGAGGGAGGGTATAAAGCCACCAGTTCCGCGCGTTTGTTAAGTGCAATGCGGCGATTTTTTCAACATCTCTATCGCGAGAAATTCCGCGATGATGATCCCAGTGCCTCGCTGGCTTCACCTAAGCTACCACAGCGTTTGCCAAAAGATCTCAGTGAGGCGCAGGTCGAGCGACTGCTGCAGACCCCGCTGATTGACCAGCCGCTGGAACTCCGAGACAAAGCCATGCTCGAAGTCTTATATGCCACCGGTTTGCGCGTTTCTGAGCTGGTGGGGCTGACGATGAGTGATGTCAGCCTGCGTCAGGGCGTTGTGCGGGTCATTGGTAAAGGTAATAAAGAGCGGCTGGTACCGTTGGGTGAAGAGGCTGTGTATTGGCTGGAAACCTATCTGGAGCACGGACGACCATGGTTGCTCAATGGCGTCTCCATTGATGTGCTGTTTCCCAGCCAGCGTGCGCAGCAGATGACACGCCAGACCTTCTGGCATCGAATTAAACACTATGCTGTGTTAGCGGGAATCGACAGCGAGAAGCTGTCGCCGCACGTACTGCGGCATGCTTTTGCCACGCATTTGCTTAACCATGGCGCTGATTTGCGCGTGGTGCAGATGCTGCTAGGTCATAGCGATCTCTCTACCACACAAATTTATACCCATGTCGCAACGGAGCGCTTGCGTCAATTACATCAACAGCATCACCCGCGTGCGTGAGTGCTGACAGGAAAGGATAGGTTATGAAAAAAAGTTTTATGATGCTCACCCTGCTGGCGACGGCGTTTTCAGGCATGGTGCAGGCAGACGACGCGGCGATTCGTCAGTCATTAACGAAGCTGGGTGTACAAAGCACAGAAATTCAACCTGCTCCGATTGCGGGAATGAAAACTGTACTGACCAACAGCGGCGTGTTGTACGTCACCGAAGACGGCAAGCACATTATTCAGGGACCGATGTATGACGTGAGCGGTGCAAGTCCGGTTAACGTCACCAATCAACTGCTGATGAAGCAGCTGAACGCGCTGGAAAAAGAGATGATCATCTATAAAGCGCCGCAGGAAAAACACGTTATTACCATTTTCACCGACATCACCTGCGGCTATTGCCACAAGCTGCATGAAGAGATGAAAGACTACAACGCACTGGGAATTACCGTGCGTTATCTGGCCTTCCCTCGCCAGGGACTGGAAAGCCAGGCCGAGCAGGACATGAAATCCATCTGGTGTGCGTCAGATAAAAACAAAGCGTTTGATGATGCCATGGCGGGTAAAAGCGTGAAGCCAGCAACTTGTAATGTGGATATTGCTGACCATTACGCGCTGGGTGTGCAGTTTGGTGTAAGCGGCACGCCGGCGATCGTTCTGAGCAATGGCTATGTTGTTCCTGGCTATCAGGGACCGAAAGAGATGAAAGCGTTCCTCGACGCGCACCAAAAACAGACCAGCGGTAAATAATTCGCGTGAAACAACAGATACAACTTCGTCGTCGTGAAGCCGACGAGACTAGCGACCTGCCTGCCGATCTGCCGCCGCTGTTGCGTCGTTTGTACGCCAGTCGCGGTGTGCGTAGCGCGCAGGAGCTTGAGCGTAGCGTCAAAGGCATGTTGCCGTGGCAGCAATTGAGCGGTGTCGAAAAGGCGGTGGAGATCCTCTATAACGCTTTTCGTGAAGGCACCCGCATTATCGTGGTGGGGGATTTTGACGCCGATGGCGCAACCAGCACGGCGCTGAGCATTCTGGCGATGCGAGCATTGGGATGTAGCAACATTGACTACCTGGTGCCCAACCGTTTTGAAGACGGTTATGGTTTGAGCCCGGAGGTGGTGGATCAGGCACATGCCCGCGGCGCTCAGCTGATCGTCACCGTCGACAACGGCATCTCTTCCCATGCCGGCGTTGAACATGCCAGAACGCTGGGGATCCCGGTAGTGGTTACCGATCACCACCTGCCCGGCGATACCCTGCCGGGTGCAGTGGCGATTATTAATCCTAACCTGCACGACTGTACGTTCCCGTCGAAATCACTGGCGGGCGTCGGCGTGGCTTTTTATCTGATGCTGGCACTGCGTACTTTTCTTCGTGATAAGGGCTGGTTTGATGAGCGAGCTATCACCCCGCCAAACCTCGCAGATCTGCTTGATCTGGTTGCGCTAGGTACGGTAGCCGATGTTGTCCCGCTGGACGCTAATAACCGCATCCTGACGTGGCAAGGCTTGAGCCGTATTCGCGCAGGGAAATGTCGTCCTGGCATTAAAGCGCTGCTTGAGATTTCAAATCGCGACCCGCAGAAATTGGCCGCCAGCGATTTAGGCTTTGCGCTGGGGCCACGCCTGAATGCGGCAGGCCGCCTGGATGATATGTCAGTTGGCGTGGCGCTGTTGCTGTGCGACAACATTGGCGACGCGCGGGTGCTTGCCAGTGAACTGGACGCGCTCAACCAGACGCGGAAAGAGATAGAGCAGGGCATGCAGACGGAAGCGCTGACCCTGTGCAAGAAGCTTGAGCGCAGCAGCGAGACGCTGCCTGGCGGGCTGGCGATGTATCACCCCGAGTGGCATCAGGGCGTGGTAGGGATCCTGGCGTCACGCATTAAAGAGCGTTTTCACCGTCCGGTGATCGCCTTCGCACCGGCTGGAGACGGCACCCTTAAAGGGTCGGGGCGCTCGATTCAGGGCCTGCACATGCGAGATGCACTGGAGCGACTGGATACCCTTTACCCGGGCATGATCCTTAAGTTCGGCGGCCACGCCATGGCGGCAGGATTATCGCTGGAAGAAGCACAGTTTGAGTGCTTCCAGCAGCGTTTTGGTGAGCTGGTGACCGAGTGGCTCGATCCTGCCTTACTGCAGGGCGAAGTGGTCTCCGATGGCCCGCTAAGTGCGGCGGAGATGACCATGGACGTCGCACAAATGCTGCGTGATGCAGGACCTTGGGGGCAAATGTTCCCGGAGCCGCTGTTTGACGGGCGCTTTCGCCTGCTTCAGCAGCGTCTGGTTGGCGAGCGTCATCTGAAGGTGATGGTTGAACCCGTCGACGGCGGACCGCTGCTGGACGGTATTGCGTTTAATGTTGATACCGCTATCTGGCCGGATAACGGCGTTCGTGAAGTCACGCTGGCCTATAAGCTGGATATTAACGAGTTTCGCGGCAACCGCTCATTGCAAATTATTATCGATAATATCTGGCCACTTTAGCGTCACTATATCTATAAAAAAGAGCGTGGATTGGTTACAATCCCGCTCTTATAACCGCATTTTGACTCGTCCAATAAAAGAAAACAGACCATGTTTGAAATTAATCCGGTAAATAACCGCATTCAGGACCTCACGGAACGCTCTGACGTTCTTAGGGGGTATCTTTGACTATGATGCCAAGAAAGAGCGTCTGGAAGAAGTAAACGCCGAGCTGGAACAGCCGGATGTCTGGAACGAACCCGAACGCGCGCAGGCGCTGGGCAAAGAACGTTCTTCCCTTGAGGCCATTGTCGACACGCTCGACCAAATGAGCCAGGGCCTGGAAGATGTCTCCGGCCTGTTAGAACTGGCTATAGAAGCCGACGACGAAGAAACCTTTAACGAAGCCGTTGCCGAACTCGATACGCTGGAAGAAAAGCTGGCGCAGCTGGAGTTCCGTCGTATGTTCTCCGGTGAATATGACAGCGCAGATTGCTATCTCGATATTCAGGCCGGTTCTGGCGGCACCGAAGCGCAGGACTGGGCCAGCATGCTGATGCGCATGTATCTGCGTTGGGCTGAAGCACGCGGCTTTAAGACTGAAATTATTGAAGAATCTGAAGGTGAAGTGGCGGGTATTAAATCCGTGACCATCAGAATCGCTGGCGAATATGCTTACGGCTGGCTGCGTACTGAAACCGGCGTACACCGCCTGGTACGTAAGAGTCCGTTTGACTCCGGCGGTCGCCGCCATACGTCGTTCAGCTCTGCATTTGTCTACCCGGAAGTTGACGATGACATTGATATCGAAATCAACCCGGCAGACCTGCGCATCGATGTTTACCGCGCTTCAGGTGCGGGTGGTCAGCACGTTAACCGTACAGAATCTGCGGTGCGTATTACCCACATCCCGACCGGGATTGTGACACAGTGCCAGAACGACCGTTCCCAGCACAAGAACAAAGACCAGGCCATGAAGCAGATGAAAGCGAAGCTTTATGAACTGGAAATGCAGAAGAAGAATGCCGAGAAGCAGGCGATGGAAGACACCAAGTCCGACATCGGCTGGGGTAGCCAGATTCGTTCTTATGTCCTGGATGACTCCCGCATCAAAGATCTGCGTACCGGGGTTGAAACCCGTAACACGCAGGCGGTGCTGGATGGCAGCCTGGATCAATTTATCGAAGCAAGTTTGAAAGCAGGGTTATGAGGAACCAACATGTCTGAACAACACGCACAGGGCGCTGACGCGGTAGCCGACCTTAACAATGAACTGAAAACGCGCCGTGAGAAGCTGGCTAACCTGCGTGAGCAGGGGATCCCGTTTCCGAACGATTTCCGTCGCGATCACACCTCAGACCAACTGCACGCTGACTTCGACGCGAAAGAAAACGAAGAGCTGGAAGCGCTGAACATTGAGGTATCCGTTGCCGGTCGTATGATGACCCGCCGCATTATGGGGAAAGCCTCATTCGTTACGCTGCAGGACGTTGGTGGCCGTATTCAGCTGTACGTTGCGCGTGACGATCTGCCGGAAGGCATTTACAACGAGCAGTTCAAAAAATGGGATCTGGGCGATATCCTCGGCGCGAAAGGTAAGTTGTTTAAGACTAAAACCGGCGAGCTGTCCATCCATTGCACCGAGCTGCGTCTGCTGACTAAAGCGCTGCGTCCGTTGCCGGACAAATTCCACGGCCTGCAGGATCAGGAAGCGCGTTACCGTCAGCGCTACCTGGATCTCATCTCTAACGATGAATCTCGCAATACCTTTAAAGTGCGCTCACAGATCATGGCGGGTATTCGTCAGTTCATGGTTGGCCGTGGCTTTATGGAAGTGGAAACCCCGATGATGCAGGTGATCCCTGGCGGTGCCGCTGCACGCCCGTTCATCACCCATCATAACGCGCTGGATCTGGACATGTACCTGCGTATTGCGCCGGAACTGTACCTCAAGCGTCTGGTGGTTGGCGGCTTCGAACGTGTGTTCGAAATTAACCGTAACTTCCGTAACGAAGGCATCTCCGTTCGTCATAACCCAGAGTTCACCATGATGGAACTCTATATGGCTTATGCGGACTACAAAGACCTGATCGAACTGACCGAATCGCTGTTCCGCACGCTGGCGCAGGACGTTCTGGGAACCACCGAAGTGCCTTACGGCGAAGAAGTCTTCGACTTTGGTAAACCGTTCGAAAAACTGACCATGCGTGAAGCCATTCAGAAATACCGTCCGGAAACCAACATGGCGGATCTGGACAACTTCGACTCTGCTAAAGCGATTGCTGAATCTATCGGCATCAAGGTTGAGAAGAGCTGGGGTCTGGGTCGTATCGTGACGGAGATCTTTGAAGAAGTGGCGGAAGCGCACCTGATTCAGCCGACCTTCATTACCGAGTACCCGGCAGAGGTTTCTCCGTTGGCTCGTCGTAACGATGACAACCCGGAAATTACTGACCGCTTCGAATTCTTCATTGGTGGACGCGAAATCGGTAACGGTTTCAGCGAGCTGAACGATGCAGAAGATCAGGCGCAGCGTTTCCAGGATCAGGTTAACGCCAAAGATGCGGGCGATGACGAAGCGATGTTCTACGACGAAGACTACGTTACCGCTCTGGAACACGGTCTGCCGCCGACAGCCGGTCTGGGGATTGGTATTGACCGTATGGTTATGCTGTTCACCAACAGCCATACCATCCGTGACGTGATCCTGTTCCCGGCGATGCGTCCGGTTAAATAAGATGTGAAATGCCGGATCGCGCCACGCTTTTCCGGCCTACGATAAGCATGATTTGTAGGCCGGATAAAACGCTTTCGCGTTGCCATCCGGCAATCAATTACGGTTAGCAAACTCGCGTAATAATTCGCGCGCTTTATCGTTAGATGCCTGCATTACCATCCACGGGCTGAAGGCCCACGGTGTGGCATCCAGCGCACGTAAGACATCCTCAAGTTCACTCCACTGCTCATCCATTACTTCATCCGTGTTTGGCCGTCGCGCACTGATAACTCGTGCGGCATAGACCGGGCAAACTTCGTTTTCCACAATCCCACTGGGGTCTGCAGCGCGGTAACGAAAATCAGGATACACGGGCGTGAGTTCGGCTACCTCCACACCCAGTTCGAAACGAGCGCGACGGATGATGGCGTCTGCAGTAGTTTCACCGGACTGCGGATGGCCGCAGACCGAGTTAGTCCAGACGCCTGGCCAGGCTTTTTTGTGTAGCGAACGCCGAGTCACCAACAGTTGGCCCTGGTCGTTAAAGAGCCAGCAGGAGAAGGCAGAGTGTAGGGGCGTTGTAGCGGTATGCGCCGCATACTTTTCCAGTGTTCCGCAGGGCTGGTCCTGCTCATTCAACAAAATGACATGTTCCTGTCGCATCGCATCCACCATTAATCTTGAGCATCACTATTATATGCCTAATTGTGGCCGATTGATTATCCGTCGGTGTGAAATGCCTGAACGGACGATTCGTGCCGCGATATGATTTGGCATCCGGCATCGGACTGCTATGATAAAGCGTCTTAAAATGTTGCGAGGAATTGTTTTGAGTGCGGGACGCCTGATGAGAAAACGCTTTGTTATCACAATAATGTTGCTGAGCAGCCTGATCGTCGCGGGATGTTCAAGCTCATCTGATTCCGGTTCTGGTTCTACCTATACCGTTAAGCGGGGAGATACGCTGTATGGTATTTCACGTGCGACAGGGACCAGCGTCAAAGAGATCGCGCGCCTGAACAACATTTCTCCCCCCTATACCATAGAAGTTGGGCAAAAGCTTAAGGTCAGCGGTGGCGCGAAAACCAGCACGGCATCGGCGAAAACAAAATCTAAATCGAAATCCTCCACCAAAACGGCAGCAGTCAGACCGTCTTCTTCTGTGCCACAGTCATCCTGGCCACCGGTAGGGCAACGCTGTTGGCAGTGGCCAGCGAGTGGGAAGGTGATACTGCCATACTCCACGGCCGAAGGTGGCAACAAGGGGATTGATATCTCTGCCGCGCGCGGCACGCCTGTTTATGCGGCTGGAGCCGGGAAGGTGGTCTATGTCGGCAATCAGCTGCGCGGCTACGGCAACCTCGTGATGATAAAACATGGCGAAGATTACATTACCGCCTACGCCCATAACGATACGCTGTTGGTTAACAACGGGCAAACAGTGAAAGCCGGGCAGAAAATTGCCACCATGGGCAGCTCTGATGCGGCTTCGGTGCGCCTGCATTTCCAGATCCGTTATCGCGCTACGGCTATCGATCCGCAGCGCTATTTGCCGCCGCAGGGCAGCAAGCCAAAATGCTGACGGTGAATTAATCGCCAGTCAGTCGATCAGCCCCTTGCCAGGAAGTGTGTAAGGTTTATAATCCCTTACGCACTTCAATGCGGGCGTAGTTCAATGGTAGAACGAGAGCTTCCCAAGCTCTATACGAGGGTTCGATTCCCTTCGCCCGCTCCATGACCTTTCTTAAAGTTTACTAACTTACTGAATCCTAAGGGATATGGCTTAAAGCCTCCTTGCAGAGTTACTTACTGTAACCCACTGTGTAACCCTCTCAGGGCATACAGACATATGATTCAGCCATCAAGCAAGCAACTCCAAATTACCGCCTATCTCTATGAGCGCAGAGGCGTCTACTATTTCCGTCTACGGCACCGTCAGTCAAACACTGATAGAATGACCTCATTGTCACTACGGACTAAGGACAGACGCACCGCCATGGCTCACTCTCGGCACATCAAGTCAGCACTTAAAGCAATCCACGCAGACAGCCCTAACGCCTCTTATGAGGAGCTACGGGAGCACTTGCAGACCATTGTCGAGTGGGAACTAAGTGTCCGCCGTGATGACCTGAACGACCCGGAGTCCTACCAGCTTTATGTTGACCAGTACGACGACATTAAGTCTAACCTTCGGGAAGCTGTAGCGACTGAGCGTCTGACTGTAGACCAGCATCACTATATCAATGACGTTATCGGTGTGCTCAAGGCCTGTCAGGACAGACTCAAGGGCGATAGTTCCAGCCTGTTGTCTTACCTTGAGCCTGAGACTAGTAGTCTAAGACCGTCCGCCTCCCTATCTGTATCATCGGAGCCAGAAGTCCCTGAGCCTAAAGCTTTGGCCCTCGCGTCTCTCATTGAGCAGTACGAGCAGGAGAACGCCCAGAACTGGAAGCCAGCGACCCTAAGCGAGAACCGAGCGTCACACTCCACGCTAATCGAGATATTCGACTATCTGAGTATTCAGGATGTCAGTAAGGCGACCCGCTCAGATATGCTCAGGGTCCGTGAAGTCCTCCAGCAGATACCGAAGAACCGTAAGCAACGCTTTAAGGATATGCAGCTGTCAGACCTGCTGAACCGAGAGGCTAAGACTGACTGTTTAGATGTCGTCACCATTAACAATAAATATCTTATCAAGATGGCTGCTGTCTTTAAGTGGGCGGTACGCAACGACCTGATAACTAAGAACCTGACAGAAGGTCTTGAGCTGAAAGTCCCGCAGCGTAAAGCCTCCGACGCTCGTGATGCGTTCAGTCCTGAGCAGGTAGGGCAACTGATGGTCGCCGCTAAAGCGTACTCGCAGAAGACCTCAGGTAAGCCATATCATTATTACGTCACCGCTCTGGCTGCGATTACAGGTGCAAGACTTAACGAGGTGGCTCAACTTCAAGTCAAAGACGTCAGGGTCACTGAGGCCGGGACCGTCTACATTCATATCAACGAAGACGATAGCAGCCTGCCGGGTAAGAGCATCAAGAACGCCCATAGTGACCGCTGCGTCCCATTGGTCGGTGGCGCTTATGGTTTGTATTGACTGACTTTATGTCGCTTGTGGAAGACCGTAGAAAGGCTGTGGGTGATAATGCTATGGTATTCGGTGGCCTCAAGCTGATGAAGAACGGCTACGGTGAGCAGGTCAGCAAATGGTTTAACAGAACGTTGCTGCCGAAAGTCCTCGCTGATCGTAGCGGCTTAGCGTTTCACTCGTTTAGACATACAGTTGCGACCCAGCTAAAACAACATGGTGTCGAGTTAGCGTATGCTCAGGCGATTATGGGTCATAGCTCAGGGTCTATAACTTACGACCGTTACGCGAAAGAGGTCGAGGTAGATAGATTGGTTAATGTGATGGCTGGTGTTTATAAGGAGACTGGAGTAAATGGCTGAGTATTTCCCGGCGAAATTTAAAGCAGAGGCGTTTAACTGCCCTCACTGTGGTGTTTATTCTAGGCAGCACTGGCGTCGTATGGGAGGAAGTAGCTCTCAGCTTCATTACAAAGAGACCAGCTTCTATATGTCCACATGCTCCCATTGTGATGATGATGCTTACTGGAATGAAAGTAATATGGTCATACCCACGTCTGGTAATGTTGAGCCCCCTAATCCTGACATGCCAGAAGACTGTAAGTCCGACTACATGGAAGCCAGAAGCATCATTAATCTGTCACCTAAAGGCGCTGCTGCACTCCTGCGCTTGAGTCTTCAAAAGCTGATGGTCCATCTCGGTGAGCCGGGGAAGCATATCGACACGGACATTAAGTCCCTCGTGGCTAAAGGTCTGTCACCATTGGTCCAGCGAGCTGCTGATATTTGTCGTATCGTTGGCAATCAGGCGGTCCATCCGGGTGAAATTAACATTGATGATGACCCTCAGTTAGCGCATGGTCTTTTTAAGCTGCTGAATATCATTGTCACTGAGCAGATTACCAGACCGAAAGAAGTTGAGGCCATGTTTAACAGTATGCCGGAAAGGGCGCTCAAGGGCATTGAAGACCGGGACAGGAAGGCGAGAGAAGGACAGAAAGCCGCTAACGAATAAACCCTCACTATAGGGGAGGGACTAAACTATCACTATAGGAGGGGGACCCTTAGTTCCTCGACCCACACACATTCATTAAGTCTCAGGCTTCCGGCAGCGGACCCGATTGGAAACCATCCGCAGACGCCTAGTGTTAAATCACCTTGGCCTGAGACCATTCTCTTTTAACGTAGCTATCTCTCTCCTTTGACAGGCGGAGAACATCAGACCTCAGCGGAACTTCCGTCTATGAGACCATCGGTGTGCGAGATTGTGAAGAACCAAGACACCATTACTGAGGTCTGCCATCCATTTGTGGACAGGCGGAAACTCAAAGTGGTTGACCAGTGGTGTCTGAGGTTGGAGCTTTGAGATGACCAGCAGGCTGGAGGAGACCCATTGTTACTATGGTTTGACTAGAGTCCTCTTTGATGGATTGTGTTATCACAATTCCAATAAGGAGAACTTTAAGTCCTACCAGCCAAAGTAAATATGGTCGCAAATCTTAAACCCTCACTATAGGGAGTGGACCCTTAGCTATCACTATAGGGACTGTACATTCGCCTCTGGTCTTGATGCGTCAAGCCATGCGGAAGCTCTCCCGACATTAAGTCTTTCTCCGAAGACATCCCAAGGCAAGACAGCCTCTGTCAGACCTCCAGCCCGTTAGCGTTCTCGTGTCTTCATTTTGACTTGAGTCTATCACCGCTCACCATCTGGTCGTCCTGACACGCTGTCGCACCTTCGTCTCTATGGTCATCGCAGACCACAACACAATTACCTCAAGTCATTCTGTTTGCGTCCTGTTGCCTGCTGGTCTCCCTTTACGTGGGGGCTTGAGTAGGTCAGTAGGGTGCGACTTCAGGGTGCAAACAAAAGGAGTACACGTAAATGTCTCAACAAGAATACACCATCCATATCTTCGGTCAGGACCTCACCAGTCAGGACGGATTGTTTCGACTGGATGAAATTCGTCGGGTCGGTATCCAGATTGGCAAAGTTGCAGATGGCAATAGTACAGAAGTCAGACGCTTTGCCCGTACCAAAGTCGGGCGCTATCTTATGGGACCGAAAAGTGGTCGCATAAAGAAAGTTGATATGGGTTGCCTCGGTACGTCATGGCTTGCTGACCCCACGTCCGCCGTGAAGTTTGGCGAGTGGCTGGACTTTGAGTACGGAATAGCTGTAGCGGATGCCTTTGTGTCTATGACCTCCAGTGCCAGCGTTCAGGCCGCTGTAGCATCTTCGGATGAAATCACGCCGGACTCTAAGGCATTCATTAAGAAGCACACTGTATCGCACTACAGTGCTGGACAACTCGTCTCGAAAGAGGCGTTTGAGGAGCTACGTGTCGGTCGCTGTGAGTGGAGACTTTAACAATGGCTATGATTGACCCACGCACTCCCGAAGGCCGTTTGACCCTGCGTTACCGGGGTCTTCCCACTTCTGTTTTGTTGTCGATGCTTGGTGTAGATAAAGCGGCTACGAATGACCGACCATTTTATTCTCGTAATGAGCTAATAGAACAGTTGGTCATTCGTGATATGTCAGTTAACCGAGAAAGTAAGTAAGGAATTCTCTGGTCACTGCGTCAGTGAATCCTATAAGTAATGCGATAGCTGAAGGGATGATATTAATTGCTGCGACTGAAAGTGATCTTATTATTCCGTGTCTTTTTGATGCCTTTAATAAAACCGCAAAGATAAAGACTGGAATGAATGCAAGTAAGGCTACGGTGATTATACGTTCAAGCATATACAGTGTGTGCCAAGTTATCCCACCTGTTATATATCCAGCGCCATATCCAACTGCATAAAAGCAGGTCAAATAAAGCAATAAGCTAATAGCTAATTTAGGCATGAGGCATTCCTGGGTTTCTCGGTGAAAGGTGGTCGTAGATTAGCAAATAACCACATACCTATTGATCGTTTGTTCCAATCATAATGTCTTCAATTGATCGTTCAGAGTGATCAAACCTAACCTAATTTTAAACCTTTTGAGATGACCGATGCGGGGAGACCGTAGGCATAACCATGCCTGCGAGACCGATAGTCTCAACTCTCAAGAGGAGTACGAACAATGTTATTCGACCAAAACGACTGGAAACTCAAAGTCACCGACATCGACCTTTACGCAAATACTTGCAAGCTGGACGGTGAGTCCTATCCGTTATCACTGGCGTTAAAGACCCTCATCCCCGGCTATATGGCTGGCTTCAGTCCACGAGCTGCCGAGCCTCTGGAGCTACTGGAAGTCCTTTCTGATGCTGGCGTACTTATCGCTAACTTCTTCGGTAAGGAAGTCATGTCTGCCTATCGTCTACGCCAGCAGGCCAAGACCAAAGCACAAGCTGAAGCTGCTGAAACTGTACGCATTCAGGCTGAGCGTATGGCTGAGCTGAACATGACCCCCGAGGAGCGTCTAGCAGCGGCCCAGAAGCGTGACCAGCAGAAAGCTGAACGTCAGGCCTATGGTGACTCTATTCGCAACGCTGTGTCTTCTGCTGGTCGCTCACGAGCCTCGAAGCTGGTGGAGATTGACGGCATGGACAACTGGATGGACCAACTCTAAGCACATTAGCTGCTCGCCAGCTCACACCCACACACATTCAGGTCTGGGACATCGCGTCCCGGACTTCAAGTATTTGACTCAAAGGAGATTAATTATCATGACTATGACAAAAGACGCTTTACAGTTTGGCATTGAGCCTGTTCGTATCACCGACACCGACAACCTCCAGATTAACGAAGGCTTGCCGACTAACGCTGACCCGCAGGTTTATGCCCTTGAGCTGGCTAAGCTGGTGAAAACGATGCTGAATGGTGTGCTTAAAGACGCTCAGGAGAACATTCCTTTCCCTGTTGAGCTGCTGCCGACCCGTAACAGCTTACCGACCCCAATCATTGCTCACACTCTGGCTGACCGCTCCGTGGTCGTTCCGGTACGTGGCGGTAAGACTCCCACTGTAGTCACCGCTGCCGCTGGTAGCGAGATTACCGTTGAACCAATCGAAAAGGCTATCCTCGTCAGCCATCAGGCGAAGTTGTGGGACGCTAAGTCCTCTACTGGTTTCACTGTTGGCACACTTCAGCAAGACGCCCTGAACATCTGCGAGAATGTGGTCCGTACAATCAACGCTAAAATGGTCGATGTATTACTGACCTCTAAGCTGCTGAAGACAGTGGATTATCCTAAGTTGACCGGGAGTCTCCTGCCACGAGCAGAGGCTATCGTAGACGCGCTGTTTGAGAGTACCGAGCCCGCTTATGGCTCTGAGGTGTCCAGCTATGGCATCCTTGCTCATGAGTCCCATATGTCCGCTCTCTCCCGTCTGGCTATGAAGAACGGATTTGGTGGTGAGGATGCAGTAAAGGACATGCTGGGTACAGACATCGCCTACTACAATGGGACTGACCGTGGCCTATTCATGTTGGCGAAGCACTTCACCTGTCTATCCTTTGGTTGTCTGCGTCATGATGGTGAACATATCACCGTGATTCTTTCCCGTGATGGTAACTCCCAGTCCCATGACCTTGAGATTCTCGGTAAGGTCTTTGTTGTGGCTGAAGCCGCTACGACTGTTAAGATGAAGACAGGAAGTGCTACTGCTGTGTTGCCAGTGGTCAAGTGCCTGAGCTTTAGCAAGTAAGCTAAGTAACAATAATAGCTATTGGTCAGGACCTTCGGGTCTTGGCCCTTATTTAATGTTATGTTATATCATAACTATGCGAGGGAGGGGACATATGGACCTACACAAAGTCTATCTGGTAGTCCTCCTGCTGAAGCTGGGGCTGGTGGTCGTTCTGATGTCAGCTCGCTGATGATGGTTCTTAGACGATGAATTTTGACTGAAAAATGTGAGGACCCATCTAATACGATGAGCCTGACGCTTTACCCCATAGCCCGGCCCTTTTGGTCTGGCTGAGGGTCGGGTAGTCAGACCGTGAGTTCTATTCCTTTAGAGGGATTATTACGTGCTTCAAGTCTTGACCTTCAGCCTATCCATGTGTAACCATCACTGTAACCAATGGATTCATCAGTCTTTAAGAAACAAGAAGTTAGCTAGTTGTCCTCGGCTCCCTTCGCCCGCTCCAAACACACTTCTTTTAAAGTCTACTCAAGTCAATCAAACCCAGTAATCATAAGGCTTTCGCCAATATCTCAGTATTTTGACGTAAACTAACGTCTACTCAAATCTATACATTTATGTATATACAATGCCTATAGCCCGCGATCTACACTTTGGAACTATACACAATGCCCCTCACAGACATTGAAATCAGGCGCTCTAAGTCGCGTGAACTCAACGATGGCAATGGCCTCTCTCTGCTCATCGAGCCGAACGGATCGAAAGAGTGGCGTTTCCGTTATCGCCGCTGAGTGGAGGAGAAACACGAGGGCAAACTGAATAAGTGGGCAGTTTGCGTTTTGGCACCGTTGGGTCCGCTGTCGACAAGCCTGACAGCTGATACGCCGCAACCGACCATTATCTAATCGTTGAACTACGGGGCCAGTCTAGATCTGAACGTGAATCTGCTGTCGGCGCTGGGATAATGCAATGTAGATAAAAATGGAATTAAATCATTACAAAGCACAGCGTCAGAAAACAATAAAAATTTAAGGGCCCATTTTGGGCCTTTTTTTAGAATCGTGAAGTAAGATTATTAATAGCAGTTCTGCAATTATCTAAATAATCAGCTTTCACCTGAACTCTATGGCCATTGATAGATTGTTTACCTGCCTTAACTTTTGAGAAAGGTTGCCCTTTAGCGTGTGCAATGACTCCTGTCGTTTGAAAATCACGTACGCTAGAAAACCCATCCGTTACGTTACTGAACGTAAATAAGTGAGGATGAGATGTTATAAGATCTTGAACATCTTTTCTTATTGCATGAAGTACAGCCGCGTATGCTGAAGCATCACCCATATATTGAGTTAACCTGTTTTGTACGATCTGATGAATCTTAGGTAAGGGCCTGCCGGCAGCTTCTAACTTTGTCGAAAACATATAGGAAGTATAAATTTCAGATGGTAGTTTTAAACTGTATACCAGAGAAATAGCATTTAATATTGCTCTTCTGGAAGAGTCATCTGCCATTACAGGTAAAATCAGTCTGTCAGCACTTGCTAACGCAATTTGAGTATAGAATGAAAAACTTGGGTTACAATCCAAGAAGACCACATCATAAGTGGTTCTCAGTTGTGACAGTAAATCCTTTAACCAGTCAATTACTGCAAGCCACGCATTTGTGCCTGGAATATTCTGGTTTGCCAAGGTGTTCACTGCGTTTGCCTGCAATTCCAGCAATGGATCGCCACATATCAAATTAATATTACCGGGAATGTCACGGTTAGAAGCGGAAGGAGTTGTTATGTAATCAAAAGCATTGAATACCGGTGGAGAATATGGTGCTGGTAAGCGAGTCTGAAAATAACCGCCGATGGAACAACGAGGAACAAGACCTTGCCTTGCTAGTAATTTTTCACTGCCATTGGCATTCATTCCACCCAACATGAGTTCAGATAAGTTTGCTTGAGGACACAGATCAAGCGCCAAAATCCTCTCGTTTGGATGAGTTTCAGCATATCTTGTAATTACTTGAAATGCCAAGCTGGTTTTACCGGTACCACCCTTATTGTTCCAAAAAGCATAAGTAAGCATGATTACTCTCCTAAGTATGAGAAAATACTATAGCGTCTCAGCTGGACTATGTGAAGTCCTTTTTGGACGCAAAGGTGTCTTTTTGGACTTGGTGTTTCATTATCGCAAGGGGTTAATTTTTCTAAGTCTTATTAAAATTATTTATATCAGCTAGTTACGTCAATTATTATGAATTCATTTCCATATCCTTTTTAGAGAGCTTTTGGAAACCTATTTAAAAATTCTAAGGTTCATCGGATTATTAATAATTCCGTCTTTGTTCTGCACATGATTTGAAGGCCAAGCGAACACAGTCATGAAAAATTTAATCGAGCATCTTCACAACAAACTAAAAGGTGTCATAAATGGCAGCATCGGATTGGTGCTAAGCGCAGTGGCTAAATTACTCCACTGCTAAACGCTATAACAAGATTGCGAGAGGTAATGCGAATTAGCAAAAAAGTGCTAACAACACTGCGAAATCATAGGCGAGGAAAGGGGGGGGGACAAAGCCAGAATTGCTGACTCATTAGATAGTGATTGAATCGCCACGGATAATCACCAGCAGGGGGATAGAGACTATGAGTGATATTCATCAATCCTTGGCATGGTATTGGCTAACGTAGAAATGATTATGAATGAATCAGATAATAGGCGTGCAAGCAGCAGTAGCCAGGGTGCTTGCAAAAACACCCCGGCTATCTCTTGTTGCGGGCCGATTAGAAATGATATTTCAGCCCTAACGTTGCCGCGCTGTTGTTGTAACCGTTGTCTCCCATCTGGACGCCCACATTACCCCACAGATTTAAATCTGGTGTAATCTGGCCTTCAACACCCAGTTTAATTTCTCCCAGATTACGCGCACCTTCCTGGCTGACGCTAACGTCATCCATTTTCGTGCTAAAACTGCGCGTATTATGAATCCAGTTAGCCTCAATAAATGGCTGGAATTCACGGCCTTTGCCCTCATCCATTTTATTAACGCTTTTCAGGTAGGCTCTGGCTCCAAGACGGGTTTGAACATTACCGTTGCCGTTCATCTCGATACGCGTTCTGTTAGCCTCTCGATGGTCATCAGATTTGACCCCCATCCAGGTAACCTGCGCCTGCGGCTGAATATACCACTCATTAACGGTTCCCTGGCTACCGGAGAATTCGCCAACGTTAAAGGTATACCCCGTTTCAACAGATGCCGTCAGACCTTTGGATTTATAGGCTTCAGAAGCCAGTCCTTCACCTTTTACATAGTTATCAAACCATCCATATTGCGCCCAGCCGTCGAGGTACAGACCGTTATGATCGACGTTATCGGCATACCATGTGGCGTAAAGACCCGTGCTATAGCCATTGACGCTACCTCGCGAGGTATAACCCGTGGCTGATGAGCGGGTCTGATTATTATCATGGCCATACCCGGCCATGATCCCGAGACGCCAGCTATCACGCCCGTTAGTTGAGCCCTGCACGATATCGCTGCCGAGCTGCATCACATAGCGATTGCTTTGAGTACGCAGCTGGCTGCTACCGTCATACCAACTATGATGGCCCCCTGTCTGACGCATCCACATAGCGGTGTTTTTTGTCTCTCCGGTTAACATGTCTGTGTACTGCGTTTCTCCCGCGCGATCGTGTAGCCTCATGTTGAACAGGGTATTTACTGCCGCATGGTTCGCGGTATAGGTTCCCCCTTCCGGGCGAAGCGTATGCTCTGTGGGCGAAACCGGTTGTTCGGGATTTTCAGGTTTAATCAACTGGCTGGTCAGAAACCAGTGGCTATTGTTAGCCCCCTGGCCCCGAACCAATGAATAATCATAAGCGCCCGCAGTGATACGCCCGCTCTGAGAAAAATCACCTTCAGAACGGCCATCTACATGAATAAGCTCAATCCCCTCCAGAGTTTGTGAACCTTGGCCCCCTGCATTGGTGATACTTACTTGAGTACTGCCAGTGGTGTCACCTTTTACAATAAGCTTATCGGTGGCCGAACGGTCGTCCCCCAGAACAGTATCAAAATTAATCAGGCCATTATTGCCGTGGTAATTCCCCTCAACAATCAGCTGGTTGCCGGCGGACTGCCCACTATTCCCCAAAGATATCACACCCTGGTTAGAGAGATTCCCGCCAACAGTAAAGCGACCTGATGCGCCATTTCCGGCAACGAACAATCCGGCATTATGGATACTGCCTGACACTGTTCCCGCGCCTGAGAGCATACCGGCAGAAGAAATATTGACCTGCTGGCTCGCCAGCGTAACCGGCGCATCCTCCTGACCCAGTATCAGCCCCCCTTGTTGAATATCCGTAGTGCCGGTATAGGCGGAATTCGCGGTCAGCGTGATAGTACCCTGGCCCTGCTTGATGACATTACCGCTGCCATCGACTTGGTTTTGCAGGGTCCAGTCATCCATGCTGTTAAGGATCAAGTCACCCTGATTGTGAATGGTTGCTCCCCCGAGATGGCCGGCGGCTGACGCAACTAATTGTGTGTTTTTATCCAGTTTAACGTGACCGCTAAACCCGCGGTTATCCCCCTCGAGAGCGACGTTAGATTCGCTGAATGAAACTTCACCCTTGCCGCTCAGGTTGTTGGACAATTTCCCCTCAACGGTATTCAGGTTGAGATGACCATCGGCAATAATATTCCCGGCCCCCAATCCCTGAACGTTATCTAGTTTGACCTCTGCGCCGGACGCGATGGTCGTTGTTGCGCTTAAGGACGCATTACTGCCATTCACATTAAAGACGCCGTTATCTATGTTGAGATTACCGCTGCCGGCCAATGTCCCTGATGACGTTCCGCCGTTAGAAATCGTCAGGCTACCGCCATTAATATTCAGAACCGATCCTACGGCGCCGGTTAGCTGCCCAATCGTCTGGCTATGCCCATTCATATCCAGAACGGTCTCTTCTGCCATCTGAAGACCTGACGTATGACCCAGTACATTATCATTGAGCATCAGCAGATTACCGCTGCGCAAATCGGTTAGGCCGGTGTAATCATTATTCAGACCAGAAAGTGAAACTGTCTGGCCTTTCTGGCTGTCAAGCGCCAGATCCCCGGAGCCGCTCAGGCGAGAGCTTAATTCCGCAGCCGCCCCGGTTTTTCCGTTGGCGTCCAGCAGTAGTGCATTCTGCCCCTGTCCTTGTAGTTCAATCTGCGTCAGACCGTAGCCTACATAAAGACCATCATGGTTTTTCCCGCTGGTCAGGCGATAGTCGTAAGTTCCTTTGGCTACCACCTGTCCGTTCTGGCTAATGTCATGCTGAACAGCATCTGTTATCGCGTTACCGTTTAGATCCTGCAGTTGCAGGTTTCCGGCGTCACCTGTTACACCGGTTCCTGACTGGGTGGACACCAGTTTAATTTCTGCATTGGCGTCTTCCTGCTCCATTAAAGAGAGACCGGTATCAATATCTTGCGCTATAGCGTCCACTACGCCCACAGGATTCACCTGCACAGCACCAGACCCCGTCAGGTCTAACTCCTCTTTGACATTCACCATTTTATCGGTGTGGTGTATGCCGGGGGTAATGTTACCAAACGCAATGGTTCCGCCAGAAAAGGCCAGGCTTCCAATGGACTGTGTGCCCGTTCCCAGTGAAATTTCACTCCCTTTTCCTGCAATTAGCCCTGCTTTTGCAAGAGCATCGGCGTTGGTTCCCTGCAGGTTGAATGTCGTATTCTGTAACGCCAGAGCACCCGTAAATCCGGATGTCACCGCGCTGTTTTTAAAAGAGAAAGCGTGGTTTCCCGTATCGACCTCCAGGATGCCAGAGCCAGCAATCTGGTGGTTAAACAACCAGTCGCTTGTACTATTGAGCTGCAGCGTCCCGGCAACGGATAACCCGGCAGAACCGAGATTTTTCTGATCAGAAACGCTCGCAACGGCGCCCGATTCAACATTGATCTTTCCTTTAAAGGCGGTGTTATCACCCAATAGCGCCACATTTCCGGTGCCGACGGAGATAATGCCATTCCCCGAAACCTTATTGGTAAACGCCATGTTGTCCTGGGCATTCAGCAAGAGTTTACCGCTATTGCTGATATTCGCGGTTCCCAGGTTCTGCGTAACCCCAAGTGTGGCATTCTTGGCAATTTTTACTTTACCGCTAAATTTTGAGTTATCCCCAGACAGAAACGTTGTGCCGTTAAGTGCATTAATATAACCCAGCCCCTCGCTGCCACTTGATATATCCGCTGATATATTGGCGTTATCGCTGGTGTGGTTCAGGGTGATTTTTTTATTGTCCGTACCCGCCCAAACAAACTCTATTTTCTTGGCGTCAATAATCCCGGCAGC
Organism: Citrobacter sp. TBCS-14; assembly: GCF_005280805.1. Taxonomy (NCBI): domain Bacteria; kingdom Pseudomonadati; phylum Pseudomonadota; class Gammaproteobacteria; order Enterobacterales; family Enterobacteriaceae; genus Citrobacter; species Citrobacter sp. TBCS-14. Next base: position 111,888 of record NZ_SZWM01001020.1, read on the forward strand.
TTTCGCTTTCTCACCTTCCTGAGCGCCTAATGCTAATTCTGAGTTTGTACTTAGGCTAACTTCAGGGGCAGAGATCTTCCCCATGTCGGATACGACCAATGTGGTATTGGAATCTTGATTGTAATACCCGAGACTTAATTTATCACTGGCGTTAACTTCCCCCTTATTATTAACTGACAGGAATTGATCGCCACCGTAGCTTTTGAATACACCCATAAAGAATGTTTGTGTATTGACCTGGCTACCCTCACCGCTAACGTTTCCCCTTTCATAGGTCAGGCGGCTGGTCCCTTTAACATGAATCTTACCGCCATCAGACACGTTAAAATAACCGCCCGTTCGCCAGTTATCTGACGCGCTGTCATATAAGTCGTCAGCGTAGAGTTCACTGCCTGCATTAGAGACGTTAAGGTAACCGGTGCCTTTCAGCAGAATGTTCAGTTCACCGTTGATACGCACTGTTCCCTGGGTAATATCCAGCCCGCCTCCTGATGTGAAGGTCAGGCGGGGACGCGAGTCCGGTGCATTGATCACCAGGTTGGCATTGTCTTTTACATTGATATGGTAATTAATGGACTGGTTGCCTGTGCCAAAATCAACGGTGTTATCTGTGCTTACATCAATATCATTAGCCAAGGCCATCGATGAGCATAACGCTACGGCACCAGCTAATAACGCCCTGGACTTTTTTTTCGTATTCTTCCTTCCAAGCTCTGAGCACACACACCAGCAATTACGGACTTTACTCCATTTTATCTGATATATTTTGTTCATAAGCTCTCCGCAAAATAATCATAATAAAAATTTAACATTTTTGGGGTAAAATATTTATCGGGTTACATTTTTGAGAGTGAAAATGTAAGACTCCGAATTGATGATATATGCTATGTGTTATTCATGTTATGCAAACGGCCATGCCGGATAGTAGATTTAAGTCTCCCTGCATAGTTTGTTACGTGATAAATTAATTCTGACAGCGTAGTCTTCAGTCTGTAAATATATTACCTGAGGTTTTATCGCTATTTCCAGCCCCACTTATTATATTGATGGGCGTTTTCAGATCAACAGGGTAAGGGGGCGTCGAGGAGGGATTTGAGCGTGTTAAACCTATTACAGTCCAGAGCCTCAGAGGGCTGAATAAATAGATAAGGGAGATAGCCGCTGAGCCGCGGCTATCTCCGGTGTATATCCCGAATCAGGAATTCGGTTTATGGTTTTCAACTACCCAGACGGTGAGTTCTTTTTCCAGCGTTTTATCTCCCGTCATTGCCTTCACCCTCACCCAACTTTCACCAGCGGTATCCGTTCTCAGCTGTGAGTAGGCATTTCCTAACGTAAAGTTGGTTTTATCCGGCGTCATCGTAAAGGTTCCGCTGCTGGGTTGGGCTTTGCTGCCCGCGCTAAATTCGACACTGCCGTTTAACGGGTTACCGAACTTATCCTGCAATCGGGCCATAAAGCCTACCGGTTCAAGGTTGGCAACGGCATAGCCAGGATCCTGCTCCAGAGTGAGTACCGGATTCTGGGCATCAGCATTCAGCGTCAGCGAAGCATTTGCCGAGACGTTGCTACCGTGTTCAGCCAATGTGGCGGTCAGCGTGTAACGACCCGCCTTATGGCCGTGGACATTCACGGTCGCAGTACCGGAGTCATTGGTGGTGACAAGCGTATTATCAATCTGCAGAGGATCGCGTGACGATGGGCCTGTGGCCGTAATTTTCAGCTTACGGTTGCTGACGTTGTTACCCGATGTATCGCTCAGATGCAGGGTAAACGCCACGTTATCCACATCACTCACTATGGCTGAGGTGGTTGACGGTTCGATCGTCAAGACTGCATTTTGCAGATCCGATACCACCTCCACTGCCTTACTCGCCGTAACGCGTTTACCCTCTTTGATGAAGGTTGCCTGCAATTGATAGCGCCCGGCCTCTGCGGCAACAAAGGTTGTTGATGCCATTCCTTTCTCATCCAATGTCAGTTCGGACTGGTCCAGTTTTAATCCACTGGCGGGTTCGCTGGTTAGGCGCACGTCACCGCTAAATGGGTTGTTTTCACCGTCGACAACCTGTACCTGAATTTCGTGCTTAGCTGATGCGTTCGCCGCGATGCTCTCTGCTGGTGCGGTCAAATTCAGCACAGCGCTGTTAATATCAGGTACAAAGCCCAGTTCAACGCTCGAGGACTCAATACTCTGTTGCCCGTCTGTAGCCATGGCTTTCACGGTGTAATTACCCGCCTTAACCGTGGTTAACGTCACCGTTGCGTAACCGTCTTTATTGGTGGTGATTTTGTCCGGGTATACGAGCCCTTGCGGCGTTACGATAAGCTCCACTTTCTGTCCTTCAACCGACGCGGCGGTATTGTTGAGCCTTACCTCAAGCGTGGCGCCATCGCGACCGTTTGCAGCAATATTGGTGATTGCGCCATTGTCTTTGGCTGCCAGAGACAATGTTGCGCCCGTCATTGAAGAGGCAAATGTTACGCGCAGTGATGAGCTGATGTTCCCCGCGCTTAGCGTAATCTCATATGTTCCCGGCGTTGAACTGATCAGTGAGAATGTTGCTTCACCTTTGGCATTGGTCTTCACAACGTTCTCCCCATTCGCGATCTTGACCTGTGGCGGTAACGCCAGGGTAACCGTGTATCCGGACAGCGCGTTGCCATAACGGTCGGTCAGGGTAACGACTGCGACATTACTCTGTTTGCCATCCGCCAGCGCATTGTCCCTGGTCAGGTTAAAAGCCTGAACCACCGGCTGCGTTTTGTCGGCAATCCAGGTGGCTTGTTTTTCCAGCCCGGAGAAATCATGTTTTTGTGATGCCACACCAATGCGTGTCGCCTGAGCCAGTTCAGATGTTGCCTTAGCGCGGTACACGCCGTCTTTCTCTTCTACGGCAGTAAAACGAACCTCGCCGCTGGCTGAAACAGCATAAAAACGTAAGCTGTCGTCGCCGGTAATGGCATTCCCGTCTTTATCTTTTGCCTCTAACGTCAGGCTAATCGGGTGCCCAACGATCTGTTCCATGGGCATTACCGTCAACGTCGATTTTGCCGCCTCGGCGGAAACCGCTTTTAGTTTTACCGTCAGAGTTTCTGTTTTACCCAGGACTTTAGCGGTGATGCGTGCCGTACCCGCCGTTAAACCCGGCGTCAACGTCGCGGTATACACCCCGGAACGGGTTTCCTGTACTTCACCGAGCTTGGGTGCCTGTGCCGAACGCTCACGGCTTTGCTGTGCGTCAGGCGTAAATGCCAATGACAACTCAATGTCATGGGCAAGCCCTGTTAACGGTTTACCATTGGCATCTTTTAGCACCAACGTAACCGGATGCTGCGACTGCCCATCAGCCGCGATGATCGGTTGATGCTCGCCGTTTAATGTAAAATCCATTGTGCCGATTGAGGCTGAACTCCCCGTCACTGTCACGTTCATCACCGCATAGTTAGAGACGTTTCCTTTAACATCTCGCGCCGTTGCGCCGATCTGCCAGTGATTGGTACCGCCTGGTGTATACGCTGGCAACGTCAGTTGCCATGACGTGCCGCTACCGGAAATACGCCCGCCAGCGGCGGTAAATGCGCTATCGTTCCACTCTACCGACTGAATGCCCCATTGGGATTTATCCAGCGAAATAGTCACCGGAATAACGGAGCCACCTTCCCCCTGCACGCTTTCAGGCAGGCGGATCTTCAGAACCGATTTTTTGCGGTATTCCAGAACAATGTTGTTATTACGTTCGACAAAATCGTAGCGCCCGTGCTGAACTTCGCGCATCACCGCAACGTTATCGCCGTCCAGTTGCTTCGCCAGCGGGATGCCGGGGCGATAGTTAATTTCAATGCCGAAGCGTGAATCATGAGTATTACTCTGCCCCTGCTTGTGTTCAGCAGAAAGCGTAACCAGCGGAACCGGCGTGTAGCTGATCCCGCCCGTAAAGGCGTATGGATTTTCCTGCAGATGATCGCTGCCAAAGAGGCCGACATTCTTGCCGTAATACTTTTCATATTTAAGCGATGCACCCAGTTGCGGATATGACGGCAACCAACCTTTGGTATAGATATCCCAGCCATCAGCCGGACGTTCCTGATAATCGCCCAGATCGTGGGAATCCTTCCATTTTGACAATCTTAAATAAGCATTCGCGCCTGCATGTAAATAATCTCGCCAGTACTCAACGCCTGCACCCATACGTGCGTGATGCCGACTTAAATCGTAGTCATAAAATAAGTTCGCGCCCAGCATTGAATTATCCGGCGTGAAGTAGCGATAACCCATGCCGATATTGGTTTGGGTTCTGTCATCGGTACGGTGAAGCGATGTCTGGCTAAATAAAACATGCTGCTTTGTATCAACCCACGGATAAAGGAAATCGAACGCAGAATCTTTCAACGAGAATGCGTCATCGACGTTGAGTTGAATACGCGCATTACCGTATTGCTGCAGCCATTCTACCACCTCCTTCGTTGCCTGTGCCGAGACGGTATTGGCAGCAAAACTGCCCGCATGGCCGTTTTCAATGCTTCTGCCAGCCTGTGCGGCGAGGGAAGACAGGCCGCGCAGTTCTTGCTGCTCAGCTGCGGCCTGCGATGCCTTAACGGCTGAAGCATGGCTGATGGTCGGCGTGAAGCTGAGAAGGGCTGGATACAGAGCCTGTAAAGCGATTGTTGACCATGCGACAACCTTATTAACGGAGCCTGTTGCCCCATTGTTCCGCGAAATTTTCTTATTTGACATTCGTAACTCCAATATCAATTAAAAAAATTAAAGGTTATTCCATGTACTGAACGGGATGCGTAATATATGTATTTAGTGGAAAAATTCAAGAGCTGTTCATCGCGCAGTTAACTGGATATTTTTACATTATGCGGATCTGGGTTGGCTATGATGTCGAACGTTTAAATAACGGATGCTGTAAAAATACTTTTCTTTTTATAGTGGTGAGTTTAATATTGGTGTCTGTATTTTAACCATGAGCGTACACTGCAAATAAAAATTATCAGGAAATTAATCTGCCTGTTCGTATTCTACCGTCATTCATAATACGCCGCGTTGACCTGACCGACGTCGGCGCATTCGTAGGATGTGCATGCTGACCGGTAGAGACATCTCAGAGATCTCTCTGTCTACCGCCCAAGTTAGTTAACAGGCAAACAGTTACGTAACGTTCTTATATTTTTTTGAAATATTATCCGCAATGGCATGGTTTTGCCGCCAAAATTAACCGAAACGCAGTGTTCAATCCCAGGAGTATTAGGAGAACATGGTCTAAAATACTTTTTTTGCTTAAGAGTTTTCCTATCGCGTAGCAACCGTGTTCGCGTAGTGTTAAAATTCATGAGTTTTTGATCTCCTCCTTGTACTAGTGGATGAGGTGCTGGTCGTCAATAAGACGAAAGAATTAAATGGGTTACAACCACATTGCTAAATAAGCGGCACTGTTTTTTTACATGGTCGGCAACCGTCAGGGAGTGACGATAACCTATTGATAACGCTTATTTTTACTCTGGTGTAAGATATAAGGGAAGATATGTTCAGTATGCGTCGACATGCCAAATTCATTACACGCTTTAAGTCTGTAAGCTGTTTATTTACGGCCAGCGTTCTTTTCCCCCTACAAATCTCTGCGGCAGTATCAGATTATGATGCGTTGATTATTGAAGCGCGAGGGGGTAATAGCGCGCCACTATTGCGCTACCTTGAAGATCAGGGAAAGAAAAGCGCGCTCACGCCCAATCAGGTTGCCGACTGGCTGCAAGTCTCCAGTTGGGTTGATAACAACGACAAAACAACAATTGCTATCTGGCAGCAGTATCGCGGGAAGATGGATGTGCCTGCGCGCGGTAAAGTTGCCGCTGCGCGTGCGTATCGCAATCAGAAAAGCTGGAATGATTCCTTAGCTATCTGGGAAAGCGTGTTGCAGGAAGAGCCTGATAACGCGGATGTTCGTACCGGCTGGATAATGACGCTGGCCGATGCCCGTTACAATCAACAAGCCCTGACCGAGGCGAATAAATGGGCGCGAGCGCATCCGGGAGCCGATTCCGATGCCCTGCTTGCCTACGTGTACCATTCGCAGAATAAAAACTGGGATGCATTGCTTGTCGCCAGTCAGGCGGTTGACGTTGATCCGGGTAACAAAAATGCAAAATCAACGCTGTTGTCCGCGCTGGCAGCCAACCGCATAGCCGAACCTGCGTTGGGACTGGCGGAAGAGGTTCCCACATCCGATCCCGTGAAGCGTCGCCTTGCGCTTGATGCCGCAGCCGAAAAGGTGCGCTCTTCGTATACGACCGCGCGCAATGAAGAAGAACGTTTTATCGTGGCGGACAAAGCCCTTGCTCGCTATGACCAACTGCTTGCTGCCTGGAAAGATGATCCCGCAGCCCAGGGCGATGTGCGTCGTGCGAGAATAGACCGTATGGGGGCCTTGCTGGTCCGCAAGCGTACCGCTGACGTTATTACCGAATACGAATCACTGTCAGCCGAAGGCGAAGTCCCCAACTATGCAAAACGTTGGGTGGCTTCCGCGTGGTTAAGTGAACGTCAGCCGGAAAAAACCGAAGCGATGCTGATGAGCATCTACTATCCGAACGGGCCGATACCCGTTACGCCGCTTAGCCCTGAAGATCAACAGGATCTGTTCTACGCGCATATCGATAATGAAAACTTTGTTGATGCCAAAAAACAGGTCGATGCGTTAATCAAAGACAGCCCGTACCTGCGACGGATCTATGGTTCGCCTACGCCGCAGCCTAACGATAACTGGCTGCTTGGTCAGACGCTACTCGCGCAATATCACATTGCCGCTAATGAGCTGCCCGAAGCCGAAAAGCTGACGGAACATCTGGCGCGTACTGGCTCGGGTAACCAGGGGCTACGTATCCTCTATTCTTCCGTACTCGAAGCCCGCGGTTTGCCGCATGCCGCCGAAAAAGAACTGAAGCTTGCGGAAGTGATCGAGCCAAGCAACCTGGAACTGGAGCGTCAGCAGGCTTATGTGGCGCTGGATCTCCAGGAATGGAAGCAGGCCGATGAACTGACTGATGATGTCATCGCTCGTAGCCCGGATGATGAGGCAACGCTGCGTCTCGCGCGCATTCGCGATGTGCATAAAATGTCTGAACTGCGGATCAGCGGCACGCAGGGGATCTCCTCTGATAGCCCGGTCAGCGGTAAGAATGACTTCAATATCAATACCGCCATTTACAGCCCACCGATCAATGACAACTGGCGACTGTTTACTGGATTCAACTTCGCTACTGGTGAATTTGAAGAAGGTAAGGGCATTAGCCGCGATCTGGCGGCCGGTGCGGAATGGACCTCCCGTGACTACTGGGCTGAAATGGAAGTTTCAGGTCGTAATTATGGCGATGGTCAGAAAATAGGTGGCCGTCTTTCTGGCTGGCATGATTTCAACGATAACTGGCGCGTCGGCGGTTCGGCGGAGCGTCTTTCACGTAATACGCCCCTACGCGCATTGCGTAGCGGCGTGTACGCCAACGGTGGAGATATGTTTGTCCGCTGGTATCAAAACGAAAGACGAGAATATCAGTTGTCGTTTGCCGCATCACATTTCTCGGATGGTAACGATCGCATTGAGTACGGGCTGAGTGGAAAAGAGCGCCTGTGGACGACGCCGCGCTTTACGCTGGACTTCACGCCGGGTATCGGTGGCAGTACCAACACCAAAGAAAATGTGCCGTATTACAACCCCAAAAGCGATTTCTCTGTGGTACCTGGCTTGAGCGCGGAGCAGGTCCTTTACCGACACTATGACACGGTCTGGACCCAGCAAGGCGTGGGCGGTGTGGGTAACTACTGGCAGCAAGGCGAAGATGGCGGTGCAATAGTTCAGTTAGGTTACGGACAGCGGCTTAAATGGAATAACGTTGTGGATGGCGGGGTGATGCTGATGTGGGATAAACGCCCCTACGACGGTAAACGTGAGCGGAATATCTCCCTCGCTTTCGATTTGAATGTTAGGTTTTAAGGATAGAACATGCTGAAAAGATGCCTGTGGCTTAGCGCACTCATCGCTGGCTGGTTGATGATCACCGCGTGTAGTAGCGCGCACAATACGACGCCTCGCTATGTTCCTCCAGGAGAGAGAACCGAGCTGACGGCGGACCATCCGTGGCCAAAAAATAGTTTCCTGGTGTTGGGTTATCACGATGTTGAGGATGGCGCAGCGGACCAACGCTATCTTTCTGTACGTACCAGTGCGCTGAGCGATCAGATCGGCTGGCTGCGTGACAACGGCTATAACCCGATCAGCGTGCAGCAAATTCTCGATGCCCATGACGGCAAAATCGTGCTGCCTGAAAAAGCCGTCTTACTTACCTTTGATGACGGCTATAGCAGCTTTTATACCCGCGTCTGGCCGCTGCTAAAAGCCTACAACTGGCCTGCGCTATGGGCGCCGGTGGGAAGCTGGGTGGATGCCCCTGCCAACAAAAAAGTGGATTTTGGTGGCCTGATGACGGCCCGAGACAAGTTCGCTACCTGGAAGATGGTTGAGGAAATGGGCAAATCGCCGCTGGTGGAAGTCGGGGCGCATACCTGGAACTCACACTTCGGCGCAGAGGCGAACCCGCAGGGCAGTAAAGAACCGGCGGTGGCGAACCGTCTGTATGACAAGAAAACCGGTACGTATGAAACGGATGAGCAGTACACTCGCCGCATTAATACCGATATCTCGTTGATCACCAACAAAATTAAGTCTGTAACCGGGAAATCGCCACGTGCGTGGGTGTGGCCGTACGGTGCTGCTAACGGTACGACGTTGAATTTGGCCAAAGAGCACGGCTATAAAATGGCGTTTACGCTCAACGAAGGGTTGGCGAATGCGGCGTTCCTTGATGATATTCCGCGTGTACTGATCTCAGATAACCCTTCTCTTAAGCGTTTTGCCAGTCAGGTCGCTCAGGTACGTGAACCGCAGACCATGCGCGTGATGCATGTCGATCTGGATTACGTGTATGACAAAGATCCTGCCCAGCAGAAGAGAAACATCGATAAGCTGATCCAGCGTGTTTACGACATGCGCATTTCACATGTCTTCCTGCAGGCGTATGCCGACCCCAAAGGCGACGGGAATATTCGCGAACTCTATTTCCCTAACCGTTGGCTGCCGATGCGTGCCGATCTCTTTAACTACATCTCCTGGCAATTACAAACGCGTGCTGGCGTGACGGTTTATGCCTGGATGCCGGTGCTGGCGTTCGATCTCGATGCGTCTATTCCGCGTGTCACCGCATGGGATCCGAAAACCGGACGCAGTGCGATTAACCACGAACAGTATGTGCGTCTGTCTCCCTGGAGTAGCGAAGCGCGTCAGCGCATTACCGAGATCTATGAAGACCTGGCGAAGCACGCCAGCTTCAAAGGCATATTGTTCCATGATGATGCATTCCTGACGGACTTCGAAGATGCCTCGCCGGATGCGTTAGCCGCCTACCGCGCTGCGGGCCTTCCGGACAGCATTGAGAAAATCCGTAACGATCCGCAGGCGTTTGAGCGCTGGACTCGCCTGAAAAGTAAGATGCTGATCGACTTTACCCAGCAACTGACGCGTTCGGTGCGTAATATTCGTGGCCCGCAGGTACAAACGGCGCGCAATATTTACGCCATGCCGGTACTGGAGCCAGAAAGTGAAGCCTGGTTTGCACAAAACCTGAATGACTTCCTCAATACCTATGACTGGACTGCACCGATGGCGATGCCATTGATGGAGAATATTCCAGCCAATGATGCCAATGCCTGGCTCGACAGATTGGTGAATGCCGTTGCGCAGACCCCAGGCGCGCTGGATAAGACCGTGTTTGAGCTGCAGGCACGCGACTGGCGTAAATCCGGCGAACAGGCCGAAATCAGCGGTAAACAGATAGCCGAATGGATGCGCCAGCTTAAATTAAGCGGTGCAGGTAACTACGGTTATTACCCGGATGATTTCATCAGCGACAAACCCGAGATGTCAGAGATTCGCTCGACGTTCTCATCATACTGGTACCCGCAAAAATGACCGATCGCATTATTGCTTTCCTGATACTTTGCCTGATGTTCAGCCTGCCGTTTGGCGTGGCTGTCATCTTTACGGGTGAAGTGATGCTGAACTTTGTCTTCTTCTGGCCCTTGTTCATGTCTGCTTTGTGGATAAGCGGTGGGGTGTACTTCTGGTTTTACCGTGAGCGCCACTGGAAATGGGGAGACGACACGCCGCCACCGACGCTGGAAGGAAATCCGCTGGTTTCGATTTTGATCCCCTGCTTTAACGAAGGGATCAACGCCCGCGAAACCATCAGTGCCGCGATGGCACAGCGCTATAAGAACATTGAAGTTATTGCCATTAACGACGGTTCAACGGACGACACGCACGACGTGCTGGAACAGTTGGCAATTGAGTACCCCAGCCTGCGGGTGATTCATTTAGCTGAAAACCAGGGTAAAGCGCTGGCGCTCAAGACCGGTGCAGCCGCTGCGCGTAGCGATTATCTGGTGTGCATCGACGGTGATGCGCTACTGGATCGCGATGCGGTGGCCTATATTGTGGCCCCGCTGATCCAGTTCCCGCGTGTGGGGGCGGTAACCGGGAACCCGCGTATCCGTACCCGTTCCACGTTGATCGGCCGCGTGCAGGTCGGCGAGTTTTCGTCAATCATTGGTCTTATCAAGCGTACCCAGCGAGTCTATGGGCAGATCTTTACCGTCTCCGGCGTGATTGCGGCGTTTCGCCGTCGTGCGCTGGCTGAGGTGGGATACTGGAGTCCCGACATGATCACCGAAGATATCGACATCAGTTGGAAGCTGCAGTTGCGCCACTGGTCGGTATTCTTTGAACCGCGGGCGCTGTGCTGGATCCTGATGCCTGAAACCTTAAAAGGGTTGTGGAAACAGCGTCTGCGCTGGGCGCAGGGTGGGGCTGAGGTGTTTATTGTTAACATGCGCCGCCTGTGGTCGTGGGAATTCCGCCGCATGTGGCCGCTGTTCCTCGAGTTCTGTTTTTCGACCGCCTGGTCGTTTGCCTATGCGGTCAGCATCCTGTTGTTCGTGTTAGGGCTGATCATGCCGATGCCTGACTCGTTATATGTGCAGCATCTGTTCCCGCCAGCCTTTACCGGACTCATCCTCGGCGTGGTCTGTTTACTGCAGTTTGCCGTGAGCCTGATGATCGAACGACGCTATGAAAAAGGCATTGGCGCCTCGTTGTTCTGGATTATCTGGTTCCCGGTGGTGTACTGGATGCTGAGCCTGTTTACCACGCTGGTGGCGTTCCCCAAAGTGATGCTCAAACGCAAACGCGGGCGCGCGCGCTGGGTGAGCCCTGACCGTGGAATAGGGAGGATCGAACCATGAACCAGCCACTGATCTTTACCGAGCGGCGTCTCCTGCCACGCATAATTGACGTGCTGTTGACGCTGATTGCCTGGGTTGGGTTTCTGTACCTGATTTATAAAGGGCTGATTACCGCACTGGCGCACTCACCGTATATGGGCGTGCGGCCGTTTTTCACCACCCTGGATACGGTGACTTTTTACATGCTGGTCGCCTTAATCAACGGACTGGTGCTGATTGGCTGGGCGAAGTACAACCAGTACCGTTTTCGGGTGGAACGACGCAACCGCAGACCTGGGCTTGAACATCATGAGCTGGCAGAAAGCATGCGTATTACCCCGGAACTGGTAACAGAGCTCAACAAAGCCAGGGTGCTGACGGTGCATCACCATGAGAATGGTGAAATCAGTCACGTCGATGTGGACAAGCACATTGCCGATAACCGGTTGCCACCGCCCACGCCGGCCATGCTGACGATGCTGTCGGAAAGAACGCTCGAGTCTGAAGACGCAAAATAATGACCCTCAGGCGGCATGAGACAATTTGTGCCGCCTGTTACATCCTTCAACCCTGCATCGGACTATGATTAGACTCGGTACAATAAAAATAACTGAGGCAATGTCATGGATAAGGAACTACTGGATGCAGGCTACCGGGCCTATACCGGTGAGAAGATCGACGTCTATTTCAATACGACAATGTGCCAGCACTCGGGGAACTGTGTGCGCGGCAGCGCGAAGCTGTTCAACCTCAAGCGTAAACCGTGGATTATTCCTGATGAAGTTGATGTTGCCACGGTTATCAGGGTTATCGATACCTGCCCAAGCGGTGCGCTGAAATACCGTCAGAAATAAGTGAGGGAACCATGGAAATTCTTGCAGGCCATAACAAATTTTATGTGAATGATGCGCAGGGCAACCAGGTCGCTGAAATCGTCTTTGTGCCGACTGGCGAGCATCTGAGCATTATTGAACATACTGATGTCGACCCGAGTCTGAAAGGTCAGGGCGTGGGTAAACTGCTGGTGGCAAAGGTGGTGGAGAAAATGCGCGCCGAAAACCGCAAGGTTATTCCACTGTGTCCATTTGCCAAACATGAGTTTGATAAAACCCGCGAGTATGACGATATCCGCGCCTGATATGCGCAGTTGTAGGCCGGATCGGCGCCGCCGTCATCCGGCATCTCATTCCCGATGCAGCAGATCCTGATAAATCCCCGTCAGAACCCCGTGTGGGCCAAACTCCTTTTTAATCCACTGAGTGACCCGGCCGGTTGCCGAGTGTTGGGTTGCCAGCAGCATGCGTGAATCCTGACGCGGATTATGGATCTGACGCGTCACCAGCAGCGACTTCTCCATTGCCTCACGCACCATGTAGTCCGGCAAAAAGCCAATACCTTCGCCGAGGATCTGGCACTGACATTTGGTATTAAAATCGGGGACCAGAATGGACTCCTGCCCGTGCAGCAGCCAGCCGACCTTCTTGTTAATGGTATGCGCGGTGTCTTCGACCATGATGTTTGGGTACAACCGTAGCTGACTTTCTGAAATAGGTTCAGGCATAAACGCCAGCGGGTGATCCGGGGCAATGGCAAACGACCAACGGATCGCCCCTATCTCGGTGTAATCAATTCCGCCGCCGTCCAGTAATGTGTCCGGCGCGCCAATGGCGATGTTGGCCTGGTTATTAATTATGGAATCCCAGACGCCGTTATACACTTCGGTGGTCACGGTTATCTGGCAGGTTGGAAACTGCTTTTTGAGGGCCTGCAACAGCCGCGCGGTATGCTGCGGGGTGTAGAGCAACTGGTTAATGCAGATGCGCACCCGCGCCTCAATACCCTGAGCGATGGTATCAATACTGCGCTTGATGGCGTGGAAGTCGTTTAGCAGGTCGGTCGCCTTGCGGAAGAAATAACGCCCGGACTCGGTTAGCTCAATGCTGCGGGTATTGCGGGTAAACAGCACCACGTCGAGCCCCGTTTCCATTCGCTTGATGGTGTAGCTGATGGCGGAGGTGGTTAAACCCAGCTCTTCGGCGGCCTTGCTAAAACTGCTGTAGCGCGCAGCCATGGTGAACGCCAGCAGGTTCTCCTCGGTAAAAATTGAATTCATCCTCTCTCCCCTCGGGCTCGTCTACTCCCTGCCATACGATGATTGTTGAATGTATTTGTAATCCTTATGCAGAGCAACCAGTTTTGAACAGAATTTAACACTAGGTTCACATTTGATTTGAAGGCAATCACACTTCTGTCTTTTAGTTGCAGGCCGCTATCCGTGCAGCATCCCGCTTTATTTCCCGGATGACTGAATAATGTCTAAAAGAGCAGCGGTCATAAGAGAAAGATTGCACTACAGCACGTTTTTGCTCTCATTATTAAATACTATTCAATAATCGACTCGCTAACGATGAATGAAATTTAAGCGGATGTTATTCCCATCTCTCTGTTGCTATTCTCAGGTTATCGGAATTTTAAAAAGCCTTAAAAACTGCAGGAGAAGGATTATGTCAGAGAAAGAACTTATTACTGAATTTCTGCTGGCGGCAGAGCAGGGCAATGCGCAGGGATTAACATCCTGTCTGGCAAAAAATGTGGATATTAATGCGACCAATCGCCAGGGACGTACCGCCATCATTATTGCCAGCCTGAATAAACATTATGACTGCGTGTCTTTATTGATTGAGGCTGGCGCCGATATTAATAAACAAGATCAAACCTGTTTTAATCCCTTCCTGATTAGCTGCCTGACCAATGATTTAACGCTGCTGCGTTTGGTGTTACCGGCTAACCCTGATCTCAATGTTCTCAGCCGTTTTGGCGGCGTTGGCATTACGCCTGCCAGCGAAAAAGGCCACGTGGAGATCGTGCGTGAACTGCTGCTGCGTACCGACATCAACGTTAACCACACCAACTTTGTCGGCTGGACGCCGCTGCTGGAAGCCATCGTACTCAACGACGGCGGCGCAAAGCAGCAGGAAATCGTCAAGCTGCTGCTCGACAATGGTGCGAATCCGCACATGACGGACAAGTACGGCAAAACCCCGCTGGAACTGGCGCGGGAGAAAGGGTATCACCAAATTGCCGAGCTGCTGATTGCCGCCGGAGCTTGACCGAGGAGCGCCACTATCGCCACGCCATCACGGCGATGCGTAACGGCGCTAACCGCCGACGGCGCGTTTCTTGAATTTCGGGGAACGGGGCGTGTAGAACAGGTTTTTTCCCGCGCGGTAAACCTGTTCATACCCGAGCTGCAGCGCTTGTTCACCTTACTGAGCGAGAGCGGCGATAACGCGCCTAACAGTTGTCGGCTGGCGCTGACGCATTGTGAAGATCTGTTTCATCCCGGCGAGCCGGTGAGTTTTACCGAGACGGGAATAGCCGTTGGCACGGATAAATGGATAGCAACCTCCGGGTGCCAGACCTGGCAAATGCCGAGTTGGTCGCCAGATGCAGACCGCTTCGCAGCAATTTCCTGGCGTTGCTGGGCAGAGGTTATCCGCCAACAGCTGAATCACCGCGACACATTATTTTTGTACCAGGGCGATAACCCGTTTTATCAGGAAATCGCCCGTGAATTACAGAACCGCCGCCGGGCATTAATCGCCGCCCTGAATAATGGCGAAAATATTTCTTTCGCAGTTGGCCAGTTAATCGGTCTGGGAATTGGCTTAACGCCATCATCCGATGATTATTTAGTTGGTCTGAGTACGGTTTTATTTATTAACGGTCACCCGTTAAAAAAATATCAGCACGATTTTTTAGCAGCATTACGGATTGCCGGGAATAACACGACGCTGCTCAGTAAAATAACGCTGGAAGAGGCTTTTCATCAGCGTTATCGGGAAAGCGTTGCACGACTGGTAACCCATATTATTACGCGGCAACACCACGTTGCTACGCCATTTATTACTGACATTAAAAATATCGGCTCAAGTTCTGGCTGCGACATGCTGTATGGCATGGCGGACGCCTGCACCCTGAGCCATCGGTCCGGAGGGAATTATGTCGATCAGGATAGTTGTTAAAAAGAACACGTATTTTGATTCTGTGTCACTGATGTCTATCTCAACGCGCGCTAACAAGCTCGATGGCGTGGAGCAGGCGTTTGTGGCGATGGCAACGGAAATGAACAAAGGCGTGCTGAAGAATCTCGGCCTGCTGACGCCTGAACTGGAAGAGGCGAAGAGTGGCGATCTGATGATTGTCATCAAGGGTGCGAGCGAGGCGGCGAACGCGCAAACGCTGGTGGCTATCGATGAGCTGTTCACGCACAAGGAGCAGGGCGGCCAGCACGAAGCACGCTATGCCACGCTTGCCAGTGCGAAGAAGCACGTTCCCGACAGCAACCTGGCGGTGATTTCGGTCAACGGCCTGTTCGCGGCCCGTGAAGCACGTCAGGCGCTGCAAAATAACCTCAACGTGATGTTGTTCTCTGACAACGTGTCCCTCGACGATGAGCTGGCGCTGAAACAGCTGGCGCACGAAAAAGGGCTGTTGATGATGGGGCCGGACTGCGGAACCGCCATTATTAACGGTGCGGCGCTGTGTTTTGGTAACGCAGTGCGTCGCGGCAATATCGGCATTGTCGGCGCATCCGGCACCGGTAGCCAGGAACTCAGCGTACGTATTCATGAATTTGGCGGCGGTATTTCCCAGCTGATTGGCACCGGTGGACGTGACCTGAGCGAAAAGATTGGCGGCCTGATGATGCTCGACGCGATTGCCATGCTGGAGGCCGATCCGCAAACCGAGATTATTGCGCTGATCTCCAAACCGCCTGCGCCTGCGGTGGCCCGAAAAGTGCTGGATCGCGCGCGCGCTTGTCACAAACCGGTGGTGGTGTGCTTCCTCGGACGTGACGCCGCACTGGCGGATGAAGACGGATTGCAGTTTGCCCGAGGCACCAAAGATGCGGCGCTGCGCGCGGTCCTGCTCAGCGGCGTGAAAAAAGAGAGTCTGGATCTGCATCCGCTCAACTGGCCGCTGATTGAAGAAGTGCGCGCCCGTCTGACACCGCAGCAAAAATATATCCGTGGGCTGTTCTGTGGCGGCACGCTGTGCGATGAGGCGATGTTTGCCGCGATGGAAAAACATGCCGAGGTGTACAGCAACATTCACCCGGACCCGGCGTTCCACCTGCCGGATATTAACCGCAGCGTGGCGCATACCTTCCTCGATTTTGGTGATGACGACTTCACCAACGGCAAGCCGCACCCGATGATCGACCCGACCAACCGCATCAGCCGTTTATTGCAGGAAGCGCGGGATCCTGAAGTCGGCGTGATCGTGATGGATTTCGTCCTCGGCTTTGGATCGCATGAAGATCCGGTGGGCGTGATGATTGAGGCGATCGCTGAGGCGAAAGCGATCGCTGCCGCAGACGGACGTCCTCTGGAGATCCTCGGTTATGTACTGGGAACCGACCAGGATACGCCATCACTGGAAAAACAGTGCCAGATGCTGACCGATGCCGGGGTTATCTGGGCGAGCAGCAGCACCAACACCGGATTGCTGGCGCGTGAATTTATCTGTAAAGGGGAGGAAGCCTGATGAGCCAGACGCTGTTTACCCAGCCGCTGAACGTGATTAACGTCGGCATCGCGATGTTCAGTGATGACCTGAAAAAGCAAAATGTACCGGTGACCCAGCTCGACTGGACGCCGCCGGGCCAGGGCAATATGCAGGTGGTTGCCGCGCTGGACGAGATTGCCGATTCGCCGCTGGCAGACAAAATTGCTGCCGCAAACCAGCAGGCGCTGGAACGTATTATCCAGTCGCACCCGGTGCTGATTGGTTTTGATCAGGCCATCAACGTGGTACCGGGCATGACCCGCAACACCATCCTGCACGCTGGGCCGCCGACCCGTTGGCAAAACATGTGCGGCGCGATGAAAGGGGCCGTGACTGGGGCGCTGGTGTTTGAAGGACTGGCGAAAGACCTCGATGCCGCCGCCGAGCTTGCCGCCTCCGGTGAAATCATCTTCTCGCCGTGCCACGAGCACGACTGCGTCGGATCGATGGCGGGCGTCACGTCGGCCTCAATGTTCATGCACATTGTGGAAAACAAAACCTACGGCAACCGCGCATATACCAATATGAGCGAGCAAATGGCGAAGATCCTGCGTATGGGGGCGAACGATCAGAGCGTTATCGATCGCCTGAACTGGATGCGCGACGTGCTGGGACCGATGCTGCGCGACGCCATGAAGTTGGCGGGGGAAATTGATCTGCGCCTGATGCTGGCGCAGGCGCTGCATATGGGCGATGAATGCCACAACCGCAATAATGCCGGGACGGCGCTGCTGATTCAGGCGCTGACCCCATGGATTATTCAGACCGGCTATCCGGTGGCGCAGCAGCGCGAGGTCTTTGAGTTTGTCCTTAGCAGCGACTATTTCTCCGGACCGACGTGGATGGCGATGTGCAAAGCCGCGATGGATGCTGCGCACGGTATTGAATACAGCACCGTGGTGACGA
This sequence comes from Citrobacter sp. TBCS-14, assembly GCF_005280805.1. NCBI lineage: Bacteria > Pseudomonadati > Pseudomonadota > Gammaproteobacteria > Enterobacterales > Enterobacteriaceae > Citrobacter > Citrobacter sp. TBCS-14. The sequence goes on from NZ_SZWM01001020.1 coordinate 129,700, forward strand.
CGATGGCGCGCAACGGCGTTGAGTTTGGTCTGCGCGTCAGTGGGTTACCAGGCCAGTGGTTTACCGGCCCGGCTCAGCAGGTGATTGGCCCGATGTTTGCGGGCTATAAGCCGGAAGATTCCGGGCGTGATATCGGCGACAGTGCGATTACCGAAACCTACGGCATTGGCGGTTTTGCCATGGCGACGGCGCCAGCCATCGTGGCGCTGGTCGGCGGTACGGTTGAGGAAGCGGTCGACTTCTCTCGCCAGATGCGTGAAATCACCCTTGGCGAAAACCCGAACGTCACTATTCCGCTGCTCGGTTTTATGGGCGTACCCACCGCTATCGACATTACGCGCGTTGGCAGCACCGGCATTCTGCCAGTGATCAACACCGCGATTGCCCACAAAGATGCGGGGATCGGCATGATCGGCGCGGGAATTGTCCATCCGCCGTTTGCCTGCTTTGAAAAGGCAATTCTCAGCTGGTGCGATCGCTACTGCCAATAACGATAACCAGGGGCTAATGCCGTTAGCCCCTGGTCGTGAAGCGAATAACGTTGCTTACCTGCAGGGCTGGGCGATCCCCGCGATCGCAAACGATGCTTAACCTGTAAAGGATATTCCATGAACAGCACAAAACTAGAATGGAAACGGGGTGACTGGGCGGCTTACTTTGGGCTGATGACCAACAACCTGACTAACCTGCTGACAATGATGGGGTTGCTCATCTTTGTCGTCGGGATTCCTACCGAAATTGTCTACGGCCGTATTGCGCCTGCCTTTGGTCTGGCGGTGCTGGTGGCCAGCGTCTGCTACGCCTGGTTTGGCCTGCAGATGGCAAAACAGACCGGACGTAAAGATGTGACGGCGCTGCCTTCCGGGCCGAGCGCCCCGTCAATTTTCACCGTCACCTTCCTGGTGCTGATGCCGGTGTATCAGCAAACCAAAGATGCCAACTTTGCTATCCAAATCGCGCTGGTGTGGTGTTTTGTCGAAGCGTTGATCCTGGTTGGTGGCTCGTTCCTTGGTGAGACCATCCGCAAGATGATCCCACGCACAGTGCTGCTCTCTTGTTTATCCGGCCTGGGTCTGCTGCTGCTGGCGATGAACCCGATGCTGCAGGCGTTTGAAGCGCCAACCGTATCGTTCATCGTGCTGCTGCTGATCTTCATTAACTGGTTCGGTAAGAAGCCGATTTTTGCCCGTATCCCTACCGGCCTGCTGCTGCTGATCGCCGGTACGGCATTGGCGTGGATCTCCGGCCTGCAAAGCCCGGAAGCGATCAAAGCGTCGATGTCTTCCTTTGGCTTCAATCCGCCGGAAATTCACGTCGACAGCTTCCTGCAAGGCTTGCCGCACGCACTGCCGTATCTGGCTTCTGCGGTTCCTCTGGGACTGGCGAACTACATTTTTGACCTTGAGAACATTGAAAGTGCGCACGCCGCAGGCGATGAGTACAACACCCGTAAAGTCATGATGGCGAACGGCTTTGCATCAATGCTGGGCTGCATGTTGGGTAATCCGTTCCCGGTTACCGTGTATGTCGGACACGCGGGCTGGAAAGCGATGGGGGCCAGTATCGGCTATACCCTCGCGTCGGGGATCACCATGTTCCTGGTGCCGCTGTTCGGTCTGGGGGCGTTTATGCTCGCCATTATTCCGATGACCGCGATCGTGCCGATACTGGTGTTTATCGGCGTGGTAACCGCTAACCAGGTGGTGCGAGAAACGCCCAAAGTTGAGGTGCCCGTCATCTTCATCTGTCTGTTCCCGTGGATTGCCAACTGGGCATTAACCATTGTGAACAGCGTGATGGGGGCGGCGGGAACGTCAGCGGCTAAACTCGGAACCGACCTGCTGCACAGTAAAGGCGTGTACTACGACGGGTTGGTGCACCTCGGTAGCGGCGCGCCGCTGGCCAGTATGCTGTGGGGCTGTATCGCCATCTTCGCCATTATCAACAAACCATTACGTGGGGCGATTGCCGCCGCCGGTGGGGCGCTGCTGTCGCTGTTTGGCGTGATCCACTCCCCGGCCGTTGGGTTTGCTGAAGGCAGTTCGCTGATGTTTGTCATGGCCTACCTGATGATGGGCGGGATGTTCGTGATAAAGCATGTGCTCGACAGCCGTGAAGCGGTGACTGCCCTTGAGCAGCAACCGACCAAAACCTCCTGAATCGCTTTGCTGTGGAAGATGACGCTATGAAAGAACTTGTGGTCGTTGCCATTGGCGGCAACAGCATTATCAAAGATAACGCCAGCCAGTCGATTGAGCACCAGGCTGAAGCCGTAAAAGCCGTTGCCGATACGGTGCTGGAGATGTTGGCATCGGACTACAACATTGTGCTGACGCACGGCAACGGGCCGCAGGTGGGACTCGATCTGCGGCGCGCAGAGATTGCCCACGAGCGTGAAGGCTTGCCGCTGACGCCGCTGGCAAACTGCGTCGCCGATACCCAGGGTGGCATTGGTTATCTGATCCAACAGGCGCTGAATAACCGTCTGGCGCGGCGTGGCGAACAAAAGGCGGTCACTGTGGTCACGCAGGTGGAGGTCGACAAAAACGATCCGGGATTTGCCAACCCCACCAAACCGATCGGCGCGTTTTTTAGCGACGCTCAGCGTGATGCGCTACAGCTGGCCAATCCGGGCTGGCGCTTTGTTGAGGATTCCGGGCGCGGCTACCGTCGGGTCGTCGCTTCGCCGGAGCCGAAGCGCATCGTCGAAGCCGAGGCGATTAAAGCACTGACCCAGCAAGGCTTTGTGGTTATTGGCGCGGGCGGCGGTGGGATCCCGGTGGTACGTAGCGATCAGGGGGATTACCAGAGCGTAGATGCGGTGATTGATAAAGATCTCTCCACCGCGCTGCTGGCGCAGGAGATCCGCGCCGACGTGCTGGTGATCACCACCGGCGTTGAGAAAGTGTGTATTCATTTTGGCAAGCCTGAGCAGCAGGCGCTGGACACCGTGGATATTGCAACAATGACCCGCTACATGCAGGAAGGGCATTTCCCGCCGGGCAGCATGTTACCCAAAATCGTTGCCAGCCTGACGTTTCTCGCCCGTGGCGGCAAACGGGTGATCATCACCACGCCGGAATGCCTGCCCGCCGCGCTGCGCGGTGAAACAGGCACCCATATTGTCCATTCCTGAAAGGAGATGCGAATGAAGGAAAGTAACAGCCGCCGTGAGTTTTTAAGCCAGAGCGGAAAAATGGTCACCGCTGCCGCGCTATTTGGCACGGTCGCTCCGGTCGCGTATGCTGCGGATCCTGTCGGGACAACCCGTTGCGCGAAGAACACGATGACGATTAACGATAAACACTACTACCTGGATAACGTCCTGCTGGAAGCGGGATTTGATTACGAAAACGCCGTGGTGGTGCATACCCGTACCGCACTGCAAACCGTAGAGATTCAGGACGGGAAAATTGTTGCGCTGCGTGAGAATAAGCAGCATCCGGATGTCACGCTGCCGCACTACGATGCAGGCGGAAAGCTGATGCTGCCCGCCATGCGCGACATGCACATCCATCTGGATAAAACCTTTTATGGCGGTCCATGGCGCTCACTCAACCGCCCGGCGGGCACCACTATTCAGGATATGATTCGCCTGGAGCAAAAGCTGCTGCCTGAACTGCAGCCGTATACGCAAGAGCGTGCGGAAAAGCTTATCGACCTGCTGCAATCAAAAGGTACCTCGATTGCCCGCAGCCACTGCAATATTGAGCCGGTTTCCGGGCTGAAAAATCTGGAGAATCTACAGGCGGTGCTGGCGCGTCGTCAGCCGGGTTTTGCCTGTGAGATCGTGGCATTTCCGCAGCATGGCCTGCTGTTATCGAAGTCTGAACCGCTGATGCGTGAAGCGATGCAGGCGGGGGCGCAGTACGTAGGTGGGCTGGACCCAACCAGCGTGGACGGGGCGATGGAGAAATCCCTCGATACCATGTTCCAGATTGCGCTCGATTACGATAAAGGCGTGGATATCCATCTGCATGAAACCAGCCCGGCAGGCGTGGCGGCGGTGAATTACATGGTGGAAACGGTAGAGAAAACCCCGCAGTTGAAGGGCAAGCTGACCATCAGCCATGCGTTTGCGCTGTCTACGCTGAACGAGCAGCAGGTGGATGAACTGGCGACCCGCCTGGTGGCGCAGCAAATTACCATTGCCTCGACGGTGCCGATTGGCACGATGCACATGCCACTGAAACAGCTACGCGACAAAGGCGTGGTGGTGATTACCGGCACCGACAGCGTGATCGACCACTGGTCGCCGTACGGGCTGGGGGACATGCTGGAAAAGGCCAATCTGTACGCGCAGCTTTATATTCGCCCTAACGAACTCAACCTGTCGCGGGCGCTGTTCCTTGCTACCGGCGATGTGCTGCCGCTCAACGATAAAGGCGAACGCGTATGGCCAAAAGCACAGGATGAGGCCAGCTTTGTGTTGGTGGATGCCTCCTGTTCTGCCGAGGCTGTCGCTCGAATTTCTCCCCGTACCGCAACCTTCCATAAAGGCCAACTGGTGTGGGGGAATGTGGCGAGCTAGTCAGGTTTCACGCGCAGCGGCAAAGGTCGCTGCGCGCTATTGTGACTCGTGTTACCCCACGATCCCCATATAACCATGAATGCCCATATATACGCCGACCATAGCAATCAACACACTGGAAAAATAGGGGGCTTTGCGCGCCAGCGTGTTAAATCCGCTCCAGCGTTTGGCTGCCTGCTGCACGCTGATGGCCGCGCCTACACCCACCGTAACCAGCGTTATTGCCAGACCGACGCTAAAGCACAACACCATGGTGGCCCCCAGCGTAAAAGCTTTGAGCTGGATGCAAATCAGCAATACGGTGATGGCGGCAGGGCACGGGATCAGCCCGCCGGTCAAGCCAAACAACAAAATTTGCCCGTTGGTAACCTCTTTACCCGCAAAGCGGCGCTGGATATCCGTGGCATGCGCCCGTTCGTGGGCATCCTGATACTCTTTTGAATCTTCAGCAAAGCCTGCCAGCGCGGCATGATCGTGTTCGTGGTGATGATCATGATGATGAGCGTCGTGGTGAGCATGATGATGGTGGTCATGGTCATGGTCATGGTGGTGATCATGGTGATGGTGATGATCGTGCCCGTGGTCGTGATGCGCGTCGGCCAGCCAGTTCTGCTCCCCGCGCCATGTGCGCCAGAACATCCACAATGCGGTACTCAGAATAATAATCGCCGAGACAAACTGTAACCAGGGTTCGACCGCCTGGGCGGTGAAGGCTTTGCTGATATACATCCCACCCAGCGCAATCAACCACACCACGGCGGTGTGCGACAGCGTCGCCGCCAGTCCCAGCATGACCGCCTGTTTGATGGTGCCTTTAATGGCGATGATAAAGGCCGCCATCATGGTCTTGGAATGCCCCGGCTCCAGGCCGTGCAGCACGCCCAATAAAATCGCACTGGGAATAAAGAACCAGGCGTTGCCCTGCTGAAGAAGCGTCGAAAATTCACCCATGAGAATGATTCTTAGTTGGCTTGTTTCGTCAGATTCTACTCCCCCCCAGTACCGAATACTACCCCCCAGTAGATCGGCACGGTATAGTACGTCATGATTTATGCAACGGGGACAGGACGATGTCACATACGATCCGCGACAAACAAAAGCTCAAAGCCCGCGCGAGTAAGATTCAGGGGCAGGTAGCCGCGCTGAAAACTATGCTTGATGAACCGCATGAATGCGCCGCCGTTTTACAGCAGATTGCGGCAATTCGCGGCGCGGTAAATGGATTAATGCGTGAAGTGATTAAAGGTCATCTGACCGAGCATATCGTGCATCAGGGTGATGAAATCAAGCGTGAAGAGGATTTGGATGTGGTGCTGAAGGTGCTGGACTCCTACATCAAATAATTCAGTTTAATGGCTCATCCACATAGTGGAATGAGCCGTTAAACAACACGTTCTAGCCAAAAAACATCACAGATACGCACAGCAGACCGACAATCAGGGTGATCAGATTGCCCACCGAGCGGTACGGCTTCAGGGCCGGGATCAGATAGGTAGACAACGTCGGCATGATGAACAAAATCATGGCGATCAGCGGCCCGCTAATCGCGTAAATCATTGAAATTGCATTTGGATTAATGCAGCAAATGATAAACGTGATGGTGGAGACCAGCATAATAGACAGGGCGCGGTTAAAGGCCCGGCTTTTCTTCACACCGACCTGGTGCAGCGACGTTTTGACCAACTCTGTCGCCCCTTCAATCACGCCAAAGTAGGTGCCGAGGAACGATTTTGACATCGCCACTACGGCGACGATGATCCCGGAAATCGACAGCCATGCGGGCGCGTTGGGCATCATCGACAGCGCGGACAGAATGGTCACACCCTCGTGCTTCGCATCTTCAATGTAATTTACCGGAATCGACATCAGACAGCTGAAGACGAAAAACAGCACGCTCAGGCAGATGATAACGTAGGCGACTTTCATGATTTTTTTGCATTTACCCATGGCCTGCTCGCCGTATTTCTCACGTCTGTCGATAGCAAACGTGGAGATAATCGGCGTATGGCTAAAAGCGAAAACCATCACGGGAATCGATATCCAGACCTGATGCAGCGTGTGCTGATCAAACGACATCTGGCCGGTGAGTAACGTTGGCTGCCAGCTTCCGGTCAGGTAGAGCGACAGAAACAAAAAGTAAGCGATCAGCGGGAATACCAGAAAACCCATCACCCGAATGGTGGCCTGGCGACCCATCAGAAAAATCAAATTCAGCACCAGCACTACGCCGAGACTGACCAGCATACGTACGCGGAGATCGATCTCGATATGTTTTGCCAGCTGTTCGGTGAGTGAGTTGGTGATCGCCACGGCGTAGATCAGCACCACTACAAAGAAGGCCACAAAATAGAGGGTGGTAATCAGGCTGCCTATCTTTTTGCCGTAATAGTGGGTGACTGCGCCAGTGATCCCTTCACCCGCTGAGGTTTTGGATGACAGAATAAACTGGCACAGCGCTTTATGCGGCCAGTAGGTTAAAGGCCAGGCGACGAGTGCGGTGATAAACAGCACCACCGCGCCAGCAGAACCCAGCTGTATGGGGAGGAAAAGGGTTCCTGCGCCGACGGCAGTCCCGTATAACGCGAAGCTCCAGAGAGTCTCTTCTTTTGACCAAATTTTCGACATTATTTGAACGTATCAACTATAAAATAAACAAAAAGAAGCGCAATTTACCACAAATGAGCGGGGCTGGGGGAGGTGTGAGCATGTGGGCGGGAGAAGGGATGAATAGCCGGAATGGAGATAATTCCGACTATTCATTGGATTATCAGGCAGTAACGCGCTGCTGGCGACGTTTCATTACGCGCTCGCGTAATGTGTCATACGCCCAGTTATAAAACATGGTGTACGGCAGGAAGAACAGGAAGAAACCAATTTCCAGGGTGAATGCTTGCAGCAGGCTGACGTTCAGCACATACGCCATAATGCTCACCCCAATCACAATAAACCCACTTTCAAAACCTAACGCGTGAAATGCGCGGACCTTAGCCGTACGTTTTACCAGGTGAGTCGGCCATAAGCGGTCAAACAGGGCGTTATAAATGATATTCCAGATCATCGCCGTGGTCGCCAGAAGTATGGTCAATCCGCCCATTTCCAGCACTGAGCGCTGCATCAACCACGCGGCGGTTGGCGCGAGAACGGCGGTGGCAATACCCTCAAAACAGACGGCGTGAAAAATACGTTCCATTAACGAACGGCGTTGGACTGTATCGTGTTGCATAATCTGAAACCTTCTTTGATGCCCGGATAACGGAATAGTGGTAATTTTATCGTTTTATGTGATATCTAAAAGATAGGATCCATCGATAAAGTAGATAGTTTATGCGCTACTCTCCTGAAGCATTAACGGCATTTGTTGAGACCGTCTCCTGCGGCTCATTTTCTGCGGCGGCGCGGCGGTTACGCAAAAGTCAGTCCACCATCAGCACGGCGATAGCCAATCTGGAAGCCGATCTCGGCTTTGCGTTGTTTGACCGCTCTTCACGTCAACCCACGCTCACCGAGCAAGGTAAGCGGATTCTTGGCTATGTGCAGGCGATTCTGTCGGCCAGCGAGCGGCTGGACGAGGCGGCGATTTCGCTGTCGGGTGCAACGGAAGCACGTCTGACTTTTGTGCTTTCGGACACCCTGCATCCGGATGTGTTGGAAGATTTGATGGTGCAGTTTGACCGACTGTTTCCGCACACCGAGTTTGAATGTCTGATTGGCGAAGATGAGGACGTAATCGATCTGCTGCAAAAGGGACGTGCGCAGGTTGGTCTCCTTGAAGCGCGCGAGGATTACCCCACGGACATGGGTGTCACACGCCTGCCGATGCAAACCTTGATGGGATTGTACGTGGCGGTTTCGCACCCGCTGGCGGCGCAGGAAAAACTGCAGTGGGAGCAACTGCGTACCTGGCGCGAGCTGCGGCTAAATACCTATCTGGAAAGCGGCACTAACGTGGCGCGCGGTCCGGTGTGGTCAGCGCCTAACTATTTATTGTTGCTCAGTATGGCGGTGCAGGGATTTGGCTGGTGTGCGCTGCCTTGTGCGCTGGTGGAGGAGTTTGCTGCGGAAAAACAGCTGGTACAGCTGAAAGTGCCTGGCTGGCCAAAGGCTATTTCTATCGACCTGCTGTGGAACAAGAAATCGCCGCCTGGCGTGGCGGGAAGCTGGCTACGCGATCACTTACAACAGGGTGGCGTTTCGATGATAGATAAATGATACACATTTCCTTTGTGATAAAACTCACCATTTTTTAAACAACTAAGATAACTATTCTTAACAATCATCTACTATTGCGCTGTCATTTTGCGCTGAGGTAGTGATGAAAGAGGTTGTGATAGTGGGGGCGTTGAGGACACCGATTGGCTGTTTCCAGGGTACGCTGGCACGCCACTCTGCCGTTGAGTTAGGCAGTATGGTGGTCAGGGCGTTAATGGAACGCACCGGGGTGGATGTTCACTCTATTGATGAAGTGATCCTCGGTCAGGTCCTCACGGCGGGGGCAGGGCAAAATCCGGCACGCCAGTCTGCCATTAACGGAGGACTCCCCAACACCGTTTCCGCCATCACCATTAACGACGTTTGTGGCTCGGGCCTGAAGGCGTTGCATCTGGCGACGCAGGCTATCCAGTGCGGTGAAGCCGACATTGTGATTGCCGGTGGACAAGAGAATATGAGCCGCGCCCCACATGTCCTGACCGACAGTCGCACCGGGGCGCAACTCGGTAATAGTCAACTGGTCGATAGCCTGGTGCACGACGGCTTGTGGGATGCTTTCAACGATTATCACATGGGCGTTACCGCGGAAAACCTGGCGCGGGAATACGGTATCAGCCGTGAATTACAGGATGCCTACGCGCTTCACTCGCAACACAAAGCGCGTATGGCGATCGATGCTGGGCGGTTTAAAGATGAAATTGTGCCCGTGGTCACTCAGCGTAACGGGCAATCGATAGTGGTGGATACCGATGAACAGCCGAGAACCGATGCCAGCGCAGAAGGGCTGGCGCGTCTGGATCCTACCTTTGATCGTTTGGGGTCCGTTACGGCGGGTAACGCGTCATCAATAAACGATGGTGCTGCTGCCGTGATGATGATGAGCGAAGCCAAGGCCCAAGAGCTGAACTTACCCGTGCTGGCGCGCATTCGTGCCTTTGCCAGCGTCGGGGTTGATCCTGCGTTGATGGGCATTGCGCCGGTGTACGCGACGCGACGTTGCCTGGAACGAGTTGGCTGGCAATTGGCGGATGTTGATCTTATCGAAGCCAACGAAGCGTTTGCCGCGCAGGCGCTTTCTGTCGGCAAAATGCTGGAGTGGGATGAACGCCGGGTGAATGTGAACGGTGGGGCCATTGCGCTCGGTCATCCGATTGGGGCGTCCGGCTGCCGTATTCTGGTTTCACTGGTCCATGAAATGGTGAAACGCCGGGCGCATAAAGGTCTGGCAACGCTGTGCATCGGCGGCGGTCAGGGTGTGGCGCTGGCCATCGAACGTGACTGATCCGCTCTAAATTAATCCTCTCAAATACGCCTTCCTGCCGCGCTGTCCATGCAAATGTGACAGCGCTCACCTGTTATATTTTGAAATAAGTAAAATCTATTCAGAAAAACTCTGAAGCAAAATCCTTCCTCTGATTTACCCTTTTCGCTTATAACTTAATTAATAATATAAAAGTGTATAATTATCACAGGTAATATAACTTGCGTTATTAACTGCGTGTTTTGTTGTATCTCATTGTTTTTAATGCAAATTGTTGTGATTAATACTTCTGCCATTCATTTTAAATAAAATGAACCGTGATCATGATCTTTGTTTTCGGGTTTTTAGATGATTTTTGTTTGATATTCATCACGCTGTTGTTGTCCATTTTTTTTGAAACAAATAATTACGATCATGATCACTAAAATAGTGGTGTTAAAAAAATAAAATGCAATTCCATAAAAAAGGAACATCATTTTAATTTGAGGGTAGCATATGTTTAAGAACACTCTGGTGCTTGCGTCTTTAATTGGTGCGTCATTTGCAGCGCAGGCTGTCACCGTTGACTTACGACATGAATATATTGATAGCGGGTCTAATGCTGATCGCGTGTCGGTGTCGCATCGTTTTGAAAATGGTTTAGGTTTTACCGTTGAAGCAAAATGGAAATCGGGCGGTGATAAAGCTGACCAGCCTTTTGCTGATGTAGTGGGTAACGGTCATGAAGACTCAATTAACTGGCGTTGGAAAGCAACCAGCAATATTGCGGTAACGCCAGGTCTGACACTTGAAAGTAATGACAGCCGCACCATCTACAAACCGAACCTGCACCTGCAGTACAGTTTTGAGAATGGTTTCTATGTAGCTACCCGCTATCGTTATGAATATACACGCTATCCTTCAAGCTCCAATAAAGAAGATGATAAGGTAAACCGTGGGGATGCGTGGGTTGGTTTTGTGCTGGGTGACTGGCGTACTGAGCTGAACTATGTTTACGCCAAAAGCACCGAAGGTGTCGCGCGTAATAATAATAAAACCTACTCCAATGAATATAATGCCAAGTTAGCCTATAAGTGGGATAAAAACTGGGCACCGTATGTTGAAGTCGGGAACGTGGGTGTGAAAACAACGGATGAGCGTCAAACTCGTTTCCGTATGGGCGTCGCCTATTCTTTCTAAATACCATCAATAGCTGGCGAAATACCCCGGAGATGTTGGCCGGGGTTTTCTGCTGCTTATTATTTATAGTCTTGAGCTTTTCTATTAATAAAAAAAGCCCTCCGCGAGGAGGGCAAGGCCAGTTACAGAAACATTAAATTAAAAACAGGGCACAATCATTTCGGGGACTACAGTTGAAACAGTTCTGGCTGCTCGGGCAGTTTGGCAATGTACAACGCCGGTTTGCCATCTTTGTCTGAGCTAAAAAGTACCGCGCGATCGTCTGGTGTAAACGACGGATGCGGGTGGGTGACCTGACGGCTGTTTGCCACGGTAGCCCAGGAAGTATCGTGGCGTGCGATGCGGAAACAGCTTTTCTTCGCTACATCAAATCCATACAGATAAGGGTCGTTATCGATGGTGTAACCGCCAGTATCCTTCACGTCTACCGGTGTACCTGAACCATCGCCGACCAGCAATGTACCATCAAAATTGCTCATTAAATGCGAGCAGGCAGGCATTAACATTACGGCTTCATTAACGCCGGTATCAGGATTGTAGCTGGAGATGGTGCGTCCTTGCTGACCTTTCAGGTACGAGACATAGACCAGCGCCGAGCCGTTCGGGACCCAAAATTCATGGGTGCAACTTTCACCCTGCGCATGATCTTTAACTTTACGCACGTTACTGCCGTCTTCATTGACCAGCCACATTCGTGCATCGACCAGATCGTGCGGACCTTCATGGCAGAAAGCGACGGTGTTATCGTCGAACGGACGGTAAATCGGATGACCCAGCCAGTTTTTCTCTTCGTGAATCACCGCGCTGTCGCCGGTACGTAAATCGACGCGCAGCAGTCGGCAGTGCGGGCCTTTATGGAAGAAGTCATGGAACAGCTGCCAGCTGTTTAACGGTGTCCAGTCGCTTTTAGCAATTTCGATACCGACCAGTTTTGTACAGTCGCTGTTGGCAACCCAGGTACCGTAGCCCACCCAGTCATCAGACACGCGGTACACTTCGCGTTCTGCCAACGTCTTGAGATTCACTTCCAGTAGGGTGCGGTCGTTTTTGACATAGTAGAGGGCGCTGTCGTCCGGCGATAAAAAACCGCCGAAGGTATTATCACCTGCGCCTTCGGTCAACTGAACGGCTTCGGCTTTGGCAAGATCCAGTAAATAGTAGTTCCAGTGACCATCAAACTCACCGGCGAACAGCAGGTGACTGCCATCATTAAAGAAGCATTTCTGATAGAAATAGTTTCGATGACAGGTTACTTCCGGTGGGGTCAGTCGGGTGACTTCCACGCCTGTATCCGGATCGCGGCTGATCTCATAGTTCAGCTTGACCCGCATGCCTTTAGCCATAATGCACTCCTTTTACCGTACGCAGGATTTCAGCAATCTGCGTCAGCACCCAGATTTATGATGAATTTAAAAACCAAGTGATAATTTATCAAAACAGTGTTTCATCATGTGTGATTGATGACGCAATTTGTAACAAAAAGCATAAGAAAGCATTTCTGCGGCGAGAGGTTGTTGAATGCTTTATCTCTACCTCCATGGAGTTATCATTTCTTATTATTTTACATCTATCTGTTTTATATGGTTTTTAAATCCAGTTGTTTTTTGTTATCTGCCGATTTTCCGTCGCTAGCGTGATCGCAACTACACTTTTGATAATAAGATGCAGAAAAAGTGAAACATCGTTTTAGTTGTAATTGAAAACGCGTTCCGGGAGAGATATCATTAACGCATTAGGAAAAACGGAACGACGTTTCGCTATCCGATAACGTATTCACGGTCAATTTATCACTGGAGGTAAATGTGGACGTAAGACAAAGTATCCACAGTGCGCATGCTAAAACCCTGGACACCCAGGCGCTGCGTAACGAATTTTTGGTAGAACAGGTATTTGTCGCAGACGAATACACCATGGTTTACAGCCACATCGACCGTATTATTGTCGGCGGGATTATGCCGGTGGCCAAAACCGTTTCCGTTGGTGGTGAAGTTGGCAAACAGCTGGGCGTAACGTATTTCCTCGAACGCCGTGAGCTGGGCGTGATCAACATCGGTGGTCCGGGCACGATTACCGTCGATGGTCAATGCTATGAAATCGGTCACCGCGACGCGCTGTATGTCGGTAAAGGTGCCAAAGAAGTGGTGTTTGCCAGCCTTGATGCGGCAACTCCGGCGAAGTTTTACTACAACTGTGCACCGGCACACACCGCGTACCCAACCAAAAAAGTCACGCCAGCAGACGTTGCGCCGGTGACGCTGGGCGATGATCTCACCAGTAACCGCCGTACCATCAACAAATACTTTGTGCCGGATGTTCTGGAAACATGCCAGTTGAGCATGGGTCTGACTGAACTGGCGCCGGGTAACCTGTGGAATACCATGCCGTGCCATACCCATGAACGCCGCATGGAAGTCTATTTCTACTTCAATATGGAAGAAGACACCTGTGTATTCCACATGATGGGGCAGCCTCAGGAAACGCGCCATATTGTGATGCACAACGAGCAGGCTGTTATTTCTCCAAGCTGGTCTATCCACTCTGGCGTGGGCACAAAAGCCTATACGTTTATTTGGGGTATGGTCGGCGAAAACCAGGTCTTTGATGACATGGATCACGTTGCAGTAAAAGATCTGCGCTAGTCGCGGGCGGCCACTCAGCCTGTCGGTGATGGGCACTATAAAAAATAAGGATTAACAATGATTTTGAATGCATTCTCTCTTGAAGGTAAAGTCGCCGTTGTGACAGGTTGTGACACCGGTCTGGGCCAGGGTATGGCGCTGGGTCTGGCGGAAGCGGGCTGCGATATCGTGGGTATCAACATTGTTGAGCCGACAGAAACTATCGAACGTGTTACTGCCCTGGGCCGTCGCTTTTTAAGCCTGACTGCCGACCTGCGTCAGATTGACGGTATTCCGGCACTGCTGGAGCGCGCGGTGGCAGAATTCGGCCATATCGATATTCTGGTGAACAATGCGGGTCTTATTCGTCGTGATGATGCGATCGATTTCAGCGAAAAAGACTGGGACGACGTCATGAACCTGAACATTAAGAGCGTATTCTTTATGTCCCAGGCGGCGGCGAAGCACTTCATCGCGCAGGGCAACGGCGGGAAAATTATTAACATAGCCTCTATGCTCTCCTTCCAGGGTGGCATCCGCGTGCCGTCTTACACCGCATCAAAAAGCGGCGTGATGGGCGTAACCCGCCTGATGGCGAACGAGTGGGCAAAACACAACATCAACGTCAATGCGATTGCACCGGGCTACATGGCGACCAACAACACGCAACAGCTGCGTGCTGATGAGCAGCGTAGCGCAGAAATCCTCGATCGTATCCCGGCAGGCCGTTGGGGTCTGCCTGACGATCTGAAGGGGCCAATCGTATTCCTGGCCTCCAGCGCATCTGACTACATCAATGGTTATACCGTTGCAGTAGACGGCGGCTGGCTGGCGCGTTAATTCCCTCTCCAGTATTAAAAAACCTGCCAACGGCAGGTTTTTTTTGGTTTTAAGTTATTTTAATCCATATTATGGTTATAAATTAATCCATAAATAATTTCATATGTATGAAACGGTAATATTTAATACTCTTTAATATCAGTGTATTAAATTTTATTGAGTAATTATCTATAAATTTTAAAATTGTAATGTCCATCACATAACGGTATGGGCTAGCTATTTTATCCATAACTATGCCGTTTCCAGCCTGACGCCCCTGGCAAGGGATCCCTTATTTTCAGTTTTATGTCTTACTCTGTTTCTGGCAGGAAAAAATGGTCTCAATTAATCATGATGCTGCTTTAGCACCGCGCGCAATGCGCGACACGCGACGTATGAATCTGTTTGTCTCAGTTTCCGCTGCTGTCGCAGGATTATTATTTGGTCTGGATATTGGGGTGATCGCGGGTTCGCTGCCGTTTATCACTGAACACTTTGCGCTAAGCAGTCGTTTGCAGGAGTGGGTAGTCAGCAGCATGATGCTGGGTGCGGCAATTGGCGCACTGTTCAATGGCTGGCTCTCTTTCCGCCTCGGACGAAAATACAGTCTGATGGTCGGGGCAATCCTCTTTGTTCTCGGATCGTTGGGATCGGCATTCGCGACAAGCGTTGAGCTTCTGATCGCCGCCCGGGTAGTACTGGGGGTTGCCGTCGGGATTGCTTCCTATACCGCGCCGCTTTATCTCTCAGAAATGGCCAGTGAAAACGTGCGCGGAAAAATGATCAGCATGTACCAGCTGATGGTCACGCTGGGCATTGTGCTGGCCTTTTTATCCGATACGGCGTTCAGCTACACCGGCAACTGGCGGGCTATGCTCGGCGTGCTGGCCCTGCCTGCGGTGGTGCTGATTGTTCTGGTGGTGTTTTTACCGAACAGCCCGCGCTGGCTGGCACAAAAAGGGCGTCATATTGAAGCTGAAGAAGTGCTGCGTATGCTGCGAGATACCTCGGAAAAAGCCCGCGATGAACTGAATGACATCCGCGAAAGCCTGAAGCTAAAGCAGGGCGGATGGGCGCTGTTTAAGATCAACAGTAACGTGCGTCGTGCGGTTTTCCTCGGTATGTTGCTGCAGGCGATGCAGCAGTTCACCGGGATGAACATCATCATGTACTACGCGCCGCGGATTTTTAAGATGGCGGGCTTTACCACCACAGAACAGCAGATGATTGCCACCCTGGTGGTTGGCTTAACCTTTATGTTTGCTACGTTTATCGCCGTCTTTACCGTCGATAAAGCCGGGCGTAAACCGGCGCTGAAAATTGGTTTTACCGTGATGGCGCTGGGAACATTGGTGCTGGGCTACTGCCTGATGCAGTTTGATAACGGCACGGCATCCCGCGGGTTATCGTGGCTGTCCGTCGGCATGACCATGATGTGTATCGCCGGCTATGCGATGAGCGCCGCACCGGTGGTGTGGATCCTGTGCTCGGAAATTCAGCCGCTGAAATGCCGTGACTTTGGTATCACTTGTTCCACCACCACCAACTGGGTGTCGAATATGATCATCGGGGCAACGTTCCTGACGCTGCTCGACAGTATTGGCGCGGCCGGTACATTCTGGCTTTATACCGCGCTGAATGTCGTATTCATTGGTATTACGTTCTGGCTTATTCCTGAAACCAAAAACGTCACCCTGGAACATATCGAACGCAAACTGATGGCGGGAGAGAAGTTGCGGAACATCGGCGTGTAATGTTAATGCCCGGTGGCGGATTTCGCTTACCGGGCCGACAGGTTCGCATTGGCCGGGTAGGGCGAAGCCGCCACCCGGCTTTTTATTTAGCGCATCGCGCGTTTCAGGATACGTTCAGCCTGACGCTGGAAGTCTGCAGCAGCTTCTTCCACGGTTTTCTGACCGTAGTCGATGTACTGCAGTGACGTACCGAACTGCGCCACGATCTGCGGGTCATCAAAGTATGGCGACACGGTGAGTTTGGTTGGCAGCGACTGCGCCAGACGTAACCCAGCGACGGACGGATCGTTTTCTTTGATGGTGCCGTTTTGCGTCAGGATTTCAACGGCTGCTTTACTCAGCGGCACGCCGCGCTCCAGACCCAGCGTTTCGACACCTTCTTTGCTGTTCAGCAGGAAGTTAATCACTTTCGCGGCGGCTTCCGGATTTTTCGTGGATTTGCCAATAGACAGCATCTGCGCAGGTTTAAAGAACAGCCCTGCGTCCGTGGCACCTTCCATCATCGGGTAGCTACCCAGATCCAGCTTCGCCGGTGGCTTCAGGTTATCTGAATACTTGTTAATGGTGGAGTTCCACATGTAGGTTCCACCCCATTCGCCCTGGATCCACGGCTTCATTTCATACATGTTGCTCTTACCAAACGACGCATAGTATTTGGTGTCTGGCATTACGTGGCTATCAACCAGCTTTTTATAGGTCTGGAAGAACTCAACCCACTGCTCTTTGGAGTAGGAGAATTTCTTGGTCTTTTCATCTACGGCTGGAATGTTGTACTTCTGGATCATGTACGAGTTCAGCAGCGCCAGCGTGTCCTGATGCTCCAGTACCACCGGGTAGTACTGTTTGCCGAGCTTGCTTTCGAACGTTTTGCCCGCAGCCATCAACTCATCCCAGGTTTTCGGGTATTCAACGCCCGCTTTTTTCCAGGTTTCATCGTTAAAGTAGAACACGCGCGCGGTGACGGAAATGGGGATCCCGTTCAGCTTGCCGTTAACGGTAGTGGACTGCAGTTCTTTTGGATCGAACTGGCTTAAGTCGATCACGTCCTTCATTTTGTTCAAGTCGTAAAAACCGTCGCCATTTTTCGAGAAAATCGGCAGCCAGTTCCAGTTGGTTTGCATCACATCCGGCTCGGTACCGCCCGCAATCTGCGTGGTCAGGCGGGATAAGTGACCATCCCAGCCGGTATATTCGGCTTTGACGGTGATATCCGGGTTCAGCTTGTGAAACTCTTCTAACGCTTTCAGCGTGACCTGGTGGCGGCCATTGCCCCCCCACCAGGACATACGTAAATCAACATCCTTTGCCATAGAAGGCAGCGCGGTCAGGCCCAGAGTGGCGGAGATAGCGGCGCTTAAAAGCACTTTTTTCATTTTTATAACTCCATTAGAGAGAGATGTTCTTTTCAGTTTTTGCGTCAAAGAGATGACATTTATTTATATCGAACTTGAAATGCACCTTGCGGTTAAGACCTTTATCAATCATTGGCTTAGCTTTATCTGAAGGGATGCGAGCAGTCAGTTCGTAATCTGCCACTTTCAGGTAAACAAAGAATTCATGGCCCATGTTTTCCACGCGTACCATTTCGCCACTACAGTTGCCTTCGGCAAAAGGCTCTTCGGCGACGTCGACGAATTCCGGACGGATGCCGTAGAAGACATCCTGACCGACATAAGAAGAGACTTTCTCCTGCTTTTCGTCGTTCAACGGCATGGTTTCATTGCCGATGGCAATGTGCAGACGTCCCTCTTGTTCCACCAACTTGCAGGGGCGAATGTTCATCTCCGGTGCGCCGATAAAGCCAGCCACGAACATATTTTTCGGCTTGTGGTACAGGTTATCCGGGGTATCAACCTGCATGATGTGACCCAGTTTCATCACGCAGATGCGGTCACCCATGGTCATCGCTTCGGTCTGATCGTGGGTCACGTACACGGTGGTGGCCGGCTTGCCGGATTTCTTCAACTGCTTGTGCAGGTCGGAAATACGGATACGCATTGAGGCACGCAGTTTGGCATCAAGGTTGGACAGCGGTTCGTCGAACAGAAACACGTCCGGTTTCTTCACAATCGCACGGCCAACGGCCACACGCTGTGCCTGACCACCGGAGAGCTGGCGAGGCAGGCGCTCCAGCAGTTCTTCCAGTTCGAGGATCTTCGCTGCTTCGTTTACCTGGGCATCAATCTGTGCCTTCGGCATTTTGCTTAGCTTCAGGCCGAACGCCAGGTTCTCACGCACCGTCATGTGCGGGTACAGCGCATAGTTCTGGAATACCATCGCAATCCCGCGCTCCTTCGGTGCCAGATTGTTCACAATCTTCTCGCCGATACGCACTTCGCCGCCGCTGATGGTTTCCAGACCGGCCAGCATACGCAGGGTGGTGGACTTGGCGCAGCCGGATGGCCCGACAATCACCATGAATTCCCCTTCTGCAATTTTCAGGTCGATACCATGTACCGCTTTGAAGCCGTTGGAGTACACTTTTTCCAGTTTATTAAAAATCACTTCAGCCATGATATTTCCCTCTTAACCTTTAATTCCGCTGCTGGTAACGCCCTGTACGAAGTAGCGTTGTGCCAGGAAGAACACAATGATGGATGGCAGAATGGAGATACTCGCCATTGCCAGAATTTCGTTCCACGGCGCACCTTCGGTAACGTCGATGGACATTTTCAGCGCCAGTGCAATCGGGTATTTATCCACGCTGTAGACATAAATCAGCGGCCCGATAAAGTCGTTCATTGACCACATGAACTGGAACAGAGCGACAGAGATGATGGCCGGTTTCAGAATCGGCACCACCACGTACCACAGCACCTGGAAGGAGTTACAGCCGTCAATCTGCGCCGCTTCTTCCATGTCACGCGGTACGCCGCGCAGGAACTGAATCAGCATGAAGACAAAGAACCCTTGCGTGGCGAAGGCCAGCGGCAGGTACAGCGGCATATAGCTGTTCAGCATGCCCATTTCACGGAACATCAGGTACTGCGGGATCAGCAAGACGGTGCTTGGCAGCAGCATGGTGGTGATGAGCGTGGCGAACCAGAATTTCTTCCATGGGATCTCGAAGCGGGCAAAGCCGTATGCCACGATGGTGGAAGAGATAATGGTCAGGATGACTTTCGGAATCACATACTTAAAGGTGTTCAGCATGTAATGGCCGAAGGTGTATTCGGTACCGGTTTTCCAGCCGTTGACGAAGCCATCCCAGGTGGCGTTTGCAGGCCACAGGCTCAGGGTGGTGAAGATCTCGTGGTTCGGTTTGAACGAGGCCGAGAACATCCACACCAGCGGGTACAGCATCAGCAGCCCTACCAACAGCAGGATCACGTAGCGGATGGCCGCGTTAATTTTTTCCCGACGCAGGGTGCGGGCAACTTCACGCTCAGCGATGCTCTGAGCTTCAGAGATTTGTTGGATATCAGCCATTTTTGCCTCCCTTATCGGCGGAATAGAACACCCAGTATTTCGAAGACTTGAAGGCAATGGCCGCAAAGATCGCAACAACCAGGAACAATACCCAGGCCAGCGCCGCGCCGTAGCCCATGTCAAAGTACTTGAAGGCCGTGTCGTAGATGTACAGGGAGAACAGGTAGGTGGAGTAGGTTGGTCCGCCGCCGGTTATCACGTACGGGCCAGTAAACTCCTGGAATGCCTGTGTGGTCTGCATGATGAAGTTGAAGAAGATAACCGGCGTAATCAACGGCACGGTGACTTTCATAAACATCTGCCATTTGGATGCGCCATCGATCATTGCCGCTTCGTACTGAGACTGCGGGACGTTTTGCAACGCCGCGAGGAAGATAACCATCGCGGAGCCAAACTGCCAGACGCGCAGCAGGGTCACGGACATCAGTGCCAGCGAGGGTTCACCCAGCCAGTTAACCGGGTCAAAGCCTAATACACCGATAAAGCTGTTCAGCAGACCGTCGATGGCAAACAGCGCACGCCACAGCACGGCGATAGCCACGGAGCTACCGAGGATGGACGGAATATAGTAAGCCGTACGGAAGAAGCCGATACCGCGTAATTTAAAGTTAAGAACAAACGCAATCCCTAATGCAAATGCCAGTTTCAATGGGATTGTCAAAAATACGTAGGCGAACGTCACGCCCATGGATTTCCAGAAGAGAGCATCTTCTGTCAGCATGTAGCGATAGTTCTCGATGCCGTTAAACACCGGCGGACTCATCAAGTCATACTCAGTAAAACTGAGGAAGAAAGATGAAACGAATGGGAAGGCGGTAAAGATTATCAACCCTATGATATAGGGTGATATCCACGCCAATCCCAGCATTCTGTTTTCATTCATACATACCTACCTGGCGAGTAATGGTTTAATACGGATTCGGTTGTAACGAACCGGACATACTCTCTGGATGCCCGGTGTGTCGGCGTTCTGTGTCTGTTTGCGATACCAATACTCCCTGTTAATGATTGATATACAATGCTTTTAATGTTGTCATTAACCGGTTGTCATCCTAACGATCAACATGAATGAACCGCCGTTCTTGATTTGTAAAACGTCGTTTTAATTTATTTTATTGCGATTTGTTTCTACGTCATTCACATAATGATGGAAATGTGATCAAAGTCGAAACGGCGTTTCAAATAGGTGAGGTGCGCGTCATATTTTAAAAATTCCTGCCGGATTTCTATGGGTTATGACGACATGTATGGCAGCTTTTTGGGCGGGTTAAAGTAATGAAAGTTATATTATTAACATGCTAACAATGCTATTGCGGGCATAAAAAAGCCTTCCACTAAGGAAGGCTTGAAATAAAAGGGGACATTATTTTTTCAGGAAGTCTTCACGTACCGGTGTGAAGGTATCCAGTAATGTTCCCGGCTTTAAACACACGCAGCCGTGCATAATATTGGGCTGTTTATATAACGTGTCACCGGCGCGCACGACATGCTTTTCTTCGCCAATGGTAAATTCAAATTCACCTGACAGCACGTAGGTTAGCTGCTCGTGCGGGTGGCAGTGCATTGGGCCAACTGCGCCTTGTTCAAAGTTGACTTCAACGGCCATCATTTTGCCATCGTGAGCCAGAATGCGGCGGCTCACGCCATTGCCCAAATCTTCAAGGGTGGTTTCTTTATGAAAAATAAACATCCGGCAGTCCTGTAGTATGTTGAAACAATGTTTCATTAAATTTATATCAGAAAGAGTAAAAAAGAAACGCTTGCTCACAGATGTGGAAAGTTGATCACATCTTTGCTTCACTGGCATGACGGTAACGAACGCGGGGAAAATGATGAAAACGATCGGTCTGTTAGGTGGTATGAGCTGGGAATCGACCATTCCTTATTATCGCTTGATTAACGAAGGCGTAAAACAGCGATTGGGTGGCCTGCATTCGGCGCAGATCCTACTGCACAGCGTGGATTTTCATGAGATTGAAGCCTGCCAGTCGCGCGGGGACTGGCAGCAGGCGGGAGAAATTCTGGCGCGTGCGGCGGTCGGGTTACAGCAGGCGGGTGCTGAAGGCATCGTGCTGTGTACTAACACCATGCACAAGGTCGCCGAAGCGATTGAAACGGCGTGTGACGTACCGTTCCTGCATATTGCCGATGCGACGGGGCGTGCCATCAGTCAACTGAATATGAACAACGTGGCGCTGCTGGGTACGCGCTATACCATGGAGCAGGATTTTTACCGTGGACGCCTACAGGATGAATTTGGTATTAGCACCTTGATTCCCGAACAAGACGTACGCCTGAAAATTAACCGGATAATTTTTGAAGAGCTATGCCTTGGCGAGTTCAGCGATGCGTCGCGTGATTATTACCTGTGTGTGATAGGTGAACTGGCGAGCCAGGGAGCGCAAGGGGTGATTTTTGGTTGTACCGAGATTGGTCTGCTAGTGCCAGCAGAATTAAGCCCACTACCGGTGTTTGATACGGCGGCGATTCATGCGGCGGATGCGGTGGAGTTTATGCTTTCTTAATGCTGGGGTGCCGGATGGCGCTTGCACTTATCCGGCCTACATTATGGGGCAGGCCGGATAAGCGCGTTGTTAGATGCTGTTCAGGCTGGGGCTAAATTCCACGGTCAGTACGCCTTTATAGTATCCGGCGGCTTTGTCGGTGACGCGGAATTTATCCACAATCAGCCGCAGCGGTGCAGGGGAGCAAAGGACAGGATAGGTAATCGACGGTAGTCGTACCGGACGTACTTGATCCTGACCGTTTTCTCCGGCTTGTAGAGTGAAGGAATCGTTGTTTTTAACCGTTCTCCAGCCTTTGCTGTGAGGATCGAACATTTCCACGCGGTAATCGACTCGTTCGGCTTCATCTGTTCCGCCCGTGGCGGTGTTATAGATGGAGAAATAGCCGTCTTTCCGAGCCGCCGCCGTTTTGCCTTCATCTCTAAATGACAGCTCCATGCTGTCACTGTTGGAGTTGAAGCCGTCGTACAGACACATATCGAGCGTCGTGACATCTTCAACATAGCTATTGCTGGTGACCGATCCGGTCGGGTGCAGGTCGAGTTGTACCAGTGGGTTGGCACCGTTAAATTCCGGGAAGTAGATATCCTGTTTACCGGTGGCTTTGCCTTTCAAAACTATGTCAGCAGAGTAATTCACAACGGTACCAGCTTTGTTAAAACCAACTTTAAGCTGGCCTTCCCACACGCCGCCAATGGGTAAGCTATTCATCTCGTCCTGGGGTATCCAGACCGTCAATGTTCTGGAGTTTGCACTAATTGAACTACAAGTTGCTTGGTATCCGAAATTGAGTGGTCTGTGACCCCCACACGTAAATGACTGACTTGGGTCTGTTGTATCGTAAATCAGTCCTTGTAGATAAGCCTGCAATTTTAAAACATGGCTCATTCCGCTACGCTTTTCTTTGACTATTATGCTGATAGTCGATGAGTTGCTCTGGTGGGTACATGTTTGCTGAATATCTGCATATGCGCATGTATAGGTACCGAATGATAAGCTATACCCATAGGCACCAATGTAATCGTCTTTCCAAAGGTAATAATCTGCTGGTGCCCCTGAAGGGAGAACATAATCTTGTGTGGCTGTTACATTAGGGGTTGGCCCGGTATAGGTATCGGCGCTGGCAGAACCGCTAATGAGTGCGCCGCACAGGATTAATAACATCGTGATTTTCATCATTGCACACTCTCCCTTTGTGCGGTTTCTAGCGCTTGTCTGCGCTGTGATTGCTTAAGCTGTGCCTGTACCTGAATTGGCGAAGGCAACTGATCGTAGGTCACCACAGAGCATTGAATATCTCCGGCAAAGCGAATGCTGGCGCGTTTCTTCAGTACCTTCAGTGGGCATTTCAGGAATGACTGACCAGCCAATACGTACAGATCGCGTGAAGAGCTCTGCATTTCCAGCGTGAACCCACCGTCATCTGCCATCAGCAACATCGCACTGTTTACCCCAATGACTGGATATTTTTTCAGCGCTTCCGGCAGCAGCAGTCGGCCAATATAGTTGTAGTTAAAGGTAGCGGACACCTCGCGATAGCGCAGTTTACCTGGCAGCAACATCAGGCTCTGTTTACCTGAACCGGTAATCAGGTTGGTGGTACCGGTCTGGTTTTTACGTGCGCTGTCGTTGACGTCGACGTAACCCATTTCATAACCGGTGTAAGGGAACAGGACCGATTCATCGCCGGTCAGGCTGGCTTTACTGCCATTTGTGGTGGCATCCACGGACAAATCATCGGCATCGGTGTCGTCCATTTTTTTCACCGCGATTAGCACGGCTGCCGATGGGTCACCGTTACCCGCGCGGCCAACCTGCACCCCGTGGCGGCTGACGGCAAGCGTGGAGCTGTAGCTGCCGGTAAAGGCGGTACTGTGATCGCGGTCCTGCGTGTCGTAGCTGTCGGTGAGATAGGCGCTGAGGTTGCCATACAGACCATCAATACGACCGTTGACGCCGCTGTCGAGGGTATCAGTATTAATACCGCCAAGGCTCACACCCACTTCTTTATGGTTGACGTTATCGTCATACCAGGTGCGTGACAGATTCCAGGATGTCTGGTCGCTACTGTTTTTACTAGTGCGATAATCGGCACCGATGGTGGTGCTACGGCTGCGCGCGTTATTATCCTGGCGCGGCATCTCACTGAAGGTAAACATAAAGTAGGCACCGTTATCGTTGCCGGTGCTGTCGTTGTTGTTACGCGTAAATACGCCGAGGTTGGTGTTCAGGATCCAGCTAGTCAGGCTGAAAGAGCGTGAGGCGCTAAACTGGATAGTATCTGAGGTGGAATTAGCGCTTGCCTGGTTGAAATAGTTATCACTAAAGTCTTCGTCGTTGTCCCAGCGCGTGCGATAGTCCGCATGGTTGCGAGTGCGGTTCCAGTTTAAGGAAAGGCTCCAGCTTAATATGTTTTGTGATAGACCTGCGCTGATGCTTTCAAAACAGTTGAGATCGTAATCTTCAGAATCAGTATCGCCGGAACACTGACCGCCGCTAGTATCTTTTCGGTACAAGTTCAGTGAGGGCAAGTTCTCCACCCGCCAGTTGAGCTGCTGCATGTTACCGCGGCCACCCTGGTCGTTATAGAAAAAGCCGGTTTGCAGATCCATATCACCCAAAGCACCCAGTGCCGGGGTGATATGACCGTTAACTTCCGCAGAAAAGTTATTGTCTACCGAGGCCACGCCGAGCATCAGCTCGCTTTGTGCCGTTACCGGAAGCCGCACGCCAGCCTGGGCAGAGGTGGAACCGTCATCGCTATAGCTTGTTGATGAACTGGAGTCATCCGCCAGTTTACCCGCCTGGATAAACCACTGGGCATGGCCGTCCGTTATGCTCCCCGTTTTGGTAAAAGGAACCACTTCAGTACGGGCAAGCTGATTGCTTTCATAAATTTTCAGCTGAAGGGTGTAGCTCCCTGACGGGAACGAGCTGGTGTCGAGTGACTGATTGCCGCCGTTTAAGTAAAACGAACCGAGCAGTTGGTTATCGCGATAGGCATCAACGCGTGAGCTGCGCGAAAGCAATACGTTGACCGGTGTGCCCTGGCCCGCCTGTTCGCGGTTGAGATAGCTCAAGGTCGATCCTGCGCGAACCCCGTCAAAGGCGTCAAGCGGCAGGAAGGTGAAATTAAAGTTACCGCCATCAAGATTAAACAGGCTGCGGCTATCCATTCGCCCGCCCTGAACGTAAAAGCGGCTCATGAGATCATAGCGATAGTACAGTTCGCTGACGTCAACATCAGTCTCGGTTTCACCATCGCTCTCGTTGCCATTCAGGCTCCAGTAACCGCCAATGTAGCTGTTATCGGTGATGCCTAATGCGCCCGTACCTTGCAGATATGCCGATTTAAAATCGTCCTGGATGGCGACGTTAATATCCTGCTGATGGATGAACGCGTTAACGATATCATCATCCTGGCTCGCTTTCAGATAGAGAGCGGTTTGGGTGCTGTCGGGATACCACTCTTTATTTAAGAAGAGATTGACGGCGTTCTGCTCGTCATTATAAATCAGTGCGACGTCGTTAGTGGTGAGATAACCGCAACCAGCGCCGCTGTTTACCGTCGAACAGGCAAGTTCACCGTGACGTTCAAGAGGCTGGCTGAGTTTTGCTACAACGGTTTTGATACGATCTTGATCGTTACCCAGGGCCATTGCGGTGATAATCTTTTGGGGCTGTTCAAACTTAACGGTATCAAGGTTCACGGTGGCGTAAAACTTACCCAGATTGCGTCCTGCAAGATAGACGTCAATATATTCCTGCTGGCCCTGCACGATGGCTTCAAATCCTGGTGGAATTGAGTCTGTACGTGCATGAGCGACATTGAGTATGGAAAAGATTAATAGCCCAAGAATTGATTTTTTCATTACTCAATCATCTTCCTTGATATAGTAAAAAATGAACCGAAGACTTTTCTTCGGTTCATTGGGTTTATTGCAGTAAAAATTAGATAGTGCCGGCGTTCTGGTACAGATAGATGCTGACAATACCCTGATAGGTACCGGTAGTCAGAGGTTCCTGCGTGGTCTGTGCGATCTGCAGGGCTTTAGCTACAGAACCTGTTTTCAGTGCGGTATCAGCATTCGGGAACAGTTCTTTTGCTGCCAGAGTTACCGCAGTAGTAGACAGCGCTTCGCCGCCCCAGGAAACGGTCATCGGAACGGTGTCACCACCCAGGCTGTTAACCAGAACGGCATCGCTGGTCAACTGCATCATGACATCTTTAGTCACGTCATTTGCCCAGATTTTGGTCTGCAGCTGGTAAGGAACCAGACCGGTGCCTGGGATATACTGCATATCAACGTTTTTTGGCAGCGCAGAGTTATCAACCTGAGTCATATCCAGCGCGGCATCAACGGTTGCAGTAACGGTAATATCTTTCTGTACTGCCATTGCAGAACCCATTACAGAAACCATTGCCAAAGCGAGTAAGGATTTAGAGATAACTGATTTCATTTACTTATATTCCATGTAATAAACTACTGATTAATGAATTGGGAAGTCCTGCGAGTGCTTTGACTTGTCAATCCAGTTCCAATACTGAACAACGACCCGGTCGTAATTCAATATGTTTTTAGGTACATAGCTAGCGCGTGGGTAAATATTATTACCAACATCCTGCCATGCACAGTCTTTGTCTGATTGTGATTTTTTACACAATCCTATTTTTAATATTTTAAAACGCTGGTTACCGGTGTTTGTTATTTTTCCATCGGCAAGCAGGTTGATTTTTAGCTGCGGGTTTTCTGGTGGGACGCTGACGAGTACACCCCAGATAAGATTAATGGTTAATTGCGACTTGGTATTTTGAGTCCCTTCAAGCGGGTCATCAAGCTGCGGTACTGCCTCGAACTTCACACGGTAAGTTGTCTCTTCCTTTACCGGCTCCATTGCGACCAGTCGTACCATTTTAGTGGCGCCAGCGGGGAGGGCGAATTTGGGAGGCATAACGACAATCGCGGTAGGATCGCCATTTTTAATTTCAGTTTCTTTTTCTTGGGTTGTGCCGATACCGGTAATATTAAGAATTGACGTCTTAATATATTGCACATCGCTGGAGCGAGAAATAACACGCACGCTGCTTTCGCCTTGATCGTTCATATCAACTGACATGGGATAGACGGACATATTTGCGTGGCAGAGCGGGGCCAAACATGCTAGTGAAATAGCACACAGGTTTAACTTTAGTGTCATGTTATAATTCCCTGTTAGTCATTCTGTTATTCAGCATCCTGTTGAATAAGTAATGCGCTAGTTATGGTTTAATATTTAAAGTAAGAAAGTGTTATGGAATGAGGTAAAATTATACTTTTTACGATTCGCAATAAAGTGTGTTTTCCTAAAAAGTATATTAAGGAAAGATTAAATCATATTTTGCGTGAATGGATTTCAATGTTATATAATATCTTATTTATTGGTTTCATTATGTTATAAATAAAAAACACTTCTTTAGCTATTTGTGCTACATGGTTTTTTTGGGATTTTATGAATTTAGCCAGCATTTATAAGATTCAATGATATTAGGTGTTTGATGTATTAAATGACTGCTAAAAGTATCAACCAGTGCTGATGAAGGGCGATGTAAAGGATGTACCAGACTGACGGTAAACGGCACCGAAACGCTAAATCGGCGGATAACGATCCCACTGCTGGCATAGTCCATCGCCGTCAGCGGATTCACAACAGAGATCCCCACGCCAGCGCGTACCATCGCGCAAATAGAGGCGGCGCTATGGGTTTCAATCACCATCCGGCGTTTGACCTGGTGCTCGTTAAACAGGGTATCCAGCAGTTGGCGGTAGCTGTCGGTGCGGGACAGACTAATATAGTTTTCGCCCTGAAAATCTTGCGGTGTTAAGACCGTTTTTTCAGCCAGCGGATGCCCTTGCGGCAATACGCAAACTTCGTCAAGTGAGAGTAACTCCGTGCGCTCGGTCCCGGCGGGGGTATGGACTGTTTCCGTTATCCCTAAATCATGACGCTGTGCCGACAGCCACTCCTCCAGCAGCGGAGACTCCTGCGGCACAATCTGAATATTGACCTGTGGATAGCGTGCCAGAAACGGTTGCAGCAGCGAGGGCAAAAAGGATTGTGAAAAGACCGGCAGACAGACAATTGATAACTCCCCCTGGCGGAACTCGCGCAGGCTTTCAGCGGCGCTCACAATCCGGTCCAGGCCGTACCAGGAACGCTGTACTTCTTCGAATAACCGCAGTCCTTGCACCGTTGGATGTAGACGTCCACGGCTGCGCTCAAACAGCTTCAATCCCAGTACCTGCTCGAATCGCGCCAGCTCGCGGCTGACGGTCGGCTGCGAGGTATTCAGCATCCGTGCGGCTTCCGTCAGGTTGCCCGCCGTCATGATGGCGTGAAAGATTTCGATATGGCGCAGGTTAACGGCAGGCATGGGCATTCCTCGAATCAACTGGTCCATATCATTTTTGCATAGACTCACGATAAAACGATATTTTTTATTGTCTTCAGGCTGTGGCGTAATCATAAAAAACAGATACCGGAGTTTGCTATGCCACGCCCACTCAACAATACCGATACTGACCTGACCGCTGATAACCTGCTGCGCCTGCCCGCCGAATTTGGCTGTCCGGTGTGGGTTTATGATGCGCAAATCATCCGCGCGCAGATTGCTAAACTCGGCCAGTTTGACGTGGTGCGATTTGCCCAGAAGGCGTGCTCAAATATTCATATCCTGCGCCTGATGCGCGAGCAGGGCGTGAAGGTGGATTCCGTCTCATTAGGCGAGATTGAACGTGCGCTGGCGGCGGGTTTCGTGCCGGGTAACGATGAGATTGTCTTTACCGCAGATATGATTGATGGCGCGACGCTGGCGCGGGTGCACGAGCTGCAGATCCCGGTGAATGCCGGTTCGGTGGATATGCTTGAGCAACTGGGCCAGCTGTCGCCGGGTCACCGCGTGTGGCTGCGTGTTAACCCTGGTTTTGGTCATGGGCACAGCCAGAAAACCAATACCGGCGGTGAAAATAGCAAGCACGGGATTTGGTATAGCGATCTTCCGGCGGCACTGGAAGTGATCCAGCGCTATCAGTTGAAGCTGGTCGGCATTCATATGCATATTGGTTCTGGCGTGGATTACGGTCATCTGGAGCAAGTGTGCGGCGCAATGGTGCGTCAAGTGGTGGAGTTTGGTCAGGATCTTGACGCGATCTCGGCGGGTGGTGGCTTATCGATCCCGTATCGTGAAGGGGAAGAGTCGATCAATACCGATCACTACTTTGGTCTGTGGAACGCCGCGCGTGAGCAAATTGCTAAACATCTGGGGCATCCGGTGAAACTTGAGATCGAGCCTGGGCGTTTTCTGGTGGCCGAAGCGGGTGTGCTGGTGGCGCAAGTACGCAGCGTTAAAGAGATGGGTAGCCGCCACTTTGTATTGATCGACGCCGGCTTTAACGATCTTATGCGTCCGGCGATGTACGGCAGCTATCACCACATTTCGGCGCTGGCGGGTGATGGTCGTTCGTTAGAGCAGGCCGCGCAGATTGACACAGTGGTTGCCGGGCCGCTATGTGAATCCGGTGATGTATTTACCCAGCAGGAGGGCGGCAAAGTCGAAACGCGTCTGCTGCCAGCGGTTGTACCGGGCGATTATCTGGTGCTACACGATACCGGGGCGTACGGCGCGTCGATGTCGTCGAATTACAACAGCCGACCGCTGCTACCGGAAGTGCTGTTTGATAACGGCGTGGCGCGACTGATTCGTCGTCGCCAGACCATTGATGAGCTGTTAGCGCTGGAACTTATTTGAGAGATGGGATTCCCGGCGGCGCTGCGCTTGGCCGGGTGTAGGCCGGATAAGGCGGTAGCCGCCATCCGGCAATGTGCGCGGTGATGCCTGATGGCGCTACGCTTATCAGGCCTACAAATATGCACGAATGTATCCCGGCACTATTCGTAAAACGGCCCGGTTGTGACCGAATCCCGCAATACCAGCGTGCCGGTAAATGGCGGGATAGGTTCAACGTTCTCACCGTTCGCCAGGCGGACGGCCTGGTCGATGGCCGTGGTGATCATGCTATCAATCGGCAGATAGACGGTCGACAGCCCCGGCTCCAGCCATTTGGCGCTGGGGGCATCATCAAAACCAAACAGCGATACATCCTGCGGGATCTTCAGCCCGGCCTGATGTAATGCTTTTGAGGCACCTAATGCCATATCATCGTTACAGGCAAAGAGGGCGCTGAAAATCACCCCTTCCTCCAGCAATTCACGGCAGGCCTCGAAGCCTTTCATCATCGTAGAATCACCGTATTTAACTTTCGCGGGATCCCAGGGAATACCATACTTTTCCAGCGCCTTACGATATCCCATCAGGCGTGACTTACCGGTCGGGGTATGGTGCGGGACGGTGATGCAGGCAATATCGCTATGGCCTTGTGAAATCAGGTAACTTACCGCTTGATAGGCCGCATTTTCTTGTTCAAAGAAAATTGCCCGGTCGCGGGCCTGGCTGACATCGCGATTAATGACCAGCAGTGGCATATTAATGCTATGCATCAGCGACATAATCGCTTTTTCGCTCATATAGCGGGTGTAAAGAATAATGGCGTCGCACTGGCGGTCAGCCAGCATTTGTACCGCTTCCTGTTCGCGCTCCGGCGTATCGTGGCCGTCGGTCACGATCAGCTGTTTGCCGTGGGATTCGGTTTGGCGTGAAGCCTGTTGCAGCAGACGGCCAAAATAGAAGCCATCGAATGTGGAAACCACCAGGCCAATGCTGTTACTGGTGCGATTTGCCAGCGAACGCGCCAAAAAATTAGGGCGGTAGTCTAAGGCCTGCATGGCATTAAAGACTTTCTGGCGCGTGCTTTCTTTGACTTGACCCGTTCCGTTCAGCACACGCGAAACGGTCGCTTTTGATACGCCAGCATGACGAGAAACATCCAACATCGTTGTCATGACGCTATCCTGATTAATCCTTTGACGAAGAATTCCCTGATTCTGTCAGCGTCGAAACGGAATGTCGACGGACCAGCGTAGGGTTGAATACATGCGTTATTTCCGGTGCCGGAAGGTTGTCGGCCAACGCCAGCGCCAGTTCGGCGGCCTGGGTTGCCATCGTTACTATTGGGTAGCGTACCGTCGTCAGCCGTGGACGCACGTAGCGGGAAACCAGCACATCATCAAAACCGATCAGTGATATTTCGCCCGGTACATCGATGCCATTATCATTTAATACACCCATAG
The DNA here is from genome assembly GCF_005280805.1 of Citrobacter sp. TBCS-14. NCBI lineage: Bacteria > Pseudomonadati > Pseudomonadota > Gammaproteobacteria > Enterobacterales > Enterobacteriaceae > Citrobacter > Citrobacter sp. TBCS-14. Next base: position 161,250 of record NZ_SZWM01001020.1, read on the forward strand.
CACCTGCCGCCATTGAGTCGTTATAGCAGGCGACAGCGGTGAAGTTCTTGCCACGTCCCAGCAGTTCCGTCATCGCCTGTTCGCCGCCGCTTTCGTCCGGTTCACCGAAGGTCACCAGCCGATCGTTGATCGGGATGTTGCTTTCTGCCAGCGCATCGTAATAGCCCTGCAGACGATCTTCTGCATCAGAAATACTGTGGTTAGAGCACAGGTAGCCGATGCGTGTATGGCCCTGCTGGATGAGGTGGCGGGTTGCCAGCCATGCGCCGTAACGGTCATCAAGCGCAACGCAGCGCTGTTCGAAGCCAGGCAGGATGCGATTGATAAGCACCATGCCGGGGATTTGTTTCATTAATGACGCCAGCTCCGCGTCCGGGATAATTTTTGCGTGAACCACCAGAGCCGCGCAGCGGTGGCGAATAAGTTGCTCAATCGCCTGACGTTCTTTCTGCTCGTTATGGTAGCCGTTACCAATCAGTAAAAAATTACCCGTGTTATAGGCCACCTGCTCGACAGCTTTAACCATTGCCCCGAAGAATGGATCGGACACATCACCCACCACCAGACCGACGGTCTCGGTGGATTGCTGTGCCAGCGCACGCGCATTGGCATTAGGGTGGTAGTTGAGTGATTCCATTGCACTCATCACAGCCAGGCGGGAGGCTTCGCTGGCTTTAGGGGAATGATTGATCACGCGAGAAACGGTGGCGACTGATACACCAGCGAGTTGGGCTACGTCCTTTATAGTCGCCATGATAGTACCTGTTGTGGGTAAACGCTTACATTCCGTCAGTGTTACGGAAAATGGCTGGTTGTTCAAGCAGATTGCCCATCAGGACTGCGCAAATGTGAGCGCACACGAGTGAAGTAAGACAGAAAGAGAGAATGAAAATCTTTGCTTACACTTTGCGATGACCTGTTGCGATTGTTCGCTGGCGAGGAGAAAGACAGGATTGCTAGAGTTGGGATCCCAGAGGTATTGATAGGTGAAATCAGCTTTCGGGTTGATCACAAGATTTACACCAACCTGCGCAGATGCGCAGGTTTTTTTTTGCCTTTACGCGCATCTGTAACAGTAAGCGATAATTTACACAACTGGTTGCACTTGGGTTCATTCCTTTGCGTTTTCGGACTGGCGTATCGGCCCGGTGGCGACCACAATCAAGATCCCAGAGGTATTGATTGGTGAGATTATTCGGTACGCATTTCGTACCTGTCTCTTGCACCAACCTGCGCGGATGCGCAGGTTTTTTTTCGCCTCTTTTTTCGGACTCCATTTACCTGTCGCGCCTCCCCCACAACTCGTATAATCTGCCACCATTCATCTTTAGATAATTGATGGTACAGGGAGTTGAAATGCTATTAGGGTTTTTTCGCAATGTGTTTCGCGTGCTTTTCCGCGTTCGCCTTACGGGCGATGTCAGTGCACTACGGGGAGAGCGCGTCTTAATCACTCCCAATCATGTCTCTTTTATCGACGGTATGCTGCTGGCGCTGTTTTTGCCGATTCGCCCGGTCTTTGCGGTTTATACCTCGATCAGCCAGCAATGGTACATGCGCTGGCTCACCCCGCTGATTGATTTCGTGCCGCTAGACCCCACTAAACCGATGTCAATTAAGCATCTGGTTCGCCTGGTTGAGCAGGGACGTCCGGTGGTTATTTTCCCGGAAGGCCGTATTTCGACCACCGGCTCATTGATGAAAATCTATGACGGTGCCGGATTTGTCGCGGCGAAATCGGGCGCGACGGTGGTGCCAGTGCGCATTGAGGGCGCTGAGCTGAGCTACTTTAGCCGCCTGAAAGGTTTAGTTAAACGACGTTTCTTCCCACGGATTCAGCTACATATCCTGCCGCCTACGCAGTTACCGATGCCAGAAGCGCCGCGCGCCCGCGATCGCCGCAAGATGGCCGGTGAAATGCTGCACCAGATTATGATGGAAGCGCGCATGGCCGTACGACCGCGTGAAACGTTGTATGAGTCTCTGCTGGCGGCGAAGTACCGCTTTGGCGCAGGAAAAAACTGCATTGAAGACGTTAACTTTACCCCGGACAGCTATCGCAAACTGCTGACCAAAACGCTGTTTGTTGCCCGTATTCTGGAAAAATACAGCGTAGAAGGTGAGAAGATTGGTCTGATGCTCCCCAATGCGGGGATTAGCGCGGCTGTGATTTTTGGCGCTATTGCCCGTCGACGTATTCCGGCCATGATGAACTACACGGCGGGCGTAAAAGGGCTGACCAGCGCTATTACCGCCTCCGAAATCAAAACGATTTTTACCTCCCGCCAGTTTCTCGACAAAGGCAAACTCTGGCATCTGCCGGAACAGCTTACCCAGGTGCGCTGGGTGTACCTGGAAGATTTAAAAGCCGATGTTACCTTTAACGATAAAGTGTGGATTTTCTCTCATCTGCTGATGCCGCACCTGGCTCAGGTGAAGCAGCAGCCTGAAGAAGCTGCGGTGATCCTCTTTACCTCCGGCTCTGAGGGCCATCCGAAAGGTGTGGTGCACAGCCACAAAAGCATTCTGGCGAACGTCGAGCAAATTAAAACCATTGCCGACTTCACCGCCGACGATCGCTTTATGTCGGCGCTGCCGTTGTTCCACTCTTTTGGCCTGACGGTGGGGCTGTTTACGCCGCTCCTGACCGGTGCCGAAGTCTTTCTCTATCCCAGCCCGCTGCATTATCGCATTGTGCCGGAGCTGGTGTATGACCGAAACTGCACCGTGTTGTTTGGCACCTCGACGTTCCTCGGCAACTACGCGCGCTTTGCCCATCCTTATGATTTCCACCGCCTGCGCTACGTGGTAGCGGGAGCTGAAAAGCTGCAGGACACCACAAAGCAACTGTGGCAGGAGAAGTTTGGGTTGCGTGTGCTTGAAGGTTATGGCGTGACGGAATGTGCGCCGGTGGTGTCGATTAACGTGCCGATGGCGGCAAAATCAGGCACGGTAGGGCGTATTCTGCCCGGTATGGATGCCCGACTGCTGGCGGTTCCAGGCATTGAAGACGGCGGACGTTTGCAGTTGAAAGGTCCGAACATTATGAGCGGCTATTTGCGCGTTGAAAACCCGGGTGTACTGGAAGTGCCGACGGCAGAAAATGCACAGGGCGAGGTTGAGCGCGGCTGGTATGACACCGGTGACATTGTGCGTTTTGACGAGAACGGCTTTGTGCAGATTCAGGGGCGCGCCAAGCGCTTTGCGAAAATTGCTGGTGAGATGGTATCGCTGGAAATGGTGGAGCAGCTGGCGCTGGCGGTCTCTGCTGACAAAATGCACGCCACGGCTATCAAGAGTGATGCCAGCAAAGGTGAGGCGCTGGTGTTGTTCACCACAGACAGCGAGCTGACGCGTGAAAAACTGCTGCAGCATGCGCGGGCCCACGGCATCCCTGAGCTCGCCGTGCCGCGTGATATTCGCCACCTGAAGCAACTCCCTCTCCTCGGCAGCGGTAAGCCGGACTTTGTAACGCTGAAAAGCTGGGTTGATGAACCGGAACAACAACATGCGTGAGTCAGTACACACTAACACTTCAATCTGGTCCAAAGGGATGATGTCCGTTATCGCCGCGCAGTTTCTGTCGGCGTTTGGCGATAACGCGCTGCTGTTTGCCACCCTGGCGTTGCTGAAAGAGCAATTCTATCCGGACTGGAGCCAGCCGATCCTGCAAATGGTGTTTGTGGGTGCTTACATTCTTTTTGCCCCTTTTGTCGGGCAGGTGGCGGACAGCTTTGCCAAAGGCAGAGTGATGATGTTCGCCAACGGTCTCAAACTGCTGGGGGCGGCAAGTATTTGCTTCGGTGTTAACCCTTTTCTGGGGTACACGCTAGTGGGCGTTGGCGCGGCGGCGTATTCACCGGCCAAGTATGGCATTCTCGGGGAACTGACCACCGGCGATAAACTAGTGAAAGCTAACGGTCTGATGGAAGCCTCAACCATCGCTGCTATTCTGCTGGGCTCGGTGGCTGGCGGTGTGCTTGCCGACTGGCATGTGATAGCCGCGCTCTCGGTTTGCGCGCTGGCCTATGCGGGTGCGGTGGTGGCTAACCTGTCAATCCCGAAGCTTGCTGCCGCGCGTCCTGGTCAGTCGTGGCATCTGGGGAAAATGACGCGCAGCTTCTTCTGCGCGGCGTCTTCGTTGTGGCGCAACGGTGAAACGCGTTTCTCGTTGGTGGGAACCAGTCTGTTTTGGGGCGCGGGGGTGACGCTGCGTTTTCTGCTGGTACTGTGGGTGCCGGTAGCGTTGGGTATTACCGATAACGCCACACCGACCTATCTCAACGCGATGGTGGCAATTGGGATTGTTGTTGGCGCGGGTGCTGCGGCGAAGCTGGTCACGCTGGAGACAGTGTCTCGCTGCATGCCAGCGGGGATCCTGATTGGCGTCGGCGTACTGTTCTTATCTCTGCAGCATGCGCTGTTGCCGTCCTATGGGCTGCTGATGCTTATTGGTGTGCTGGGCGGTTTCTTTGTTGTGCCGCTGAATGCGCTCCTACAAGAGCGAGGCAAAAAAAGCGTCGGCGCGGGTAATGCCATCGCGGTGCAAAATCTGGGTGAAAACAGCGCCATGCTGCTGATGCTCGGTATTTACTCGCTGGCGGTGCTGGTGGGCATTCCGGCAGTTGCTATCGGAATTGGCTTTGGCGGGCTGTTCGCGCTGGCGATTACGGCGCTGTGGATCTGGCAACGTCGCCATTAGCCTGTTACGTGCTGTTGCCGGATGGCGGCGTTGCCTTATCCGGCCTACAGTACGGCTTGTTTTTGTAGGCCTGATAAGCGTAACGCCATCAGGCACTACACGTTACGGTGCAGGATAGGTATAAACCTGATGCACCGCTTCAATCTCTGCCAGTACCTCTTCGCTTAGCGTCAGATGCAAACTTTCGACATTGGTTTTTAGCTGCTCCATTGTTGTCGCCCCCAGCAGGGTGCTGGCGACAAACGGCTGGCGACGCACAAAGGCCAGTGCCATCTGCGCCGGGTCCAGGTTATGGCGTTTGGCGATATCTACGTAGGCGGCGACGGCTTTTTGCGTCTGTTCGCCGCTGTAGCGCGTGAAGCGACTAAACAGCGTATGGCGTGCGCCGGCAGGCTGCGCGCCGTTCAGGTACTTACCGGTTAATGTGCCAAAGCCCAGGCACGAGTAGGCCAGCAGTTCAATGCCTTCGTACTGGCTGACTTCCGCTAATCCCACTTCAAAGCTACGGTTCAGCAGGCTGTAGGGGTTCTGGATAGTGACAATGCGCGGCAGGTCGTGTTTGTCCGCCAGGTGTAAATAGCGCATGACGCCAAATGCGGTTTCGTTGGACACGCCGATATAGCGAATTTTCCCGGCGCGCTGAAATTCTGTTAGCGCTTCCAACGTTTCAAGCAGAGTGACTACCGGAGCGGAGTCTGTCCAGCTGTAGCCCAGCTTGCCAAAGCAGTTGGTTGGGCGCTGTGGCCAGTGAACCTGATACAGGTCCAGATAATCGGTTTGCAGGCGTTTGAGGCTGTCGTTCAGTGCCTGGCGAATGTTTTTACGATCCAGCGCCTGATTCGGGCGAATGCCGCTGTCATTATTACGCGACGGCCCGCTGACCTTCGAGGCGACGATCAGTTTTTCACGGCTGCCGTGTTTAGCGAGCCAGTTGCCGACGTAGGTTTCCGTGAGGCCCTGGGTTTCCGGGCGTGGCGGGACCGGATACATCTCGGCAACGTCGATTAAATTGATGCCTTGTGCTACGGCATAGTCAAGCTGTGCGTGTGCGTCGGCTTCGCTGTTTTGTTCACCAAACGTCATTGTGCCCAGCCCCAGTGTACTGACTTCCAGCGAGCTGTGGGGTATACGGTGATATTGCATAGCCGTTTCCTTTTTATAATCACAACATAAGGATTATAAAAATGGCTGAGGGAAGGGAAAAAGGGAAGCAAAATTGTTAAGGCCAGCAGCGAGGCTGACCTCAACCATCAACGCTCAATGATTTGAGATACGTCGTCGCGGTTAATCTGCATCGCATTGCCTTGCTGGTCGTGATAGCTCACCAGACCGGTATCATCATCAATTTCGGGTTTACCGTCGGTCAGGATCATCCGACCATCTTTGGTCGCCATCACATAATCACTGCTGCATCCAGAAACGGCGAAAGCCAATCCTACCGCGGAAATTAAAACTGCCCATTTTTTCATCTATTTATCCTCACGTGGCCTGCGTCTGACACTAGTTTAGTAATAACGCGAAGTTATGCCGGGCGAAAGCAGTAAAATCTTAATCTGTGAGAAGAAAAGGTGATGTGGGTCGTCGCTCCCCTTGCGGGGGAGCGACTGATGGGGTCAGAGCGGGTTCTTTTTATTGCGCAACAGGTTCAGGGTCTCTACACCGATAGAGAAGAACATGGCGAAATAAATGTACCCTTTCGGCACATGCACATCGAAACTTTCCAGAATCAGCGTGAAGCCGACCAGGATCAGGAAAGAGAGTGCCAGCATTTTTACCGAGGGATGGCGATCCACAAATTCACCAATCGGGCGTGCCGCAAACATCATCACGCCGACGGCAATAACTACCGCCGCCATCATGATAAACAGATGATCGGACAAGCCTACTGCGGTGATGACGGAGTCCAGGCTGAAGATAATGTCTAACAACATGATCTGCACAATTGCCCCGAGGAACGAGGATACGCGCGTTTTCAGCCCTTCTTCTTCACCTTCTATAGACTCATGAATCTCCTTACTGGCTTTCCAGATCAGGAACAATCCACCAAGCAGAAGGATCAGGTCACGCGCTGAGATCGCCTCGCCAAACACCTCAAACAGCGGGTTGGTCAGACGCGTGACCCAGGCGATAGACGCCAGTAGTGCCAGACGCATGATCATCGCTGCCGCCAGCCCGATACGTCGGGCATGACTGCGTTGTGCGGTCGGGAGTTTAGCAACGACCAAAGAAAGGAAAATAATATTGTCGATCCCTAGAACGATCTCCAGCAGCGTCAGCGTACCGAGCGCCAGCCAGGCGTTAGGATCGGTTATCCATGCAAATAACATCGAACAAAGTCCTGCCAAAAAAAAGAAGCGCTAATTATAGGCGCGTAACGCGGCGGGCGAAAGGCCGGGCTGTGCCTATTACGTCTGGAATAAAAAATGACGCTCCAGCAGTGCGCGCGTGAAGTTCTTTTTTAGATAAAAACCGCGTGGCAGGGTCAGAATTGGCTCACCATTCGCGCCAATGGCTTCGGTTAGCGCTTTCGCATTGGCGGCTTTTGGGCGTAGCTGTAACACTTCCCCATGGCGGGCGGTGATGCGTTCGACGCGGCCCAGCACAATCATGTCCATCAATTCTTCCCAGTCCAGGCGTAATTGCCGGTCTTCTTCTTCATTCGGACTCCATAACAGCGGGGATCCTACGCGACGTTGGGCTAACGGGATGCTGCGTTCCCCTTCCACCGGTACCCACAGCACACGTTTAAGTTTATGGCGGACATGGCTGGTTTCCCATGTTACGCCGGTATTGCCGGTTAATGGTGCTACGCAAACGAAGGTGGTTTCCAGCGGTCTGCCAAGACTGTCCACAGGGATCGTTTTCAGCTCTACGCCTAGCGCCGCAAAATCCTGCTCCGGCTTGCTGCCCGCGCTGGCGCCGAGCCAGATCTCCAGCAGTACGCCGATCCAGCCTTTGTCCCGTTTCAAATCGTTGGGGGTTACAATCCCCGCCATTGCCGCCAGCTCCCCTAACGTGTAGCCCGAAAGCCGCCGTGCCTGGGCAAGCAGCAGGGCTTCGGATTCAGGGGGAGAAAGCAGTGGCTGGAGTTCTGACATTGAGTTAACCCTTAGGCGAAAAAATGAGCAATGATTTTATACCGAGTGGACAGAGTTTATCTTTTTCCACAAGCTTTACTCAATTATATGATTTATATTGATTTTTAAATTTCATAATCAAGAGTTGCGCAACAACCGATGAGGTTTTCCAATTCTGGTCACTGACAATGAACAGGATCTTACACCATGTTATCCACAGAAAGATGGGATAACTGTGAAAAACCCCCACTACTGTTTCAATTTACAGCCTTGACGTGCGACGAAAATCGAATTTTCACACAAATTGTGCCTAACTTATTGGCACAATCTGTGGATAAAACCAACGCTGGTTGATCTTTCATCAGCTCGAGGATCGTATGCGTGATATACATCACATTTCTGTGTGTTGGGTGACGGTATTTGCTTTTAACTCAATGAATATAGACGACTAATTTTTATATGTGACAAAGGTCATATTCAGACTGTTCCGGGTTTTCCCATAGTAATTCCGTACTTCTTCACAACTATATCCACAGAAAAGGTGAATAAAATCGCCTAACTCAGCCTACCTCTGTTTATAACTCAGTCCTTTGCTGTGAGTTATTCAATTGTTATTAGAGTCTCGTGTGCTTAACACAGTGGTTTACCGCCTCTCAGGAGTGTGAAACAATCGTTTATATATAAGGTTTATGTTGAGGTAGTCCGGTGATTGATGACGATGGCTACCGCCCGAATGTAGGAATAGTAATTTGTAACCGCCAGGGGCAGGTCATGTGGGCCCGGCGATTTGGTCAGCACTCCTGGCAATTCCCGCAAGGTGGGATAAACGCGGGAGAGACAGCAGAGCAGGCGATGTACCGGGAACTGTTTGAAGAAGTGGGCCTCAGTCGTAAAGATGTGCGGATCCTGGCTTCTACTCGTAACTGGTTGCGTTACAAGTTACCGAAACGTTTGGTGCGTTGGGACACGAAGCCGGTTTGTATCGGCCAGAAACAAAAATGGTTCCTTCTGCAATTGGTAAGCAGCGATGCTGAGATCAATATGCAAACCAGCAGCACGCCCGAGTTCGATGGCTGGCGTTGGGTGAGTTACTGGTATCCGGTTCGACAGGTAGTGTCATTTAAACGCGATGTCTATCGCAGGGTGATGAAAGAATTCGCAAGTGTTGTGATGGCGCTTCAGGAGAGTACCCCAAAGCCGCAAAGCGCACCTGCGTACAGACGTAAAAGAGGTTAAGCTACGCAAATTATGCTCACCCGCCTGCGCGAAATAGTCGAAAAGGTGGCCAGTGCTCCGCGTCTTAATGAGGCGCTGAATATTCTGGTTACCGACATCTGTCTTGCGATGGATACAGAGGTCTGTTCGGTTTATCTGGCCGATCACGACCGACGTTGTTATTACCTGATGGCGACCCGGGGACTCAAAAAACCACGCGGTCGCACCGTTGCGCTTGCGTTTGATGAAGGTATCGTTGGCCTGGTTGGCAGGCTGGCGGAACCAATTAACCTCGCCGATGCGCAAAAACACCCCAGCTTCAAATACATCCCTTCAGTAAAAGAAGAGCGATTCCGCGCCTTCTTAGGCGTGCCGATCATTCAGCGCCGCCAGCTATTGGGTGTGCTGGTGGTCCAGCAGCGTGAACTGCGCCAGTACGATGAAAGCGAAGAGTCATTCCTGGTGACGCTCGCCACGCAAATGGCCGCCATTCTTTCTCAGTCGCAGCTCACCGCGTTGTTTGGTCAATACCGGCAAACGCGCATTCGTGCGTTGCCTGCCGCACCCGGCGTGGCGATTGCCGAAGGCTGGCAGGATGCCACGCTGCCGCTGATGGAGCAGGTGTATCAGGCGTCAACCCTGGATCCGGTACTAGAACGCGAACGACTGACTGAGGCGCTGGAAGAAGCCGCCAATGAATTCCGCCGCTACAGTAAGCGCTTTACGGCGGGAGCACAAAAAGAGACGGCGGCGATCTTCGATCTTTACTCGCACCTGCTTTCCGACACCCGTCTGCGCCGCGAGCTGTTTGCAGAAGTGGACAACGGTTCGGTGGCGGAGTGGGCGGTTAAAACGATTATCGAGAAGTTCGCTGAACAGTTTGCCGCCCTCAGTGATAACTATCTCAAAGAGCGGGCCGGGGATTTACGTGCGCTCGGCCAGCGTCTGCTGTTCCATCTTGACGATTCGATTCAGGGGCCAAATGCCTGGCCGGAACGTTTCGTGTTGGTGGCAGATGAGCTTTCCGCGACCACGCTGGCAGAGCTTCCGCAGGACCGACTAGTTGGTGTGGTGGTCAGAGACGGCGCTGCCAACTCCCATGCGGCAATTATGGTGCGCGCGCTGGGTATTCCGACTGTGATGGGGGCCGACATCCAGCCGTCGGTACTCCACCGCCGTACGCTGGTGGTGGACGGTTATCGCGGCGAGCTGCTGGTTGATCCTGAACCGGTTTTGATTCAGGAATATCAGCGACTTATCAGTGAAGAGATTGAACTCAGTCGCCTGGCAGAAGATGACGTTAACCAGCCAGCCCAGTTGAAAAGCGGCGAGCGCGTTAAGGTGATGCTCAACGCCGGGCTGAGTCCGGAACACGAGCAAAAACTGGGAAGCCGGATCGACGGCATCGGGCTGTATCGCACCGAAATTCCGTTCATGCTACAAAGCGGGTTTCCGTCAGAAGAAGAACAGGTTGCCCAGTATCAGGGCATGCTGCAAATGTTTAACGACAAGCCGGTGACTCTGCGTACGCTGGACGTCGGGGCTGATAAGCAACTGCCTTACATGCCCATCAGTGAAGAGAATCCGTGCCTTGGCTGGCGCGGGATCCGCATTACGCTCGATCAGCCGGAGATCTTTTTGATCCAGGTCCGCGCAATGCTGCGAGCCAACGCGGCAACCGGCAACCTGAGTATTTTGCTGCCGATGGTCACCAGTATTGATGAAGTCGACGAAGCGCGGCGCTTGATTGAGCGCGCCGGGCGCGAAGTGGAAGAGATGATCGGCTACGCGATCCCGAAACCGCGTATCGGCATCATGCTGGAAGTCCCGTCGATGGTCTTTATGCTGCCGCATCTGGCGAACAGGGTCGATTTTATCTCGGTGGGTACCAACGATCTGACCCAATATATTCTGGCAGTCGATCGTAACAATACGCGGGTCGCCAGCATTTATGACAGCCTGCATCCTGGGATGTTACGTGCGTTGGCGATGATTGCCCAGGAAGCCGAGAGAAGCGGCATCGATTTACGCCTGTGCGGCGAAATGGCGGGTGACCCAATGTGTGTGACCATTTTAATCGGTCTGGGTTTTCGCCACTTATCAATGAACGGTCGTTCTGTGGCACGAGTGAAATATCTGCTGCGCCACATCGATTTTGATGAAGCGCAAACGCTGGCACAGCGCAGCCTGGAAGCGCAACTGGCGACGGAAGTGCGCCATCAGGTGGCGGCATTTATGGAACGCCGCGGTATGGGCGGTTTGATTCGCGGGGGGCTGTAAGTCTGAATTGTCGGCCTGATCATCACTGTTTCATCTGGCATCCCTGTTGGTGTCTGGCTTAACTATACAGATCTTTTACATCTTCCCGGCATGCGTGGTGATCCCCTTGTGCTATCATTCGCACCTTCGGAGCGCCTGTATCATACAGGCGCGCTTATCAATTGCTGTCTGATTTCAGCGAAATAACAAGAACTTGTGGTGACAGATGACCAGTAGCTATCTGCATTTTCCGGAATTCGATCCGGTCATTTTCTCAATTGGACCCGTCGCACTTCACTGGTACGGCATGATGTATTTGGTGGGGTTTATTTTCGCGATGTGGCTGGCGACGCGCCGCGCTAATCGCCCAGGAAGTGGCTGGACCAAAAACGAAGTTGAAAACTTACTCTATGCAGGCTTCCTCGGGGTGTTCCTCGGTGGGCGTATCGGTTACGTACTGTTCTACAACTTCCCGCTGTTCCTTGATAATCCGCTGTATCTGTTCCGCGTCTGGGATGGCGGAATGTCATTCCACGGTGGTCTCATCGGTGTGATCCTGGTGATGATTATCTTCGCCAAACGCACCAAGCGTTCGTTCTTCCAGGTCTCTGACTTCATTGCTCCTTTGATTCCGTTTGGTCTGGGTGCGGGCCGACTGGGCAACTTTATCAACGGCGAACTGTGGGGACGCGTTGACCCGAACTTCTCATATAGCATGTTGTTCCCGGGCTCGCGTACCGAAGACATCTTACTGCTGCAAACCAACCCGCAGTGGCAATCTATTTTCGATACCTACGGTTCGCTGCCTCGTCACGCGTCTCAGCTTTATGAGATGGCGTTGGAAGGCGTGGTGCTGTTTATCATTCTTAACCTGTTCATTCGTAAACCGCGTCCGATGGGCTCGGTCTCCGGTCTGTTCCTGATTGGCTACGGCGCATTTCGTATCATCGTTGAATTTTTCCGCCAGCCGGATCAGCAGTTTACCGGCGAATGGGTACAGTACATCAGCATGGGGCAGATCCTGTCTATCCCGATGATTGTCGCCGGTATCATTATGATGGTTTGGGCGTACCGCCGCAGCCCACAGCAACACGCTTCCTGAGGAATCATGAAACAGTATTTAGAACTGATGCAAAAAGTGCTGGATGAAGGCACACAGAAAAACGACCGTACCGGAACCGGAACGCTTTCCATTTTTGGTCATCAGATGCGTTTTAATCTGCAGGAAGGATTCCCGCTGGTTACCACTAAACGCTGCCATTTGCGCTCTATCATTCATGAACTGCTGTGGTTTTTGCAGGGCGACACTAACGTGGCCTACCTGCACGAAAACAACGTTTCTATCTGGGATGAGTGGGCAGATGAAAACGGCAATCTGGGCCCGGTCTATGGTAAACAGTGGCGCGCGTGGCCAACGCCAGATGGCCGCCATATTGATCAGATCACCACGGTGCTTAACCAGCTGAAGAATGATCCGGACTCTCGCCGTATTATCGTTTCTGCGTGGAACGTAGGCGAACTGGATAAGATGGCGCTGGCGCCGTGCCATGCGTTCTTCCAGTTCTATGTGGCAGACGGCAAGCTCTCCTGTCAGCTGTATCAGCGTTCGTGCGATGTGTTCCTCGGCCTGCCGTTTAACATTGCCAGCTATGCTTTGCTGGTCCATATGATGGCGCAGCAGTGCAATCTGGAAGTCGGTGATTTTGTCTGGACCGGCGGCGATACGCACCTGTACAGCAACCACATGGAGCAAACGCACCTGCAGCTCAGCCGCGAACCGCGTGCCTTGCCGAAGCTGGTCATCAAGCGTAAGCCTGACTCTATCTTCGACTATCGTTTCGATGATTTCGAGATTGAAGGTTACGATCCGCACCCTGGTATTAAAGCGCCGGTTGCTATCTAATCGACCGCTACCCTGCCACGACCGACGCCCTCGCGCGTCGGTTTTTTTTGCCCTGATTTCAGTTTTTCGACGCTGATTCCTGAAATTTTGCAATGCGCTGAAACGAAGCAAATATTCCCCGAAGCTCGCCGAACAACCCGAATTCCCCACTCGTGATTATTTTCCTTATCGCCATACTGGCGGCATGAAAAAACAACAGGGCTATACGCTAATTGAAACGCTGGTGGCAATGCTCATCATCGTGACGCTAAGCGCGTCAGGGCTATATGGCTGGCAACGCTGGCAGCAACAGCAACGATTGTGGCAAACCGTCGTTCAGGTGCAGGACTACCTGCTGCAACTGCGCGAGGATGCCAACTGGCATAACCGTGACCATGTCATCGGCGTTATCAGAGAGGGAACGTCATGGTGTCTGGTCAGCTCTGCTGCGGCTCAAAATACCTGTAAGCCCGCTTCTGCGTTGGTGTTAATCCCGCGCTGGGATGATGTTGAGATGGCAGACATCACGCCGTCGCTGGCCTTTTTTGGCCTGCGCAACACCGCATGGGCTGGACATATTGGCCTAAAAAATGCCGCGGGTGAACGGTGGGTGGTGATATCGAACTGGGGGCGAATTCGGCTTTGTGAGCGTGATGAGGCAGATGTATGTCGGTAAACGAACGCGGTTTTTCATTGCTGGAGGTGCTGATCGCAATGGCTATCAGCAGCGTTTTGCTACTGGGGGCTGCGCGCTTTTTACCGACGCTTCAGCACGATATATTGCTCAACACGCGCCAGTTAGCCCTTGAAGATGAACTCTGGCAGCGAGCCTATACGGTGGCTAAACATCTCCAGCGGGCAGGGTACTGTCACGGAAACTGTAGCGGTGAAGGGCTGGTGATATCGGGACACGGTGATTGCGTAATTGCGCGTTGGGACGCTAACGGTAACGGCATTTGGGAGACAACCCCAGCTAAAGACGCGGACCAGATAGGTTTTCGTTTACAAGACCAGGTGCTGGAAACCTTGCGTGGTGCGACATCCTGCGATGGAAAGGGCTGGGATAAAATGACCGATCCTGGCACTGTTCTGATTGAGACATTTCAGGTTGAACGCCAGAACATCAGCGGATTTGCGCCCATCCTGACCTTGCGTCTGCGCGGAGCCAGCAAAAGTGCGCCACAAAAGGTTATTGAAGCGCGCTATAGCGTGACGGGGTTTAACCTGTGAACCGGGAACGCGGCGTATCGTCCCTGGCGATGGTGCTTTTGCTTCTGCTGCTCGGCGGTCTGCTGCTCCAGGGGCTTAGCCAACAGGAAGCCAGTTTTGCTTCGCGCGTTGCCACGGAAAGTCAGGCTTTGCAGCACCAGGCTGTGGTGCAATCCGCCATGGAATGGGGACGTATGCAGTCCTGGCAACGGCAACCGGCCGTGCAATGCCGGCGAGATTCAACCGCGAATGCAGCCGTATGCCTGCGATTACATGGCGAGAATAACGTGTTGCTTATTACCGACTATGAAGGGATGTCACTATGGCGGCAGGGCGAGGTTATCGATGGCAATATTGTATTTTCCGCACATGGCTGGAGCGATTTCTGCCCGCTAAGAGAGGCTGCTCTGTGCCTGCTACCCTGAACCGGCAACGCGGTTTTAGCCTGCCAGAAGTGATGCTGGCAATGGTGCTTATGGTCATGATTGTGACCGCATTGTCGGGGTATCAAAGGGTATTAATGAACAGTTTCCTCATCAGAAGTCAGTACCAGCAGCTGTGGCGCCATGCGTGGATGCAAACCCAAATGACGGCATTTCCGTCGCCGTTAAACTGGCAGGTAAACCGAATGCAGACAACGCGGGCGGGATGTGTCAGCATCAACGTCAAACTTTCTTCACCCTTGGGCAGGCAAGGTCAAATGACGCGTCTGCACTGCCCAAACAGTCAGTAGTCAGGAGCCGCTATGTTAAGGGTCTACCACTCCAATCGTCTGGATGTGCTGGAAGCGTTAATGGAATATATCGTTGAGCGCGACCGGCTCATCGATCCCTTTGAACCTGAAATGATCCTGGTTCAAAGTACCGGCATGGCGCAATGGCTACAAATGACCCTGGCACAGAAGTTCGGCATTGCCGCCAATATTGACTTCCCGCTACCTGCGAGTTTTATCTGGGATATGTTTGTGCGGGTACTGCCTGATATCCCAAAAGAAAGTGCGTTCAGCAAGCAGAGTATGAGCTGGAAGCTGATGACGCTGCTGCCGCAGTTGTTGGATGACGAGGCGTTCACGTTGCTGCGCCAGTATCTGACAGACGATACCGACAAGCGTAAGCTGTTTCAGCTCTCCTCACGTGCCGCTGACCTGTTTGACCAGTACTTAGTCTACCGCCCTGACTGGTTGACGCAGTGGGAGTTGGGGAAACAGGTTGAAGGATTGGGGGAGTCTCAGGCCTGGCAGGCACCGTTGTGGAAAGCGTTGGTGGAATACACCGCAGAGTTGGGGCAAGAGCGCTGGCACCGCGCCAATTTATATCAGCGATTTATTCAGACCCTGGAAAATGCCTCAAGCTGTCCGCAGGGACTGCCCGCTCGCGTCTTTATTTGCGGCATTTCCGCACTGCCGCCCGTGTATCTTCAGGCCCTGCAGGCGCTGGGGAAGCATATTGAAATTCATCTGCTGTTTACCAATCCATGTCGTTACTACTGGGGTGATATTAAAGACCCCGCGTATCTGACAAAGCTGCTGGCACGTCAGCGTCGGCATAGCTTTGAAGAACGTCATCTGCCGCTGTTTCGTGATAGCCAGAATGCTGAAGAGTTGTTTAACAGCGACGGCGAACAGGATGTCAGTAACCCGCTTCTGGCCTCGTGGGGCAAACTGGGGCGGGACTATATTTACCTGCTTTCCGAACTGGAAAACAGCCAGGAGCTGGATGCGTTTGTGGATATCACGCCTGACAATCTTTTGCATAACATTCAGTCGGATATCCTTGAACTGGAAAGCCGGGCCGTGGCGGGCGTTAATCTGGAGGAGTATTCGCGCAGCGATAATAAGCGCTTACTTGATCCGAATGACACCAGCGTAACGTTTCATGTCTGCCACAGCCCACAGCGTGAGGTGGAAATTCTTCATGACCGCCTGCTGGCGATGCTGGCGGCGGACCCAACGCTGACGCCGCGCGATATCATCGTCATGGTGGCGGATATCGACAGCTATAGCCCCTTTATTCAGGCTGTTTTTGGCAGCGCGCCGGCCGATCGCTATTTACCGTATGCCATTTCTGACCGTCGTGCGCGCCAGTCCCATCCGGTTTTACAGGCGTTTATTAGCCTGCTGTCGCTGCCGGACAGCCGCTTTGTCTCCGAGGATGTGCTGGCGTTACTCGATGTTCCCGTGCTGGCGGCGCGCTTCAACATCAACGAAGAAGGGCTGCGCTATCTCCGCTTATGGGTGAATGAGTCAGGCATTCGCTGGGGCATTGACGATGACAACGTGCGCGAACTGGAACTGCCGCCGACAGGCCAACACACCTGGCAATTTGGTTTGACGCGAATGCTGTTGGGCTATGCGATGGAAAGTACGCAGGGGGAGTGGCAATCCGTACTGCCGTATGATGAGTCCAGCGGTTTGATCGCCGAACTGGTGGGGCATCTGGCTTCGCTGTTGATGAAACTGAATCTCTGGCGTCGGGGTCTGGCGCAGGAACGTCCACTGGAAGAGTGGTTGCCTGTTTGCAACGACATGCTTAATGATTTCTTCCTGCCGGATGTGGATACCGAAGCGGCAATGACGCTGATTAAAGATCAGTGGCAGGCCATTATCGCTGAAGGTCTGGGGGCTAAATACGGCGAGGCCGTGCCGCTTTCGCTGTTACGGGATGAGCTGGCACAACGGCTCGATCAGGAACGCATTAGCCAGCGCTTCCTCGCAGGTCCGGTCAATATCTGTACCCTGATGCCGATGCGATCGATTCCTTTCAAGGTAGTGTGTCTGCTGGGCATGAACGACGGCGTTTATCCGCGCCAGCTTGCGCCTCTGGGTTTCGATCTGATGAGCCAAAAGCCGATGCGTGGTGACCGAAGCCGCCGTGATGATGACCGCTATCTGTTTCTGGAAGCCCTGATTTCGGCGCAGCAAACGCTCTACATCAGCTACATTGGTCGTTCAATCCAGGACAACAGCGAACGCTTTCCGTCGGTGCTGGTACAAGAGTTGCTGGACTATATTGGGCAAAGCCACTATTTGCCGGGTGATGAAGCGCTCACCTGTGATGAAAGCGAGGCCCGGGTAAAAGCGCACATAACCCGTTTGCATACCCGCATGCCTTTTGACGCACAAAACTATCTGCCGGGAGAGCAGCAAAGTTATGCCCGGGAGTGGCTGCCCGCGGCGAGCCTGACAGGCAAAGCACACACTGATTTTGTGCAACCACTGCCATATGTCATGCCTGAAATCCTGACACTAGAGACGCTGCAGAGATTTTGGGCACACCCGGTGCGGGCTTTTTTCCAGATGCGGCTACAGGTGAACTTCCGCTCTGAAGAGAGTGATATACCGGAGACAGAACCCTTTATCCTTGAAGGATTAACCCGCTATCAGCTTAATCAGCAACTGCTTAACACGCTGGTTGAACAGCATGATGCGGAGCGTTTGTTCCGTCACTTCCGTGCGGCAGGCTCGCTGCCTTTCGGGGCATTTGGCGAAATCCTATGGGATGCCCAGCGCCAGGAAATGCAGTCGCTGGCCGAGCGTATTATCGCTTGTCGCCAGCCGGGTCAGAGTATGGAGATCGATCTCAACTGCAACGGCGTGCAAATCACCGGGTGGCTACCGCAGGTTCAGCAGGACGGTTTGTTGCGCTGGCGCCCATCTTTGTTAAGCGTTTCTCAGGGCGTGCAACTTTGGCTGGAACATCTTGTCTATTGTGCCAGTGGTGGAACGGGTGAGAGCCGGCTGTTCCTGCGTAAAGATGCAGAGTGGCGTTTTCCTCCACTGGATGCCGAGCAGGCAATGCGCTACCTGGCGCAGCTTGTTGACGGGTATCGCGAGGGCATGTCATCGCCGTTGCTGGTGCTACCGGAAAGCGGTGGGGCATGGATAAAAACCTGTTATGACGCCGCAAATGATGCCATGTTAGAGGATGACGACACGCGGCAAAAAGCGCGTAGTAAGTTTTTGCAGGCCTATGAAGGCAACATGATGGTACGCGGTGAGGGTGACGATATCTGGTATCAACGCCTGTGGCGTCAGCTGGAGCCGGATACGCTGGAGGCCATCGTGGCGCAGTCTCAGCGCTTTTTGTTACCGTTATTTCGCTTTAATCAGTCATGATGATTGTATAAAAATTGCGCAATTCGATGGCTTCCTCTATGATGCGCTTTCTGTCACGGACTGATTCTTACACATAAGATGCTGACTCGTTCAGCACAAAGTCTTGCCCTGTTCAGACCCCGCCTTTCTGCGTGGTTTGCTGTGAACAGGTGAATACGTTAATGATGAGGTTTGTGAATGCCCCGCAGCACCTGGTTTTGCGCAATACTGTTGTTCGTCGCCCTTTGGGCGCCCGTAAGTCAGGCAGATAGCGGTTGGCAGCCCTTAGCTGAAACCATCCGTAAAAGCGATAAAGATACCCGCCAGTATCAGGCCGTGCGCCTGGACAACGGCATGGTCGTGTTGCTGGTATCCGATCCCCAGGCCGTGAAATCCCTTTCCGCACTGGTGGTGCCCGTTGGGTCTCTGGAAGATCCCGACGATCATCAGGGGCTGGCGCATTACCTCGAACACATGTGCCTGATGGGCTCGAAAAAATACCCGCAGCCGGATAGCTTAGCGGAATTCCTTAAAATGCACGGCGGCAGCCACAATGCCAGCACGGCGCCTTATCGCACGGCTTTCTATCTTGAAGTTGAAAACGACGCGCTGCTCGGGGCGGTGGATCGTCTGGCGGATGCCATTGCCGAACCGTTGCTGGATAAAAAATATGCCGATCGCGAGCGTAATGCCGTTAACTCTGAGCTGACGCTGGCGCGTACCCGTGACGGTATGCGTATGGCGCAGGTGAGTGCCGAGACCATCAACCCGGCGCACCCGGGCTCGCGCTTCTCCGGCGGTAACCTGCAAACGCTGAGCGACAAGCCGGGTAATCCGGTGCTGCAGGCTTTACAGACGTTTCATGAAAAGTACTACTCGGCAAACGTGATGAAGGCGGTAATTTACAGCAATAAACCGCTGCCAGAACTGGCGCGGATAGCCGCTGATACCTTCGGACGGGTGCCGAACAAAAATATCGAAAAGCCGGAAATCACCGTCCCGGTAGTTACCGACGCGCAAAAGGGCATCATAATCCACTATGTCCCGGCGATGCCGCGTAAAGTGCTGCGCATTGAGTTTCGTATTGATAACAATAGCGCACAGTTTCGCAGTAAAACCGATGAGCTGGTGACGTACCTGATTGGCAACCGCAGCCCAGGTACCTTGTCTGACTGGCTGCAAAAGCAGGGATTAGTGGAAGGCATCCGTGCGGACTCTGACCCGGTGGTCAACGGTAACAGCGGTGTATTAGCCATTTCCGCGACCTTAACCGACAAAGGCCTGGCGAATCGCGATGAAGTGGTCGCGGCCATCTTTAGCTATCTCAACCTGTTACGCGATAAAGGCGTCGATAAACGTTATTTCGACGAACTGGCGCACGTGCTGGATCTCGACTTCCGCTATCCGTCCATCACCCGTGATATGGACTATGTGGAATGGCTGGCAGATACCATGATCCGCGTTCCGGTAGAACATACGCTGGATGCGGTAAATATTGCCGACCAGTACGATGCGAAAGCCGTGCAGCAGCGTCTGGCGATGATGACGCCGCAGAACGCGCGTATTTGGTACATCAGTCCAAAAGAGCCGCACAACAAAACCGCATACTTTGTTGATGCGCCTTATCAGGTCGATAAAATAAGCGATAAAACCTTCGCTGACTGGCAGCAAAAAGCGCAGGGCATTGCGCTGTCTTTGCCGGAGTTAAACCCCTATATTCCTGACAATTTCACGCTGATTAAAGCGGATAAAAAATATGCGCGTCCGGATCTGATTGCCGATGAGCCGGATTTACGCGTGGTCTATGCGCCGAGCCAGTATTTTGCCACTGAGCCGAAAGCCGACGTCAGCGTGATCCTGCGTAACCCGAAGGCGATGGACAGTGCCAAAAACCAGGTGTTATTCGCGCTTAACGATTACCTGGCAGGCATTGCGCTTGACCAGTTGAGTAATCAGGCTGCGGTGGGCGGTATTGGCTTCTCGACCAACGCCAACAACGGTTTGATGCTCAACGCTAACGGTTATACGCAACGTTTACCGCAGCTTTTTCAGGCGCTGCTGAGCGGTTATTTCAGCTATACCTCTACGGAGGAACAACTGGAACAGGCGAAATCCTGGTACGCGCAGATGATGGACTCTGCGGAAAAAGGCAAGGCCTACGACCAGGCGATTATGCCGGTACAGATGCTTTCTCAGGTGCCGTACTTCTCGCGTGATGAGCGCCGTAAGTTGCTGCCTTCTATTACCTTAAATGAGGTGATGACCTACCGTGACACGTTAAAAGCCGGGGCGCGACCTGAATTCCTCGTGATTGGTAATATGAGCGAGGCGCAGGCGAAGACCATGGCGCGGGACATCCAGAAACAGCTGGGTGCTAACGGCTCGGAGTGGTGTCGTAACAAAGATGTGGTGGTGGACAAAAAGCAGTCCGTTATCTTTGAAAAAGCGGGCAGCAGTACAGACTCCGCGCTGGCGGCGGTATTTGTCCCCACCGGCTACGATGAATACACCAGCTCAGCCTACAGCGCCATGTTAGGACAGATTGTGCAGCCGTGGTTCTACAATCAGCTGCGTACCGAAGAGCAGTTGGGATATGCCGTATTTGCCTTCCCGATGAGCGTAGGCCGTCAGTGGGGGATGGGCTTCCTGCTGCAAAGCAGTGACAAGCAGCCGTCTTATCTGTGGGACCGCTACAAAGCATTTTTCCCCACGGCGGAAGCGAAGCTGCGGGCGATGAAAGCCGATGAGTTCGCGCAAATTCAGCAGGCTATCATTGCGCAAATGCTGCAGGCGCCGCAAACGTTAGGGGCAGAAGCTTCGCAGTTAAGCAAAGATTTCGATCGGGGTAATATGCGCTTCGATTCACGTGATAAAATCGTGGCTCAGATTAAACTGCTGACGCCGCAAAAGCTTGCCGATTTCTTCCATCAGGCGGTGGTTGAGCCGCAAGGCATGGCGATACTGTCACAGGTTTCCGGCAGTCAGAACGGGAAAGCAGACTATGTGCACCCGGAAGGCTGGAAAGTGTGGCAGACCGTCAGCGCGTTGCAGCAAACCTTACCCCTGATGAGTGAAAAGAATGAATGATGCCGCTGAGTCCCTTGATCCTCTCCGCTTGCCCCTGACGGGCGAGCGTTTGATTGAAGCCTCCGCAGGCACCGGTAAAACCTTTACCATCGCCGCCCTGTATTTACGTTTACTGCTTGGACTGGGCGGCTCTGCCGCCTTTCCCCGTCCGCTGACCGTCGAAGAGCTATTAGTGGTCACCTTTACGGAGGCGGCCACTGAAGAACTGCGTGGACGTATTCGTAGCAACATCCATGAACTGCGCATTGCCTGCCTGCGTGAAACCACCGAAAACCCGCTGTACGTCCGTCTGTTAGATGAAATTGCCGATAAAAAGCAGGCCGCGCAGTGGCTGCTGCTGGCTGAACGACAGATGGATGAAGCGGCGGTGTTTACCATCCACGGTTTTTGTCAGCGCATGCTCAGTCTCAATGCCTTTGAGTCCGGCATGTTGTTTGAACAACAGCTGATTGAAGATGAATCACTGCTGCGTTATCAGGCCTGCGCGGACTTTTGGCGTCGGCATTGCTACCCGCTGTCTCGCGATATTGCGCAGGTGGTTTTTGAAACGTGGAAAGGGCCGCAGGCGCTGTTGAGGGATATCGATCGCTACTTGCAAGGGGAAGCGCCGGTCATTAAAGCGCCGCCGTCAGCAGATGAAACGCTGGCATCCCGACACGAAAAAATCCTCGCACGCATCAACCAAATCAAGCAGCAATGGTGCGATTCGGTTGATGAGCTGGACGGATTGCTGGAAGCCTCGGGGATCGACAGACGTAAATTTAACCGGGGTAATCAGGGTAAGTGGATTGAGAAGATAAGCGCCTGGGCGCAGGAAGAAACGCAAAGTTATCAGTTGCCGGATGCCCTGGAAAAATTCTCCCAGCGTTTTCTGGAAGAACGTACCAAAGCGGGCGGCATCACGCCACAGCATCCGCTTTTTGTTGCCATTGATGAACTGCTCGCTGAGCCGCTGACTATTCGCGACTTGGTGATCACACGGGCACTGGCGGAGATCCGCGAAACGGTGGCTGCAGAAAAACGTCGACGCGGTGAGCTGGGTTTTGACGATATGCTCAGTCGCCTCGATGCGGCGCTGCGCAGTGAAAGCGGCGACGCACTGGCGACAGCCATCCGTAGCCGTTTTCCGGTGGCAATGATTGATGAATTCCAGGACACCGATCCGCAGCAATATCGCATTTTCCGCCGTATCTGGCAGCATCAGCCGGATACGGCCCTGCTGCTGATTGGCGACCCGAAACAGGCGATTTACGCGTTTCGCGGCGCGGATATTTTTACCTATATGAAGGCGCGCAGCGAAGTGAGCGCGCACTACACGCTCGACACCAACTGGCGCTCGGCGCCTGGCATGGTTAATGGTGTGAATACGCTGTTTAGCCAGATGACCGACGCCTTTATGTTCCGCGAGATCCCCTTTAGTCCGGTGAAATCCGCCGAAAAAAATCAGTCGTTGCGGTTTGTCCTGAACGGTGAAACACAGCCAGCGATCAACATGTGGTTGATGGACGGGGAAAGTTGCGGTGTCGGTGACTATCAGAATTACATGGCCCGGGTTTGTGCAACGCAAATTCGTGACTGGCTGAAAGCCGGACACGCGGGCAAGGCGCTTCTGACGAGCGCTAAAACATCACGACCGGTACGCGCGTCGGATATCAGCGTGCTGGTGCGCAGTCGCCAGGAGGCAGCGCTCATCCGCGATGCGCTGACGCAACTGGCGATCCCGTCGGTCTATCTTTCCAACCGTGACAGCGTCTTTGATACCCTCGAAGCGCAGGAACTGCTGTGGGTATTGCAGGCGGTGATGACGCCGGAGCGTGAAAATACGCTGCGTAGCGCACTGGCAACGTCGATGATGGGGCTGAATGCGCAGGATATCGAAACGCTCAATAATGATGAGCATGCCTGGGATGCGGTAGTCGAGGAGTTTGACGGCTACCGTCAGCTCTGGCACAAGCGCGGCGTGATGCCGATGCTTCGCGCGCTGATGTCGGCGCGTCAGATTGCGGAAAACCTGCTGGCAACGGCGGGAGGCGAGCGTCGCCTGACTGATATTTTACACATCAGCGAGCTGCTACAGGAAGCCGGTTCGCAGTTGGAAAGCGAGCATGCGCTGGTGCGCTGGTTATCCCAGCATATTCTTGAGCCGGACAGCAATGCATCCAGCCAGCAACTCAGGCTGGAAAGCGATAAGCACCTGGTCAAAATCGTCACTATTCACAAATCGAAAGGGCTGGAATACCCGCTGGTCTGGCTGCCTTTCATCACTCATTTTCGCGTGCAGGATCAGGCGTTCTATCACGATCGCCGTTCGTTTGAAGCGGTGCTGGATCTCAGCCAGGCTGATGAGAGCATCGAGCTGGCTGAGGTTGAACGTCTGGCGGAAGACCTGCGTCTGCTCTACGTCGCGCTGACCCGTTCGGTATGGCACTGCAGCCTTGGCGTTGCGCCGCTGGTACGCCGCCGGGGAGATAAAAAAGGTGACACCGATGTGCATCAAAGCGCGCTGGGCCGTCTGTTGCAAAAAGGCGAGCCGATGGACGCTGCCGGACTGCGCGCCGCCATTGATGCGCTTTGTAGTGACGATATTGCCTGTCGGGTCCCTGATGAACCGGACTCCGAACGCTGGCTTTCTGCTGAAGAAAGCCGCGAGCCGTTGAGCGCGCGGACGCTGCCGCGCCTGCCAGGCGATAACTGGCGCGTTACCAGTTATTCCGGCCTGCAACAGCGCGGGCACGGTATCGCGCAGGATCTGATCCCCCGGCTGGACGTTGATGCGGCGGGCGTCGGTGAAGCGATTGTGGAATCCGGACTCACGCCGCACCAGTTCCCGCGTGGGGCGTCACCGGGAACATTTTTGCATAGCCTGTTTGAAGCGCTTGATTTTACCCAGCCGGTGGACCCGCTTTGGGTGCAGGAACAACTCGCGCTTGGCGGGTATGACGCACATTGGGCGCCGGTTCTGACCCCGTGGCTGGAGGCCATTTTGCATGCGCCGCTCAACGAAACTGGCGTGAGTCTGAGCGCACTTTCAGCGCATGAAAAACAGGTGGAGATGGAGTTTTATCTGCCGATTTCGCAGCCGCTGATTGCCAGCCAACTGGATGCGTTGATCCGTCAGTATGACCCGCTCTCGGCGGGCTGTCCTCCGCTGGATTTTATGCAGGTACGCGGCATGCTGAAAGGGTTTATCGACCTGGTGTTCCGTCATCAGGGGCGTTATTACCTGCTCGACTACAAGTCTAACTGGCTGGGTGAAGACAGTACGGCGTACACCCAGCAGGCGATGGCCGCTGCCATGCAGGCGCATCGCTATGATCTGCAATATCAGCTTTATACCCTGGCACTGCACCGCTATTTACGTCATCGCATTGCAGACTACGACTATGAACGTCATTTTGGCGGTGTCATCTACCTCTTCCTGCGCGGCGTTGACAGCGAACAACCGCAGCAGGGGATTTACGCGACCCGACCTGACGCAGAATTGGTCGCTTTGATGGACGAGATGTTTGCCGGTGCGACACTGGAGGAGACGTTATGACAATCCAAACGCGATTACTGGAGGCGGTAGAGCAAAAGCAGCTCCGGGCGCTGGATGCCCAGTTTGCGCTGGCGGTTGCCGGTAACGATAACCCTGCGGTCACGCTGGCAGCGGCGCTACTCAGTCGTGAAGCGGGTGAGGGACACGTCTGTTTACCGCTTTCCCGTTTATCCTTAAGCGAAGACGCCCATCCTCTGCTGAGCGCCTGGCTGAGCGAAGCGGGTGAGCCTGCAGACTGGACTGAATGCCTGCTGGCCTCCGTGGCGGTGAGTCGTGGCGAGCGTCCCACTCCGTTGGTGCTGTACGGCGATCGCCTGTACCTGAACCGGATGTGGAATAACGAACGTACGGTCGCCCGTTTTTTCAGTGAAGTTAACCAGGCCATCGACGTCGATGAGTCGCGGCTGGCCCAGACGCTGGAGACGCTTTTTCCGCGAACAGAAGAGGGCGTTAACTGGCAAAAAGTGGCGGCGGCCGTGGCGCTGACTCGCCGTATATCGGTGATCTCCGGCGGACCGGGCACCGGTAAAACCACCACGGTTGCGAGGCTGCTGGCGGCATTGATTCAGATGACCGACGGCGAGCGCTGTCGTATTCGCCTGGCGGCACCAACGGGAAAAGCGGCGGCGCGTCTGACCGCGTCGCTGGGCGCGGCACTGCTTGAGCTGCCGCTGACCGATGAGCAAAAGAAACGCATTCCGGATGATGCCAGTACGTTGCATCGGCTGTTGGGTGCACAGCCCGGCAGCCAGCGCCTGCGCCATCATGCGGGCAACCCCCTGCATCTTGATGTGTTGGTGGTGGATGAAGCCTCGATGATTGATTTGCCCATGATGTCACGCCTGATTGATGCGCTACCGCCGCACGGGCGGGTGATTTTTCTTGGCGATCGCGACCAGTTGGCGTCCGTTGAGGCGGGCGCGGTGCTGGGGGATATCTGTGCCTTTGTGAATGCCGGGTTTACCCCCGAACGCGCAAAACAGCTGAGTCGGTTGACCGGCAGCACCATTCCGGCGGGCGTGGGCACCCAGGCCGCCTCTTTGCGGGACAGCCTCTGTCTGCTGCAAAAAAGCTACCGTTTCGGCAGTGATTCCGGTATCGGCCAGCTGGCGTCGGCGATTAATCGCGGTGATAAAGCCGCGCTGAAAACGGTATTCCAGCAGGGATTTAGCGATATTGAAAAACGTACCCTGCGCAGCGGGGAAGACTATGTCGCTATGCTTGAAGAGGCGTTAGCCGGATATGGCCGCTACCTGACGTTGTTGCGCGAAGGCGCAGAGCCGGGGGCTGTCATTCAGGCATTTAATGAATATCAACTGCTGTGCGCCCTGCGAGAAGGGCCATTCGGCGTAAGCGGACTGAATGAACGCCTTGAACAGGTGATGGTACAAAAACGTAAAATCCAGCGTTCCGCGCATACCCGCTGGTACGAGGGGCGACCGGTAATGATTGCGCGTAATGACAGTTCGCTGGGGCTGTTTAACGGAGATATCGGTATTGCGCTCGATCGTGGGCAGGGGCTGCGGGTATGGTTCGCTTTGCCGGATGGGTCCATCAAGTCGGTACAGCCCAGCCGTTTGCCGGAACATGAAACCACCTGGGCGATGACGGTGCACAAATCGCAAGGGTCTGAATTTGATCATGCGGCGTTGATTTTGCCTAGCCAGCACTCGCCCGTTGTCACCCGCGAACTGGTATATACCGCCATTACCCGCGCGCGCCGCCGCCTGTCGTTGTACGCCGATGAGCGGATATTAACTGCGGCTGTTGCTATTCGCACGGAACGTCGCAGCGGGCTGTCTGCGCTGTTTAATGACGGCATTACAGAGTAGGTTTTGTTGGCCGGATAAGGCATCTATGCCACATCCGGCAACGACCACTATCCCAAATCTGCCATCAGCACTTTTGACCGCCGCTGATAGTTGTACATCTCTTTCTTGCTTTCCGGTAGCAGGTCGATATCCACCGGGGTAAAGCCGCGCTCCTGAAACCAGTGAATGCTGCGCGTGGTCAACACGAACAGCTTGCTGAGCCCCATTTGCCGGGCTTGCACGGCGATCCGCTCCAGCAAAACCTCGCCACGCGATGAACTACGATAGTCCGGATGCACCGCCACGCAGGCCATTTCGCCAATTCGTTCTTCCGGGAAAGGGTACAGCGCAGCACAGGCGATGGTCAGGTTATCGCGCTGAATAATGGTGAACTTGTCGATCTCCATTTCCAGTTGTTCGCGCGAGCGGCGAACCAGAATACCTTGCTGCTCCAGCGGGCGGATCAGCTCCAGGATCCCGCCGATATCATTGATGGTTGCGCGACGGATCTGCTCGGCACTCTCCATCACGATTTGCGTCCCAATCCCGTCACGTGAGAACAGTTCTTGCAACAGCGTGCCGTCTTCCTGATAGCTAATCAGGTGGCAGCGGCGTACCCCGCTACGACAGGCTTTGACCGCACCCCGCAGGAAGCGCACGGTACCGGAGCTGTAGTCACCGATTGCTTCCTGGGCCTCAACGCGTGCCTGGGCCTCGTTGGGGAACAGTTCGGACACAATATCGCCATCATCGTTAATGACCCCTTGCGAGGAGCAAAAGCCGATCATCTTTTCTGCCTTCAGTTTGATGGCTAACTGAGTGGCGACCTCTTCAGACGTCAAGTTAAAGCTCTCGCCGGTCACAGAAACAGCGACAGGTCCCATCAGAACAATGGCGCCGCTGTCCAGTTGGCGGTGAATCGCCTCTTCATCAATACGACGAATGCGCCCGCTGTGGCAGTAATCGACGCCGTCATCCACGCCCAACGGCTGAGAGATAATAAAATTCCCGCTGACCACGTTGATGTGCGCACCCTGCAAGGGCGTATTGTTCAGGCTCATCGACAGGCGTGCAGTAATATCAAGCTGGAGCAGACCAGCTGCCTGTTTGACCAGCTCCAGCGTTTTGGCGTCGGTCACGCGCGTATTCTTGTGATACACCGGCTCATGATGATGCGCAGCAAGATTGGCATCAATCTGTGGCCGTGCGCCATACACCACAACCAGGCGAATGCCGAGGCTATGAAGGAGTCCAATATCATTGACGATACTGGAAAAATTTTCATGCTCGATGGCTTCGCCGCCCAGCATAATGACAAACGTTTTTCCCCGATGGGTATTGATATAGGGAACAGAATGGCGGAATCCCTGTACCAGCTCGGTTCTACGCTCCTTCACCACGGCACACCTCTATTGCATGATTATTCGTAATTTGTGTATTTTTATTCTGTTTTCGCGTTGTGCGCAAGCGTAATTTTTATTCCTGCTAAAGATTTTCCCCAGTAATGCCGTGAATATAAAAAGAATGTTTACCCTTTTGTAGATGACAGATTATGCGTCATTCGTTAAAGTTTCCGGTCAATTCGGACGTTTTACGTATTACCTCTACTAAAGATTTCTTTTGCTCGGGAGAAGCATGTCGGGATCCAATTCAGCAATCAGTCGCCGCCGTTTACTGAAAGGTGCGGGTGCTATGTGGCTTTTGAGCGTCAGTCAGGTCGGTTTGGCTGCCGTGAGTCAGGTCGTTGCGGTGCGCGTATGGCCAGCGTCCAGCTATACCCGCGTCACGGTAGAATCCAATCGTCTGCTGAAATACAAACAGTTTGCCCTGAGTAATCCTGAGCGTGTGGTGGTAGATATTGAAGGCGTCAATTTGAACTCGGTGCTTAAGGGTATTGGGACGCAGATCCGCCCGGACGATCCGTACATCAAGTCGGCAAGAGTCGGGCAGTTTGACCCGCAGACCGTGCGTATGGTGTTTGAGCTGAAGCAAAATGTGAAGCCACAGCTTTTTGCGCTGGCACCGGTAGCGGGCTTTAAAGAACGACTGGTGATGGATCTCTATCCGGCCAATGCCCAGGATGTACAGGATCCTCTGCTGGCGTTGCTTGAAGATTACAACAAGGGCGATCTGGATAAGCAGGTGCCGCCTGCGCAAAGTGGTCCACAGCCGGGTAAAGCGGGGCGCGATCGTCCGATTGTCATTATGCTCGATCCCGGTCACGGCGGAGAAGACTCCGGTGCCGTGGGGAAATACAAGACGCGCGAAAAAGACGTGGTGCTACAAATTGCCCGCCGTCTGCGCGCGCTGATTGAGAAAGAAGGCAACATGAAGGTCTTTATGACGCGAAATGAAGATATCTTCATTCCGCTGAAGGTGCGCGTGGCTAAAGCTCAGAAACAGCGTGCCGATCTGTTTGTCTCTATTCACGCCGATGCGTTTACCAGCCGACAGCCCAGCGGTTCGTCGGTGTTCGCACTCTCCACCAAAGGCGCGACCAGTACGGCCGCAAAATTTTTGGCGCAAACCCAGAACGCCTCGGATCTTATTGGTGGCGTCAGCAAGAGTGGTGACCGCTACGTCGACCACACTATGTTTGATATGGTGCAGTCACTGACTATCGCCGACAGCCTGAAGTTTGGTAAAGCGGTACTGAATAAACTCGGTAAGGTGAATAATCTGCATAAGAACCAGGTTGAACAGGCCGGGTTTGCGGTACTGAAGGCCCCTGATATTCCGTCTATCCTCGTGGAAACGGCATTTATCAGTAACGTTGAAGAAGAGCGTAAGCTCAAAACAGCGACGTTCCAGCAGGAAGTGGCGGAGTCGATTCTGGCAGGGATCAAAGCGTATTTTGCCGATGGGGCGACGCTGGCAAGAAGGGGATAACAAAAAAGCGCTGAAAAGCGCTTTTTTTACGGGCCGTAGAAACAAAAAAACACCCGTCAGGGTGCTTAATGTATTGGTTGCGGGGGCCGGATTTGAACCGACGACCTTCGGGTTATGAGCCCGACGAGCTACCAGGCTGCTCCACCCCGCGTCACCGTACTGCTTTCTATTTTATCAAATTTGATTGGTTGCGGGGGCCGGATTTGAACCGACGACCTTCGGGTTATGAGCCCGACGAGCTACCAGGCTGCTCCACCCCGCGTCCGTCTTTTTGCTTTGTATTTGTGATTCGAACTACTTCGCAAAAATCTTACATCAAATTTTAATTGGTTGCGGGGGCCAGATTTGAACTGACGACCTTCGGGTTATGAGCCCGACGAGCTACCAGGCTGCTCCACCCCGCGTCCGTGGATGCGCACTATACTCTGCTAACGATTTCATGCAACCTTTTTTTACGTGGATCACTGTTTTAGGATGAAAATGAACAAAAACAACGCATTTCGGTCTATTTTTTGTTCAAAATTTGCCTTGAGGTATGTATTCGCATTTCATTAGGTTCAGGGGTTTGTTATCTTCATCTCGCATTCAGGCAACTTAAGACGAGAACAATGAAAGGACGTTGGGCAAAATATCTTCTGGCGGGGGCGGTAGTCGTGATGCTCGCCGCGTGTTCCTCTAAACCCACCGATCGTGGGCAGCAGTATAAAGACGGGAAATTGACCCAGCCTTTCTCACTGGTGAATCAGCCCGATGCGGTTGGCGCACCGATCAATGCCGGTGATTTTGCCGAGCAGGTAAATCAGATCCGCAGTTCCTCACCGCGTTTATATGGCAATCAGAGCAACGTCTACAACGCTATCCAGGAATGGTTACGCGCGGGCGGTGATACGCGCAGTATGCGCCAGTTTGGTATTGATGCCTGGCAAATGGAAGGGGCGGATNGGGCAGCAGTATAAAGACGGGAAATTTACCCAGCCTTTCTCACTGGTGAACCAGCCTGATGCGGTTGGCGCGCCAATTAACGCCGGTGATTTCGCCGAGCAGGTNATCAATGCCGGTGATTTTGCCGAGCAGGTAAATCAGATCCGCAGTTCCTCACCGCGTTTATATGGCAATCAGAGCAACGTCTACAACGCTATCCAGGAATGGTTACGCGCGGGCGGTGATACGCGCAGTATGCGCCAGTTTGGTATTGATGCCTGGCAAATGGAAGGGGCGGATAACTATGGTAACGTCCAGTTCACCGGCTACTACACGCCGGTCATCCAGGCGCGCCATACGCGTCAGGGGGAATTTCAGTACCCTATCTACCGCATGCCGCCAAAACGCGGACGCTTACCAACGCGTGCTGAAATCTACGCCGGGGCGCTGAGTGACAACTATATTCTGGCCTACAGCAACTCCCTGATGGATAACTTCATTATGGATGTGCAGGGCAGCGGCTATATCGACTTTGGCGATGGCAGCCCGCTTAACTTCTTTAGCTATGCCGGGAAAAACGGTCATGCCTACCGCAGTATTGGTAAAGTACTGATCGACCGTGGCGAAGTGAAGAAAGAAGATATGTCGATGCAGGCGATCCGCCACTGGGGCGAAACGCACAGCGAAGCCGAAGTACGTGAGCTGCTGGAGCAAAACCCGTCGTTCGTTTTCTTTAAACCACAATCTTATGCTCCGGTTAAAGGTGCCAGCGCAGTGCCGCTGATTGGCCGCGCATCGGTTGCTTCCGATCGCAGCATTATTCCAGCCGGTACGACGTTACTGGCAGAAGTCCCGCTGCTGGATAATAACGGCAAATTTACCGGTCAGTATGAACTGCGCTTGATGGTGGCACTGGATGTCGGTGGCGCTATCAAAGGCCAGCACTTTGATATCTACCAGGGTATCGGTGCCGATGCCGGACATCGCGCAGGTTGGTATAATCACTATGGTCGCGTCTGGGTGCTGAAGTCATCCGGCAGCGCGGGTAACGTATTTAGCGGCTAGTTGCCTGGCGGCTAGCCTTATCAGGCCTACAAATTAGCGCGTAGGCCGGATAAGCGAAGCGCCATCCGGCTATGAAACGACACTCAGGGCGGCATTGTCCGCTCTTTTTGTTTTCTATATCTGAGGTTCTATGTCAGTGGTAATAAGCGACGCCTGGCGTCAGCGTTTTGGTGGCACCGCGCGTCTGTATGGTGAAAATGCCCTGCAATTGTTTGCCGGGGCGCATGTTTGCGTGGTCGGGATTGGTGGCGTGGGCTCGTGGGCGGCGGAAGCACTGGCGCGTACGGGTATTGGCACGATTACGCTCATCGATATGGATGATGTGTGCGTCACCAATACTAACCGTCAGATCCATGCCCTGCGAGATACCGTCGGGCAGGCGAAAGCCGAGGTGATGGCCGAGCGGATACGCCAGATTAACCCAGAGTGTCGGGTTAATGTTGTTGACGATTTTGTCACGCCAGATAATGTTGCTGAGTATATGAACGCGGGCTTTTCGTATGTCATTGACGCTATCGACAGCGTGCGCCCGAAAGCGGCGCTGATTGCTTACTGTCGACGCAATAAAATTCCGCTGGTCACCACCGGTGGCGCGGGGGGGCAGATCGACCCCACGCAGATTCAGGTCGTTGATCTGGCAAAAACCATTCAGGATCCGCTGGCGGCGAAGTTACGTGAGCGGATAAAAAGCGATTTTGGCGTGGTGAAGAACAGTAAAGGCAAGCTGGGTGTGGACTGCGTGTTCTCGACCGAAGCGCTGGTGTACCCGCAGGCTGACGGCTCCGTGTGTGCTATGAAGGCGACGGCTGAAGGGCCGAAACGTATGGATTGTGCATCCGGATTTGGCGCGGCCACCATGGTGACCGCAACCT
Source organism: Citrobacter sp. TBCS-14 (assembly GCF_005280805.1). Lineage (NCBI taxonomy): Bacteria > Pseudomonadati > Pseudomonadota > Gammaproteobacteria > Enterobacterales > Enterobacteriaceae > Citrobacter > Citrobacter sp. TBCS-14. The sequence goes on from NZ_SZWM01001020.1 coordinate 193,870, forward strand.
TTGGCTTTGTTGCCGTGTCTCACGCACTGAAGAAGATGATGGCGAAAGCCGCACGTCAACCCTGATTGTGTCGGATGGCGCTACACTTATCCGACCTACGGTTTGTGTGGCGTTGTCGGCCGGATAAGACGCATCAGCGTTGCCATCCGGCATCCTGAACTGCCCCAATGAGCGCATTCAACCCCTGGCTGCGCGAGGCGCTAAGCTGCGCGCGTAAACCCAATTCATCAAAGAACGCCATTGGCGAATGCGTCTGTAACTCGGCGGCGGTTTTGCCCTCGACGGCGGTGAGTAATACCGCCAGCAGACCGCGCACGATACGTCCTTCGCTGTCGCCAAAAAAATGCAGGGTGCCATTATCCTGCAGGGTATAGCCCAGCCAGACGCGGTTTTCGCATCCGGCAATTTCTTTGGCCTGTGCCTTCAGCGCATCCGGCAGAGCCGGAAGCTGCTTACCGAGCAGGATCAACTGACGGTATTTATCTTCCCATTGGTTGAGTGGGAGAAAGGTATTGCGTAATGTCTCTTCGGTTACGGTTGTGCCAAACGGGTGTCCGGCGAGCAGAGGAGTTGTCATTAATCCACCAATATTTCCAGCGCGCGGTCAACGGCTGTGACCAACGCATCCACATCACTTTGGCTATTATAAGGTGCAAATGAGGCGCGCAGGGTGCCTGAAACGCCAAGTTCTGCTAACAGCGGCTGTGCGCAGTGCTGTCCTGCACGCAACGCAATGCCATATTCGGCCAGCAGCGTGACCATATCGCTGTGGTGCACCCCGGCGAAGTCAAAGGCTAACAAGCTGGAATCCTGACAGCGGAAGGAGCGGAATCCAGGCCGTTTTGCCAACGCATCTTCCGCCAGCGTCGCCAGGCCACGGCTCCAGCTCTCGGCCTGAACAATGTCGATATCCGCCAGCCATTCCAGCGCCGCGCTCAGGCCGATGACTCCGGCAACGTTAGGCGTACCCGCTTCCAGCTTCCACGGTGCTGCCTGCGTGGTGAACCCCTCAAAGCTGACCTCGCTAATCATCTTACCACCGCCGAGCCAGGGTGACATTGCGTCCAGTAGCTCAGGCTTACCGTACAGTGCGCCAATGCCGGTTGGGCCGTACAGCTTGTGGCCCGAGAAGGCATAGAAATCAATATCTAACTGCTGAACGTCGGCGGGAAAATGCACCACACCCTGGGCGCCGTCTACCATCACCACCATTCCTGCCGCGTGGGCAAGTGTAATCGCGCGCGCTAAATCCGGGCAGCCGCCGGTGACGTTAGACATCTGTCCCAGCGCCAGTATGCGACTGCGCGGGGTGATGAGCTCGGGCAAACGCTCAACATCAGGAAGTAACTGCGCGTTGAGCGGCAGTCTGACGACCCTGGCCCCGGTTTGCTGGGCGACCATCAGCCAGGGAACGAGGTTGGCGTGATGTTCTGCCACGCTAACGATGATCTCATCACCCGGCTGCAAGCGTGGGCGCGCGTAGCTTTGCGCCACCATGTTGATGGCCTCTGTCGTGCCGCGGGTCCAGACGATGGTTTTGTCATCCGGCGCGTTGATCAGTCGGGCGACTTTTTCCCGTGCTGCCTCATAGCGAGCGGTCAGGCGCTGGGCTTCGGCAAACTGGCTGCGATGGACGTTCCCGGCGCTCAGGCTATAAAACTGATGCGTAGCTTCAATAACCGTCTGCGGCTTGAGCGCCGTGGCGGCACTGTCGAGATAGACGCCAGCATCATTGAGTGCGGGAAACTGTGCGCGAAACTGCGCGGGGTTAAAAGCGTTCATGGGATTCCTCAGTTCAATACCCCGATCGTGGCGCAAAAAGGGCGCTGGCACAAGGGTAACCCTAAGCATCGGAATCCTCTGGATATCCTGGTGAAATCAGACCAGTGTCTTATGCTAGATAATGTTGGGCGAAGATTTTTGCCTGTTATGAAATTCGTTTTATCTAGCATAAATCGCTTTAAGGAGAAGAATATGAAAAAGACTGCCGCCATTATCTCTGCCTGTATGCTGACTTTTGCCCTGAGCGCCTGTTCTGGTTCGAACTATGTTATGCACACCAACGATGGTCGGACAATCGTGTCTGATGGTAAGCCAAAGACCGATGATGAAACGGGAATGATTTCGTACAAGGACGCTAACGGCAACAAACAGCAGATTAACCGTACTGACGTGAAAGAGATGGTAGAACTGGAGAACTAGCCGCTCGGCCATCGATAAAACGCAGACAAAAAAAAGCACCGCAAATTGGCGGTGCTACATTAATCACTATGGACAGACAGGGTAAATGTACAGGAAGTGAAAAAGGGTAGCTTTGCTACCATGGTCTGAATCGCAGACCAATTGCAAACACAACAACACAACATCACAACCGTAAGCCAAAAGCCCACCAGAACACGCATTCCGATAAAACTTTTCGTTCCGGCTTCAGGAAGTGCCGCCACTATAGGTATTTGCTGGTAGAACCTCAACGGACAATTTATAATGGCTCAGATTAAAAAAACTAATAGGTTACAGCCTGTTAGATAACTGTTAAATTCATTTAACATCAAAGCCTAAAAGTCATGTCAAAACGATTACCACCCTTAAATGCGTTACGTGTTTTTGATGCCGCGGCGCGTCATTTGAGCTTTACTCGCGCAGCAGAAGAGCTTTTTGTGACGCAGGCCGCAGTAAGTCACCAAATCAAGTCACTCGAGGATTTCCTAGGGCTGAAGCTGTTCCGTCGACGCAATCGATCTCTTCTGTTGACGGAAGAAGGCCAAAGCTACTTTCTCGACATCAAAGAGATTTTTTCGCAATTAACCGATGCGACGCGTAAACTTCAGGCACGCAGTGCAAAAGGTGCGCTTACCGTCAGTTTATTGCCCAGTTTTGCCATTCAATGGCTGGTGCCCAGACTCTCTAGCTTTAACTCAGCTTATCCGGGAATCGACGTCAGGATCCAGGCGGTTGACCGTCAGGAAGATAAACTGGCTGACGATGTTGACGTGGCGATTTTTTATGGTCGCGGCAACTGGCCTGGCCTGCGCGTAGAAAAATTGTACGCAGAATATCTGTTGCCGGTCTGCTCTCCTTTATTGCTCACCGGCGATAAACCGCTGAAGACGCCAGAGGATCTGGCAAAGCACACGTTATTGCATGATGCTTCTCGCCGCGACTGGCAGGCCTATACGCGCCAGCTTGGGTTGAATCATATTAACGTTCAGCAGGGACCTATCTTCAGCCATAGCGCCATGGTGCTACAGGCTGCCATCCATGGACAGGGTGTTGCGCTGGCCAATAACGTGATGTCGCAATCAGAAATTGAAGCGGGCCGTCTGGTTTGCCCGTTTAATGATGTGTTGGTCAGCAAAAACGCGTTTTATCTGGTTTGTCATGACAGTCAGGCAGAACTGGGTAAAATAGCCGCCTTCCGTCAGTGGATTCTGGCGAAAGCGGCCACTGAACAAGAAAAATTCCGCTTTCGTTACGAACAATAATTTACGTAGGGTATTAACATGACCAGCCGTTTTATGCTGATTTTTGCCGCCATAAGTGGCTTTATCTTTGTTGCTCTGGGCGCGTTTGGGGCTCACGTGCTAAGCAAAACGCTTGGCGTTGTTGAAATGGGTTGGATCCAGACCGGTCTTGAGTATCAGGCGTTTCATACGCTGGCTATTTTTGGTCTGGCCGTCGCCATGCAGCGACGTATCAGCATTTGGTTTTACTGGAGTAGCGTGTTCATGGCATTAGGCACCGTGCTGTTTAGCGGTAGCCTGTATTGCCTCGCGCTCTCTCATTTACGCCTGTGGGCGTTTGTTACCCCGGTCGGTGGTTTCAGCTTCCTGGTAGGTTGGGCGCTGATGTTAGTGGGTGCTATTCGATTGAAACGTAAGGGCGTTAGCCATGAATAAGGTTGTATTGTTGTGTCGCCCGGGTTTTGAGAAAGAGTGCGCCGCAGAAATTACGGATAAAGCAACACGCCGGGAAGTGTTCGGCTTTGCCCGCGTGAAAGACAATGCGGGGTACGTGACTTTTGAGTGCTATCAGCAGGGGGATGCTGAAAAGCTCGTAAAAGAGTTGCCGTTTAGCTCGCTGATTTTTGCTCGCCAGATGTTTGTTGTCGGCGAGTTGCTGCAATATTTACCGCCGGAAGACCGCATTACGCCGATTGTTGGCATGTTGCAGGGCGTAGTGGAGAAGGGTGGCGATCTGCGTGTCGAAGTGGCCGACACTAACGAAAGCAAAGAACTGGTGAAGTTTTGCCGCAAATTTACCGTACCGCTACGTGCGGCGCTGCGCGAAGCGGGCGTGCTGGCAAAGTATGAGACACCAAAGCGCCCGGTTGTCCACGTGTTCTTTATTGCGCCGGGCTGTTGTTACACCGGTTATTCCTGGCCTGACAACAACTCGCCGTTTTACATGGGGATCCCACGTCTGAAGTTCCCGGCCGATGCGCCGAGTCGCTCAACGCTGAAGCTGGAAGAAGCGCTGCATGTCTTTATTCCGGCCGATGAGTGGGATGAGCGTCTGGCAAACGGCATGTATGCGGTGGATTTAGGCGCATGTCCTGGCGGCTGGACCTATCAGCTGGTCAAACGCAACATGTGGGTTTACTCCGTGGACAATGGTCCGATGGCGCAAAGCCTGATGGATACCGGACAGGTTACCTGGCTGCGTGAAGACGGATTTAAGTACCGTCCGAATCGTAGCAACATTTCGTGGATGGTTTGCGATATGGTGGAGAAGCCGGCGAAAGTTGCCGCGCTGATGGCGCAGTGGCTGGTCAATGGCTGGTGTCGTGAGACGATTTTCAATCTCAAACTGCCGATGAAAAAACGCTACGAAGAAGTGTCGCAAAACCTGGCATATATTCAGGAGCAGTTGGATGAACACAACATCAATGCACAAATTCAGGCGCGTCAGCTGTACCATGACCGCGAAGAAGTGACTGTGCACGTGCGCCGTCTGTGGGCGGCTGTTGGTGGTCGTCGCGACGAGCGATAAGACGCCCGGGCCGGATGACGCATACGTTTATCCGGCCTGGATTACCGCACCGTCTGTCTGCTGTTCACCCGAAATAATATGCGTGACCTCTTCCAGATGCCCGATCCGGGCCTCGCCAGAACGATCTAACTTACTTTTATCGAAAAGCAGCAATGACTGTGATGCACGCTTAAGCAGAATAGATTTGAACTCCGCGTTGCGGCTGTTGGAATCCCAAAGCGTGCCGCTGCTATCGATCCCGGCACAGGAAAAAATAAACAGGTCGATGTCGAGGGATTTCAACTGAGAAATGAGCGACGGGTTCACGTAGCAACCGTCCTTACGCTCCAGCCTACCGCCTGAGCAGATGAGCTGAATATGTTTACGTTTGGCCAGTTCCTGGCAAATGGGCTGACTGTTGGTAAATACCTGGATGTTGATATCCGGCAACTGTCGGGCCAGATACCAGCAGGTCGAGCTGGCGTCCAGGGCTATCACCATGCCTTCTTCTATCCATGTCAGCGCTTCCCGTGCGGCATCGGCTTTATGCGCATGATGGCTGTTACGTCGAATGTGAAACGGGTCGCCGCTGTTTTGATTTTCCCGCTGAATGACCCTGGCGCATCCGTGGCTGCGCAGGACTTTGCCCTGGGTTTGTAGTTCGCTGAGATCGCGGCGGATAGTCTCTTTACTGACGTTCAGCTGCAAAGCCAAAACTTCAGTGGTCAGGTTTTGATGGTGAATGAGCAAGTCTACTATCGCCTGCTGGCGCGCCGCTTTCATGGTCCGATCCTCATCGTTGGATGAATGCCCGCCTCTGACGGGCACTCCGATCAGAGATTACGGTGTTACGCCTTTTTTCAAAAGAATATTTCCGTACTTTGCCCGCTCGCCGGTGATAACGACAGCAAACGCGTTTTGCGCCCGCTCGTAGAATGCATAGCGATCAATGCGCGTGATACCCGGACCGCCCGCTGGCAAGGAGAGCGCATCGCGATACCGTGCCTCGACGCTTGGGTCGAGTGAATCCCCTTCAACGGGCGCCATCATCACCAGCGGCGGAGCGTAACTGTCCAGTTCAAACAACGGAATAATCGCCTGTAGCAGGGCGTCGACCCGCAGGCTGTCGGCGCGGATCACCTGTGGCCCCATGCTGTGCGCGGGAAAATGAGCATCGGAAAAGATAATTTCATCGCCGTGACCCATTTCAGCCAGCACTTTCAGCAGGTCGGGGGAAATTAAAGGGGAAATCGTTTTTAGCATGTCACTCGACTCCTGTGAGTTCGGGTTCAGTTTGCGGATAGAAATAACGGTACTGGTAGTGCACCTGGGCGCGAGCCTGCTCCGGTGAGGTAAATTCCCCAATGCCTGACCAGGCAAACATCGCCGCCCCGGCGACGGTGGTTTCGGCGTCATCCAGCACTTTGATCGGGATACCCAGAACGTTGGCTTTAATCTGATTCCACAGCGCGTTACGACTTCCCCCACCAACCAGCAGCAGCTCTGTCGCCTGGAAGTGACCGATGGTCTCCAGTGTCTGTAGATTTTGCTGCAGCCGGTGGGTGAGTCCCTCCAGTGCCGCACGGTATAAATGTCCCCGCGTGCTGTTGAGCGTGACGCCCTGCCAACCCGCGTTCGCGCCGGTGAGCAGATCGCACTGCATTTTTACCCCATCAGCCCCAGCCGGAATGGCGTTGGCTTCATCGATAAGCGTTTGCCACGGCGTATCGGCAGTCCACAGCAGCTTGCGTACCCATTCGAGAACGCCGGAAGCCAACCATTGCATACCGGGATTGTACAGCCCGGCGTGGCTGTCCAGTTCGCAGGTGGAGCCGGAATACTGGCTCAGCAGTGGGGTATTCACCTGCGCGCTGCGCACCATCAAAATTTCCCATGTGCCGGAGGAGAGCACCGGTTCGTCCGGCTGTGCGCCCGCGCCAAAGAGAGCGAACTGTGTATCATGCCCGGCGGAAATGACCGGAATGCCCGTCGGTAGCCCGAGCAATGTTGCCGTGGTGCTTTGCAACGTCCCAATATGCTCGCCTGCTTCAACGAGGCGGGGAAACAGTCGGCGTGGAATGCCGGCTGCCTGCAAAATGTCGTGGCTGAACTCTCGCTGATGGATATCCAGCAGCTGGCTGGTGCCTGCCATGGTGATATCCGTCGTGTATTCACCGGTTAAGCGATGGTTAAGAAGCGAGGAGATAAATAGCCAGGCGTGCGCCCGTTCCAGTAATTGCGGGTGGTTTTCTTTGAGCCACACCAGTTTATACAGGGTGTTAAAGCTGAAGGCGCCGACGCCGGAGATGTCCTGCAACTGCTGTGGTGTCATCAGGCGGCTGATATTGGCCATCACGGCGGCGGTGCGTGGGCATTTCCAGCTGATTACCGGATATAGCAGTTCGCCATTTTCATCAACCAGCGCGCCGTCTACGCCAAACGTGGTGACGGTAATCCCGCGGATTTGGCGGGTAGACAGTTCAGATGACAGGCGGTGGCAGCAGTCGGCAAAGCGTTGCAGAATGGCATCCAGGGACCACTGATGCCAGGTACTGTTTTCTGAGGCGATATCACTGGCGTTCGGTGTGGAGGCGCGGGCAACGATTTTTCCCTGACGGTCAACGGCAATGGCCCGCACGTTGGTTGCGCCACAGTCGAGGACCAGTATAACGTCTTGTTTCATAGCCACTCCAAATGTTGCCGGATGGCGCTGCGCTTATCCGGCCTACAAATTTTACAGTTGTAGGCCCGGTAAGCTTGCGCCACCGGGCAGAGTCGCATTAACGTTTATACAGCGGGCCATAGTTCTGGCAGGCGCGATAATCCTGGCCTTCACTGTCCATACCGTGTGCAGCCCAGGCTGAAGGGCGATAGATTTTCTCTTCTTCCACGTTGTGCATACACACTGGAATACGCAGCATGGCGGCAAGGGTAATAAAGTCTGCACCAACGTGACCAATAGTCAGCACACCGTGGTTCGCACCCCAGTTCGCCATCACCGAGTAAACGTCGCTGAATGGACCTTTACCGGTTAAGCGCGGAGCAAACCAGGTCGTTGGCCAGGTGGAGTTGGTGCGGGCATCGAGCTGGTCGTGCATGTCTTTCGGCAGTTCCACGCTCCAGCCTTCGGCTATCTGCAGCACCGGTCCCAGACCTTTGATGATATTGATACGGGTCATGGTGAACGGCACACCGCCTTCAGTCAGGAAGCGAGAGGAGTAGCCGCCGCCGCGGAAGTATTCATGAATAGCCGGGCACCATTCGGTTGCCGCCAGGCAATCATCCACCTCTTGCTGGGAGATTTCCCAGTGCGGTTTCATGGTCGGTTTGCCATCGCTGTCACGCTGTTTGCAGGAGCCGTCCAACGCCGCAGATCCGGAGTTGATCAGGTGGATAATACCGTGCTCAGCAAGGCCAGTCAGCGGCTGGCCGGTGACGCGTTGCACGGCTTCCGGTGACCAGTAGGTGCGTACATCGGCAAAGACTTGCGCGGTACCGGTAAGCTGGCGGCCAAACAGCATTGCTACACCGTTCAGACTGTCGTTTTCGGTGGCAACCACATACGGTTCGCGTACGCCGTTCCAGTCAAATGAGCTGTTCAGCAGGGCTTCGGCGGTGTCGCCGTTCGGGTATTGATCGGTCCAGTGACGCTGACCCTGGAAGCCCGCGGCAATGGCGTTGAAGCCCAGCGACTCTTCGACCAGGCCTTTTTCAGCCAGTATCTTGTTACCTTGCATCATGTCACGGATGCACATTGCCATCAGCAGGCTTTCTTTCAGGACCGCGCGGCTTTGCTCTTCGTTGCGTTTGTACTGTTGGGCATTCTGATCTTCGCCATAGCGGAAGTTTTTGTCCGCCCACGCCAGTGCAATCTCCAGCTCGGTTTCGTCATAGATTTTTTGGTCAATACGACGACGCAGCTCGGTCATATCAACCGGCTGAACCTTCATGCCCAGCCAGGATTCAAAGAAGTTATGATCGACAATGGATCCTGCGATCCCCATTGAAACGCCGCCCACGGACAGATAGCTTTTGCCTTTCATACTGGCAACGGCCAGGCCTGCACGGCTAAAGCGCAGCAGTTTTTCTTCAACATCGGCGGGGATGGTGGTGTCACCCGCATCCTGCACGTCATGACCGTAAATCGAGAAAGCAGGCAGACCTTTTTGGTTATGCGCTGCCAGCGCTGCAGCCAGATAAACAGCGCCAGGACGTTCCGTGCCGTTGAAGCCCCAGATGGCTTTTGGACGCATTGGGTCCATGTCGATGGTTTCGCTGCCGTAGCACCAGCATGGTGTCACGGTGATCGTCACGCCGACATTTTGGCTACTGAATTTTTCTTCGCAGGCGGCGGATTCAGCCATCCCGGCAATGCAGGTGTCTGCAATCACGCACTCAATCTGCGCGCCGCAGGCGTGACGAAGTTTCTCGCTGATAAGCGCAGCAGTGGCTTTCGCCATATTCATGGTTTGTTCTTCGAGCGACTCGCGTACACCCATACGACGCCCATCAATCACCGGACGAATACCGATTTTCGGTAAACTCATTTTGTTCATTCGAGGTTCCTCATCTCACTTTATGCCGTGCTGCAAAAGCGGATGGAGGACACCACTGTCGCAGTTGGCTGAATTTTTTATTTTTGCTAACTCGAGTTAGCTTAGGTATCAGCGAGTTTTTTGCACAACTTTTTTGTTGCGGAACTGTGAGAGGCCTCACGAGAAGTGGTTAAAATTCGATCTGCGTCAAATAAATAAATGTACGTATTTAAGTTAATTTTCTTTTTAATTAATGAGATACAATAAATTGTCTGTCCAGTGTCACAGTTTTAAACCAAATGATTTGGTTATTTTTTGCAGCTAAAATAGCTTTAAAAGGCAATCGCTAACTCGAGTTAGCAATAATCAAAAAACGTATCTACGCTTTTAAGAAGTATTCGCATTAACGGTGACGATGGCTCCATGGCAACGCTGTTTTCGCCTGATTTACCGACTGTAGTTTCTGTATATTGAGGAAAGCAGCAATGTCCGAAACATTTTTACAGATGAGTCATATTACGAAACGTTTTCCCGGCGTATTAGCGTTGAGTAATGTGGATTTTGCGTTACGTAAAGGGGAAGTTCATGCGCTGCTTGGCGAAAATGGCGCGGGAAAATCCACCTTGATGAAAATTTTATCCGGCGTTTATCAACCGGATGAAGGCAATATTATTTTTGAAGATCAAGCTGTTTCATTCGCGAATCCGTTAAGTGCACAAAAAGCCGGGATCACGATTATTCACCAGGAATTTAATTTATTCCCAGAGTTAACGGTTGAAGACAATATCTTTATTGGCAGGGAATTTTGCAAAAATAACCGCTGGCGTCTTGACGAGAAACAACAGCGCCAGGCAGCTATCGATATTTTGCAAAAATTGAACCTGAATATTGCGCCAGATACGCTGGTTGCCGATCTTACCGTCGCTCAACAACAAATGGTTGAGATTGCCAAAGCTATATCGGTGAATGCCAAAATTCTGATTATGGATGAACCGACGGCGGCGCTGACGGAAACGGAGATCGACAGTTTATTTCAGGTTACCCGTTTGCTGAAAGAGCAGGGTACCGGCATTGTCTATATCTCGCACCGTCTGGAAGAGCTGGCGTTAATTGCCGACCGCGCGACCGTGATGCGAGACGGTCAGTTTATTGCCACCGTCGATTATGATGCTGTAAAAATCAGCGACTTAATTGCCATGATGGTTGGGCGTGACCTCGGGAATATCTATCCGCGTCGTGAACCCTTGTCTCAGCACAAACCGGTGCTGGAAGTGAGCGGCCTGACGCGCAAAGGGGTACTGAACAACATCGATTTCACCCTGCATCAGGGGGAGATTTTAGGTTTTGCCGGTCTGATGGGCGCAGGGCGTACCGAACTGGCGCGTGCCATTTTCGGCGCAGATCCCATCGATAGCGGTACCATTACGCTAAACGGTAAGGTCACCGTGGTTAAAGATATCCCTGACGCAATCAAACAGGGGATCAGCTATTTAACAGAGGACAGAAAAAAAGAAGGACTGGCATTAGGGCTGTCGGTTGAGCGCAATATTATGCTGGGGAATTACCCGGAGTATTCCGATCGCTACGGCAATGTTGATAGCAAGCGCTGTCAGCAAACCAGCCAGGAGCAGGTGAAAGCCCTGCGAATTAAAACGCCACACCTTGAGCAGGCCGCATTAAATTTAAGTGGTGGTAATCAGCAGAAAATCATTATTGCCAGATGGGTGTGTAAAGACACCGATATTCTCATCTTTGATGAGCCTACGCGTGGCATTGACGTGGGGGCCAAACTTGAAATTTATGAATTGATGAATCGACTGGTGGCAAAAGGGAAATCAATCATCATGATTTCTTCTGAATTACCGGAAGTGCTGGGTATGTGCGATCGCATTTTAGTGATGCGTAGTGGTCGTATTACCGGTGAGTTAGCTTCTGATGACGCCACACAAGAAAAAATCATGCAATACGCGACGTTAGAGGATTAATTTATGACTATCTCTGTAACCTCTTCAGACAGCAATAATAAAAAAATTAAAATTAACAAAGAACTTTTAATGCGCCTCGCGCCGCTTTTCAGTTTGATTATTCTGGTGATATTTTTCAGTTTTGGATCGCCATTTTTCTTTAATACTGAAAATATTATGACCATTGCTCTGCAAACCTCGGTCATTGGCATCATGGCGATTGGCGTTACCTTCGTCATTATCACCTCCGGGATCGACCTTTCTCTCGGTTCCGTGGTGGCGTTTTCAGGCGTTGCGGTCGGTATCTGCGCCACGCTGGGTTTGCCTCTGCCGATTTGCATCCTGGCAGGCGTGTTAGCCGGTGGGCTGTGCGGTTATATCAACGGGCTGTTGGTCACCAAAATGACCATCCCGCCCTTTATTGCCACGCTGGGCCTGATGATGTCCGTCAGGGGTATCAACATGGTGATGACCGACGGCCGCGCGATTTACTTTGCTGACTACCCAGGCTTCAAAATGCTGGCACAGGGCCGCCTGTTCGACGTGCTGCCTTATCCGGTCTTTTACCTGGTGGTGGTGGCGCTAATCGCTGCGTACATCCTGAAGAAAACGGTGATTGGTCGCTATGTTTATGCTGTGGGCAGCAATGAAGTTGCAGCACACCTGTCCGGAATTAAAGTCCAGCGCGTCAAAATCTTCGTCTACGCCTTCTGCGGTCTGCTAACCGGGATTGCCGGGGTCATTCTTGCTTCGCGTCTGAACTCAGGTCAGCCAACGGTTGGTGTGGGTTATGAGCTGGAAGCGATTGCCGCGGTGGTGATTGGTGGTACGAGCCTGATGGGCGGGATTGGCACCATCGGCGGCACGATTATCGGCGCATTCATTATGAGCGTGTTGAAAAATGGCCTCAACCTGATGGGCGTCTCCCAGTTCTGGCAGATGGTGGCAATGGGTGTGGTGGTTATCGCGGCGGTTTATCTCGACACATTACGCAAAAAAATTCGTTGATTTACGCTCCCGGAAGTTGCGGGGCATCATAACCCTGACGTTTAGGGTGACTCACTCAGAACGGAGTACAACAATGAAAACCAGGCATTTTGTCTATGCGTTATCCCTGCTGGCCTGCATGACTTCCAGCGCGTTGGCTAAAGATATGAACCTCCCTGTGGTCAGTAAAGGTTTCCAGCATGAATTCTGGCAAACCGTAAAAATGGGGACCGAAGCGGCAGCGAAAGAGTTGGGTGATAAAACCAGCTATGTAGGGCCGGCGGATGAAACACAAATTGCTGAGCAGATTCAGTTGGTTGAAAACGCAATGGCGCAAAAGCCTAACGGACTGCTGCTGGCGGCGTTAGATGCCAATGCCCTCGCACCGCTGGTGGAAACGGCCAATTCACGGGGGATTAAGGTTGTGACCTTTGACTCTGGCGTGAATTCCGACATTCCGGTCAGCTTTGTGGCAACCAATAACCGTAAAGCCGGCGCAGAAGCCGCCGATGCGCTCGCCGCTGAAGTGGGCAGCAAAGGGAAGGTCGGTATTATTGCGCACGTGGCCGGTACCTCTTCTGCAATCGAGCGTTCAGAAGGGTTTATTGCCCGCATGAAGGAAAAATATCCGGATATCAAGGTGCTGCCAGTTCAGTACAGCGACGGGGATCCGCAAAAAGCGATGGATAAAACCATCGATATGATTCAGGCCAACCCGGATATTGCCGGGATCTATGGCACTAACGAAGGTTCAACGCTGGGTGTAGCGAACGCCATTGATAGTCAAAACCTGAAGGGCAAAGTGAAGGTGATTGGCTTTGACAGCACCGAAGCGATTATTGCCTTCCTGAAATCCGGCGTTATCCAGGGCTTTGTGGTGCAGGATGCTTACCAGATTGGCTATCAGGGGATCAAAACGCTGAATGCCGCCGTGTCGGGTCAGGCTGTTCCAAAAGAGATTGATATCCCGGTTAAATTCGTGAATGCGAAGAACATTGATACACCGGAAATCGACAAATTATTACATCCATTCGGTAAAAAATAAGACCGTTGGGGCGACACGTTCGCCCCATTTTTAGCCAGTGTCAGGGAGTTACTATGAGCAGTGGATATTTCCTCGGGGTGGATGTCGGTTCCGCCAGCGTCAGGGCCGGTGTCTTTGATGCCAATGGTACGCGACTGGCCTTTGCGACATTACCTATCTCGCAGTTTCGACCCGGTCCGCAGCGGGTAGAACAATCATCCGCTGAAATCTGGCAGCAGGTGTGTCATGCGGTGAAAGATGCGGTGTCGTCAGCGGGGGTTCCCGTCGAGGAAATTCGTTCACTGGGATTCGATGCCACCTGCTCTCTGGTTGCTCTCGATGAACAAGGACAAGGGTTGGCGGTTTCACCCGGTGAATCGCCAGACCATAACATCATCATGTGGATGGATCATCGCGCGGCAGACGAGACCAAACGCATTAACGCCACGCAGGATCCCGCCCTGCGCTATGTTGGCGGCGAAGTCAGCGTCGAAATGGAATTGCCTAAAGTGCTGTGGCTGAAGAATCATTTTCCTGCGACGTGGGAGCGTGCGCATCGATTCTACGATCTGGCGGACTTCCTGGTCTGGAAAGCGACCGACAGCGATGTAGCGGGTCTGTGCACCCTGACCTGTAAATGGAACTATCTGGCGCACGAACAACGTTTTAGTCATTCGTTGCTCGATGCCGTTGAATTAACAGATTTACTCAGCAAAATCCCGTCGCGTATTTTACCGCCGGGGGCCGCCGTTGGTACGCTCAGCCCTGAAGCGGCGCAGGCGTTGGGACTGACCACACATGTTGTGGTTGCCAGCGGGATGATTGATGCGCATGCAGGCGGTGTGGCGCTGGCCGGTGCTCAGCCTGTGGGAACGCTGGCGTTGATCAGCGGCACGTCAAACTGCCATATGCTGTGCAGCGAAGAGGAAATTCATACACCGGGCGTATGGGGACCATACTGGTCCGCGATGCTACCCGGCTACTGGCTGACCGAAGGCGGGCAAAGTGCCGCCGGGGCGTTAGTCGACTGGACGCTTCAGGAGTCAGGCGTCAGTGCGGACCTGTATCGTAAGGCCGAAGCGCGGGGTTGCCATCCGATAGTATTGGTCAATGAATGGGTGGCTGCACTGGAGGAAAATGAAGCGGAACCAGGGCGCAACTTACATGTGTTGGCCGATCATCATGGCAACCGCTCACCGCGTGCGCGACCGGATGCTCGCGGCAGCGTATGTGGCTTGACCCTTGAACGTGGCGAGCGGCAGGTTGCCCGCTTGTATCTGGCAACATTACAGGCGATTGCCTGCGGTACGCGGCATATTATGGAAGTGATGCGCGAAAATGGGCACACCATTACACGACTGACGCTGTGCGGAGGAGCAACGCACAATCCGCTGTGGCTACGTGAGTATGCGGATGCGACCGGATGCGATATCCATTTAATGCAGGAAGAAGATGCGGTGACGCTGGGTGCGGCGATTACCGGTGCGGTTGCCTGCGGGGCGTGGGCAAATTTCCCGGCGGCTTGTCAGGCGATGGTGACGCCCGGTGAGGTTATCAAGACAAACCCTAAGCGTCAGGACTTTTATGCCCGCAAATATCAGGTGCATCTGACTATGTGGGGGCAGCAGCAGGTGCTTAACCAACTGATGCTGTAAGACAAATGTTTAAAATACTTTTATGATTGTGAATTGACGTTTTGGATGTGAACTGGGGCATATAATGGCTAAAACAGTAGAACAGATAGCCAGCGATCTGAATTTATCGGTGACAACCGTGCGACTGGTGTTGAATGGGAAAGCTGAGCAATATCGTATCAGCGTTAAAACCCAAACGCGCATTAATGAATATGTTGAGCGTTATGGTTATGTCATCAACCATTCAGCGCGCAGCCTTAAACTGAATAAAACGGATACGCTGGGGCTGATTGTGCCCAATATTTCCAACGTCTTTTTTGCTACGCTCGCTGAAAAACTTGAGCAACGCTGTCGTCGTTCTGGATATCAGTTAACGATTAGCTGTACTTATGATGATGTTGATTACGAGAATAAATTAACCAAAGCGTTAATTGCACGTAATGTTGACGGACTTTTTATTGTCCCGTCAACGCTCGAAAACCAGCAGCATCATTTACGCCAGGTTAGAAAACCGATGGTGTTACTTGACCGTGATTTTAAGTACACCGATAACGCGCTGGTAGAAAGTCATAATAGTTTAGGGGGCGAAAAGCTAACGCAAAGTTTGTTTGATGCCGGAAAATCACCAATCTGGTTTTTGGTGGGCGATACCGGGCTTCCCAGTATTGGTGATCGTTTGCAGGGTTATCTTAACGCATTGAGTAAAAATGATATTTTACATCATGACTGGGTGCGTGAAGGCCCGGATAACACGCCAGATGGCGGCTACCGGTTAATGGAAAAACTGATCGCTGAGCAGGGGTGTCCTCAGGCGTTTATCGCCTCGTCATTACCTGTGCTGGAAGGCGCCATCGTCGCTATTCGCAATCATTTTGGCGTTATTCCACCTGATATTAATATCGGCACATTCGATGAACATCCGATGCTGGGATTCCTCGCCAATAATGTCTGGTCAATGCAGCAGGATGAAAACGTCTGGGCGGAAAAAGCCTTCGACATGATGATGAGTGCGATTGAAGACCAGCCGATTAAAGAAACGGTAAAAGTACCGATGAAGCTCATTAAGCGTGTAAGACAAAAATAATACTTTTTTAATAATAAATCAGCTAACTGAACCTGAATAAAAATTCAGTGGCTGCTCATATCTGAAACCTGACCCGTCTTACTCTGCGGCTGTATTTTTCGCAATCAAGACGAGGGGAAACTGTACCCGGAGAATTATGATGGAAAGAATGCGTTTGTCGCGAGAAATCATTGAAACCTGTCTTGAAATGACCAGCCTGGGGCTGAATCAGGGAACGGCGGGAAATGTGAGTGCACGTTATGAAAATGGAATGCTGATCACGCCCAGCGGAATTCCTTACGAAAGACTCACGGAAAATATGATCGTGTATGTAGACAACGACGGTAATTATGATAAAGGACAATTACCGTCCAGCGAATGGCGTTTTCACCTTGCAGCCTATCAGACGCGGCCAGAGGCTAATGCGGTTGTCCATAATCATGCGATCCATTGCACCGCGGTATCGATTCTCAACCGTCCTATCCCGGCTATCCATTACATGATTGCTGCTGCCGGTGGAAATTCCATTCCGTGTGCGCCGTATGCGACGTTTGGTACACGTGAACTGTCAGAGCACGTGATCGTGGCGCTGAAAGACCGCAAAGCAACGCTGTTGCAGCATCATGGGCTGATTGCCTGCGAGGCGAACCTGGAAAAAGCACTGTGGCTGGCGCATGAAGTGGAAGTTCTGGCCCGCCTTTATCTGAGCACATTAGCGATCGTCGATCCTGTTCCGGTGCTGGATGATGAAGAGATTGCCATCGTGCTGGAGAAATTCAAATCCTACGGATTACGAATTGAAGAGTAATTTCGCAAAGCGAAAAGGAGAAATACGATGGCGAACAGAATGATTCTGAATGAAACGGCATGGTTTGGCCGGGGAGCTGTTGGGGCGTTAACCGATGAAGTTATTCGTCGGGGGTATCGTAAGGCGCTGATTGTGACCGATGCCAACCTGGTACAGTGCGGTGTGGTCGAGAAGGTGACATCGCGGATGGATGCGGCGGGGCTGGCGTGGGAGATTTACTCCGGCGTTATCCCCAATCCCACCATTGCAGTGGTACAGGAAGGGCTGGGTGTCTTTGAGCAAAGTGGCGCAGACTATCTGATTGCCATTGGCGGTGGCTCCCCGCAGGATACCTGTAAAGCGATTGGTATTATCTACAATAACCCTGAGTTTGCCGATGTGCGCAGCCTTGAAGGCTTATCGCCCACGCGTAAGCCAAGCGTACCGGTGATGGCTATCCCGACGACGGCAGGGACGGCGGCAGAAGTGACCATTAACTACGTGATCACCGATGAGGAAAACCGGCGCAAGTTTGTCTGCGTCGATCCGCATGATATTCCGCAGGTGGCATTTATCGATGCCGATATGATGGACGGTATGCCCGCGGCGTTAAAGGCGGCTACCGGCGTTGATGCGCTGACCCATGCCATTGAAGGTTACATCACCCGTGCGGCCTGGGCGTTGACGGATGCGCTGCACATCAAAGCCATTGAGATCATTGCCGGGGCGCTGCGTGGATCCGTTGCCGGTGACAGCAAGGCCGGTGAAGCCATGGCGCTGGGCCAGTATGTTGCTGGAATGGGCTTTTCCAACGTTGGCCTGGGGCTGGTTCATGGTATGGCACACCCGCTGGGTGCGTTTTATAACACGCCGCACGGCGTCGCCAACGCCATTCTGCTCCCGCATGTGATGCAGTACAACGCCGACTATAGCGGGGACAAATTCCGCGATATCGCCCGGGCAATGGGCGTGAAGGTGGAAGCATTGACGTTGGACGAGGCGCGTAAAGCCGCCGTGGATGCGGTGTTTGCGCTTAACCGTGATGTGGGCATTCCGCTGCACTTACGTGATGTTGGCGTGTGTAAAGAGGATATCCCGGCGCTGGCGCAGGCAGCATTCGATGACGTATGCACCGGTGGTAATCCGCGTGAAGCGAGCCTCGGCGATATCGTTGAGCTGTACCACACCGCCTGGTAATTGTGCTGGATGACGGTGTGAACGCCTTATCTGGCCTACAGGATTGCACGAAATGTAGGCCGGATAAGCGCAGCGCCATCCGGCAACAAAACTACCGCGCCAGACGTAACTGCTGTAGGTTCCCGTCGATATGTAAGGCCGTTTGCAACCGGGCAATATCGCGGCATAGAAATGCCATTTCTTTGTGCGCCTCGAGCTTCTTGCGCCACTTTTCCGGCACGTCATCAAGCCGGGCGTAAATCCCTTCCAGATGCTGAAACTGCACGAGCAGTTGGGTCGCACTTTTTGGGCCAATACCGGCGACACCAGGTACTTTTGAACTGCTTATTCCTGCTAGCCCCCAGTAATCCGGCAGTTGCTGAGGCTGTACGCCAAACTCTTTTTCGATGAACGGCGCATCCAGCCAGCGCTTCTGGAAATAGTCGCGAATACGCAGGGCAGGAGAGAGCAACTGGCAGTAACCTTTATCGGTTGAGACGATGGTGGCCTGATGCCCGGCCTGGGTGACTTTCACCGCCAGCGTTGCGGCTAGATCGTCGGCCTCATTACCGCTGGAAACCCAGCAGCAGACGCCGCGCTGTTCAAAGGCCGCGCGTAAGGCGGGCATTTCTTGATGGAGTTCGTCGGGCATCGGTGGGCGACCAGCTTTATAGTCGGGCAGCCGTTGGTGACGCCAGCCGCTGTTACGCGCTTCGTCATCAAACACCGCCACGGCGTGCGTAGGCTGGCTGTGCACGAGCAATAAATCGAGCGCGTGCTGGCAGGTCTCCACGCAGGGCGATCCCTGAACAGCGTGAATACGGCGGATGAGGTTCAGTGCATCGACAATGAGCAGATGGACGGCCACGGTGTTCTCCCTTACGAATCAGCCTGTAGGGTAACATTCACGGCGAGTGGAGGCGAAGATCTGAAACAACATTTTGCCGGATGGCGGCTGACGCCTTATCCGGCCTACAAATGACTACGGCACTGTAGGCCGGATAAGCTTGCGCCATCCGGCAATGGGTTGGGACTTAATCGCAGGTGACAACTTTCATCGCCAGGCCACCACGAGAGGTTTCGCGGTACTTGGCATTCATGTCTTTACCGGTCTCGTACATGGTCTCGATCACTTTATCGAGGCACACGCGCGGCTCGCTGGTACGGCGCAGCGCCATACGTGCGGCGTTAACCGCTTTGACTGAGGCAATAGCGTTACGCTCGATACATGGGACCTGAACCTGGCCCGCAACCGGATCGCATGTCAGCCCCAGGTTGTGTTCCATACCGATTTCTGCCGCGATGCACACCTGCGTAGGGCTACCGCCCAGCAGTTCCGCCAGACCCGCTGCCGCCATTGAGCAGGCCACACCAACTTCACCCTGGCAACCCACTTCGGCACCCGAGATAGAGGCGTTCATCTTGTACAGGGAACCAATCGCACTCGCGACCAGCATGTAGCGTGCCAGCGAGTTAGCGTTCACTTCGCGGATAAACTTGTCGTAGTAAGCCAGTACCGCAGGAACGATCCCACACGCCCCGTTGGTCGGGGCGGTAACCACACGCCCACCGGCCGCATTCTCTTCGTTCACCGCCAGCGCGAACATGTTAATCCAGTCCACGACCGCCATTGGGTCGGTGGTGGTTTTGTCACTGCTGACCAGCATGCGACGCAGCGCTGCGGCACGACGTGGCACGCGCAGTTTACCCGGCAAGACGCCTTCGGTGGTGATACCGCGTTCAATCCCGCTACGCATCACTTCCCAGACGTTAGCAAAGTGCTGTTCCAGCTCTTCTTTGCTGTGCAGGGCCAGTTCGTTTTGCATCATCAGACCAGAAAGCGACAGGCCGGTTTCCTGGCAATGTCGTTGCAGATCGGCGGCGGATTTGTACGGATAGGGCACGTTTACCGGCGAGCTGTTCGGCAGGCCGAAATGTTCTTCATCAACGATGAAACCACCGCCAATGGAATAGTAAGTCTGGCTGTAGAGGACTTTTTCGCCGGCCAGGGCGGTAATGCGCATGCCGTTTTCGTGCAGGGACAGATTGTCCGCATGGAAATTCATGCACTTATCGACCGGGAACTCCACTTCATGCTGACCGTCTGCCAGCAGCAAACGTCCGTGAGTATTCACATCCTGGATAAAGGACGGGATGGCATCGATGTCTACGGTGTCAGGCAGATTACCCGCCAGGCCCATAATAATCGCGATGTCAGTGTGATGGCCTTTCCCCGTCAGAGACAGAGAGCCGTAAACATCAACCACGACGCTGGTTACGTCAGTGAGTATTCCGCGAGCAATCAGGTCATCCGTGAATTGTTTGCCTGCTTTCATTGGACCCACAGTGTGGGAGCTGGAAGGACCAATGCCGATTTTGAAGATATCGAATACGCTAATCATGAGGCGTCCATTGTATAACGAGATGCGCCGCCCGTAGGCGGCGCAGGGGATTAACTAAACAGCGAGTAGAAAATAGCGGAGATGGCAATCAGACCCATAATCACAACGAAGACGTTGCTGATATGGCCGCTGTACTTACGCATGGCCGGGACTTTCTGAATCGCATACATCGGCATCAGGAACAGAATCATCGCGATGATTGGGCCACCCAGGGTTTCAATCATACCGAGGATGCTCGGGTTCAGCGTTGCCACGATCCAGGTGGTAACCAGCATGAACAGTGCAGTGAGTTTGTTCAGCTTGTTGACTTCGATGGATTTGCCTTTACCACGCAGGTGCTTAATCACCATACCGTTGAAGCCTTCACGTGCGCCCAGGTAGTGGCCGAGGAAGGATTTGGTGATAGCGATCATCGCGATAATCGGTGCCATCCAGGCAATGATCGGTGCGTTAAAGTGGTTCGCCAGGTAAGACAGGATGGAGATGTTCTGCTCTTTTGCCGCAGCCAGATCCGCCGGGGTCAGGCTAAACACGCAGCTGAAGACGAAGAACATAACGGTCAGCACCATCATGATGTGAGCGAATGCCAGAATCTTGGAGCATTTCTTCTCTGCTTCATCACCGTACTCTTCACGCTTCGCAACGGCGAAGGAGGAGATGATCGGTGAGTGGTTGAAGGAGAATACCATTACCGGAATTGCCAGCCACAGGGTCAACAACAGGCCATTGCCAGTGGTTGCTGCGGAGTCAAAGGACAGGGTTTCCAGAACCGCACCGCTCCACTGAGGGATCAGGTACAGCGCCAGCAGCATCAGCGCTGCAACGAACGGGAATACCAGGATGCTCATCGCTTTCACGATCATCTGCTCACCGAAGCGCACGATGGTCATCATACCGATAATCAGGATCAGCGACAGGATGGCACGCGGCGGAGGCGTAATTGCCAACTGGTGAGTCAGGAAGCTCTCGACGGTATTGGTAATCGCTACGCTGTAAACCAACAGAATTGGGTAGATAGCGAAGAAATAGAGCAGCGTAATCAGTTTACCTGCGCCAACACCAAAGTGTTCTTCTACCACTTCGGTGATGTCTTCACCCGGATTTTTACCGGATAACACGAAACGGGTCAGACCACGGTGTGCAAAGTAGGTCATTGGGAAGGCAAGAATAGCCATGATGATCAGCGGGATTAGACCGCCAACACCGGCGTTAATTGGCAGGAACAAGACACCCGCGCCAATTGCCGTACCGTAAAGGCCCAGCATCCACATGGTGTCAGTCTTGCGCCATGCGCTGCGGGTCTGGCCCGTAACGATAGTGCTGGTTTGCGTGTTTTCCATCTATTTCTCCTGGAGGAAGCTTAAAAAGTCAGGTTTGGGTTCAATCCACTGAAAAAAGACCCGACTGTAAAACGAATTCCGATTAGCGATTTTTTATATAATTTTTCGCCGTAATAATTTTCGGGCGGAAAGATACATTTAAGTTATGAATGTATCAGTGATCGGGATCCCAAATGCAATAATCCACTTTTTATGTGGATAAATTTGGACCATTAATCTATTAAAAAATAACCAAAGCGGATTTACGGGCGCGAAGGCTAGCATTAACGACATATGACGTGAAAGAGAACGCGAGAAGATACGAGTGTTGCGCTGTAAAAACTGTCATTTTCAGTGGATTCTTGCAATTAATGATAATTTATGACGATAAGTCACGGTCGAATTTGAAAGGTAAACGTTTGCGTATTGAGGGTTTTCTGACGAAACATTATTGATGTTTATGTTAGGAGTTGAGCTATGTGACTGGTATCACTAAAAAAGCCGGCTGGCTGCGAGGCCAAAACCGGCTTGGATATGGACAAATCTGTCATCGTGGTAGCCGCAGCTACCGGGCGTTAAACATCAGGCGCAGATTTCGTAGCAAGGAATGTAGGCCGAACCCGGCAACTTCATGCGGTGCTGTGCGACAAAGCCCTGCAGCAGGTCATCCATACGGCGCATCATCTCTCGGTCACCGTGGATCTTGTACGGTCCAAACTCTTCAATAGCGTGAATACCGACTTCCTTGACGTTACCCGCGACGATGCCGGAAAACGCGCGACGCAGGTCTGCAGCCAGTACTTCAACCGGTTGATCGGGGTACAGCTTCAGGTTCGCCATGTTTTCATGGGACGGTTCAAACGGCATCTGCAAATCAGGTGAAATGCGAATCGACCAGTTAAAGCTGTAGGCATCACCGGTGTCGCGGCGATTCTCTTTCACCAGCGGCATCGCTTTTTTCATCAGGCGAGCGACTTCTGAAGCATCGTCAATGATAATGCGGTAGTGGCGACGTGCGTCTTCACCCAGCGTGTGTACGATAAATTCATCCAGCACGCGGAAGTAGTCCGCACTCTCTTTTGGTCCCGTCAAGATCAGTGGCAGAACCTGATCTTTGTTCGCCGGGTTCATCAATATACCTAACAGGTACAGCAGCTCTTCCGCCGTTCCTACGCCGCCAGGGAAAATGATAATGCCGTGGGCAATACGGACAAATGCTTCCAGACGTTTTTCAATGTCCGGCATGATGATCAGTTCGTTGACCAGCGGGTTAGGCGGTTCGGCGGCAATGATTGACGGTTCAGTCATGCCGATAAAACGGCTGTCTTTGTAACGCTGCTGGGCGTGGCCCACCGCCGCGCCTTTCATGGGGGCTTCCATCGCACCAGGACCGCAGCCGGTACAGATGTTCAGCTCACGCAGGCCCAACTGGGTACCGACGCGACGAGCATACAGGTACTCATTTTCGTTGATGGAGTGACCGCCCCAGCAGACGACCATGTTCGGTGCTTCATCGACGTGCAGTGCCCGGGCGTTACGCAAGATGGAGAAGACGAGGTTGGTAATGTGAACCGAGCTTTCGAGATCCAGACGTTGAAAACGACCAGCGTTATGGATCTGGCCGTTAACGAAAAGAATGTCGCGCAGGACGGCAAACAGGTTGGCCTGCAGCGCACGAATAATGCGTCCATCAACAAACGCGTCTTCAGGCGGGTTAATCAGTTCCAGCTTAACGCCACGTTCACGGCGCAGCACGTTAATGTCGAAACTTTCAAAACGAGACAGCAGCTCTTTGCTGTTGTCGGTCAAACTGCCGGAGTTCAGGACGGCAAGCGAACAGTTACGAAACAGTTGATACAGGTCGCTGCTGGCCGTGCGTTTAAGCATATCGACTTCCAGCTGCGACAACATGTCCATTGAGCCAAGCGGGCTAATATGTGTAATCAAGTAAACTCCTTATGGGACGCAACACGTCATTCCCTGTTGATTACAATAGCTCTGGCTTATGACCTTTCACAACCTTGCGCGCGGAATCCGGCACGCAAAATTGAGAAATAAAGTTACTGACGCACTAGTCTGCCGATAGCAGGGACAAAATCGGTGTTGGTTCGCCATGGATTAATGTCCAGACCGCCGCGTCGCGTGTAGCGGGCGTAGACGCTCAGCTTTTCCGGCTGGCAGAAGCGCAGTATGTCATTGAAAATGCGCTCCACGCACTGTTCATGGAATTCATTATGATGGCGGAAGGAAACCAGATAACGCAGCAGCTGCTCCCTGTCGATTTTTCGTCCACGATACTGAATTTGTATAGAACCCCAGTCGGGCTGGTGGGTGATCAAACAGTTAGATTTCAGCAGATGGCTGACTAGCGTTTCTTCCACTGCTTTCTCGCCGCTTGTGGCGTTCTCCAGATAATCTGTGGTGAACTGGTAGTTATCGATGACAATATCCTGGTCATCGATGCAGGTGCCATTGAAATGAGCAATCGGCTGCCCTTCCAGCTCGTCGATACGGTACAGCGCCACGTGAACATCGCCTTCGGCGCAGGCGCGCAAATCGTGTTCCAGCGTTTGGCGAACGGCATCCCATGAATCAAAGCGGGTCTGGTTAAAACTGTTCAGATACAGCTTAAAGCTTTTTGATTCAATCAGATTCACGCTGGTGTAGTCTAATTCGACATGCCCGACGGCAACCTGCGGTAAGCCATTGGCATTTAGCCATGACAGTTCATACAGCGTCCAGATATCGGCGCCATGAAAAGGAAGACTATCGGCCTTTAAATCCAGCGGGTCGCGGTTCAGGCTACGCGGAACGCCCTGCAGCAAACTGGCATCGTAATTGTCCCGGTAATCTGTTGATTTACCGAGGGTCAGGCCGTCAAGCGCCTGATGGTTTTCATAAGAAGACATGTTTCACCGTCATAAACCAGATACACTATGCGTCAAGTGTATCCTGGCTTTTGTGAAGAGAGAAATCAGTGGACGAATTGACTGCGCAGGCGTTAACGGCCTTTACGACACGCTATTGCGATGCATGGCATGAGAAAAATAACAGCTGGCCTCTCAGCGAAGAATTATATGGCGTACCTTCCCCATGCATTATTTCCACGACCAGCGATGCCGTGTACTGGCAGCCTCAGCCGTTTGTGGGCGAAACGAATGTAAACGCGGTTGAACGCGCCTTTGATATTGTGGTACAACCCGCCGTTCACGCTTTTTATACCACCCAATTTGCCGGGGACATGCACGCGCAGTTTGCCGATGAAAAGCTCACGCTGCTGCAAACCTGGAGCGAAGATGACTTCAGGCGCGTTCAGGAAAACCTGATTGGCCATTTGGTCACGCAAAAGCGGCTCAAGCTCTCGCCGACGCTGTTTATTGCGACACAGGAAAATGAACTGGATGTCATTTCGGTGTGTAACCTGTCCGGGGAAGTGTGCAAAGAAACGCTGGGGACTCGTAAACGTACGGTGCTGGCGGCCTCTCTTGCGGATTTCCTGACTCAACTTAAGCCAGTTCTGTAATCCATTTTGCCCGCATACGTGTGAGAGATCTCTTACAAACCCTGTAGGAGATCGCCAGGTAATAAGTGAAAGCTTAATGCAGGGCCTTCATAGTAAATGTATGTAATTCAGTTAGTTGATGTTTTATTCTCTGCTTTCATATGAAAAAAACCTTAAAGGAATGTCTGTAAGTATCTTGTAAGACAAAGCGAAACAGGCGATTCTATCTACGTCGACAAGGAGTCGCACAACGAAGTGAACATCAGGATGATGACACTTCTGCAGGACACACCAGGATGGTGTTACAAGGATAGGCTTCAGGACGAAGCAAAGAGGAAAACGCTGGATGCGTTAAAGGACACCTCCAGGAAGGAGAATGAGAGCCGGGCAGGATGGTCGGCGGGTCAGGATGGCCACGGACACTTCAGGATGAAGTTTTCACATCGGGGTGATGTGAGCAGGATGCAAACGTTCAGGATGAACAGGTCGCAAGACCACAGGAAAAGTTGTCATGGATGAGCAGGGAGCACTAAAAGTAGCTGGAATGCTGCGAAACGAACCGGGAGCACTGTTTTTACAGTGCTCCCTTTTTTTATTTCCTGCCCACAAATGCTATTCTTCGCGCCAGATTTTTCATCAATGAGGTTAATTTCATGACGACTCATGACCGTGTGCGCCAGCAACTCCACGCGCTTGAAGCGCTGTTGCGTAAGCATAATCACTGGCGAATGGATGAGCCTGAGGCGCATTTATTTACCAGCACGCAGCCTTTTTGTATGGATACCATGGAGCCGGTTGAATGGCTGCAATGGGTATTGATTCCCCGCATGCATGCTCTGCTTGATAACGCGCAGCCGCTTCCAGAGGCGTTTGCCATCGCTCCGTATTACGAAATGGCGCTGACCGCCGACCATCCACAGCGTGAAGTGCTTCTCGTTGCATTACAGGAGCTGGATGCACTGTTTACCAGCGATAAATCCTGATGCTTGAGATCCTCTATCAGGACGAATGGCTGGTTGCTGTTAACAAACCTTCTGGCTGGCTGGTTCACCGCAGCTGGCTCGACCGCGATGAGAAAGTGGTCGTGATGCAAACGGTGCGTGACCAGATTGGTCAGCATGTTTTTACCGTGCATCGCCTCGACCGACCGACATCCGGCGTGCTGCTGATGGGATTGTCCAGCGAAGCCGGGCGTTTGCTGTCGCAGCAGTTTGAACAGCATCAAATTCAAAAGCGTTATCATGCGATTGTGCGTGGTTGGTTAATGGATGACGCGGTGCTGGATTACCCGCTGGTGGAAGAGTTGGATAAAATTGCCGACAAATTTTCCCGTGAAGATAAAGATCCGCAACCGGCGGTCACCCACTATCGCGGACTGGCAACGGTAGAAATGCCGGTGGCCACCGGGCGTTATCCAACGACTCGCTACGGACTGGTAGAGCTTGAGCCTAAAACCGGTCGTAAACACCAGCTCCGGCGGCATCTGTCCCATTTACGCCATCCTATTATTGGCGACAGTAAGCACGGTGATTTGCGGCAAAACCGCAGTGCGGCGGAGCATTTCGGTTGCCAGCGCTTAATGTTGCATGCCAGCCAGCTTACGCTTACCCATCCGTTCACTGGCGAGCCGTTGGTGATTCGCGCGGGTCTGGATGACGTCTGGATGCAGGCGCTATCGCAGTTTGGCTGGCGTGGACTTCTCCCTGAGAATGAAAGGGTTGAGTTCAGCGAGCGGTCAGGTCAGGATGAGCAAATAGATTCTTAAGTCCCTGGAGAAAAAGGTTATGGCGGAAATTGGTATTTTTGTCGGCACGATGTACGGAAACTCGCTGTTGGTAGCCGAAGAGGCTGAAGCTATCCTTACCGGACAGGGCCATAAGGCTACGGTGTTTGAAGATCCAGAGCTGGCTGACTGGCAGGCGTATCAAGACAAATACGTCCTGGTGGTGACCTCAACGACCGGGCAGGGCGATCTTCCGGACAGCATTGTGCCACTGTTTCAGGGGATCAAAGATAATCTTGGTTTTCAGCCAAATCTGCATTATGGCGTGATCGCACTCGGCGACAGCAGCTACGTTAACTTCTGCAACGGCGGAAAACAGTTCGACGCGTTGTTGCAGGAACAAAGCGCGCAGCGCGTGGGTGAGATGTTGTTGATTGATGCCAGCGAGCACCCTGAGCCGGAAAGTGAATCCAATCCCTGGGTAGAACATTGGGGAACTCTCCTGTCTTGAGGCTTCCCCTCCCCCCTACCGGGAGGGTGTCCTGCTTGTGCCAGCAAGCAAAAAGAACGACCTGGCCATATCCTAATAGAACTGAATCGTGTTAGCTTCGGGCAAATGCCTGTAAAAACCTTCATTTGAAAGTGGTTTTACAGGCGTTTTCATAGGGTCAAGCGACCCGTTTCACACTCCTTTCTTTTCCGTCCTGACATTTCCCTATTCAACCCTCTGGTTTTCATTTCCGTGAAGTTGCTTCCAGTCACCAGGGCTTTTGCCACAAACAGGCTTGGTGTGTGGACGAAATACTGTGTTGTTGCACGGTGAGTGTTTCCTGCCTGCTTTTTATACTCCTCATGCCAGTTATAAGAAAATGCAGCATGCAAGGCGAACAACCTCCAAAAAAGCTGCCTATACACCAAACGTTACCTCTGACCCCTACCGGTTTTGCAATTCAGAGTGAGCGAATAAAAACGCGAAAATTCAGGAGTGCAACAATGAGTTCATTAAGTCAGGCGGCGAGCGGCGCGGAAAAGCGCACTAATGCTCGCTACTGGATAGTGGTGATGCTGTTTATCGTCACATCCTTCAACTATGGCGACCGCGCCACCTTATCCATTGCCGGTTCGGAGATGGCCAAAGATATTGGCCTCGATGCTGTCGGTATGGGTTACGTTTTCTCTGCATTCTCATGGGCCTATGTTATCGGCCAGATCCCCGGCGGCTGGTTGCTCGACCGCTTTGGTTCTAAACGTGTCTACTTCTGGTCCATCTTTATTTGGTCCCTGTTTACCCTGCTACAAGGCTTCGTCGATATCTTCAGCGGCTTTGGCATTATCATCGCGCTGTTTACATTGCGATTCCTTGTCGGTTTAGCCGAAGCGCCTTCCTTCCCCGGCAATAGTCGCATTGTGGCGGCGTGGTTCCCGGCGCAGGAGAGGGGCACGGCGGTGTCGATTTTTAACTCCGCACAGTACTTTGCCACCGTTATCTTCGCGCCGATCATGGGTTGGCTGACTCACGAAGTGGGCTGGTCGCACGTGTTCTTCTTTATGGGCGGCCTCGGGATCGTTATCAGCTTCGTCTGGCTGAAAGTAATTCACGAACCTAACCAGCACCCGGGCGTGAACCAAAAAGAGCTGGATTACATCGCCGCTGGTGGCGCGCTGATCAACATGGATCAGGCGGCAGCGAAAACGAAAGTCCCGTTCAGCGTGAAGTGGGGACAAATTAAGCAGTTGATTGGTTCGCGCATGATGGTGGGGATCTACATCGGCCAGTATTGCATTAACGCGCTGACCTACTTCTTTATCACCTGGTTTCCGGTTTACCTGGTGCAGGCGCGCGGCATGTCGATTCTGAAGGCCGGTTTTGTGGCGTCGGTTCCGGCTATCTGCGGCTTTGTGGGCGGCGTGCTCGGCGGGATTATTTCCGACTGGCTGATGCGTCGTACCGGATCGCTGAATATTGCGCGTAAAACGCCGATCGTGATGGGTATGCTGTTGTCGATGGTGATGGTGTTCTGTAACTACGTCGACGTTGAATGGATGATTATTGGCTTTATGGCGCTGGCCTTCTTCGGGAAAGGCATCGGTGCGCTCGGCTGGGCAGTGATGGCAGATACTGCGCCGAAAGAGATCAGCGGCCTGAGCGGCGGTCTGTTCAACATGTTCGGCAATATTTCCGGTATCGTCACGCCGATTGCGATTGGCTACATCGTGGGCACCACCGGTTCGTTTAACGGTGCGTTGATTTACGTTGGGGTGCATGCGCTGATTGCGGTGCTGAGCTATCTGGTGCTGGTGGGCGATATTAAGCGTATCGAACTGAAACCTGTGGCAGGGCAATGACGATGACAACACAATCGAGTCCCGTTATCACCGACATGAAGGTTATTCCGGTAGCCGGTCATGACAGCATGCTGCTCAACATCGGTGGTGCGCATAACGCGTATTTTACCCGCAATATCGTGGTACTGACCGACAACGCCGGGAATACCGGCGTCGGTGAAGCGCCGGGCGGTGAAGTGATTTATCAGACGCTCCTTGACGCCATCCCGATGGTATTAGGCCAGGAAGTCGCCCGTCTGAACAAAGTGGTGCAGCAGGTGCATAAAGGCAACCAGGCCGCTGACTTTGACACCTTCGGTAAAGGCGCCTGGACCTTTGAGCTGCGGGTTAATGCGGTAGCTGCGCTGGAAGCAGCGCTGCTCGACCTGCTGGGCAAAGCGCTCAACGTGCCGGTCTGTGAACTGTTAGGGCCGGGCAAGCAGCGCGATGCGGTAACCGTGCTGGGCTATCTGTTCTACGTAGGCGATCGCACGAAGACAGATTTGCCGTATCTGGAGACGACGCCGGGCAACCATGACTGGTATCACCTGCGTCATCAGCAAGCGATGAACAGCGAGGCGGTTGTGCGCCTGGCGGAGGCCTCGCAGGACCGCTACGGTTTTAAAGATTTCAAACTCAAGGGCGGCGTGCTACCCGGTGAGCAGGAAATTGAGACCGCCCGTGCGCTGAAAAAACGTTTCCCGGATGCACGTATTACGGTCGACCCTAACGGCGCCTGGCTGCTGGATGAAGCTATCTCATTGTGCAAAGGGCTGAACGATGTGCTGACCTACGCTGAAGATCCGTGCGGTGCGGAACAAGGGTTCTCGGGTCGCGAAGTGATGGCAGAATTCCGCCGCGCGACTGGTCTACCTGTGGCGACCAACATGATCGCCACTAACTGGCGCGAAATGGGCCACGCGGTGATGCTGAACTCCGTCGATATTCCGCTGGCCGATCCGCACTTCTGGACGCTTTCTGGTGCGGTGCGCGTGGCACAGTTGTGCGATGACTGGGGGCTGACCTGGGGCTGTCACTCGAACAACCACTTCGATATTTCGCTGGCGATGTTTACCCACGTGGGCGCTGCTGCGCCCGGCAAGCCGACGGCGATTGATACCCACTGGATCTGGCAGGAGGGCGATTGCCGCCTGACCAAAAATCCGCTGGAGATTAAGCACGGAAAAATTGCGGTTCCGGACGCCCCAGGGCTGGGCGTGGAGCTGGACTGGGAACAGGTTAACAAGGCCCATGAAGCCTACAAGAGACTGCCCGGCGGCGCGCGTAATGATGCGGGTCCGATGCAGTACCTGATCCCTGGATGGACCTTCGACCGTAAACGCCCCGTTTTCGGCCGCCACTAGATTTTGAATAAGGACTTTATTATGAGCACACAATTTACGACCCCCGTTGTTACCGCCATGCAGGTGATCCCGGTTGCGGGCCACGACAGTATGCTGATGAACCTGAGCGGCGCACATGCCCCGTTCTTCACACGTAATATTGTGATTATCAAAGATAACTCTGGTCATACTGGTGTCGGCGAAATCCCTGGCGGCGAGAAAATCCGCCAGACCCTGGAAGATGCGATTCCGCTGGTAGTGGGTAAAACGCTCGGCGAATATAAAAACGTGCTGAACGCGGTACGTAACCAGTTTGCCGATCGCGATGCCGGCGGGCGCGGTTTGCAGACCTTCGATCTGCGTACCACTATTCATGTGGTTACCGGTATTGAAGCGGCAATGCTTGATCTGCTGGGCCAGCATCTGGGCGTCAACGTCGCGTCTCTGCTGGGTGATGGACAGCAACGTAGCGAAGTCGAAATGCTCGGCTATTTGTTCTTCGTCGGCAACCGTAAAGCGACGCCGCTGCCGTATCAGAGCCAGCCAGATGAAAAATGTGACTGGTATCGCCTGCGTCATGAAGAAGCAATGACCCCGGATGCGGTGGTGCGCCTGGCGGAAGCAGCGTATGAGAAATATGGTTTCAACGACTTTAAACTGAAAGGCGGTGTGCTGGCAGGGGAAGAAGAGGCGGAATCGATTGTGGCGCTGGCGAAACGCTTCCCACAGGCACGAGTGACGCTGGATCCTAACGGTGCGTGGTCGCTCAATGAAGCCATTAGCATCGGTAAATATCTGAAAGGCTCTCTGGCCTATGCAGAAGATCCGTGCGGTGCCGAACAGGGCTTCTCCGGGCGTGAAGTGATGGCGGAATTCCGTCGCGCGACCGGGCTGCCGACGGCCACCAACATGATTGCTACTGACTGGCGTCAGATGGGACATACGCTGTCGCTGCAATCCGTTGATATCCCGCTGGCGGACCCGCATTTCTGGACCATGCAGGGTTCGGTGCGTGTGGCGCAGATGTGCCATGAGTTCGGTCTGACCTGGGGCTCACACTCCAACAACCACTTTGATATCTCGCTGGCGATGTTCACTCATGTGGCGGCAGCGGCACCGGGCAAGGTCACCGCCATCGATACCCACTGGATCTGGCAGGAAGGCAATCAGCGCCTGACCAAGGAGCCGTTTGAAATCAAAGGCGGCATGGTACAGGTTCCGGCAAAACCGGGTCTGGGCGTAGAGATCGATATGGATCAGGTAATGAAAGCCCACGAACTGTATCAGCAACACGGCTTGGGTGCGCGTGATGATGCCATGGGAATGCAATACCTGATCCCGAACTGGACGTTTGATAACAAGCGCCCGTGCATGGTTCGCTAAGCGTTATGCCGGTTCTGACAGGAACCGGCACTTCTTCAGGTGTATGATTAACATAATCAACATGCATAAGGACGGCTTATGAAAATAGTCATTGCTCCGGACTCTTACAAAGAGAGTCTGAGTGCGCTTGAGGTAGCAACTGCGATTGAGCAGGGTTTTCGTGAGATCTGGCCTGATGCGGATTACGTCAAGATCCCGGTTGCCGATGGCGGTGAGGGAACGGTTGAAGCGATGGTTGCCGCAACCGCAGGACGCCTTGTTCATGTTGATGTTACAGGCCCTCTGGGGAGCAGTGTTCAGGCATTTTATGGTTTATCGGGAGATGCGCGCTCGGCATTTATTGAGATGGCTGCAGCCAGCGGGCTGGCGCTGGTACCCGTGGATTCACGTGACCCGCTAAAAACCACCTCCAGGGGAACCGGAGAGCTGATACGTCACGCGCTGGACGCGGGCGTGGAGCATATCGTCATTGGCATTGGCGGTAGCGCAACCAACGATGGCGGCGCGGGGATGGTGCAGGCACTGGGTGCAAGATTACTGGATGCGCAGAATAACGATATTGCCCATGGTGGTGCGGGGCTGGAAGCGCTTGCCAGGATTGATATCTCGCAGTTAGATGCGCGCCTTGCCGCGTGTCAAATCGAAGTAGCCTGCGACGTGACGAACCGGCTTACCGGTAAAGAGGGCGCGTCGGCGGTATTCGGCCCGCAAAAAGGGGCCACGCCAGAAGTGGTTGCCCGTTTGGATCGAGCGTTAACCCATTATGCTCAGCTGATCTCCCGCGATCTGGACGTTAACGTTCTGGAACTGGCTGGCGGCGGTGCCGCCGGGGGCATGGGCGCGGCACTGTATGCATTTTGCGGCGCGCAGTTGCGTAGCGGTATTGAGATCGTGACCGATGCGTTACATCTTGATGCCTGGGTCGCAGATGCCGATTTAGTGGTGACCGGTGAAGGGCGTATCGACAGCCAGACCATACATGGCAAAGTCCCCGTTGGCGTAGCGAACGTTGCGAAGCGTTATAACAAACCGGTTATCGGTATTGCCGGCAGCCTGACCCCGGATGTGGGCATTGTGCATGACCACGGTATTGATGCTGTTTTTAGCGTGATTTATACCATCTGTACGCTGGAAGATGCGCTGAAGAATGCGAAAGAAAATGTCCGCATGACGGCACGCAACGTGGCTGCAACCCTCAATGCAGGGCTGCAGTTACGCTGAGTTGTAGGCCGGATGAGGCGTTTACGCCGCATCCGGCGAACATCACCCCAATATCCGTTTCGCTTCGCGTGCCACGTTGTCCATCTCATCAAGCAGCTCTAAAAACTCAGGCTCTAGATCTTCTTCCTGGGTTCCACTGCGCAGTTGTTGTTCGATGAGCTGGCACAGGTTCTTCATGCGTGGAACGCCGCTGTAGCCGCAACTACCGTGCAGTTTGTGGATCAAATCGACCAGCCCTTCCGGGTTTTCACCGACCAGCTGTTCCTCGATTTTATTACGCACCTCCGGCAGAAAATCGATCAGCATTTGCAGCATATCGCGCGCCAGATTATTTTTTCCGGCGGCTTGCCGCAACGCCAGCTGCCAGTCGAGCGTCGTGTTCGGGTTGACCACCGGCTCAAGAGGCTCTGTGGCAATAGCCCGGATGGCTGTACCAGTACCAGGTTTGTAGCGCAGCAGCAGATTGTGCAGCTTCTCTTCTTCAATCGGTTTTGCCAGATAGTCAGTCATCCCGGCGCTGAGGAGTTTCTCTTTTTGCCCGGCCATGGCGTGCGCGGTAACCGCAATCACCGGCGTCTGCTGTTGATGAGGGAGTTGATGGATTAGTTCACAGGCGCGAATACCGTCCATATCCGGCATCTGAATATCCATCAAAATCAGATCAAACTGCATCTGTTTGGCGCGATCCACCGCCTGATGCCCGCTGTCGCAAAGTTCGACGTGGCGTACCTTATCCTCCAGTAATGCACCGATCAGTTTGAGATTCGCCGGGTTGTCATCTACCGCCATGACGGTCATCGCAATTTTGCTCTCGTCGACCAGCAACGGCTCGTTGCTTTGGTTCCGATGACAATACTCCGTCAGGGCAGGCAGCAGGCGGGTTGACGTGAGCGGTTTTAACAGACACGCCGCAGCGCCACCTTGTTTTAATTTCTCAGCGTTAATCTGCGCATGGCAAGGCAGCGCCAGTAACAAGAAGTCGGTCATTGCCCGGGCGCTTGCCAGCCGTTCATGTTGCATGGTGAGCGGTTCGCGCAGCGTCACCGGTACGCCAAGCAGCAGAATATCGTAGTGTTCTGCCGGCAACGCGGAGAATGACGGGCTATAAATCACCTCCAGCGGCGTTTCGCTCAGGATATCCAGCGTACATTGTGCCGCATTGGCGTTGGGTTCTACGTAGGCCAGTCGTTTCCCGGCCAGACAGCGGGTAGGTGAGCGTTCACTGAGTACGTTAGGATTGAGGTCAAGGCTGATGTGGAACCAGAAGGTTGATCCACGATTGGGCTGACTGTGGAAGGAGATATCCCCACCCATTTCGTTGACCAGTTTTTGCGTAATCACCAGGCCCAGCCCGGTGCCGCCGTGGCGTCGCGAAATACTGGCATCCGCCTGGCGGAAGGCCTGGAACAGGCGCGACTGATCGCGTTCCGGAATGCCGATACCGGTATCGCGGATTTGCACTTCAATCTGCACTTTGGTGTTACTGAGGGCGCGTTTCTCCACCAGAATATCGATATTGCCGCTCTCGGTAAATTTGATGGCATTGCCGACCAGATTGGTGATGACCTGCTGCAAACGCAGTGGATCGCCAATCACATTGTCTGGCACGTCGTTCTTGATATTGAGCGTTAGCTCCAGCCCTTTATCATGGGAGGAGTGCGCCAACAGCGTCACCACATCGTCCAGCGTGCTGCGTAGCGGGAATGGGATACTTTCCAGAATCAACTTGCCTGCTTCCAGTTTGGAGAAGTCGAGCACGTCGTTGATGATGGCCAGCAAATTGTTGGCGGAGCGTTCAATGGTATTCAGGTGATCGCGCTGGGTGGTGTTCAACTCGGTTTTTAGCGTCAGGCGGGTAAAGCCAATTACGCCATTGAGCGGCGTACGCAGCTCATGCGACATGTTTGCCAGAAACTCGGATTTGATACGCGCCGCTTCCTGGGCGCGTTTCTTCGCCAGATCCAGCTCAACGTTCTGGATCTCCATCTGCTCCAGCGTTTCGCGTAGGTCAGACGTGGCCTGATCGATATTGTGCTGCATCTCTTCATGGTAGGCCGCCAGCGACATCGCCATCGAGTTGATGCCGTTTTTCAGCATATCCAGCTCGCCCAGCATGAAGCCTTCTACTCGACTGTCGAGCTGCCCTCGTCGTATCCGGTCAACGGTATTCACCATGTTGCGGATAGGGCCGGTCACGTCGCGCATCAGACGCCAGCCAAAAATTAACGCAATACCGATGCAAAACAGCATCATCACGGTTGAAATAAAGATTTCTTTGTACTGCTGTAGCCGCACCGATTTAAGATCTAACTCAAGCGCCACGTACCCCAGCATATTTTTTGTGTTTTTCGCGTCGCTGACCGCAGACTCATCCGGAGAATAACTTTCCGATATAATTGGGGTGCGCAGGATCATGATATCCCCCTGGCGGATGACGCTCAGTTTTCGGGGAAACGGCGCACCGGCAGGCAGCTGCATTTCTGATGGATCGAGATGGAAATTTGACGTGACGAACAGCCGATTATTTTCATCATAGACCGAAATCGCCCGCACAATTTCGGAATGGCGACGGTGCAGCACGCTAATAAGCTGGCCGATAGACTCCCGATTTTGTAGGTTCATGCCATATTCGCTGGAGACTGCGAGTGGCTCAATGATGCTGGCACCAGCATCTTCCAGTTGACGCTGCAAGTCGTTA
>NZ_SZWM01001023.1:0-494 GCF_005280805.1 Citrobacter sp. TBCS-14
GCTTCGCCCACTCGTAGATCCAGTTTCCACCACGATAGCCAATGACCGTATCGTAGAGATCTTTATCCGTGCGTTCGGCTTCGCTCATGACGATACGCGCCTGCACCTCAAGGATTTCACGCGGATCGACCCCACGCCAGATCCACATCAGGCGATTCACCATGCGGTACCAGTGCGGGATGGTTGTGCCATCCAGGGCAGATTGCACAGACGGCTGCGCGCCGTGATTAAATCGACGAACCAGCGTTGACGTTTCANGACGAACCAGCGTTGACGTTTCAGGGTGTTTGAAGCGGGGTTTAAACAGGACTTCGCTGAGGTTAGCCTGTGACATAATTACGGCCTCCATGAGTACTCACTAAGGCATAGTGTAACCTGACACCGCACAAAAAGAACAACGCCCGACAGTGCGGGCGTTGAAAACTTTTTAGATTAGCGACCAGAGATCGGCGGAACAAATACCACGCCCATATCCCACGGCTGCTCAATCCAGG
>NZ_SZWM01001073.1:0-3063 GCF_005280805.1 Citrobacter sp. TBCS-14
TTGGTTTGGTAGAGACGATAAATCGCGCTGCCGGATCGCTGCAAAAAGATCAGAACCTGAATGACATCCCGGACAAAACACAGGCGCGTAATGCCCTTCAACTCGGTACAGCAGCAACCGCAACACTAACAACGTCAACAACTGACGATACTACCGGGCGCGTACTGAAAGTAGGGGATCGAGGGTTAGGTAAAGGAACTATTCCCGCCCTTCGAGGATTTGATTTTAATCAGTATTGGTTTACTGCCGGGGAAACTCTGTTTATTGAAACCAACTCAGCGATTAATTTCCCTTCGGGAATGCCTGAATTTGCTAATACATATGTTTATGTGAATGTTGTCGGTATCCGTGATTCAAATAACGACTGCACACTTTTATTTTCCAGATATAACGCGAATGTAAGTTATTTGGTGTGGAGGATACAGGAAGGCGCTTCAAGAACATGGCAGGTTCGAAAAATCCCGGCAACCGCCGCAGATATTGGTGCCATTCCCAAAGATCCCATTGGAAAAATTGTAAATAACGGCACAATGGCTTCTGCATCCACGCCGGGGTGGTGGTTGGTGAGTCTTGATAAACCTGAAACGGTAGCTGATTTTCCCAAATACCCAAATGGTAACAGGCTATATAGCTATGGGTTTATGTTCGTTGCACGTTCAGGGAATATATGGCTGCAGCAATATTTCACGCATACAGGGGCAAGTGCCCATCGCCAGACATGGAATGGAGACATGTCAGAACAGACTCCGTGGGTTATCGACTACNCAGTACGGCAAACCCGCCGCCAGCCACAGATTTATCGGCTTATGCCACGCAGCAGTGGGTATTACAGAACTTTGTTCAGAATATTCGTGTCAGTGCAGCGCAAGAACGCAAGTTTTGGGACGGGAACGGATGGTCCGGCAATGACAGCGCATTTGCGACAGCTATATGGATGGTTGGGGGGAGTTCTAACGTTGGTGGCCTGCTTGTCCGATATGTTCAAAAACAGATTAACAACAATTGGTATAATATCACTGAATAAAAGGCAAAAATAAAATGCAGCATCTTAAAAACCTTAAAAAATACATACCAGATGATGAAGATAGCCTGTTTCTTATCAAGGAACATAATGTTGAGTTTTACATTTCAGAAGATGGAAGGGATTGGTATAAATCCCAGGCTGATTTCTCACCTGATACGTTGAAAATTGCTTATGATGAAACAGGTATTATTCGCAGTATTAGTAAGGATGTTTCAAGCATTTACCCGCGTGATTTTAGCATCGTTGAAGTTGATATTACAGAAGAGAACAAGAATGTAGATATTTTTGGTGGGTGGGTATTCGACAACGGAGAAATTAAGCCACGCCAATATTCGCAAGAGGAATTACGCGCACAGGCTGAAGCGAAGAAGACCGAGCTATTGTCTGCCGCTGCTGTCCCTATTGCGCCACTGCAAGATGCTGTCGATGAAGGAATGGCGACGGAAGAAGAAACCGCCGCACTGTCAGAATGGAAAAAATACAGGGTGAAGGTTATGCGTATTGATACGTCAAAACCTGAGTGGCCTCTGCTCCCGGATATTAAGGCCAGTTAATATCCGGAGCTGAAGACAAATCAAGGCGGCGCAATTTAGTGCGACTGGCCCGTAACGCCGCCAGTTCTGTTTCCTCTTCGGCTGAGATATCTCCATCTTTTTGCGCAGCTTCCAGCCAGTCAATACGTGCTGTCATCTCAGCCATGCGGCGGTCGCGTTCCGCTTCTGCTTGAGCCAGATAATCACAGATTTGCTGCAATTTACCGTCCTGATAAAACCAGTCAGCACCCAATTTGACGCGCAGATTAGCTTCTGTCGCCGGAAGTTCTACTACGCTCAGATTAACCGGGAAAAGAGCATGAATATTCGTCGAAAATGTTCTCACGCGACCATCATCGTCATAGCCGATTTTTAGCGTTGTGGATTCATCAAATAACTCAATAACGTCATACCAGTCGTTGCCCTTTTCATCACGTAAAAACATTACGTTCTGACCATCTATAATTTTTGGCCTGTCCGTAGTGTCTGGTGTATATGGGGTGAATTTGCCGAAGCGTTGCATTTTTATTTACCTTTAATTAATCACATACCAGGTGTTATTCACCTGTTTTCGTGTATAACGAACGATGAAATTACCGACGTTGCTGCTCCCACCAACCATATTAAAGTTGTACATAGCTGCGCCATCCGTCCCACGTGGATATCCCCAACCATCCCGGAATCCAACTTCAGCCGGTGCAGTCAGGTCGATATTCTGGACAAAGTTTTGTAATACCCAGGCTTGTGTTGCGTAATTATCCCTTGACTGGTAACGAGCATCAAAGTTTGCGTAGCTGCCAGGAAATATCTGCCCCCCACATTGCCAGTGCCCATTTTCATCCAGATAAGCTTGCCCATCAGTTCCATTTTCTGTACGGGATTTATTTATCATGTAAATGCCGAACTGATGATTACCCAACCCGCCAAGAATAAAATGTCTGTCAGGGTGTTCCTGCCTGACAATTGCCGATGCACCGTCCTTATCAACAGGTGTAACGCTGGAAAAACAAATCTGCTCGCGCATGTAAATCCAGCTTCCCGTTGAGCCAAATATCTGCACAGCACCAGGAACAATTCTCATCACCTGACGACTATTGGAATAAGCATCAAGAACGCCGTCACCATTCTGTTTAAAACCGGTGTCGTTGTCGCCCAAAGCAATTGAGTTACCGCCGAGGGCGTTCGTTGTTCCAATTCCCAGGCTCCCATTAATAACAGCGCCAACGAGAACATTCAAAAGACCCAATTTAAGCGTCATAAGGTCTTTGGTTGTATTACCTGCAACAGTACGCCATTTGAAATACTCGTCCCCATTATCACCTGTTTCAAACCACATATAAGAATCAGCGTCTGAATCCGATTCATTTTTGAACCCGATCTTCGCAAAATCCGTGTTTCTAACCCAGGCAAGGATAGAGTCATTATCGAATGTCAGACCACCAGTCATGTGATCGCCAGATTTTTGCAGTGCCCCGGCAGCGCGATTTATGGTTTCTACTAAACCAA
>NZ_SZWM01001022.1:0-146 GCF_005280805.1 Citrobacter sp. TBCS-14
GGAGGAAGAGATGAAGATTATTCTGAATATTATCAGAAATGGATGCGGAGACAACAAAGGGAATCTTCATTATATTGACATCCATTTTTTAACTTAATTGGTAAAGTAAGAGCCTATCCCATTAGGCTCTTATTAATCTTACTAAA
>NZ_SZWM01001022.1:216-508 GCF_005280805.1 Citrobacter sp. TBCS-14
GGTAATAAAGCTGCCAGTGTAAGTGTAGATGGTGCTCAGATTTACTACTCTTACGGTAAAACTGGTACGCAACCTGACGTGCAACTGGATCGTACCCATACGTGGTTCATGGGCAATCAACATTATGCGGGGGCCAACTATCAGTTAACGTTTCGGGTTCAGAAGGGTAACTACAACTATGTCTTGTATTCTCAGAATTACGGGAATGGATTAGATGAAGGTCTAGTTGCTTACAACGGTTCGAAGATGAAGGAGACAAAATCGACGGTATTTTTCAGGATGTCGTCATCTT
>NZ_SZWM01001025.1:0-236 GCF_005280805.1 Citrobacter sp. TBCS-14
ACTTTACGGACATCACAAAACAGATTTACCTGAAGGATGCGAGTCTGCAGATTGTCTGGGGAAGTTTGTGGCCGCTATTGGTGATAGCGGCCACAACAGGCTCAGCGGCGTATGCGATGTTTAGACGCAAAGTGATGTAACTTTTTGTCTTTCGCCAGCAGCGAAATCACTGCGGGTCCGGCAAGGATCGCCAGTCCCGCTAACGCCAGTAAGACGTTGTTTTGCAGCACGCGGGA
>NZ_SZWM01001025.1:283-488 GCF_005280805.1 Citrobacter sp. TBCS-14
ACAGTAACCACAGTACGATCATTGCCGCACCGAAATACCACGTGGTCGTCAGCTCTTCCAGCACGTCAGCCACATCACGCCAGCGCTGTTCATGGTGACGTTGCAATGCCAGCATTAAGATAACCGTTACGCCATACACGACGCATAATCCCAGGCCGACGTGCACCAGCTTGCCGCTCATCCAGCCCATTACCAGCAACGCCAC
>NZ_SZWM01001024.1:0-147 GCF_005280805.1 Citrobacter sp. TBCS-14
AGCTATATCGATCGTTTCCGTGCTAAAGCCACCAAAGCAAAGCAGGCGCAGAGCCGTATCAAAATGCTGGAGCGTATGGAGCTTATCGCTCCAGCCCATGTCGATAACCCGTTCCATTTCAGCTTCCGTGAACCTGAAAGCCTGCCT
>NZ_SZWM01001024.1:197-506 GCF_005280805.1 Citrobacter sp. TBCS-14
GCCGGGTTCTCGCATCGGCCTGTTAGGCCGCAACGGTGCGGGTAAATCAACGCTGATTAAGCTGCTGGCCGGCGAACTGGCCCCCATCAGCGGCGAGATTGGCCTGGCGAAAGGCATCAAGCTGGGCTACTTCGCTCAGCACCAGCTGGAGTTTTTACGCGCCGATGAATCGCCTATCCAGCACCTGGCGCGCATGGCGCCGCAGGAGCTTGAGCAGAAACTGCGAGACTACCTCGGCGGATTCGGCTTCCAGGGCGATAAAGTCAGCGAAGAAACCCGTCGCTTCTCCGGTGGCGAAAAAGCGCGTCT
>NZ_SZWM01000135.1:0-82529 GCF_005280805.1 Citrobacter sp. TBCS-14
CGCAGGGGGTCGCGGGTTCGAGTCCCGTCCGTTCCGCCACTTATTAGAAAATTAAGCCTGCTACCTTAGCAGGCTTAATGATAAGAAATATAGGGGCGTAGCTCAGTTGGTAGAGCACCGGTCTCCAAAACCGGGTGTCGCGAGTTCGAGTCTCTCCGCCCCTGCCAGAAACAATCCTTAGCATTTTTGCTAAGGATTTTTTTTATCTGAAAATCACGCCACCTTCATACTGTTTATTTCCTGTTTCTGGCATCCTTGCCAGCGTCCATTTTAATCATCCAGAATATTCGTTTTCAGCAGATCGCAGATAAGCGTATGTTTATCGCTATTTTGTAGCCAGACCGCATACAACGGACGTGAAAGTGTCGTGCTGTCAGAAACTATATGGAGATCGTTTTTTGTTTTCGCCCAACACACGGGAAGCCAACTAAAACCCTTCAGTACAGGAAGTTGCTGTCTTGCTAGCTCAGCAGAACTGGTGGTTAGCACTGGTACTTCGTCGCCGGCAACTAATCCCGCTTCGTGTTGTTGAAAATCAGGTCCCCACTCCAGACGCAGATAATTCAGTTCATCTTTTGTTTGTGATGGAGCGCTGCAATAGAGCGCCAGCGTGAAATACCCCAGTAGTTGACTGCTAAATTCGTCCATTTTTGGGGATTCAGTAGTAATCAGCAGATCAAGCTGTCGTTCATGGAGTTGCTTTACTAGCGACTGGCGCTGCGCGATCCTGGCTTCAAACTGCAGGCTGGTTTGCGGCACCTGCGACTGATATAAACGACCCAGCCAGCCATTGAGCATGCATTCCCAAAGGGAAGCGCTGGCACCGATAGAGAACTCATTATGGCGTGAGGTATTTGCGACCTCCTTACGTGCTGCTTGCCACGTATTCATCAGTGTTTCAGCATATGGCAATAATTTTTCACCCGCAGCGGTTAAACGGATATTGTTTCTGTGTCGGGTGAAGAGGTTCACACCCAGTTGATTTTCCAGTTGTCTGATGCGAAAACTGACCGCCGATTGGGTCAAATAGAGCGCTTCAGCTGCCCGGCCAAAGTGGCGCGTTCGGCTAACTTCCAGGAAAGTCTTTAACAATTCCGTATCCACAACTCACTCCATAAAATTATTTGTCGTTATGATTTAAATCTTTTGTTTGACGCTCTGTCAAGCGTAACTAATACTCCGCGCCATAAATAGCTCGGCCAAAGAATTAGGAGCGTGCAGGATGGCGGAAAGCTTTACGACGACTAATCGATATTTCGACAATAAATATTACCCCCGCGGATTCTCCCGTCATGGTGATTTCACCATTAAAGAGGCACAGCTGCTTGAGCGTCACGGTTATGCCTTTAATGAGCTGGATCTGGGCAAGCGTGAGCCGGTAACTGAAGAAGAGAAGTTGTTTGTGGCGGTATGCCGTGGTGAACGTGAGCCGGTTACCGAAGCGGAACGTGTGTGGTCTAAATACATGACGCGTATTAAGCGTCCAAAACGTTTCCACACGCTGTCTGGCGGCAAACCTCAGGTAGAAGGTGCGGAAGATTACACCGAGTCAGAGGATTAATAAAAAAAGGGCGAAAGCCCTTTTTTTATGCCAGTAGTTTCTGTAAATGGATTAACAACCTGTCTATTGCCCGATAGCCAACGGCTTCCTGTAAATGTTGACGGGTGATCTGGTCACATTGCTCAATATCCGCAATTGTGCGAGCGACCTTTATCAAGCGCAGCCATGCGCGGATGGACAATCCAAGATGTGCTAACGTTTCCTCCAGCCAGCGTGCGTCATCCCTGTGTAAGACGCAGAATTGATGTATATCCTGGCTGCCCAGATGCGCATTTAACTTATTCTGCCGCTGATACTGGCGCTCACGCGCTGCCATAACCCGTTTCTTCACCGTCTCACTGTCTTCTCCCTTTGCTGCTCGCTGACTGAGTATACCGGGCGGTGGAAGGGGTATTTCGAGGGACAAATCGAAGCGGTCGAGAAAAGGGCCAGATAAGCGATTGAGGTAACGTAGCGTTTGCTCTGGGGTACAACGGTTGTGGTTTCCCTGATAGTGCCCTGTTGGGCTTGGATTCATTGCTGCTATCAATTGAAAGCGTGCCGGGTAGGTTATTTTTGCCCGGGTGCGTGATAAATGAATCTGTCCGGATTCAATAGGCTCACGCAGGGCATCCAGCGTACGGCGTTCAAACTCGGGCAATTCATCCAGAAATAATATGCCGTTATGTGCCAGAGAAATCTCACCCGGTGCCGGTATCGATCCTCCTCCTACCATTGCGGTTAAGGACGCGCTGTGATGGGGTGAGCGAAAGGGGCGTTGCTTCCACTGTTTTTGTATGGTGTCGGAATTGACCAGGCTGAGAATTGCCGCGCTTTCCAGAGCCTCATCATTACTTAACGGTGGTAACAATCCGCGAAGGCGACTGGCAAGCATCGTTTTTCCCGTACCCGGCGGGCCGATGAGCAAGAGATTGTGGCCGCCTGCAGCGGTAATCTCCAGCCCTCGCTTGCCCTGTTCCTGGCCGATGACGTCACTGAGGTCATCAGATGAGCCTGAAGATGGAATCTCTACGC
This sequence comes from Citrobacter sp. TBCS-14, assembly GCF_005280805.1. NCBI lineage: Bacteria > Pseudomonadati > Pseudomonadota > Gammaproteobacteria > Enterobacterales > Enterobacteriaceae > Citrobacter > Citrobacter sp. TBCS-14. Next base: position 2,576 of record NZ_SZWM01000135.1, read on the forward strand.
AAACAGGCCTTTCTAATTCATGCTTACCTTCGAGAAATGCGCACACGGCTTGCAGGTGATCGGCAATCAGGCAGCCCTCGCCGTGTATTAGCCCCACTTCTGCAGCGTTCTCTTTTGCGACAATAATTCGCCTACCTGCGCGAATTGCTTCAGTTGCGCTGGATATTGCTCCGGGAACGCCACGTAGAGCACCTGTAAGCGCTAGTTCACCGACTAACTCATAAGTATCGAGATTATGTGTTGTAAGCTGCTCTGACGCAGCCAGAAGCGCAATGGCGATAGGTAAATCATATCTCCCTCCTTCTTTAGGCAGATCTGCCGGGGCAAGGTTGATGGTTATCTTCTTGGCCGGAAATTCATACCCGCTATTAATAATCGCACTGCGAACTCGATCTCGAGCCTCTTTCACGGTGGTTTCGGGTAGTCCAACCATGGTTAAACCGGGCAAGCCATTACTAATATGGACTTCAATAGTAATGGGTGGTGCATTGACGCCTAATGCGGCGCGCGTGTGGACTATCGACAGTGACATAACCCCTCCTGATGCAGGCATTATGTCTTAATAGATGGCGACGATATCTTGCTTGATTGATACTTTTAGATGCTGATTCATGTATTTTTATGCAAGGGTTAATATTTTACGTAACCTCTGGAACAACGCTCACAAGCGCCGCTCAAAGTGCCGCCTGCAGAGGGAAAACATGATCGTGTTTACTGAATAACGTGAAATATTTTCATTTTCTATTTTTTGTATAAAAAACAACGCGATTTATAGAAACCGTTAACCGTGTCAGAAAAATGAATGCAGAAATATCTTGTGCCATAGTGAAACTCTATGGTAACTCTTTAGGTATTCCTTCGAACAAGATGCAAGAAAATACAAAAATGACAGCCCTTCTACGAGTGATTAGCCTGGTCGTGATTAGCGTGGTGGTGATTATTATCCCACCGTGCGGGGCTGCACTTGGACGAGGAAAGGCTTAAAAAACAAGCCTTAACGAACTAAGACCCCCGCACCGAAAGGTTCGGGGGTTTTTTTTGACCTTAAAAACTTAAACGAGGAGCAGAAAGTGAACACTAGCATAAAATTCTGTTTCTCAAGATTTACGGCGGGGATGTAACTATGAATGGGGCACAGTGGGTGGTACATGCGTTGCGTGCACAAGGGGTGAAAACCGTCTTTGGCTATCCCGGTGGCGCAATTATGCCGGTTTACGATGCGTTGTACGACGGCGGCGTAGAACACCTGTTGTGTCGACACGAGCAGGGGGCGGCGATGGCGGCGATTGGCTATGCCCGCTCAACCGGTAAAACCGGTGTCTGTATCGCGACTTCCGGTCCTGGTGCAACCAACCTGATCACCGGCCTGGCAGATGCGCTGTTAGATTCCGTTCCCGTTGTGGCGATCACTGGTCAAGTCTCTTCCCCGTTTATCGGCACCGATGCGTTCCAGGAAGTGGATGTACTCGGCATGTCGCTGTCATGTACCAAACATAGTTTCCTGGTGCAGTCGCTGGAAGAGCTGCCGCGTATCATGGCCGAGGCCTTCGACGTGGCGAACTCTGGTCGTCCGGGTCCGGTTCTGGTTGATATCCCGAAAGACATTCAGTTAGCCAGTGGTACGCTGGAGCCCTATTTCACCACCGTCGAAAACGCAGTTGCTTTCCCACATGCTGAGATTGAACAAGCCCGCAAGATGTTGGCGAAGGCACAGAAACCCGTGCTGTACGTAGGTGGTGGCGTAGGGATGGCGCAGGCAGTTCCAGCGCTGCGTGAGTTTATCGCCGCAACGCATGTGCCGGTGGTTTGTACGTTGAAAGGCCTTGGCGCTGTGGATCCAGATTACCCGTACTATCTGGGTATGCTGGGCATGCATGGCACCAAAGCGGCAAACTTTGCGGTGCAGGAGTGCGATTTGCTGATCGCCGTCGGTGCGCGTTTTGATGACCGGGTGACTGGCAAGCTGAACACTTTCGCCCCCAATGCCAGCGTGATCCACATGGATATCGATCCGGCCGAGATGAACAAACTGCGCCTGGCACACGTTGCGCTGCAAGGCGATTTAAATACGCTGTTACCTGCATTGCAACAACCGCTGGCCATCAACGAATGGTGCCAGTATGCCGCCGACATGCGTGCAGAACATGCCTGGCGCTATGATCATCCGGGGGAGGCTATTTACGCTCCGCTGTTGTTAAAACAGCTGTCCGAAAGGAAACATAAGGATAGCGTGGTGACGACGGATGTTGGTCAGCATCAGATGTGGTCAGCACAACACATGACCTACACTCGCCCGGAGAACTTCATCACCTCCAGCGGCCTGGGGACGATGGGCTTTGGCTTACCTGCAGCAGTGGGGGCGCAGGTGGCCCGTCCGAATGATACGGTCATCTGTATCTCCGGTGATGGCTCCTTCATGATGAATGTGCAGGAGCTGGGCACCGTAAAACGCAAGCAGTTGCCGCTGAAAATCGTCTTACTCGACAACCAGCGGTTAGGCATGGTGCGACAATGGCAGCAGCTGTTTTTCCAGGAACGCTATAGCGAAACTACCCTGACCGATAATCCCGATTTCCTTATGTTGGCCGGCGCCTTCGGCATCCCTGGCCAACACATCACCCGTAAAGACCAGGTTGAAGCGGCTCTCGACACCATGCTGAACAGTAATGGGCCATACCTGCTTCATGTCTCAATCGACGAACTTGAGAATGTCTGGCCTCTGGTACCTCCTGGTGCCAGTAACTCAGAAATGCTGGAGAAATCATCATGATGCAACATCAGGTCGCCGTTGAGGCTCGTTTCAATCCGGAAACGTTAGAACGTGTTTTGCGCGTGGTACGCCATCGTGGTTTTCAGGTGTGCTCCATGAATATGAATGCTGCCAGCGATGCGCAGAATATAAATATTGAATTGACCGTTGCCAGCCCACGGTCGGTCGACTTACTGTTTAGTCAGTTAAGTAAACTGGTCGATGTTGCACATGTTGCTATCTGCCAGAGCACAACCACATCACAACAAATTCGCGCCTGAGCGCAAAAGGAAGAGAAATGACGACGAAAAAAGCTGATTTCATTTGGTCTAATGGCGAGATGATTCGTTGGGAAGACGCGAAGGTTCACGTGATGTCCCATGCGCTGCACTACGGTACATCAGTATTTGAAGGTATCCGTTGCTATGATTCTCACAAAGGGCCGGTGGTGTTCCGTCATCGCGAGCACATGCAGCGTCTGCGTGATTCAGCCAAAATTTATCGTTTTCCGGTTTCTCAGAGCGTTGATGAGTTGATGGAAGCTTGCCGTGCGGTGATCCGTAAAAATAACCTGACCAGTGCGTACATCCGCCCGCTGGTGTTTGTTGGCGATGTCGGCATGGGCGTTAACCCACCGGCGGGATACACCACGGATGTGATCATTGCTGCGTTCCCGTGGGGGGCTTACCTGGGTGCTGATGCCCTGGATCAGGGGATCGACGCGATGGTTTCTTCCTGGAACCGTGTCGCACCCAACACCATTCCTACCGCCGCCAAGGCGGGTGGTAACTACCTGTCTTCACTGCTGGTGGGTAGCGAAGCGCGTCGTCATGGTTATCAGGAAGGTATTGCGCTGGATGTGAACGGCTACATCTCCGAAGGCGCGGGTGAAAACCTGTTTGAAGTTAAAGACGGCATTCTGTTTACTCCACCGTTTACCTCTTCCGCGCTGCCGGGCATCACACGTGATGCGATTATCAAACTGGCGAAAGACCTCGATATCGAAGTGCGTGAACAGGTGCTGTCTCGCGAGTCGTTGTATCTGGCCGATGAAGTGTTCATGTCCGGTACGGCGGCAGAAATTACCCCGGTGCGCAGCGTTGATGGTATCCAGGTGGGTGAAGGCCGTTGTGGCCCGGTCACCAAGCGCATTCAGCAGGCCTTCTTTGGCCTCTTCACCGGTGAAACGGAAGATAAATACGGCTGGTTGGATCAGGTTAATCACTAAGTATAAATTTGGGACGGCACGCACCGTCCCATTTAAATAGTCAGACGGGAGTAAATAAAGCATGCCTAAGTATCGTTCCGCCACAACAACACATGGCCGCAATATGGCGGGAGCCCGCGCGCTGTGGCGCGCCACCGGGATGACTGACGATGACTTCGGTAAGCCGATTATCGCCGTCGTAAACTCGTTTACCCAGTTCGTGCCGGGCCACGTGCATCTGCGCGATCTCGGTAAGCTGGTTGCCGAACAGATCGAAGCCTCCGGCGGCGTAGCCAAAGAGTTTAATACTATCGCCGTGGATGACGGTATCGCCATGGGCCACGGGGGCATGCTGTATTCCCTGCCGTCACGTGAGCTGATCGCCGATTCGGTGGAGTACATGGTGAACGCCCACTGCGCCGATGCGATGGTCTGTATCTCTAACTGCGACAAAATCACCCCGGGGATGTTAATGGCTTCCCTGCGCCTGAACATCCCGGTGATCTTTGTGTCCGGCGGCCCGATGGAAGCCGGTAAAACCAAACTCTCAGATCAGATAATCAAACTCGATCTGGTGGATGCGATGATTCAGGGTGCGGACCCGAAAGTCTCTGATTCGCAAAGCGATCAGATTGAGCGCTCCGCCTGTCCGACCTGTGGTTCCTGTTCGGGGATGTTCACCGCTAACTCGATGAACTGCCTGACTGAAGCGCTGGGTCTGTCGCAGCCGGGTAACGGTTCGCTGCTGGCCACCCACGCCGATCGTAAACAGCTGTTCCTCAATGCGGGTTCACGTATCGTTGAGCTGACCAAACGCTATTACGAACAGAATGATGATTCTGCGCTGCCGCGCAATATTGCCAACAAGGCGGCGTTTGAAAATGCCATGACCCTGGATATCGCCATGGGGGGTTCCACAAACACCGTTCTGCACCTGCTGGCGGCTGCACAGGAAGCTGAAATCGACTTCACCATGAGTGATATCGACAAGCTGTCCCGCAAAGTGCCGCAGCTGTGTAAAGTCGCGCCGAGCACCCAGAAATACCATATGGAAGATGTTCACCGCGCGGGCGGTGTGCTGGGGATTTTAGGCGAGTTGGATCGTGCCGAGTTATTGAATCGCGATGTGAAAAACGTGCTGGGGTTGACCCTGCCACAAACCCTGGATCGCTATGATGTCATGCTGACCCAGGATGAGGCGGTGAAAAACATGTTCCGCGCCGGCCCGGCGGGCGTTCGTACCACCCAGGCGTTCTCGCAGGATTGTCGCTGGGACACGCTGGATGACGATCGTGCTGAAGGCTGTATCCGCTCGCTGGAACATGCTTACAGCAAAGACGGCGGTCTGGCGGTGCTGTACGGTAACTTTGCGGAAAACGGCTGTATCGTGAAAACTGCCGGTGTGGATGACAGCATCCTGAAGTTTACCGGCCCGGCGAAAGTCTACGAAAGCCAGGACGATGCCGTTGAAGCCATCCTCGGTGGCAAAGTGGTTGCTGGTGATGTGGTGGTGATTCGCTACGAAGGACCGAAAGGCGGACCAGGGATGCAGGAAATGCTCTACCCAACCACCTTCCTGAAATCCATGGGGCTGGGTAAAGCCTGTGCCTTGATCACCGACGGTCGTTTCTCCGGCGGGACGTCAGGTCTGTCTATCGGTCACGTGTCTCCGGAAGCGGCGAGCGGCGGTAATATTGCGATTATTGAAGATGGCGACATGATTGCGATTGATATCCCGAATCGTGGCATTCAGCTGTTGTTGAGCGATGCGGAGATCGCGGCCCGTCGTGAAGCGCAGGATGCTCGCGGTGACAAAGCCTGGACGCCAAAAGATCGCCAGCGTCAGGTCTCCTTCGCGCTGCGTGCCTATGCCAGCCTGGCAACCAGCGCTGACAAAGGCGCGGTGCGCGATAAATCGAAGCTGGGGGGCTAATACCATGGCTGATTCACAACCCCTGTCCGGCTCCCCTGAGGGGGCAGAATATCTCAGGGCGGTGCTGCGTGCGCCGGTCTATGAAGCGGTGCAGGTTACGCCGCTGCAAAAAATGGAAAAACTCTCTTCGCGCCTCGATAACGTGGTCCTGGTGAAGCGCGAAGACCGACAGCCGGTACACAGTTTCAAGCTGCGCGGGGCCTACGCGATGATGGCGGGCCTGACTGAAGCGCAAAAAGCGCAGGGCGTGATCACCGCGTCGGCAGGAAACCATGCTCAGGGCGTGGCCTTCTCCTCTGCGCGCCTTGGGGTGAAGGCGCTGATCGTCATGCCAACGGCTACCGCGGATATCAAAGTCGATGCCGTTCGCAGTTTCGGTGGCGAAGTGCTGCTGCACGGTGCCAATTTTGATGAAGCGAAAGCCAAAGCGATTGAACTGGCACAGCAACAAGGTTTCACCTGGGTTCCGCCATTCGATCACCCGATGGTGATTGCCGGGCAGGGCACACTGGCGCTTGAGCTGCTGCAGCAGGATGCGCATCTCGATCGGATATTTGTTCCGGTTGGCGGCGGCGGTCTGGCGGCGGGTGTGGCGGTGCTGATTAAACAGCTGATGCCACAAATCAAAGTTATTGCCGTGGAAGCCGAAGACTCAGCCTGCCTGAAGGCGGCACTGGATGCGGGCCACCCGGTCGATCTGCCGCGCGTAGGCCTGTTTGCTGAAGGCGTGGCGGTGAAACGCATCGGTGATGAAACCTTCCGCCTGTGTCAGGAATACCTCGACGACATTATCACCGTTGATAGCGATGCAATCTGCGCGGCGATGAAAGACTTGTTCGAAGACGTGCGTGCGGTGGCGGAGCCGTCTGGCGCACTGGCGCTGGCGGGGATGAAAAAATACATCGCCCAGCACAATATTCGTGGTGAACGTCTGGCGCACGTGCTGTCCGGTGCCAACGTCAATTTCCACGGCCTGCGCTATGTGTCTGAACGCTGCGAGCTGGGTGAACAACGTGAAGCGCTGCTGGCGGTGACAATCCCGGAAGAAAAGGGGAGTTTCCTGAAATTCTGCCAGCTGTTGGGTGGACGTTCGGTGACCGAATTTAACTACCGGTTTGCCGATGCGAAAGATGCCTGCATTTTTGTCGGCGTACGCCTGAGCCGCGGTCTGGAAGAGCGCAAAGAAATCCTCCAGTTGCTTAGCGACGGCGGTTACAGCGTGGTGGATCTGTCCGATGATGAAATGGCCAAGCTACACGTGCGCTATATGGTCGGTGGACGCCCCTCGAAACCGCTACAGGAACGTCTTTACAGCTTTGAGTTCCCCGAGTCGCCAGGGGCGCTGCTGAAATTCCTGCATACCTTAGGGACCCACTGGAATATCTCGTTGTTCCATTATCGCAGTCACGGCACCGACTATGGTCGCGTGCTGGCGGCGTTTGAATTGGGCGATCATGAGCCGGATTTTGAAACGCGGATCAACGAACTGGGCTACGATTGCCATGATGAGAGTCATAACCCGGCGTTCAGGTTCTTTCTGGCAGGGTAGGCCGGATAAGGCGCTTGTGCCGCCATCCGGCATTAGTGGCCAGGCAGCAAGCTCCAGAATGCCTCAATCAGCGGCTCATGCAGCCGCTTTTTTTGTACGCAAACGCCCAGCTCAAACGGCGTTTTCTCGTCGCTACGTTCTAAAATCATCACGCGGTTACGCACCGGCTCCGGACTGTTTTCCAGCACTACTTCCGGCAGCAGTGCCACGCCGCAGCCCAGCGCCACCATCGAGACCATCGCCTCGTGACCGCCGACCGTGGCATAGATTGATGGATTACTGATTTTATGACGGCGGAACCACAGCTCAATGCGGCGGCGTACCGGGCCCTGGTCGGCCATGATAAACGGCACAGTGGACCAGTCGGGATCATCGATGGACACCTGATTGCGTACCGGACACGGCAATGCCGGAGCAATTAACACCACCGCCAGATTTTCCAGCATAGAGAATGCCACCGCACCAGGCAGGGTTTCCGGTTTCCCGGCTATTGCCAGATCCGCTTCTCCGGTGACCACTTTTTCCATCGCATCGGCGGCATCGCCGGTAGACAGTTTAATTTCGACCGACGGGTGTTCTGCGCGAAAGCGATCAAGGATTGGCGGCAGATGGCTGTAGGCGGCGGTGACCGAACAGAAGATATGCAGCTCGCCCGACAGCGAGGGTCCCTGCTGATCGAGGGTGTGGCGCAGTTGCTGATACTGCAATAACGTCTGCTGGGCAAAAATGCGCAGCTCTTCGCCCGCTTCGGTCAGGGTAACCGTGCGGTTATCTCGCACGAACAGCGCCTGGCCAAGATCCTCTTCGAGTCGCTGAATCTGCCGGGAAAGCGTGGAGGGACTGACGTGCATCGCCCGCGCGCTGCGGCCAAAGTGGCGGCTTTCCGCCAGGTGCAGGAAGGTTTTTAGATCGCGTAAATCCAAGGCTCGCACTCCACGATTTTACATTGCATAAATTGCAACGTGACGTTGTGAATATATCAATTTCCGCAATAAATTTCCTGTCATATAGTGGGTTCATTCTCGCAAAAGCGAACCGAACAATAAGACACACAACATCACGGAGTACACCATCATGGCTAACTACTTTAATACACTGAACCTGCGCCAGCAGCTGGCACAGCTGGGTAAATGTCGCTTTATGGGCCGCGATGAATTCGCCGATGGCGCGAGCTACCTTCAGGGTAAAAAAGTGGTCATCATCGGCTGTGGCGCTCAGGGTCTGAACCAGGGCCTGAACATGCGTGACTCCGGTCTGGATATCGCCTACGCACTGCGTAAAGAGGCGATTGCTGAGAAGCGCGCTTCATGGCGTAAAGCGACCGAAAACGGCTTTAAAGTCGGTACCTACGAAGAGCTGGTTCCGCAGGCTGACCTGGTGGTTAACCTGACGCCAGACAAACAGCACTCCGACGTGGTGCGTTCCGTACAGCCGCTGATGAAAGACGGCGCGGCGCTGGGCTATTCCCACGGTTTCAACATCGTGGAAGTGGGCGAACAGATCCGTAAAGACATTACCGTCGTGATGGTTGCGCCGAAGTGCCCGGGTACCGAAGTGCGTGAAGAGTACAAACGAGGTTTCGGTGTACCGACGCTTATCGCGGTTCACCCGGAAAACGATCCGAAAGGCGAAGGCATGGCAATTGCTAAAGCCTGGGCAGCCGCAACCGGCGGTCACCGTGCGGGTGTGCTGGAATCCTCTTTCGTCGCGGAAGTGAAATCTGACCTGATGGGCGAGCAGACTATCCTGTGCGGTATGCTGCAGGCCGGTTCTCTGCTGTGCTTCGACAAGCTGGTGGAAGAAGGAACTGATCCGGCATACGCGGAAAAACTGATTCAGTTCGGCTGGGAAACCATCACCGAAGCGCTGAAGCAGGGCGGCATCACCCTGATGATGGACCGTCTGTCTAACCCAGCTAAGCTGCGTGCTTACGCGCTGTCCGAACAGCTGAAAGAAATCATGGCGCCGCTGTTCCAGAAACATATGGACGACATCATCTCCGGCGAATTCTCTTCCGGCATGATGGCTGACTGGGCTAACGACGATAAGAAACTGCTGACCTGGCGTGAAGAGACCGGTAAAACCGCGTTCGAAACCGCCGCTCAGTTTGACGGTAAAATCGGTGAGCAGGAGTACTTCGATAAAGGCGTTCTGATGATCGCGATGGTGAAAGCGGGCGTTGAGCTGGCATTCGAAACCATGGTGGATTCCGGCATCATCGAAGAGTCGGCTTACTACGAATCACTGCATGAGCTGCCGCTGATTGCCAACACTATCGCCCGTAAGCGTCTGTATGAAATGAACGTGGTAATCTCCGATACCGCTGAGTACGGTAACTACCTGTTCTCTTACGCTTGCGTACCGCTGCTGAAAGAGTTCATGACCACGCTGCAAACTGGTGACCTGGGCAAAGCCATTGCTGAAGGTGCGGTAGATAACGCTCAGCTGCGTGACGTCAATGACGCTATTCGTAGCCATGCGATTGAAGAAGTTGGTCAGAAACTGCGCGGCTACATGACTGACATGAAGCGTATCGCCGTCGCAGGCTAATTCCCCGTCGTCTTTCAACTTGCTGATGCGTTGGCTACGTTCGTACACTCCAGTCACATAGTTATCTATGTGACTGGAGATGAACTTCCTTGCCGCCTTCCGCTAAGACGAAATGCATAGAAGAATGTCATATTTATAGAATTTAGTAGGCCTGATAAGCGAAGCGCTATCAGGCAAAAAAGCCCGGAGGTTTATACTCCGGGCTTTCTATTAGTTACGGTACAGCACTTTAATGATGTGGTAACCGAACTGGGTGTGCAGCGGGCCTGTTGGCTCCAGCACCGGGCAGGAGAAGACCACTTTATCAAACGCCGGAACCATCTGGCCCTGACGGAATTCACCCAGATGGCCGCCTTTCTTACCTGACGGGCAGGTGGAGTGTTTCTTCGCCAGCTTCTCGAAGTCGGCACCATTTTTAATTTGCTCCAGAAGATCCAGTGCCAGTTTCTCTTCTTTAACAAGGATATGCAGTGCTGCTGCTGTTTTTGCCATGATCGTGCCTTGAGTGGGGTGGTTGAGGCTGGCTATACTACCATGCTCTAAATCTCCCCTCCCGACTTTCATTGAGTGATCTTTATGCGTTTAAACCCCGGACAACAACAAGCCGTCGAATTCGTCACCGGACCCTGCCTGGTGCTGGCGGGTGCTGGCTCCGGCAAAACCCGCGTGATCACCAACAAAATTGCGCACCTAATCCGCGTTTGCGGCTATCAGGCACGGCATATTGCGGCGGTGACCTTTACCAACAAGGCCGCGCGTGAGATGAAAGAGCGTGTGGCGCAGACGCTGGGCCGTAAAGAGGCGCGCGGGCTGATGATCTCCACCTTCCACACCCTGGGGCTGGACATTATCAAGCGTGAATACGCAGCGCTGGGCATGAAGTCGAACTTTTCATTGTTCGATGACACCGACCAGGTGGCGTTGCTGAAGGAATTGACCGAAGGGCTCATCGAAGACGATAAGTTGATCCTCCAACAGCTGATCTCGACGATCTCCAACTGGAAAAACGATCTGATGACGCCTTCACAGGCGGCAGCCAGCGCCAAAGGCGAGCGCGATCGTATTTTTGCCCACTGCTACGGTTTGTACGACGCGCACATGAAAGCGTGTAACGTCCTCGATTTTGACGATCTGATTTTGCTGCCTACGCTGCTGCTTCAGCGCAATGAAGAGGTCCGTGAACGCTGGCAGAACAAGATTCGTTATCTGCTGGTGGATGAATATCAAGATACCAACACCAGCCAGTACGAGCTGGTAAAACTGCTGGTGGGTAGCCGTGCGCGCTTTACCGTGGTGGGCGATGACGACCAGTCTATCTATTCCTGGCGCGGTGCACGTCCGCAAAACCTGGTGCTGCTGAGCAAAGATTTCCCGGCGTTGCAGGTGGTTAAGCTGGAACAGAACTACCGTTCTTCCGGACGTATCCTGAAAGCGGCAAACATCCTCATTGCCAACAACCCACATGTTTTTGAAAAACGACTCTTTTCTGAGCTGGGTTACGGTGTCGAACTTAAGGTATTAAGCGCCAATAACGAAGAACATGAAGCAGAGCGCGTGACCGGCGAACTGATTGCCCACCACTTTGTTAACAAGACGCAGTATAAAGATTACGCGATTCTGTACCGCGGTAATCATCAGTCGCGGGTGTTCGAAAAATTCCTGATGCAGAACCGCATCCCGTACAAAATTTCTGGCGGCACGTCGTTTTTCTCCCGTCCGGAGATTAAAGATCTGCTGGCCTATCTGCGGGTACTGAGTAACCCGGATGATGACAGCGCATTTCTGCGTATTGTGAATACGCCAAAACGTGAAATTGGTCCAGCGACGCTGCAAAAACTGGGCGAGTGGGCGATGACGCGTAATAAAAGCTTGTTCACCGCCAGCTTTGATATGGGGCTTAGCCAGACGCTAACCGGGCGTGGCTATGAGTCGCTGACCCGCTTTACACAGTGGTTGGGTGAAATTCAGTGCCTGGCCGAGCGTGACCCGATTGCGGCTGTGCGCGATCTGATCCACGGCATTGACTACGAATCGTGGCTCTATGAAACCTCACCCAGCCCGAAAGCTGCCGAAATGCGTATGAAAAACGTCAATACACTCTTCAGTTGGATGACGGAAATGCTGGAAGGTAGTGATATTGATGAACCGATGACGCTGACCCAGGTTGTTACCCGCTTTACCCTGCGCGACATGATGGAACGTGGCGAGAGTGAAGAAGAGTTGGATCAGGTACAACTCATGACGTTACATGCCTCCAAAGGGCTGGAGTTCCCGTACGTGTTTATGGTGGGCATGGAAGAAGGCTTTTTGCCACATCAGAGCAGCATTGATGAAGATAACATCGATGAAGAACGACGTCTGGCCTATGTTGGCATCACTCGCGCGCAGAAAGAACTGATTTTTACACTGTGTAAAGAGCGTCGTCAGTACGGTGAACTGGTGCGCCCGGAGCCGAGTCGTTTTCTGATGGAATTACCGCAGGACGATATTATCTGGGAGCAGGAGCGAAAAGTGGTCAGCGCTGAGGAGCGGATGCAGAAAGGGCAAGCCAGCATCGCGAATATTCGGGCAATGATGGCGAAAGCAAAAGAGAAGTAGGTTTTTGTAGGCCGGATAAGCGTAGGCTATCCGGCAATACTTGAGGATTAGTGCACTTCTAAAGGCCAATGGACATAGCTTTGCCACTGGCTTTCCTGATCGATAAGCTCTTTACCCAGCGGATGATGCACCAGCCAGCCTTCAGGCAGCGTTATCGTAAGATGTTCATTCTTTGCTTCGAGATGAATTTCCGGAACTAAATCGTCCCGGCGACGGCTGGCAAAAATGATCGCCAGACGGAGCAAACGGCAAAGATGTTCCGCAATACGCGGCGGCACCGCGTTTTGCTGGTGGAGCGAAGAGAGATCGACCGGGTTGGTTTGGTTGAGTAACAGCGTGGCTAACAGTTTTTTCTGTGCGGGGGTAAATCCCGGAAGATCGAGATTGCGCACCAGATAGGCCGCATGCTGCGGCGCTTGCTTAAAATCGACGCTAAGTCCAATTTCATGCAACTGACAGGCACTAATCAGTAGTTCGCGGCTGATAGCTTCCAAATGCCACTTTTTATCTACTTGATCGAGGAACTTACTTGCCAGGTTAGCGACACGATGCGCCTGATCGGTATCGACCATAAATCGACGCTGAATATTTCTCAACGTGCGACTGCGAATGTCCTGGTCCACGGCCAGATGCAGCATGCCATAGACCAGACCTTCACGTAATGCGCCGCCAGCAAGGGTCATACACTGGATATTGAGCTCAGTGAAAATGGCGATTAGGATTGCCAGTCCGCTGGGGAACACCAGCGCACGTTCCAGCGTTAACCCTTCGATTTCCAGCTCTTCAAGACGTCCGCAATGAATGGCGCGCTGCTTTAATTGCTGAAGTTTTGCCAGCGTAATGCGCTCATCCATGCCCTGCGCCATCATGATTTCCTGCAGTGCCTGTACGGTGCCAGAAGCCCCGACACACACTTTCCAGCCGTGAAAACGTAGATTGTCAGCGACAGGACGCAAGACTTCACGCGCTGCCTTCTCTGCCTCGTCAAAGTTTTCCTGCGCCAGATTTCGATCGGTAAAGTACCGTTCGAGCCACGTGACGCAGCCCATTGACAGGCTAAACAAGGAGGTGGTTTGTGCACCTGAGCCGGTGACCAGTTCGGTACTGGCTCCGCCGATATCGACGACCAGACGCTGATCGGCACCGCCGGTGGTGTGGGCAACCCCCTGATAAATCAGCCGGGCTTCTTCTTCACCGCTAATAACCTGAACGGCACAGCCGAGGATCTCTTGCGCTTTGGCAATAAAAATGTCGGCATTGGTGGCGATACGCAGTGTTGCCGTGGCAACCACGCGAATTTGTGGCTGAGGAATATCCTGCAGGCGCTCTGCAAACAGCCGTAGACACTGCCAACCGCGCTCCATGGCTTCAGCAGAGAGCGCATTATCATTATTCAGGCCAGCGGCCAGACGCACTTTGCGTTTAATCCGCGTGAGCGTCTGGATGCTTCCCGCTACCTCGCGTACAACCAGCATATGAAAACTATTGGAGCCGAGATCGATTGCTGCATACAACGAGGTAGAATTCATACACTTCATCCTTCAACCTGTATCTGTGTTGGCTGCGTTTTCTCACCGCCTTGATACAGGCTGAATGATTTTGTGTATGGCATAACGTTTCTTAACCTGAACGACGACGATTACGCGGAGCACCACCGGTGCGGCGTGGGCCATTGCCAGGGCGCGTTCGCGTCAGGCGAAGCGGCTTCGGCAAATCGGTCATCAGTGCATCCGGGTTATACTTGCTGACCGGAATCGAATGGCCGATATAGGTCTCGATGGCAGGTAAATTCAACGCGTACTCTTCACAGGCCAGGCTGATGGAGTGTCCGCTTGCGCCTGCACGACCGGTACGACCAATACGGTGTACGTAGTCTTCGCAGTCATCCGGCAGGTCATAGTTAAATACATGCGTAACAGCCGGAATATGCAGACCACGCGCGGCAACGTCGGTTGCAACCAGAATGTCGAGATCGCCACGGGTGAACTCTTCCAGAATGCGCAGACGTTTTTTCTGTGCCACGTCACCGGTCAGCAGACCGACGCGATGACCGTCAGCGGCAAGGCTGCCCCAAATATCTTCGCAACGGTGCTTGGTGTTTGCAAAAACAATGGCGCGATCTGGCCACTCTTCTTCGATCAGCGTTTGCAGTAAACGCATTTTCTCTTCGTTTGAAGGATAGAAGAGCTCTTCTTTGATTCGGTGGCCCGTCTTCTGTTCCGGTTCGACTTCTACGTACTCGGCGTTGTTCATTTGTTCGAACGCCAGTTCGCGAACGCGGTAAGAGAGGGTCGCGGAAAACAGCATATTCAGACGCTGGTTGGTTGGCGGCATCCGACGGAACAGCCAGCGGATATCTTTAATAAAGCCCAGATCGTACATGCGATCGGCTTCATCCAGTACCACGACCTGAATGGCACCCAGGTTGATGTGGTTCTGTTTTGCGTAGTCAATGAGACGGCCCGTGGTGCCGATAAGGATATCGACGCCGCTTTCCAGCACTTTCAGCTGTTTGTCGTAACCGTCGCCGCCATAAGCCAGGCCTAATTTCAGACCGGTAGTTTGCGCCAGCGGTTCCGCATCGGCATGGATCTGCACGGCTAACTCACGCGTTGGCGCCATAATTAGCGCACGCGGTTGGTTCACCTTGCGATCGGCAATCGCGGGATGAGAGAGAAGATAATGAAACGTTGACGTCAGAAACGCCATCGTTTTCCCGGTTCCGGTTTGCGCCTGTCCTGCGACATCACGACCTGCCAGCGTTAGCGGGAGGGCCAGTGCCTGAATGGGCGTGCAATTATGAAACCCTTTATTTTCAAGGGCTTCTATCACCTGTGGGTGCAGTGCGAAGTCGGAAAACTTCTGTTCTGTTAAATGTGTTTTGCTCATAGTGTGGTAGAATATCAGCTTACTATTGCTTTACGAAAGCGTATACGGTGAAATAAAGTCAACCTTTAGTTGGTTAATGCTACACCAACACACCAGGCTTTTTCCTGTGGAGTTATTATGAGCGATAAAATTATTCACCTGACAGACGACAGTTTTGACACGGATGTACTCAAAGCGGACGGAGCTATCCTCGTTGATTTCTGGGCAGAGTGGTGCGGTCCGTGCAAAATGATCGCTCCAATTCTGGATGAAATCGCTGACGAGTATCAGGGTAAATTGACGGTTGCGAAACTGAACATTGACCAAAACCCAGGCACCGCACCGAAATATGGTATCCGTGGTATCCCGACCCTGCTGCTGTTTAAAAACGGCGAAGTTGCGGCGACAAAAGTCGGCGCACTGTCCAAAGGTCAGCTAAAAGAGTTCCTCGACGCTAACCTGGCGTAAGATGGAATTATCAAGTTCGGGCGACCTGATTCCAAAATTCTTCGGATGACTGGACGCCCGACTTGAGTCGTGCTAAGTTAGTGTTGACTTCGTATTAAACATACCTTATTAAGTTTGAATCTTGTTTATCCAATGCTTCCCGTTGTTTCTCGCGCGAGAAGTGGACAGATTCCTGGCTTGTCGCTCAATCCGTCTTGTCGTTTCAGTTCTGCGTACTTTCCTGTGACCAGACAGCGAACAGACATGAGTCGATGGCCGTAAACAGGCATGGATGACCCTGCCATACCATTCACAACATTAAGTTCGAGATTTACCCCAAGTTTAAGAACTCACACCATTATGAATCTTACCGAATTAAAGAATACGCCGGTTTCTGAGCTGATCACTCTCGGCGAAAATATGGGCCTGGAAAACCTGGCTCGTATGCGCAAGCAGGACATTATTTTTGCCATCCTGAAGCAGCACGCAAAGAGTGGCGAAGATATCTTTGGTGACGGTGTGCTGGAGATATTGCAGGATGGATTTGGTTTCCTTCGTTCTGGAGACAGTTCCTACCTCGCAGGCCCAGACGACATCTACGTATCCCCTAGCCAAATCCGCCGTTTCAACCTCCGCACTGGTGACACCATTTCCGGTAAGATTCGTCCTCCTAAAGAGGGTGAGCGTTACTTTGCATTGTTGAAAGTTAACGAAGTTAACTACGACAAGCCGGAAAACGCGCGTAATAAGATTCTGTTCGAGAACTTAACCCCGCTGCACGCAAACTCACGTCTGCGTATGGAACGTGGTAACGGTTCTACAGAAGACTTAACGGCTCGTGTCCTGGATCTGGCGTCTCCGATCGGTCGCGGCCAACGTGGTCTGATTGTGGCACCACCGAAAGCCGGTAAAACCATGCTGCTGCAGAACATTGCACAGAGCATCGCGTACAACCACCCAGACTGCGTGTTGATGGTACTGCTGATCGACGAACGTCCGGAAGAAGTGACTGAGATGCAGCGTCTGGTTAAAGGTGAAGTGATTGCTTCCACCTTTGACGAACCCGCATCTCGCCACGTTCAGGTTGCGGAAATGGTTATCGAGAAAGCGAAACGTCTGGTTGAGCACAAGAAAGACGTTATCATCCTGCTTGATTCCATCACCCGTCTGGCGCGTGCCTACAACACTGTGGTACCGGCTTCCGGTAAAGTGTTGACCGGTGGTGTTGATGCCAACGCCCTGCACCGTCCGAAGCGTTTCTTTGGTGCAGCACGTAACGTGGAAGAGGGCGGCAGCCTGACCATCATCGCGACTGCGCTGGTCGATACCGGCTCTAAAATGGATGAAGTTATCTATGAAGAGTTTAAAGGTACCGGCAACATGGAACTGCACCTCTCGCGTAAGATTGCTGAAAAACGCGTCTTCCCGGCTATCGACTACAACCGTTCCGGTACCCGTAAAGAAGAGCTGCTCACCACTCAGGAAGAGCTGCAGAAAATGTGGATCCTGCGCAAAATCATTCATCCGATGGGTGAAATCGACGCGATGGAATTCCTCATTAACAAGCTGGCAATGACCAAGACCAACGACGACTTCTTCGATATGATGAAGCGCTCTTAAGTCGGGCATTCTCTGAAAACGCCACGTTTTACGTGGCGTTTTGCTTTTATGACTGTGACCTAAGCGACACATAAGCAATAGTGATGTCACTCGCCTTTATTTTGCGCTCGATACATCATTCGCGTTGTGTGATTAATAATTATACAAAACAGGCATTTCGGAACGGAGTTTCCCTTCTGAATAACGGTCTTCGTGGTTATACTTCTGCTAATAATTTTCTCTGAGAGCACGCATTGTGAATTTACTGACAGCAAGTACTGATCTCATCAGTATTTTTCTATTCACGACACTGTTCCTTTTTTTTGCGCGTAAGGTCGCAAAAAAGATTGGTTTAGTGGATAAGCCCAACTATCGTAAACGCCACCAGGGGTTGATACCGTTGGTTGGGGGGATCTCGGTTTACGCCGGTATTTGCTTTACGTTTATCATCGCCGATTATTATATCCCACATGCTTCTCTCTACCTCGCCTGTGCCGGTGTGCTGGTTTTTATCGGCGCGCTGGACGATCGTTATGATATCAGCGTAAAAATTCGCGCCACAATTCAGGCGGCCATCGGCGTCATTATGATGGTGGTTGGTAAACTCTATCTCAGCAGCTTGGGCTTCATTTTTGGTCCATGGGAGATGGTTCTCGGCCCGTTCGGCTATTTCCTGACGCTCTTCGCCGTCTGGGCGGCGATTAACGCCTTCAATATGGTTGATGGTATTGATGGCCTGCTTGGCGGGCTGTCCAGCGTATCCTTTGCCGCAATGGGCCTGATCCTCTGGTTTGATGGACAAACTAGCCTGGCAATCTGGTGCTTCGCGATGATTGCCGCCATTCTGCCGTATATTCTGCTCAACCTCGGCGTGTTAGGTCGTCGCTACAAAGTGTTTATGGGCGATGCGGGCAGTACGCTAATTGGCTTCACCGTTATCTGGATCCTGCTGGAAACCACGCAGGGTAAAACCCATCCTATTAGCCCGGTCACTGCGCTGTGGATTATCGCCATTCCTCTGATGGATATAGTGGCCATCATGTACCGTCGTTTGCGTAAGGGGATGAGTCCGTTCTCTCCGGATCGCCAGCATATTCATCATTTGATCATGCGTGCCGGGTTTACTTCCCGACAAGCGTTTGTCCTGATTACGCTGGCTGCTGCGATTCTGGCCGCCATCGGCGTGCTGGCAGAATATTCTCATTTAGTTCCTGAATGGTTCATGCTGGTGCTGTTTTTGCTAGCATTCTTCTTCTACGGTTATTGCATCAAGCGAGCCTGGAAGGTGGCAAGATTTATCAAACGTATGAAACGCAGGCTACGAAGAAACCGCGAAAACAAACCAAACTTAACCAAGTAAATGAGGATGCGATGACACAGCCATTACCGGGAGAACATGCCGTGAACACTGAAAATGAACTGGACATCCGTGGGTTGTTTCGGACCTTATGGGCAGGGAAGGTGTGGATTGTCGGTATGGCCCTCGTCTTTGCGCTTGTTGCTCTCGCTTATACGTTTTTTGCGCGTCAGGAGTGGAGTGCGACCGCCATTTCTGACCGGCCTACGGTGAATATGTTGGGGGGCTATTACTCTCAGCAGCAGTTTTTACGTAACCTGGATATTAAGGCTAGCCTGGCATCCACGGATCAACCGTCGGTGATGGACGAAGCGTATAAAGAATTTGTCATGCAGGTTGCCTCGTGGGATACGCGCCGTGAGTTTTGGCAGCAGACCGATTACTTTAAGCAACGGATGGTCGGCAACAGTAAAGCCGATGCGGCATTGTTGGATGAGCTGATTAATAACATTCAGTTTATGCCTGGTGATGCACAGCGCAACACCAATGACAGCGTGAAGCTGATTGCGGAAACGGCTCCAGATGCTAACAACCTGCTGCGCCAGTATGTGGCATTTGCCAGCCAGCGTGCAGCACGCCATCTGAACGATGAGTTAAAAGGCGCGTGGGCTGCGCGCACGGTACAGATGAAAGCGCAGGTTAAACGCCAGGAAGAGGTGGCGAAATCACTCTTTTCTCGTCGCGTTCACAACATTGAACAAGCGCTCAAAATAGCCGAGCAACATAATATTTCTCGCACTTCAACCGATGTACCTGCGGATGAGTTACCTGACTCTGAGCTATTTTTGCTCGGACGTCCTATGCTGCAGGCGCGACTCGAAAACTTGCAGGCCGTTGGTCCAGAGTTCGATCTGGATTATTTCCAAAACAGAGCCATGCTCAATACGCTGAACGTCGGTCCTACTCTGGACCCACGTTTTCAGACCTATCGTTATTTGCGGACGCCGGAAGAACCGGTAAAACGTGATAGCCCGCGCCGTGCCTTCCTGATGATTATGTGGGGCATTGTCGGGGCCTTGATCGGTGCCGGTGTCGCGTTAACCCGCCGCCGCCCGATTTAGCAATACCGTTGCAGTGAGGGGCTGGGCCCTCGCTGCCAATCCGAAGAGAATCGATGTGAAAGTACTGACTGTATTTGGCACGCGACCGGAGGCCATCAAGATGGCACCTCTGGTTCATGCGCTGGCAAAAGATCCTGATTTTGAGGCGAAAGTTTGCGTCACAGCGCAGCATCGGGAGATGCTTGATCAGGTGTTGAACCTCTTTTCCATTGTGCCTGACTACGATCTCAATATTATGCAGCCCGGTCAGGGACTCACCGAAATTACCTGCCGAATCCTTGAAGGGTTAAAGCCGATTCTGGCTGAGTTTAAACCGGATGTCGTACTGGTACACGGTGATACGACAACGACCATTGCCACCAGTCTGGCCGCGTTTTATCAGCGTATTCCTGTCGGACATGTTGAGGCCGGGTTGCGAACCGGCGATCTCTATTCTCCGTGGCCGGAAGAGGCAAACCGCACGCTGACCGGGCGTCTGGCGATGTATCATTTTGCACCTACTGAAAACTCTCGGCAGAACCTGTTACGCGAAAACATTGCCGATAACCGCATTTTTGTCACCGGCAATACGGTGATTGATGCGTTGATCTGGGTTCGCGATCGCGTACTGGCGAGCGATGAACTGCGGGCCGAATTGGCCGAGCATTATCCTTTCCTGAGCGCGGATAAAAAGATGATCCTGGTGACCGGTCATCGTCGGGAAAGCTTTGGTCGCGGTTTTGAGCAAATCTGCCATGCGCTGGCAGAAATTGCAGCGGCGAATCAGGATGTGCAGATTGTCTACCCGGTGCACCTGAACCCTAACGTCAGCGAACCGGTTAATCGCATCCTGGGTCACGTTGACAATGTGATTTTGATCGAGCCGCAGGAGTACCTGCCGTTTGTCTGGCTGATGAACCACGCCTGGCTGATCCTGACCGATTCTGGCGGTATCCAGGAAGAAGCCCCATCTCTGGGCAAGCCAGTGCTGGTGATGCGCGAAACGACGGAGCGCCCGGAGGCCATTACTGCAGGCACGGTGCGGCTGGTGGGGACCGATCCGCAGCGTATTGTGGAAGAAGTCACGCGCTTGCTGCATGACGAAGATGAATATCAGGCCATGAGCCGAGCCCATAATCCGTATGGCGATGGGCAAGCGTGTGGTCGCATTTTAGACGCGTTAAAAAACAATCGGATATCGCTATGAGTTTTACGACCATTTCTGTCATTGGGCTGGGTTATATCGGGCTGCCAACCGCAGCTGCTTTTGCTTCCCGTCAAAAACACGTGATTGGCGTAGATGTTAATCAGCATGCGGTGGACACCATTAACCGTGGTGAGATCCATATCGTTGAACCCGACCTCGGTGCGGTGGTGAAAACAGCTGTAGAAGAGGGGTATCTTCGGGCGACCACCAAACCCACGGAAGCGGATGCGTATTTAATCGCTGTGCCTACCCCGTTCAAAGGGGAGCATGAACCCGATATGGTGTACGTCGAAGCGGCGGCGAAGTCAGTGGCACCGGTGCTTAAAAAAGGCGCGCTGGTGATCCTCGAATCAACGTCACCCGTCGGGGCGACCGAGCAGATGGCCGCATGGCTTGCCGAAATTCGGCCTGATCTGACGTTCCCGCAACAGGCTGGGGAACAGGCAGACGTCAATATTGCCTATTGTCCAGAGCGTGTGCTGCCGGGCCAGGTGATGGTCGAGCTGATTAAAAACGATCGCGTGATTGGCGGGATGACGCCCGTCTGTTCCGCGCGCGCCAGCGAGCTGTACAACATCTTCCTTGAAGGTGAATGTGTGGTGACTAACGCCCGCACGGCGGAAATGTGTAAACTTACTGAAAATAGCTTCCGCGACGTGAATATCGCCTTTGCCAATGAACTGTCGCTGATTTGCGCCGAACAGGAGATTAACGTCTGGGAACTGATTCGCCTGGCGAACCGACACCCGCGCGTCAATATCCTGCAACCTGGCCCCGGCGTTGGCGGTCACTGTATTGCAGTCGATCCATGGTTTATTGTGGCGCAGAACCCGCAGCAGGCGAAATTGATCCGCACCGCCCGTGAAGTCAATGATGGCAAACCTCACTGGGTTGTTGATCGGGTAAAAGCCGCCGTAGCGGATTGTCTGGCGAAGACAAACAAACGCGCCAGCGAGGTAAAAATTGCCTGTTTTGGCCTGGCATTTAAACCGAATATTGACGATTTACGTGAAAGCCCGGCGATGGGTATCGCGCTGAGTATCGCCCAGTGGCACGGCGGTGAAACGCTGGTGGTGGAACCGAATGTTCATCAACTGCCAAAAAAACTGGATGGCCTGTGTATGTTGGCGAAACTGGACGACGCACTGGCAAGCGCTGATGTGCTGGTGATGCTGGTCGACCATAATGAATTTAAAGCGATTAAAGGCGATGCGGTACACCAGCAGTACGTGGTTGATACCAAAGGAGTCTGGCGATAATGAAACGAATTCTGGTCACCGGTGGCGCCGGATTTATCGGCTCCGCGGTTGTACGGCATATCATTAACGAGACGCAGGATGCTGTGGTGGTGGTCGATAAACTGACCTATGCCGGCAACCTGATGTCGCTAACGCCGGTCGCACAGAATGACCGTTTTGCCTTTGAGAAAGTTGATATCTGCGATCGGGCTGCGCTTGACGGTGTCTTTCAACAGTATCAGCCAGACTGCGTCATGCATCTGGCGGCGGAAAGCCACGTTGATCGTTCCATTGATGGTCCGGCTGCATTTATCGAAACCAATATTGTGGGTACCTACACCCTGCTGGAAGCGGCGCGCGCTTACTGGAACGTATTAACCGATGAGAAAAAATCGGCGTTTCGTTTCCATCATATTTCGACCGATGAAGTGTATGGCGATCTCCATTCTACGGATGATTTTTTCACTGAAACCACGCCGTATGCACCAAGCAGTCCTTATTCCGCATCGAAAGCCAGTAGCGACCATCTGGTCCGTGCCTGGCTACGTACGTACGGTTTACCTACGCTGATTACCAACTGCTCCAACAACTACGGCCCGTACCACTTCCCGGAAAAGCTGATCCCACTGACGATTCTTAACGCGTTGGCGGGCAAACCGCTGCCGGTATACGGCAACGGGCAGCAGATCCGCGACTGGCTGTACGTGGAGGATCATGCCCGCGCGTTGTATTGCGTAGCGACCACCGGGGCCGTGGGTGAAACATATAACATCGGCGGGCACAACGAGCGTAAGAATCTGGACGTAGTCGAGACGATTTGCTGTCTGCTGGAAGAACTGGCCCCCAACAAGCCACAGGGCCTTGCGCAGTACCGCTCACTGATCACCTTTGTTGACGATCGTCCTGGCCACGATCAACGTTACGCCATTGATGCGTCGAAGATTGCACGTGAACTTGGCTGGATGCCGCAGGAAACGTTTGAGAGCGGCATGCGCAAAACCGTGCAATGGTATCTGGCGAATGAGGCGTGGTGGAAGCCCGTGCAGGATGGCAGCTACCAGGGTGAACGTTTAGGTCTGAAGGGTTAATTTCCGGAGGAGGTACGCATGAAAGGTATCATTTTGGCGGGAGGTTCGGGTTCTCGCCTGCACCCCATTACGCGTGGCGTATCGAAACAGCTATTACCGATTTACGACAAGCCGATGATTTACTACCCGCTATCGGTGCTGATGTTGGCGGGGATCCGTGAAATCCTGATTATCACCACGCCGGAAGATAAAGGCTATTTCCAGCGTTTGCTGGGCGATGGCTCTGAGTTTGGCATTGAGTTGCACTATGCCGAGCAGCCCAGCCCGGACGGACTGGCGCAGGCGTTTATCATCGGCGAAACGTTCCTTAACGGTGAGCCTTCCTGTCTGGTTTTAGGTGACAACATCTTCTTTGGGCAGGGATTTAGTCCAAAACTGCGCCACGTTGCTGCCCGAACGGAAGGGGCGACGGTATTTGGCTATCAGGTTATGGATCCTGAGCGTTTCGGCGTGGTGGAATTTGACGATAATTTCCGCGCCGTCTCGCTGGAAGAGAAGCCGAAAGAACCGAAATCTAACTGGGCGGTGACGGGACTCTATTTTTACGACAGTAAGGTGGTGGAGTACGCAAAACGCGTGAAGCCTTCCGAGCGTGGAGAGCTGGAGATTACCTCCATCAACCAGATGTATCTTGACGCGGGTAACCTGACGGTGGAACTGCTCGGCCGTGGTTTTGCCTGGCTGGATACCGGTACGCATGACAGCCTGATTGAAGCGAGTATGTTCGTACAGACGGTTGAGAAACGTCAGGGCTTTAAAATTGCCTGCCTGGAAGAAATCGCCTGGCGCAACGGCTGGCTGGATGATGAAGGCGTGAAGCGTGCCGCCAGTTCTCTGGCTAAAACCGGTTATGGTCAATATCTGCTGGAGCTACTCCGTGCTCGTCCGCGCCAGTATTGAGCCGCTGAATTGGGAGAGTACGTTCTTTGGCGTGAAGAGCGCCATTGTGCGTGTTGACCCGCATGCGCCGGTTCTGACTGCGGATTCGTTGCAGCCCTGGGAGCGGGTACAGGCGAAAATTCCTGCGGCGAACGCCCAGGAGTTAGATGCATTGCAGCAGCTGGGTTTCTCGCTGGTCGAAGGGGAAGTGGATTTAGCGCTGTCGGTCACGGGCGTTTATGACAATCCTAGCGCGCAGGTCGCACAAACTGCAGATATCCCGGCGTTACGCCAGCTGGCGGGGCAGGCGTTCGCGCAAAGCCGTTTTCGTGCGCCGTGGTATGCGCCCGATGCCAGCGCGCGTTTCTACGCGCAGTGGATTGAAAATGCCGTACTGGGCACGTTCGACCATCAGTGTCTCGTTTTTCGCACACAGGCTGGCGATATTCGTGGCTATGTCTCACTGCGTGAACTGAATGAGACCGATGCGCGTATTGGCCTACTGGCTGGTCGCAGTGCGGGCGCAGAACTGATGCAGGCTGCGCTGTGCTGGGCGCAGGCTCGCGGTAAAACAACATTGCGCGTGGCGACCCAGATGGGCAATATCGCCGCGCTTAAACGTTACATACAGAGCGGTGCCAATGTAGAAAGCACCGCGTACTGGTTATACAGGTGACAACATGATCCCATTTAACGCACCGCCGGTGGTGGGCACCGAGCTTGAATACATGCAGTCTGCGATGAGCAGCGGAAAACTGTGCGGTGACGGCGGCTTTACCCGTCGTTGCCAGCAGTGGCTGGAGCAACATTTTGGCAGCGCGAAAGTGCTGCTGACACCCTCCTGTACCGCCTCGCTTGAGATGGCGGCATTGCTGCTGGATATCCAGGCTGGTGATGAAGTGATCATGCCGAGCTACACCTTTGTCTCCACCGCCAACGCCTTCGTGCTGCGTGGGGCCAAAGTCGTCTTTGTCGATATCCGTCCGGATACCATGAACATTGACGAAACGCTGATTGAAGCGGCGATCACCGACAAAACCCGCGCTATCGTACCGGTGCATTACGCGGGCGTTGCCTGCGAAATGGACACCATTATGGCACTGGCGGCTAAGTACAACCTGTTCGTGGTGGAAGATGCCGCTCAGGGCGTGATGTCGACCTACAAAGGCCGCGCGCTGGGAACAATTGGTCATATTGGCTGCTTTAGCTTCCACGAAACCAAAAATTACACCGCGGGTGGCGAAGGTGGAGCCACGCTGATTAATGATAAAAAATTAATCGAACGTGCTGAGATCATCCGCGAAAAAGGGACCAACCGTAGCCAGTTCTTCCGTGGCCAAGTGGATAAATACACCTGGCGAGATATTGGTTCCAGCTATTTGATGTCCGATCTGCAGGCCGCCTATCTGTGGGCACAACTGGAAGCGGCGGATCGTATCAACCAGCAGCGTCTGGCGCTGTGGCATCATTATTATGATGCGCTGGAACCGCTGGCACGCGCCGGGCGTATTGAACTGCCTTCCATCCCGCAGGATTGCGTGCAAAATGCCCATATGTTTTATATCAAGCTGCGCGATATCGACGATCGCAGTGCGCTGATCAACTTCCTGAAAGAAGCCGAAATCATGGCGGTATTCCATTATATCCCGCTGCACGATTGCCCGGCTGGCGATAAATTTGGTGAGTTTGCCGGAGTTGATCGTTACACCACTCAGGAGAGCGAACGTCTGCTGCGCCTGCCGCTGTTTTACAATCTGTCGCCGGTCAACCAGCGCACAGTGATTACGACCTTACTGAACTACTTCGCCTGATATGTCGCTTGCTAAAGCGTCCCTGTGGACGGCAGCCAGTACGCTGGTAAAAATTGGTGCGGGCCTTCTGGTGGTGAAACTGCTGGCGGTTTCATTTGGCCCGGCCGGTGTGGGGCAGGCGGGTAACTTCCGCCAGATGGTTACTGTGCTCGGTGTACTGGCGGGGGCCGGAATATTCAACGGCGTCACGAAGTACGTCGCACAGCATCATGACGATCCGGCACAGTTACGCCGTGTGGTCGGTACCTCTTCGGCGATGGTGCTGGGATTCTCCACGCTGATGGCCGCCCTTTTTCTGCTGGCAGCAGCGCCGATCAGCCAGGGTTTATTTGGTCATACGCATTATCAAGGGTTAGTGCGGCTGGTTGCACTGGTACAGATGGGCATAGCCTGGGCGAACCTGCTGCTGGCGCTGATGAAAGGTTTTCGCGATGCTGCCGGCAATGCGCTATCGCTGATTGTCGGTAGCCTGGTGGGCGTGGTGGCCTATTATGGTTGCTATCGTCTCGGGGGTTACGAAGGTGCGTTGTTAGGGCTGGCGCTGGTGCCTGCGCTGGTAGTGATCCCCGCTGCTGCGATGTTGATTAAGCGTGGAACTATCCCACTGCGCTACCTGAAACCCTGCTGGGATAACGGTCTGGCCGGGCAGTTAAGCAAGTTCACGCTGATGGCGTTGGTCACCTCCGTGACGCTGCCGGTGGCGTACGTAATGATGCGAAACCTGCTGGCAGCCCATTACAGCTGGGATGACGTGGGGATCTGGCAGGGGGTGAGCAGTATTTCCGATGCGTATCTGCAATTTATCACCGCCTCATTCAGCGTTTACTTGCTGCCGACGCTGTCGCGCTTAACTGAAAAGCATGACATTTCGCGCGAGGTCGTAAAGTCGCTGAAGTTTGTGCTACCGGCGGTTGCTGCCGCGAGTTTCACCGTCTGGCTGCTGCGTGACTTTGCTATCTGGCTGCTGTTTTCGGCTAAATTTACCGCGATGCGCGATCTATTTGCCTGGCAACTGGTGGGCGATGTCCTGAAAGTAGGGGCTTACGTTTTTGGCTATTTGGTGATCGCGAAAGCGTCGCTACGGTTTTATATTTTGGCTGAAATTAGCCAGTTCACGTTATTGACGGCATTTGCCCACTGGCTGATCCCTGCGCATGGCGCTCTGGGAGCAGCCCAGGCATATATGGCAACCTATGTGGTCTATTTTTCTCTCTGTTGCGGCGTATTTTTACTCTGGCGTAGGCGGGCATGACAGTACTGATTCACGTTCTGGGATCGGATATCCCTCACCATAACCAAACCGTATTGCGGTTTTTCAACGACTCGCTGGCTGCGACGAGCGAGCACGCGCGCGTGTTTATGGTTGCCGGTCAGGATGCGGGATTCAGCGAAAGTTGCCCGGCGTTATCGCTGAGTTTCTATAGCGGGAAAAAGGCGCTGGCAGAGGCGGTTATTAAGAAAGCGAAAGCGGATCGTCAACAGCGTTTCTTCTTTCACGGTCAGTTCAATACCAGCTTATGGCTGGCACTGCTGAGTGGGGGAATTAAACCCGAGCAGTTTTACTGGCACATCTGGGGCGCCGATCTGTATGAAGTCTCCAGTGGACTGAAATTCCGCCTGTTTTATCCGCTTCGTCGGCTGGCGCAAAACCGCGTGGGCTGCGTGTTTGCCACGCGGGGTGATTTGCGCTATTTCGCTGGGCTGCATCCGCGCGTGCGCGGTGAGCTGCTGTATTTCCCGACGCGCATGGATCCATCGCTCAATACGATGAGCGACGGGCGTGAACGCAGCGGGAAAATGACCATTCTGGTGGGAAACTCCGGCGACCGCAGCAATGAACATATTGCCGCGCTGCGCGCCGTGCATCAGCAGTTTGGCGATACGGTGAACGTGATTGTGCCCATGGGTTACCCTGCCAATAATGCGGCGTATATCGATGACGTTCGTCAGGCTGGACTGGCATTATTTCGTGCGGAAAACCTGCACATTCTCAGCGAAAAGCTGGAATTTGAGGCTTATCTGGCGTTACTGCGTCAGTGCGATTTGGGCTACTTTATTTTTGCTCGTCAGCAGGGGATCGGCACCTTGTGTCTGTTGATCCAGGCCGGTATTCCGTGTGTGCTTAACCGCGAAAACCCCTTCTGGCAGGATATGGCAGAGCAAAACTTGCCGGTATTGTTTACCACCGATGAACTCAATGAAGGTATTGTGCGCGAAGCGCAGCGTCAGCTGGCCTCGGTCGATAAGAGCGCCATTACCTTCTTTAGCCCGAATTACCTACAGCCGTGGCATAACGCGCTGAAAATTGCTTCCGGAGAAACGGTATGAGCCTGATGCAATTCAGCGGTCTGCTGGTGGTGTGGCTGCTCTCCACACTGTTTATCGCCACGTTGACCTGGTTTGAGTTCCGACGGGTACGCTTTAACTTCAATGTGTTCTTCTCATTGCTGTTTTTATTGACGTTTTTCTTTGGCTTTCCGCTGACTAGCGTGCTGGTATTCCGCTTCGACGTGGCGGTGGCCCCGCCGGAAATTCTGCTGCAGGCGCTGCTGTCAGCCGCCTGTTTCTATGCTGTCTATTACGTGACCTATAAAACCCGTTTACGCAGGCGAACGGCGGAAAGACCGCGTAAGCCACTGTTTACTATCAACCGCGTTGAGGCTCATCTGACGTGGATAATATTGATGGCGATTGCGCTAGTGAGTGTGGGCATATTCTTTATGCACAACGGGTTCCTGCTGTTCAGACTGCAGTCCTACAGCCAGATCTTCTCCAGTGAAGTTTCCGGTGTGGCGTTGAAGCGCTTCTTCTACTTCTTCATCCCAGCGATGCTGGTGGTGTACTTCCTGCGTCAGGACAGCAAAGCGTGGCTGTTTTTTCTGGTAAGCACCGTCGCGTTTGGCTTGCTGACCTATATGATTGTGGGCGGCACGCGCGCCAATATCATCATCGCCTTTGCCATCTTCCTGTTTATCGGCATTATTCGCGGCTGGATTTCGCTGTGGATGCTGGCGGCCGCTGGCGTGCTGGGCATTGTGGGGATGTTCTGGCTGGCGCTGAAGCGCTACGGCATGAACGTCAGCGGAGACGAAGCGTTCTATACTTTCCTGTATCTGACGCGCGACACCTTCTCGCCGTGGGAAAACCTGGCATTGTTGCTGCAGAATTACCACAATATTGAGTTCCAGGGTCTGGCGCCGATCGTGCGTGACTTCTATGTGTTTATCCCCAGTTGGCTGTGGCCTGGGCGACCGAGCATCGTACTCAATTCGGCGAACTACTTTACCTGGGAAGTGTTGAACAACCACTCGGGGTTGGCTATCTCACCAACATTAATTGGCTCGCTGGTGGTGATGGGCGGGGCGTTGTTTATCCCGTTAGGCGCGATTGTGGTTGGGCTTATCATCAAATGGTTCGACTGGCTGTACGAGTTAGGTAACCGGGAAACAAACCGCTACAAGTCGGCGATTTTGCACAGTTTCTGTTTCGGTGCCATTTTCAATATGATCGTGTTAGCACGTGAAGGACTGGATTCGTTTGTCTCGCGAGTGGTCTTTTTCCTCGTGATTTTTGGTGTCTGTTTGCTGGTGGCAAAACTGTTGTTCTGGCTGTTTGACAGTGCCGGACTGATTCATAAACGCATAAAATCGCTGCCCCGGACACAGGTTGAAGGATAGTAATGACTGATAACACCACTGCGCCGTTGTATTCACTGCGCGGATTACAACTGATTGGCTGGCGCGATATGCAGCATGCGCTGAATTACCTGTTTGCAGAAGGGCATCTTAGGCAGGGGACGCTGGTGGCGATCAATGCTGAGAAGATGCTGACAGCGGAAGATAACCCTGAGGTACGCGCGCTGATCGATGCCGCTGAGTTCAAATACGCCGATGGGATCAGCGTCGTGCGTTCCGTGCGAAAAAAATTTCCACAGGCCCAGGTTTCACGTGTGGCCGGTGCCGATCTGTGGGAGGCCTTAATGGCACGAGCTGGCCGGGAAGGAACGCCGGTCTTCCTGATTGGCGGCAGGCCGGAGGTGCTGGCGCAGACGGAAGCAAAACTACGTACACAATGGAACGTGAACATTGTGGGCAGCCAGGACGGCTATTTTACGCCGCAGCAGCGTCAGGCGCTGTTCGAGCGGATTCACGCCAGCGGTGCGCAGATTGTTACCGTAGCGATGGGGTCACCGAAACAAGAAATCTTTATGCGTGATTGCCGCCAGGTTCATCCCGATGCGCTGTATATGGGCGTGGGTGGAACCTACGACGTCTTTACCGGCCATGTAAAGCGTGCGCCTAAAGTCTGGCAAAACCTCGGGCTGGAGTGGCTGTACCGCTTGCTGTCGCAGCCGAGCCGTATCACGCGTCAACTTCGCTTATTACGTTATCTGCGCTGGCACTATACCGGCAATCTCTGATTTCCTCCCTTCTTTGGTATGTAGCGCATTCTGCTGAGTGCGCTACTTATTCACAACATAATCGCTGCTTTCTCAAACAATCTATTCATTTTTTGAATGCTTTAATTGCCATTTAAGTGATTTTAGGAAACCATTCGCAACAATCATGATAGTGCCGTGGTGTTTTGGGTGCCAACCGTCAAGCGGTCGGCGCCGTATGGCCTGTTATGGCAAAAAAACGATGTACCCATAACGATAACCGGTCATACCGGAAAGCATACAAACACAACAAGAGGATTTATGGCAGAAAGTAAACCTGAGCTACAGCGTGGGCTGGAGGCTCGTCATATCGAATTAATTGCCCTTGGGGGCACTATTGGCGTTGGATTGTTTATGGGCGCCGCCAGCACCCTCAAATGGGCGGGGCCATCAGTTCTGTTGGCCTATATTGTCGCCGGGCTGTTCGTCTTTTTCATTATGCGTTCCATGGGCGAGATGCTGTTTCTGGAGCCGGTTGCCGGTTCATTCGCGGTGTATGCCCACCGTTATATGAGCCCCTTCTTTGGTTATCTCACTGCCTGGTCGTACTGGTTTATGTGGATGGCGGTGGGGATCTCGGAAATTACCGCCATTGGCGTCTACGTGCAGTTCTGGTTCCCGGATATGGCACAGTGGATACCCGCGCTGATTGCAGTCGGGTTAGTGGCGTTGGCAAACCTGGCGGCGGTTCGGCTGTACGGTGAAATTGAGTTCTGGTTTGCGATGATCAAAGTGACCACCATCATTGTGATGATCGTCATTGGGGTCGGCGTTATCTTCTTTGGCTTTGGTAATGGCGGTCAGGCGATTGGTTTCGGCAACTTGACCGAGCACGGCGGCTTTTTTGCCGGTGGCTGGAAAGGCTTCCTGACCGCGTTATGTATCGTGGTGGCCTCCTACCAGGGGGTGGAGCTGATCGGCATCACGGCGGGTGAAGCCAAAAATCCGCAGGTCACATTGCGTAGCGCGGTAGGGAAAGTGCTTTGGCGTATCCTGATTTTCTACGTCGGCGCGATATTTGTGATCGTCACTATCTTCCCGTGGAATGAGATTGGCAGCAACGGCAGCCCGTTCGTTCTCACGTTTGCCAAAATTGGAATTACCGCTGCGGCCGGGATTATCAACTTCGTGGTCCTGACCGCCGCGCTGTCTGGCTGCAACAGCGGGATGTATAGCTGTGGTCGTATGCTGTACGCGCTGGCGAAGAACCGTCAATTACCTGCCGTTGTCGGAAAAGTCTCTCGTCATGGCGTGCCGGTTGCTGGCGTAGCAATTTCTATCGCCATCTTGCTGATTGGCTCATGCCTGAATTACGTTATTCCGAATCCGCAGCGTTTCTTTGTGTATGTCTATAGCGCCAGTGTGTTGCCGGGGATGGTACCGTGGTTTGTTATCCTGATTAGCCAGCTGCGTTTTCGTCAGGCACACAAAGAGGCGATTGCCAGCCATCCTTTCCGCTCCATTCTGTTCCCGTGGGCGAATTATTTGACGATGGCGTTCCTGATTTGCGTATTGATCGGCATGTATTTTAATGAAGATACCCGAATGTCGCTGTTTGTGGGTATGGGCTTCATACTGGCTGTGACGCTCATTTATAAGGTTTTTGGTCTGAATCGGCATGGGGAAAGCCAAAAACTGGAGGAATAAGCGACAAAACGCACATTCCGTGACCAAACGGTAATTTATTTTAAAAAAGCACTAGACAGCAGACCGAGACCTCCGTAATATCCAGCCCCGCAACGGCGCTAAGCGCCCGTAGCTCAGCTGGATAGAGCGCTGCCCTCCGGAGGCAGAGGTCTCAGGTTCGAATCCTGTCGGGCGCACCATTTAGTAGGGTGCCAGAGCTGCGGTGGTTTTAATACCGCGTAAAAGATTTGCAGTGGTGGCTATAGCTCAGTTGGTAGAGCCCTGGATTGTGATTCCAGTTGTCGTGGGTTCGAATCCCATTAGCCACCCCATTAATTTAAAGTTGTGAAATGCGAAGGTGGCGGAATTGGTAGACGCGCTAGCTTCAGGTGTTAGTGTCCTTAGGATGTGGGGGTTCGAGTCCCCCCCCTCGCACCACGACTTAAAGAATTGAACTAAAAATTCAAAAAGCAGTAAAACGGCGAGTAGCGCAGCTTGGTAGCGCAACTGGTTTGGGACCAGTGGGTCGGAGGTTCGAATCCTCTCTCGCCGACCAATTTTGAACCCCGCTTCGGCGGGGTTTTTTGTTTTCTGATTTTCTCTTCTTTCAGGCACTTACACAAAGAAAGACCTGTGTGATATCGCTGCCATGTCCCGAATTACCTGATGTCTTAAAAAGTCCGAATACCTAGTTTTTGCAGTGCAATCATGGCATGCCTTGTGCAATAATATGCGTGTAGATGCTCATTCCATCTCTTATGTTCGCCATCTGGCCTCATAAACTCAGGAATGACGCAGAGCCGTTTCCGGTGCTTATCGTCCACTGACAGATGTCGCGTTAGCCTCATCAAACACCATGGACATAACGTTGAGTGAAGCACCCATTTATGTTGTCATACAGACCTGTTTAACGCCTGCTCCAAAAGAGCGGGCGTTTTTTTATGCATATCACGTCATCCTTCAAGCTGCCTCTTTGTTGGCTACGCCTGGGTTATTCGGCCCATCCCTGGGCCTCACCCCTACGGGGCCGCCGCAAACAGCGTTCAAATCTGTTCCTGACAGATTTGTCACCCCAGTCACTTACTTATGTAAGCTCCTGGGGATTCCCAGACTTGCCGCCTTGATGCATCTTGAATGATTTTGTGTATACGATTGCCCGGTAAGCGAAGTGCCACCGGGCAAGAGGGAATCACTGCGAAGGATTGTTGTTCTGTAGCGTCAGCATCAGGCCATCACGACGCATCGTGGCGGCTTCTTCCGGTTGATGCAGTCTGTCCAGCGCGTCGGCCAGCCAGGCGTAGTCGTAGGCATCCGGACGCTGTTTAAGGGCCGCACGGAAGGCGATCGTTGCCTCCTGCCATTCACCGTGCTTCATCAACGACTGACCAAGCGTACTCCACAGAAGCGGGCGATCGCCCACGGCTTTAATCTGCTGGCGCAGCACTTTTTCTATCTGCTCAGGGTTGTTGGTTTTCAGACGCGGGATAGGCAGTACCAGGCGGTCGTCATACTGGCGTTTCAGACCCTCAATGATGATTTGCTGTGCCGTATCATGATCGTCGCACTCAATCAGATGCTCAGCCATGGCGACCTGCAGGGCAACCTGATGACGGGTTTTACGGTTCTGGTTTTTCCACCATGCGCGTAGACCCTCACTACCCTGATCGGCGCGAACCTGATCCATCAGGCCCACCCAGGCTTGTTGTTCCAGCATGGCACGGTGTTCTTCATCACCCACGCGTGCTTTGGCCATAGAAGGAATGATATCCAGTAAGGAACTCCATGCACCGGTGCGAATGTAAGCCTGCTCAGCCAGACGCAGAACTTCCGGGTGACGCGGCGTCACTTCCAGCAGCTTGTCGACGCTGTGGCGCGCGGCGTGGTCCTCATTGCGGGCCAACTGTAGGCGAACACGGGTGATGTCCACCGGGATTGTATCGTTCCCGGCCAGTTCAGCTGCACGTTCAAGGTGCTGATTAGCGCGAGCTTCATCACCACGCTGCTGAGCCGCTTCTGCTGCCAGAAGATAATTGACTACCGGCTGTTCCGCGTGATCGGCATTTTTCGACATCAGTTTTTCAACCTGCTGATAGTCGCCTTCTGCCAGCTTGAGCAGAGCCTGCTCGGTCTGCTTACGTGCACGGCGGCGCTTGCGACCCACAAACCAGCCGCGCGTATGCGCACCGGTGCGGAAAATACGGCGCAGCAGCCATTCAATCGCAAACAGAATGACCATGGCGACGATCAGGATGATCACCAGACCCGTCACGCTGGTTTCAATGTTGTAGTTGTCTGTTTGGATCAGCACGTATCCCTGATGACCGGCGATCATTGGGCCGACGACGATCCCGGCGATCAGCAGCACAAAGAGCAATAATACTTTTAGCATCATTATTCTCCCTGCGGCGCGGTTGCCGGCGTGTCAGCCTGAGGTGCAGGTGCAGGTGCAGGTGCAGGTGCAGTTTCAGCCTCGGCTGGAGAGGTTGTTGGCTGTGCCAGTAAATTACGCACGCGGGTTTGCATGAGCTTCTCGAGAATGGTCTGGCTCTGCAACGTGTCCGGCACGTTCATACTGATGCTTTGCTGGCTCAGCTGATCCACTTCATCAAGAAACGCTTTGGTGGTTGCATCGTCGGTGTCGTAATAGGCGCGTACCCAGGTGGAGACATTCTCCAGCGCCTGGCGATAGGTTTCTTCCTGATGACGTGGCACGGCTTGTGCGGCCACTAACAGGCGAGAACGGATATTTTCGCGCAGGTAAACGTCCTGATTTGGTGCCAATAGCGGAACGGCAGTTTCATCGCGACGGCGAATGGTAATAAAGCTGTCCATAAAGTTCTGCCAGCTTTTTTGCAGATTGACGCGCCATTCGCTAATAGAGCTGGAAAGCTCACTGCTGTCGGAATCCATCGGTGAATCGTCGGTGTTGTTGTCCGCCAGGCGTAGGTTATCAATCTGGTTAGAGAGCTGATTTACCTTGAGGATAATGCCGTCGTAGTCGACCTGTGAAACCGCAGACAGGCTGGCGATATCATCGGTGATGGCGCGACGGGCGGTAATCAAACTGGGATCGTTCATGTCTGCCAGGCTGGCATCGGCGCTTTTCAGCAGCGCTGCCGCAGACGTAACGTCCTGATCGCTCCATAATTTACGTCCGGCCAGTTTCACCAGGAAATCAGCCTGTGCCAGCAGCCAGGTTTTTGCATCACTGCCGGAGATGGTGGCGACCTTCTGCTGGACTTCATCAAGCTGTTTGACCAACGCGGCCTGCTGTCGACTGGCTTCATCCAGCTGTGTGGCCTGCTGTTTAATAATGCCTTCCAGCTCGCTCTTCTGACTTTCCTGCGCTTTTTGTAGCGCGATGAGCTGAGTCGCCAGCGCATCGCTGGTTGCTGTTTGCGTTGTTGCCTGCTGTTTCGCCCAGCCATACAGACCCACGCCCGCCGCCAGTGCAATCGCAATTGCCACTGCGCTTAGGATCAGTGCGGTGTTGTTGTGGTTCTTTTTTTCTGCTTTGACTGGCTGTGGCGTTGTTTCCACGGCCTCCCTGGTCTCTTCAACCACGGCGGAGGATTTTTCTTGTTCCGTCATTATGGCATCCCATTATGAGAGTTATTGTAATGCGCGCAGTAGCGCATCGTTGTCGGCGTTATCAGCGACCTTAATATCTTGCCAGCCCAGTTCCCGGGCGAGGTGCGCCAGACGCTCACTGACGACCAGCAGCCGACAGCGTAGTAACCAGTGCTCACGATACCACTGCGGAATAAGAGACCAGAGCTGTTGCAGCATCTCTCCGCTGGTGACAACCACCGTCGTCACACCGCGTGAATGCCAGCGCATCGCCTCTTCTGCACCATCGTAATGTTTTGCACTGCGTTGATAACATTCACAAAAATCAACATCTGCACCACGAGCTGTTAAGGTTTCGCCTATCAGCTCACGACCGCCGTTGCCGCGTAAAATAAGCGCGCGTTTTCCCGCAATATTTTGTAATTCAGGTAATTGTAGCAAGACTTCGCTGATTTCCCGATCCAGCGGATAGTGAATATTGCATCCGCTCACGGTATGCAATGCCAGCGCTGTTGTGCGACCGATAGCAAAATAGCGCGGGAGAGTGGGCCAGTTTGCCCCCTGCTGCGAAAGCTCGGCGTCGGCAAAGGTGACGGCATGCTGCGAGAGAGCAAAGACCAGATCGTTTTCCGTGAGCGCCGACAGCCGGGAGGCTAGCGTTGCCAGTTCCCGACCGGGCGAAAACTCGATAAGCGGAAAACTCCAGGCCACCTGCCCCAGTGTGCGCAGACGGCTCACTAACTCTTCCCCTGCGGGAGACGGGCGGGTGACCAGAATACTCATGCCGGTGCTTCTCCGTTATAAACGTCAGCCAGAATGGTGCGCGCACCGTTCTCTAACAGTTCTTCCGCCAGGGAAATGCCCATTTGTTCGGCATCCTGCGGTGCACCACGACGCTCTCCACACACCATCTGCGACCCGTCAGGTGCACCGACCAGCGCACGTAGCCAAATCTCACCGTTGATGAGTTCTGCATAGCTGCCAATAGGCACCTGACAGCCCCCTTCCAGGCGGGTGTTCATGGCGCGTTCCGCTTTGACGCGCAGGGCGGTTTCTTCATGGTTGAGCGGGGCCAGCAGCGCCTGGGTACGTAGATCGTCAAGTCGACATTCTATGCCCACAGCACCTTGCCCGACAGCTGGCAGAGAGACCTCTGGCGGCAGCGCGGTCCGGACGCGTGACTCAAGCCCTAAACGCTTTAGCCCGGCGACGGCAAGAATAATGGCGTCATAGTCGCCGTTATCCAGTTTGCTCAGGCGTGTGCCCACGTTGCCACGCAATGAGCGGATAACAAGATCCGGGCGCTGCTTCGCCAATTGGCACTGGCGACGTAGGCTCGACGTCCCAACGATGCTGCCTTCCGGGAGGTCATCCAGTGAGTTAAATTTATTTGAGACAAACGCATCGCGTGGATCTTCGCGTTCACAGATAGTAACCAGCCCAAGTCCTTCAGGGAACTCGACCGGCACATCCTTCATGGAATGCACGGCGATATCGGCGCGTTTTTCTAACAGCGCGACTTCCAGCTCTTTGACAAATAAACCTTTCCCCCCGACTTTCGCCAGCGGAGTATCCAGGATCACGTCGCCACGGGTCACCATAGGGACCAGTTCAACGACCAGACCGGGGTGATTTGCCATTAAAGCGTCTTTGACATAATGTGCCTGCCAGAGCGCAAGGGGGCTTTGGCGTGTGGCAATTCTCAAAACATTGTCTAACATGCTTGTTACCGTCATTATCAATCATTAACCATCCTAACATCCTTATCAAAGGGATGTCAGCGTTACGCTCAAACGTAGTGAGACGAAAAGGCGCTGCATCATCACTGGCAGTGATTAATGACGAGATACCTCCCGACCGTATGAAGGAATTTACACGCAACGAACGGTGCTACACTTGTATGTAGCGCATCTTTCTTTACGGTCAATGAGCAAGGTGTTAAATTGATCACGTTTTAGACCATTTTTTCGGCTGTACTCCCTAAAAAAAGTGCGGAGAAAAAAAGGTAACGGTTATTTTTGACATACGGTTTATCCGAATTGCTGAAGAGTGTTGGTAAGCGCATGCGCTGCAGCAGTCGACACCATGACGGATAGCAAAATCAGGCGATACGTCTTGTACCTCTATATTGAGACTCTGAAACAGAGACTGGATGCCATAAATCAACTGCGTGTCGATCGCGCGCTTGCTGCCATGGGCCCTGCTTTTCAGCAGGTATACAGTCTGCTGCCGACATTATTGCACTACCACCATCCGCTGATGCCGGGTTACCTCGATGGTAACGTTCCCAAAGGCATATGCTTTTACACGCCTGATGAAACCCAACGTCACTACCTGAATGAACTGGAGCTGTACCGCGGCATGTCGCCGCAGGACCCCCCGAAGGGTGAGCTGCCGATTACCGGCGTTTACTCGATGGGCAGCACCTCTTCAGTCGGGCAAAGCTGTTCCTCTGACCTGGATATCTGGGTCTGCCATCAATCCTGGCTGGATAGCGAAGAGCGCCAGTTGCTGCAGCGTAAATGCAGCCTGCTGGAAAGCTGGGCCGCCTCGCTGGGCGTGGAAGTCAGTTTCTTCCTGATTGATGAAAACCGTTTCCGTCACAATGAAAGCGGCAGTCTGGGTGGTGAAGACTGTGGCTCAACGCAGCACATCCTGTTGCTTGATGAATTTTATCGCACCGCCGTGCGCCTCGCGGGCAAACGTATTCTATGGAATATGGTGCCGGGCGACGAAGAAGAGCATTACGACGATTACGTTATGACGCTCTACGCACAGGGGGTGTTAACGCCAAACGAATGGCTGGATCTGGGTGGGCTCAGCTCGCTTTCCGCCGAAGAGTACTTTGGCGCCAGCCTTTGGCAGTTGTACAAGAGTATCGACTCCCCGTACAAAGCGGTGCTGAAAACGCTGCTGTTGGAAGCGTATTCCTGGGAATACCCCAATCCACGCCTGTTGGCGAAAGACATTAAACAGCGCCTGCACGACGGCGAGATCGTCTCTTTTGGTCTCGATCCGTACTGCATGATGCTGGAGCGCGTGACCGAGTACCTCACGGCAATCGAAGATCCGACGCGCCTCGATTTAGTTCGTCGATGTTTCTACTTAAAAGTGTGCGAGAAACTGAGCCGCGAGCGCGCCTGTGTGGGCTGGCGTCGTGAAGTGCTAAGTCAGTTAGTGAAAGAGTGGGGCTGGGACGACGCCCGTCTGACCATGCTGGATAACCGCGCCAACTGGAAGATTGACCAGGTTCGTGAAGCGCACAACGAACTGCTCGATGCAATGATGCAGAGTTACCGTAACCTGATCCGCTTCGCGCGTCGTAACAACCTCAGCGTCAGCGCCAGCCCGCAGGACATTGGCGTGCTGACCCGTAAGCTTTACGCTGCGTTTGAGGCCCTGCCGGGCAAAGTGACGCTGGTGAACCCGCAGATCTCACCGGACCTCTCGGAACCGTATCTGACCTTTATCCATGTGCCGCCGGGTCGTGCTAACCGTTCAGGTTGGTATCTCTACAACCGTGCGCCCAACATGGATTCGATCATCAGCCATCAGCCGCTGGAATATAACCGCTACCTGAACAAACTGGTGGCGTGGGCGTGGTTTAACGGTCTGCTGACATCACGTACGCATTTGTTTATTAAGGGCAACGGCATTGTCGATCTGCCGAAGCTGCAGGAGATGGTCGCTGACGTATCGCACCACTTCCCGCTGCGCTTGCCGGCACCTACGCCGAAAGCGCTGTACAGCCCGTGTGAGATTCGCCATCTGGCGATTATCGTCAACCTTGAATACGACCCTACGGCGGCATTCCGCAATCAGGTGGTGCATTTTGATTTCCGTAAGCTGGACGTCTTCAGCTTTGGCGAAGAACAAAATTGCCTGGTCGGTAGCGTAGACCTGCTGTACCGCAACTCGTGGAACGAAGTACGTACGCTGCACTTCAACGGCGAGCAGGCGATGATTGAAGCGTTAAAAACGATTCTCGGCAAAATGCATCAAGATGCGGCACCGCCGGACAGCGTCGAGGTCTTCTGTTATAGCCAGCATTTACGTGGTCTGATCCGTACACGCGTCCAGCAACTGGTGTCCGAGTGCATTGAGCTGCGCCTTTCCAGTACACGCCATGAAACCGGTCGCTTCAAAGCGCTGCGCGTTGCCGGGCAGACGTGGGGACTGTTCTTTGAGCGTTTGAATGTGTCGGTACAGAAACTGGAAAACGCCATTGAGTTCTACGGCGCAATTTCACACAACAAGCTGCACGGTCTTTCCGTTCAGGTTGAGACCAATCACGTGAAATTGCCGTCTGTAGTGGATGGTTTTGCCAGTGAAGGGATCATCCAGTTCTTTTTCGAAGAAACGGGTGATGAGCAGGGCTTTAATATCTACATTCTGGACGAGAGTAATCGGGTCGAGGTGTATCACCATTGCGAAGGCAGCAAAGAAGAGCTGGTTCGCGATGTTAGCCGCTTCTACTCCTCGTCGCACGATCGCTTTACCTACGGCTCCAGCTTCATTAACTTTAATCTGCCGCAGTTCTATCAGATTGTGAAAACCGATGGTCGCGCGCAGGTTATCCCGTTCCGTACCCAGCCGATTAACCCGGTCCCGCCGGCTAATCAGGATAATGACACGCCGATGTTGCAGCAGTATTTTTCGTGATTATTGTGCCGGATGGCGGTGTAAACACCTTATCCGGCCTACAATTGACGCGAAACGGGTAGGCCGGATAAGCAAAGCGCATCCGGCACAAAACCTCAACGGAAGCTCACGGCTTCTCCCGCCTGTTGCGTTGCAGCCTGCTCCAGCAGATCCCAGAAGCGTTCACCGCTACGGTCGCAAATCCATTCGTCACCTTTCAAGTTAAAATGGTAGCCACCCTGTTTGGTCGCCAGCCACACCTGATGCAGCGGCTCCTGACGGTTAATAATAATCTTGCTGCCGTTTTCAAAGCTGATGGTCAGCACGCCGCCGTTGATCTCACAGTCGATATCGCTGTCGCCGTCCCAGTCGTCCAGACGCTCTTCAATGGTCATCCACAGGGTGTCGGCAAGGCGGTGAAATTCACTGTCGTTCATTGGTGTTTTTCCGTTTTTTCATGATGGCGAGAGTATAACCTGAAAGAATTCACGTTGCAGTTTTAGCCAAACTCTTGCTTTTACGTCTTCTCCTGCGATGATAGAAAACAGAAAGTATGAACTTTACGGGCAATCCATAATGAAAAACGTGTTTCAGGCACTCGCTGTACTTCTTACTCTGTTCAGCCTGACGGGCTGTGGTCTGAAAGGTCCACTCTATTTCCCGCCAGCAGATAAAACCGCGCCGCCACCGACGAAGCCAGTTGAAACGCAATCGCAGTCCACAGTGCCCGATCGAAACGATCGAGCAACGGGAGATGGGCCTTCCCAGGTAAACTACTAAAGCGAAGTCTCTGTACCCGCGTGAACGGAGTGAACGATGCAATTCTCTAAAATGCATGGCCTTGGCAACGATTTTATGGTCGTCGACGCGGTAACGCAGAATGTCTTTTTTTCACCTGAGCTGATCCGCCGCCTGGCCGACAGGCATCTTGGTGTGGGATTTGATCAGCTGCTGGTGGTTGAGCCTCCGTATGATCCGGAGCTGGATTTCCATTACCGTATCTTTAATGCTGATGGTAGCGAAGTGTCGCAGTGCGGTAACGGTGCCCGTTGTTTTGCGCGTTTTGTACGCCTGAAAGGGCTGACCAATAAACGTGATATCCGCGTCAGTACGGCGAATGGCCGCATGGTATTAACTGTGACGGACGATGAGCTGGTGCGGGTCAATATGGGCGAGCCCAATTTTGAACCCTCGCAGGTGCCTTTTCGCGCCAATAAAGCAGAGAAGACCTATATTATGCGGGCGGCCGAGCAGACAGTATTGTGCGGCGTGGTATCAATGGGGAATCCACACTGCGTCATTCAGGTTGATGATGTGGATACAGCCACGGTGGAAACGCTGGGACCGGTTCTGGAAAGCCATGAACGCTTTCCTGAGCGCGCCAATATTGGATTTATGCAAGTGGTGAAACGCGAACACATCCGGCTGCGCGTCTATGAACGTGGGGCGGGTGAAACGCAGGCCTGTGGCAGCGGAGCGTGCGCTGCTGTCGCTGTTGGTATTCAGCAGGGCCTGCTGGCAGAAGAAGTGCGCGTGGAACTACCGGGCGGTTGCCTTGATATCGCCTGGAAAGGCCCGGGTCATCCGTTGTATATGACTGGCCCGGCG
Organism: Citrobacter sp. TBCS-14; assembly: GCF_005280805.1. Lineage (NCBI taxonomy): Bacteria > Pseudomonadati > Pseudomonadota > Gammaproteobacteria > Enterobacterales > Enterobacteriaceae > Citrobacter > Citrobacter sp. TBCS-14. The sequence continues at coordinate 44,579 of NZ_SZWM01000135.1, forward strand.
GCACATGTCTACGACGGATTTATTCATCTATGAAGCAACCAGGGGAAGAACTACAGGAAACGCTCATGGAACTTGACGATCGGGCGGTCGTCGAATATCTACAACGTCACCCTGAGTTTTTTATCCGTAATGCGCAAGCGGTTGAAGCGATGCGCGTCCCGCACCCGGTGCGGGGTACGATCTCTTTAGTTGAATGGTATATGGCTCGAGCGCGTAATCACATCAACGTGCTTGAAGAGAACATGACGTTATTGATGGAACAGGCTAACGCCAACGAAAGTCTGTTTTATCGCCTGTTAAATCTGCAAGGACGGCTGGCGGCGGCCAGCAGCCTCGACGATATGCTGATGCGATTTCATCGCTGGGCACGTGAGCTGGGGCTGGCTGGCGCGACGGTTCGTCTGTTCCCGGATCGCTGGCGGCTTGGCGCCCCTTCAAAGTTTACCCATCTGGCATTAAGTCGTCAGGCCTTCGAGCCGCTGCGTATTCAGCGTCTCGGGCAGTCACAGCACTATCTGGGTCCGCTCAATGGCCCGGAACTGCTGGTGATGATGCCGGAGGCGAAAGCGATTGGTTCGGTAGCCATGTCGATGTTGGGGCAAGATGGTTCCCTTGGCGTCATGCTGTTCAGCAGCCGTGATGTTAATCATTACCAGCAAGGGCAAGGCACGCAGCTATTGCAGGAAATCTCGCTGATGTTGCCGGAACTGCTGGAGCGCTGGATTGAACGCGTATGACCGACTCACCGCTTTCTCAGGACGTTGCACGCTTCTTACGCTATCTGGGCGTGGAGCGTCAGCTTAGTCCCATCACGTTACTCAATTATCGGCGTCAGCTGGATGCCATCATCGCGATAGCCGAAGAAACCGGCCTGCAAAGCTGGCAACAATGTGATGCTGCAAGGGTGCGCAGTGTTGCTGTGCGCAGTCGCCGCAACGGTCTGGGACCGGCGAGTCTGGCATTGCGCCTCTCCGCATTACGCAGTTTCTTCGACTGGCTGGTGAATCAGGGTGAGCTGAAAGCCAACCCGGCAAAAGGTATTTCTGCGCCGAAGGCACCGCGGCATCTGCCGAAAAATATTGATGTGGATGACGTTAACCGACTGCTGGATATCGATCTCAACGATCCCCTCGCCGTGCGCGACCGGGCTATGCTGGAGGTGATGTACGGCGCGGGACTGCGTTTGTCGGAACTGGTTGGCCTGGATATTAAACATCTCGATCTCGACACCGGCGAAGTGTGGGTGATGGGTAAAGGCAGCAAAGAGCGCCGCCTGCCAATTGGCCGCAATGCGGTGGCGTGGATCGAACACTGGCTGGATCTGCGCGGGCTTTTCGGCAGTGACGAAGACGCGCTGTTTCTGTCAAAACTGGGCAAACGTATCTCCGCGCGTAACGTGCAGAAACGTTTTGCCGAATGGGGTATCAAGCAGGGGCTGAATAGCCATGTGCATCCCCATAAACTGCGCCACTCGTTTGCGACGCATATGCTGGAGTCGAGCGGCGACCTGCGCGGGGTACAAGAGCTGTTGGGACACGCCAACCTCTCTACCACGCAAATCTATACCCATCTTGATTTTCAACACCTGGCTTCAGTGTACGATGCGGCGCATCCGCGCGCCAAACGGGGGAAATAATGCGTTTTTACCGGCCTTTGGGGCGTATTTCTGCGCTCACCTTTGACCTTGATGACACCCTTTACGATAACCGTCCCGTTATCACGCGCACCGAGCAGGAAGCGCTCGCGTTTGTGCAAAATTATCACCCGGCGCTGAGCTCCTTACAAAATACCGACCTGCAGCGCCTGCGCCAGGCTGTGCGCGACGCCGAGCCGGATATTTACCATGACGTCACCCAATGGCGTCATCGTGCCGTAGAGCGCGCTATGCTGGAGGCTGGCCTGTCGGCGGCAGAGGCGAAAATGGGGGCAAACGCGGCGATGATGAACTTCGCCAAATGGCGCAGCCGCATCGACGTCCCGCAATCTACGCATGACACGTTGAAGGTACTGGCCCGCAAGTGGCCGCTGGTGGCGATCACCAACGGTAACGCGCAGCCGGAGCTGTTTGGTCTGGGCGAATATTTTGAGTTTGTACTGCGTGCCGGCCCCGATGGGCGATCAAAACCGTTCAGCGACATGTATTTGCTGGCGGCGGAAAAACTGAATATGCCCATGGGTGAGATCCTGCACGTCGGTGACGACCTGACGACAGATGTCGCCGGGGCCATCCGCTGTGGCATGCAGGCCTGCTGGATCAAGCCGGAAAATGCCGACCTGATGCAAACCGCTGACAGCCGTTTACTGCCGCATATCGAAATTTCACAGTTGGCATCTCTGACCTCGCTGATATAATCATCAACAACTCTGTATAAATTCCCAGGGGTCCGGCTGGGCCCTGTTGATTCCGGCGGTGCCAATGGACGTTTCTTACCTGCTCGATAGCCTCAATGACGAACAGCGCCAGGCTGTGGCTGCGCCACGCAGCAACATGCTGGTTCTGGCAGGCGCGGGGAGTGGTAAAACGCGCGTGCTGGTACACCGCATCGCCTGGTTACTGACGGTTGAAAACAACTCGCCATACTCGATTATGGCCGTGACCTTTACCAACAAAGCGGCGGCAGAAATGCGCCACCGTATTGGTCAGATCATGGGAACCAGCCAGGGTGGTATGTGGGTCGGTACCTTCCACGGACTGGCACACCGCCTGCTGCGTGCGCACCATATGGATGCCAACCTGCCGCAGGATTTCCAGATCCTCGACAGCGAAGACCAGCTGCGCCTGCTGAAGCGTCTGATCAAAGCGATGAACCTCGATGAGAAGCAGTGGCCAGCGCGCCAGGCAATGTGGTTTATCAACAGCCAGAAAGACGAAGGGCTGCGCCCGCACCATTTGCAGAGCTACGGCAATCCGGTCGAGCAAACCTGGCAGAAGGTTTACCAGGCCTACCAGGAAGCGTGCGATCGCGCCGGGCTGGTGGATTTCGCCGAGCTGCTGCTGCGCGCGCATGAACTGTGGCTCAACAAACCGCACATTCTGCAGCACTACCGCGAACGTTTTACCAACATCCTGGTGGACGAATTCCAGGATACGAACAATATCCAGTACGCCTGGATCCGCCTGCTGGCGGGTGACACCGGCAAGGTGATGATCGTCGGCGATGATGATCAGTCAATCTACGGTTGGCGCGGGGCGCAGGTGGAAAACATCCAGCGCTTCCTCAACGACTTCCCCGGTGCCGAAACTATTCGTCTGGAGCAGAACTACCGCTCGACCAATAATATCCTTAGCGCGGCTAACGCCCTGATTGAAAACAATAACGGGCGTTTGGGCAAAAAGCTGTGGACCGAGGGCGTCGACGGTGAGCCGATCTCACTCTATTGCGCGTTCAACGAACTCGATGAAGCGCGTTTTGTGGTCAACCGAATCAAAGCCTGGCAGGACAATGGCGGTCAGTTGACACAGTGCGCCATTCTTTATCGCAGCAACGCCCAGTCGCGCGTGCTGGAAGAAGCGCTGTTGCAGGCTAGTATGCCGTACCGTATTTACGGTGGAATGCGCTTCTTCGAGCGTCAGGAAATCAAAGACGCGCTCTCTTACCTGCGTCTGATAGCTAATCGTAACGACGACGCCGCGTTCGAGCGTGTGGTGAATACCCCCACGCGCGGTATCGGCGATCGTACGCTGGACGTGGTGCGGCAGACCTCGCGCGACCGCCAGCTGACAATGTGGCAGGCGTGTCGTGAACTGCTGCAGGAAAAAGCCCTGGCCGGGCGTGCCGCCAGCGCACTACAGCGCTTTATGGAACTTATCGACGCACTGGCGCAGGAAACCGCCGATATGCCGCTGCACGTGCAGACCGACCGGGTAATAAAAGACTCCGGCCTGCGCATGATGTACGAGCAGGAAAAAGGTGAGAAGGGCCAGACGCGTATCGAAAACTTAGAGGAACTGGTGACGGCAACGCGCCAGTTCAGCTACAACGAAGAAGACGAAGACTTGATGCCGCTACAGGCGTTCCTCTCCCACGCGGCGCTGGAAGCGGGCGAAGGGCAGGCGGATACCTGGCAGGATGCGGTCCAGCTAATGACCTTGCACTCAGCCAAAGGTCTGGAGTTCCCGCAGGTGTTTATTGTCGGAATGGAAGAGGGCATGTTCCCCAGCCAGATGTCACTCGATGAAGGTGGGCGCCTCGAAGAGGAACGCCGACTGGCCTATGTGGGCGTTACCCGTGCGATGCAGAAACTGACGTTGACCTACGCCGAAACGCGTCGCCTGTACGGCAAAGAGGTTTACCACCGTCCATCCCGGTTTATTGGTGAATTACCAGAGACCTGTGTGGAAGAGGTTCGCCTGCGCGCCACGGTCAGCCGTCCGGTAAGTCATCAACGGATGGGTACGCCGATGGCGGAGAACGACACCGGCTATAAGCTCGGTCAGCGTGTGCGTCACGCCAAATTTGGCGAGGGCACCATCGTCAACCTGGAAGGTAGCGGTGAACACAGTCGTTTGCAGGTCGCGTTCCAGGGGCAGGGGATCAAATGGCTGGTTGCTGCCTACGCCAGACTAGAAACCGTTTGATCGCCTGATGGCGCTACGCTTATCAGGCCTGCATGTCGCTTAATATTATGATTTGTAGGCCGGATAAGGCGAAGCCACCATCCGGCAATCTTTCGGTTAATATTCTGAAATCATAGATAAATCCCCCCGTTCTGCTAACCTTGCAGCATGAGGGGAAATTATTACTTTTTCGCCATCTGTTGCGTGTTGACGTCAAAATTTTGCTGGCGTAACATGCGCGCACGATTACGCTAAGAGGACATTCGCCTTGGACACACCCAGTAGATACTGGCTCATTATCCTGTCATCCAGGATCAACTCCTAAGGCTATCCCTTTTTGCTGATAGCCTTCGCGGTTGTCAGCGACCTTCTGTTTTTTCTCGTCGCGCCGAGTCAGGCTGTTTAATGGTCTGAAACCCAATTTGTTTCTGTGTGCCCACCGAACTGTCCGATAATTTTTTGCATTGGGAGTCCCGGTCATGCTGAGCGCATTTCAACTGGAAAACAATCGTTTAATACGTCTTGAGGCGGATGAAATTGATCATCTCGCCAGTTCGGTTTGGGTCGATTTAGTCGAGCCGGATGACGATGAACGAAACCGTGTGCAAAAGGACTTGGGCCAGAACCTGGCTACGCGCCCTGAACTGGAAGACATCGAAGCATCCGCACGTTTTTTTGAAGACGAAGACGGCCTGCACATCCACTCCTTCTTCTTCTATGAAGATGCCGACGATCATGCGGGCAACTCAACCGTGGCATTCACCATTCGCGAAGGTCGTCTGTTTACCCTGCGCGAGCGCGAACTGCCAGCGTTTCGCCTGTACCGTATGCGTGCGCGCAGCCAGTCGATGGTCGACGGCAACGCTTACGAGCTGCTGCTCGATCTGTTCGAAACGAAAATTGAACAGCTGGCGGATGAAATAGAAAATATCTACAGCGATCTGGAAAAACTCAGCCGCGTGATTATGGAAGGGCGTCAGGGCGATGAATATGACGAAGCGCTCTCCACGCTGGCGGAACTGGAAGATATCGGCTGGAAAGTTCGTCTGTGTCTGATGGATACCCAGCGCGCATTAAACTTCCTGGTGCGTAAGGCGCGACTGCCGGGCGGTCAACTGGAGCAGGCGCGCGAGATCCTGCGAGATATCGAATCCCTGCTGCCGCACAATGAATCCCTGTTCCAGAAGGTTAACTTCCTGATGCAGGCGGCGATGGGCTTTATCAACATCGAACAGAACCGCATCATCAAGATCTTCTCGGTGGTTTCCGTCGTGTTCCTGCCGCCGACGCTGGTGGCATCCAGCTACGGCATGAACTTTGAGTTCATGCCGGAACTGCACTGGAGCTTCGGTTACCCCGGAGCGATTGTTTTTATGATGCTCGCGGGCCTGGCGCCGTATTTGTACTTTAAGCGCAAGAACTGGCTGTAGCAGAGAATTATTAACGCTCCCGTAGGCCTGATAAGCGCAGCGCCATCAGGCAGAAAGATGCCGGATGGCGACGTAACCGTCTTATCCGGCCTACAAAATCAGTGCCATCAGGCGCAATCACAGCCCCCTTCGCGTTCTGCGTAGGGTATAAATCGCATCCATCACGAATATCGCCAGCGCGACCCAGATAAAGGCGAACGTCACCATCTTATCTGCGCCCGGTACTTCACCGTAGAATGTTACCGCCAGCAGGAACATCAGCGTCGGCCCGATATACTGGAAAAAGCCCAGCGTGGACAGACGCAGACGGGTCGCTGCACCGGTAAAGCACAGCAGTGGAATGGTGGTCACGACCCCTGCTGCAATCAGCAACAGATTGAGCGACATGGGGTTCTGTCCCATATGGCTGGTTGGGCTGTCGGCAATACCAAACAGATAGATTGCCGCAATCGGTAACAGCCACAAGGTTTCGATCAGCATGCCGGTTTGCGCCTCGACGGCGATCTTCTTACGCACCAGGCCATAAAAAGCAAAGCTGAAGGCCAGTCCCAGCGCAATGATTGGCAGTGATCCAAACGTCCACAACTGTACCAACACGCCGCAGGCGGCGAGCAGTACGGCCAGCCACTGCATGCGGCGAAAGCGCTCACCGAGGAAAATCATGCCCAATACAATATTCACCAGGGGGTTAATAAAGTAGCCGAGGCTGGCTTCCAGCATATGGTGGTTGTTGACCGCCCAAATGAATAGCAGCCAGTTTCCGCCGATGAGCACCGCGGAAAGCGCCAGCAGGAAAACCTTCTTTGGCGTTTGCAGCAGCGTTTTGACCCCTGACCATTGGCGGCTGATGCTCATCAACACCACCATAAAGAAAAATGACCAAATCACACGGTGCGTCAGGATCTCGTCTGCGGGGACGTAGTAAATCAACTTGAAATATGCGGGTGCAATGCCCCAAATAAAATAGGCAGCAAGAGCGAGTAATACGCCCTGCCGCGTTTGCTTAGCATCCATCGGGAAAACTCATTTCAGAAATGTAACAGCAGTTTACCTTGTTTCAGGCGCTTACCCCACCATATACGTTGCGGTGGCGCTGGCGATATAAAGCTGCTCTTCGTTATGCAGCTCCACGCGTGCAACGGCAACTTTATTGCCTGCCCGCAGCAAACTGCTGGTAGCCGTGAAGCGATTCCCCCTGCCTGGGCGCAGATAATCGACGCGGAGATCGATGGTTCCCATGCGCGACATCCGCTGGCGCAGCTCGTCCTCGCTGATGGTTTCATGACGGGTCAGCGTACTGCCCACGCACACCAGTCCGGCTGCTACGTCCAATGCTGAGGCAATCACGCCGCCATGCAGGATGCTTTGCGCCCAGTTGCCGACCATCATCGGTTGGTTATTAAAGGCCAGTTGGGCAAACTCTTTTTCGTAACGTTCCAGCTCCAGCCCCAGCGCCCGGTTAAACGGCATATGGTAGACAAACATTTCGCCCACTAATTTCAGTGCTTGCTCAGCAGTCAGTACGGCAGACATACAATCCCTAACTCTCGATGGTTAATGAGGTGTTGATATTATGCTTCTTAATTGTTGTTTTCTACTTTGGGACGGGATAACTAACGAAGAGCGCACTAAGTATGTAAAATGCTATCAATAAAATCTTACAATTCATCAATATTTTAGTTCAGGAGAACATGACCGATGCGGGCGATTCTGGGATGGTTACTACCAGCAGTTATGCTGCCGTTGACCGTGTATGCGCAGGAAGCGACAGTGAAAGAGATTCATGATGCACCCGCTGTGCGCGGCAGTATTATTGCCAACATGCTGCAAGAGCATGACAATCCTTTCACGCTTTACCCTTATGACACCAACTACCTCATCTACACCAATACCAGCGACATGAATAAAGAGGCCATCAGCAGCTATAGCTGGTCTGAAAATGCGCGTAAAGATGAGGTGAAGTTTCAGCTGAGCCTGGCGTTTCCGCTGTGGCGCGGGATTTTAGGCCCGAACTCCGTGCTTGGTGGTTCCTATACCCAGAAATCCTGGTGGCAGCTTTCTAATAGCGAAGAATCGGCACCGTTTCGCGAAACTAACTACGAACCACAACTGTTCCTCGGTTTCGCCACCGATTACCGCGTTGCCGGCTGGACGCTACGTGATGTGGAAATGGGATACAACCACGACTCTAACGGTCGTTCCGAACCGACCTCGCGCAGCTGGAACCGCCTGTATACCCGCCTGATGGCAGAAAACGGTAACTGGCTGGTAGAAGTGAAGCCGTGGTACGTCATCGGCAGCACTGACGATAACCCAGATATCACTAAATATATGGGCTACTATCAGCTCAAACTGGGTTACCACCTCGGTGACGCCGTGTTAAGCGTGAAAGGTCAGTACAACTGGAATACCGGCTACGGCGGCGCTGAGTTGGGTGTCAGCTACCCCATCACCAAACATGTTCGTCTTTATACCCAGGTCTACAGTGGTTATGGCGAGTCGCTGATTGACTATAACTTTAATCAGACGCGCGTTGGCGTGGGCGTAATGCTCAACGATATCTTCTGATCGGCATTGAGAGTATTTTAATCATTGCAGTTTCTCTCTCAGGCGCTGAAAATAGCGCCTGTTTTTATTTAAGGTTAACGGGGTTAATGTGGCGCAGGCGGAAGTGTTGAATCTGGAAATGGGCGCTAAACAGGTTTTGCAGGAAACCTTTGGCTACCAACAGTTTCGCCCTGGTCAGGAAGAAATCATCGACACCGTGCTCTCTGGCCGCGACTGCCTGGTCGTTATGCCAACCGGTGGTGGTAAATCCCTGTGTTATCAAATTCCCGCATTACTGCTGAACGGCCTCACCGTTGTTGTCTCGCCGCTGATTTCCCTGATGAAAGACCAGGTCGATCAGCTGCTGGCAAACGGTGTAGCGGCGGCGTGTCTGAACTCCACCCAGAGCCGTGAACAGCAGCAAGAGGTGATGGCAGGCTGCCGTAGCGGGCAAATCCGCCTGCTGTACATTGCGCCCGAGCGCCTGATGCTGGATAACTTCCTTGATAATCTGGCGCACTGGAACCCGGTACTGCTGGCGGTAGATGAAGCGCACTGTATTTCCCAGTGGGGGCATGATTTCCGCCCGGAATATGCCGCGCTGGGTCAGCTGCGTCAGCGTTTCCCTGCACTGCCGTTTGTGGCGCTCACGGCCACCGCTGATGACACCACCCGGCTGGATATTGTGCGTCTGCTCGGGCTTAACGATCCCCTCATTCAGATCAGCAGCTTTGACCGTCCCAATATCCGCTACATGCTAATGGAGAAGTTTAAGCCGCTCGATCAGCTGATGCGCTACGTGCAGGAACAACGCGGAAAGTCCGGCATTATTTACTGTAACAGCCGCGCGAAGGTTGAAGACACCGCGGCGCGTCTGCAAAGCCGTGGGATCAGCGCTGGGGCCTATCATGCCGGGTTGGACAACAACGTGCGCGCCGACGTGCAGGAGAAATTCCAGCGCGACGACCTGCAAATCGTTGTCGCGACCGTGGCGTTTGGCATGGGAATTAACAAACCCAACGTGCGCTTCGTGGTGCATTTTGATATCCCGCGTAATATCGAGTCCTACTATCAGGAAACTGGGCGTGCCGGGCGTGATGGCCTGCCCGCAGAAGCGATGCTGTTTTACGATCCGGCCGATATGGCGTGGCTCCGCCGTTGTCTCGAAGAGAAACCCGCCGGACAGCTGCTGGATATCGAGCGTCACAAGCTCAATGCGATGGGGGCCTTTGCCGAGGCGCAAACCTGTCGTCGTCTGGTGCTGCTGAACTATTTTGGCGAAGGGCGTCAGGAGCCGTGCGGCAACTGCGATATTTGTCTCGATCCGCCAAAACAGTACGACGGCTTAATGGATGCGCGTAAAGCGCTGTCGACGATCTACCGCGTTAACCAACGTTTTGGTATGGGCTATGTCGTCGAGGTTCTGCGCGGGGCGAATAACCAGCGCATTCGTGAGATGGCGCATGACAAGCTGCCGGTCTACGGTATTGGTCGTGAACAGAGCCACGAACATTGGGTGAGCGTCATTCGCCAGCTGATTCACCTCGGACTGGTGACGCAGAATATTGCCCACCACTCCGCGTTGCAGTTAACCGAAGCTGCGCGTCCGGTACTGCGCGGCGTTGTGCCGCTACAGCTTGCCGTGCCGCGTATTGTGGCGCTTAAACCACGCGCAATGCAGAAATCCTTTGGCGGTAACTACGATCGTAAGCTGTTTGCCAAACTGCGTAAGCTGCGTAAAGCCATTGCCGATGAGGAGAATATCCCGCCGTATGTGGTCTTTAACGACGCCACGCTGATTGAAATGGCCGAGCAAATGCCGGTGTCACCGAGCGAAATGCTGAGCGTCAACGGCGTGGGAATGCGTAAACTTGAGCGTTTTGGCAAAGAGTTTATGGCACTTATCCGCGCACATGTTGATGGTGACGACGAAGAGTAGTCAGCCAGGCAAAAAAATGCCAGGATGGTGACTCTCTGAACTATTTCCCCGCGAGTCATTTTTATGTTAACGCTATTTTTTACCGTTGCGTTGGTACACATCGTAGCGCTGATGAGTCCTGGCCCCGATTTTTTCTTTGTTTCGCAAACGGCCGTTAGTCGCTCGCGCAAAGAGGCGATGATGGGTGTGCTGGGTATTACCTGCGGCGTCATGGTCTGGGCGGGCGTGGCACTGCTCGGTCTGCATCTGATCATCGAAAAAATGGCCTGGCTGCACACTATTATTATGGTCGGCGGTGGTCTGTATCTGTGCTGGATGGGGTATCAGATGCTGCGCGGCGCGTTTAAAAAACAGGACGTTGCGGCACCCGCGCCGCAGGTTGAGCTGGCGCAGAGCGGACGCAGTTTTTTAAAAGGTCTGTTGACCAACCTGGCGAATCCCAAAGCCATTATCTATTTTGGCTCCGTCTTTTCGCTGTTTGTCGGCGACAACGTCGGTACCGCTGCCCGTTGGGGTATTTTCGCGCTGATTATCGTCGAGACGCTGGCGTGGTTTACCGTGGTTGCCAGCCTGTTTGCACTGCCGAAAATGCGTCGTGGCTATCAGCGTCTGGCGAAGTGGATTGACGGCTTTGCCGGCGCGTTATTCGCGGGCTTCGGCATTCATCTGATTATTTCGCGTTAACTTACCAGTAGGCCGGATAAGCGGTAGCGTCATCCGGCACTGATCTCAGGCATGCCGTGCTGACGCCAGCAGGGCACCTATCAGCATAAACAGCGAACCAAACACTTTGTTCAGCGCCTTCATTTGCTTTGGCCCTTTAATCCAGCCCGCAATGCGGGTAGCCAGCGTCGCATAACCGATCATCACAATAATATCGACCACGATGGTGGTCACGCCCAGCACCACGTACTGCATCAACTGCGGCTCCTGCGGCATGATGAACTGCGGGAACAGGGCGGCGAGAAATACAATGCTCTTTGGGTTGGTCAGGTTGACGAAGACGGCGCGCTTGAACAGGCGACTGCGTGATTGCGTATTGGCGATGGTGTTCAGGTCGATGGCTCCCGCCGCGCGCCATTGCTGAATGCCCAACCAGATAAGATAGGCTGCCCCCGCCCACTTCAGTACCTCAAAGGCGATCACTGACCGTGAGAATAGCGTTCCTAGCCCAACACCGACCAGCACGATATGAATGCCAAGCCCGGTCTGCAAACCGGCAATCGACGCCGCTGCTCCCCGATAACCATGGCTGATGGCGGTTGTCATGGTGTTGATCGCCCCTGAACCTGGCGACAAGCTCAAAACAATGGACGTCAGCAGGTAGGCGAACCACCATTCAAAGGTCATGAGAAACTCCCGACTTGTCTATTTTTATGCCACAATACGCTACTGCCGATGCGTTGTAACAGGCTCGGCAAAAAAAACGATTTTACTTGGTCAACGAGGCTGGATACCCGATGTTTCAGCAGCAAAAAGACTGGGAAACAAGAGAAAACGCGTTTGCCGCTTTTTCCATGGGGCCACTGACAGATTTCTGGCGTCAGCGGGAGGAAGCGGAATTCACTGGCGTAGATAATGTTCCCGTACGCTTTGTTCGCTTTCGTGCAGAAAAAAACGATCGCGTCATCGTCGTTTGTCCCGGGCGCATAGAAAGCTACGTAAAATACGCTGAACTGGCGTATGACCTGTTTTATTCTGGTTTTGACGTCCTCATTATCGACCATCGTGGCCAGGGGCGTTCCGGGCGGATGCTCTCGGATCCGCACCGTGGCCATGTGGATAACTTTAATGACTATGTCGACGATTTGACCGCCTTCTGGCAGCAGGAAGTGCAGCCAGGTCCATGGAGAAAACGCTATATACTGGCGCATTCCATGGGAGGCGCTATTGCCACGCTGTTCCTGCAGCGCCACCCTAATCAGTGTGATGCTATTGCCCTCAGCGCCCCGATGTTCGGGATCGTGATGCGCTTTCCTGACTGGATGGTGCGCCATATTCTTGACTGGGCTGAAGGGTATCCGCGCATTCGCGAAGGCTATGCCATGGGGACCGGTCGCTGGCGGGCGTTGCCGTTTGGGATGAATGCGCTCACCCATAGCCGACAGCGCTATCGGCGTAATCTGCGCTTCTATGCTGATGATCCGCAGTTGCGCGTAGGCGGTCCGACCTATCATTGGGTGCGTGAAGGCATTCTGGCGGGTGAGCAGGTGTTGGCCGGGGCCGGAGATGATGCGACCCCGACGTTGCTTATTCAGGCTGAAGAAGAGCGTGTGGTGGATAACCGCATGCACTATCGTTTTTGTGAACTCCGCGCTGCAGCGGGCCATCCTGTAGAAGGAGGTCAACCGCTGGTCATAAAAGGCGCCTACCATGAGATCCTTTTTGAAAAGGACGCAATGCGCTCAGTCGCGCTCAACGCCATTGTTGAATTTTTCGACAGGCATAACTCATCCAGCGGACACCGCTTTGCTTAGAGGTTTAATTTTTTATGTATCAGGTAGTTGCATCTGATTTAGACGGTACGCTGCTTTCCCCCGACCATACCCTGTCCCCGTATGCCAAAGAGACGCTGAAACTGCTGACGGCTCGTGGTGTGAATTTTGTGTTTGCGACCGGCCGTCATCATATTGATGTAGGGCAAATTCGCGACAATCTCGGCATTAAGTCCTACATGATCACCTCCAACGGTGCGCGCGTACATGATACTGACGGGAATCTTGTGTTCTCGCATAACCTGGATCGCGACATTGCCAGCGATCTGTTTGGTGTGGTGAATGCGAACCCGGATATCGTGACCAACGTGTATCGCGACGATGAGTGGTTTATGAACCGCCATCGCCCGGATGAAATGCGTTTCTTTAAAGAAGCGGTGTTTAACTACTCACTGTTTGAACCTGCGCTGCTGGAGCCGGAAGGCGTCAGTAAAGTGTTTTTCACCACCGACTCTCACGAAATCCTGCTGCCGCTGGAGCAGGCGATTAACGCCCGTTGGGGTGATCGTGTGAACGTCAGTTTCTCCACGCTGACCTGTCTGGAAGTGATGGCGGGTGGCGTATCAAAAGGCCATGCGCTGGAAGCGGTGGCAAAAGCGATGGGCTTCAGCCTGAAAGACTGTATCGCCTTTGGTGACGGCATGAATGACGCCGAAATGCTATCGATGGCGGGAAAAGGCTGCATTATGGGTAATGCACATCAGCGCCTGAAGGATCTGCACCCGGAGCTGGACGTGATTGGGCTTAATGCCGACGATGCTGTGCCGCATTATCTGCGAGAACTGTTTTTACAGTAACGGAACCGCTCATTAGTTAGTCAGTTGTCAACCGTGAACTTCGCTACAATGGGTGTATCTTTTGTTCAGAGACATCTATTGTGGCGCTACTCATCATTACCACTATTCTGTGGGCCTTTTCCTTTAGCCTGTTTGGCGAGTACCTTGCTGGTCATGTCGATAGCTATTTTGCCGTGCTGGTGCGGGTCGGACTGGCTGCGCTGGTGTTCCTGCCATTTCTGCGTACCCGCGGCCACAGCGTAAAAACTATTGGTCTGTACATGCTGGTGGGTGCCATGCAGCTTGGCATCATGTATATGCTGAGTTTCCGTGCTTATTTGTACCTGACGGTTTCCGAGCTGCTGCTATTTACCGTCCTGACACCGCTCTATATCACACTGATTTATGACCTGATGAGCCGACGCCGTTTACGCTGGAGCTACGCGTTTAGCGCACTGCTGGCGGTGATTGGGGCGGGGATCATTCGTTACGATCAGGTGACCAGTCATTTCTGGACCGGTCTGCTGCTGGTACAGCTTTCTAACATCAGCTTTGCCATCGGCATGGTGGGCTATAAGCGTCTGATGGAAACCCGTCCCATGCTGCAGCACAACGCCTTTGCCTGGTTTTATATGGGGGCATTACTGGTGGCGGTCGTTGCCTGGCTTATAGTAGGGAATGCGCAAAAAATGCCTGAAACTTCGCTGCAGTGGGGGATTCTGGTGTTCCTTGGCGTGGCAGCATCGGGCATCGGTTACTTTATGTGGAACTACGGCGCGACGCAGGTAGATGCAGGCACACTGGGTATCATGAACAATATGCATGTGCCTGCGGGGCTGTTGGTTAATCTGGCCATCTGGCACCAGCAGCCTCACTGGCCAAGCTTCATCATTGGTGCGGCTGTTATAGTGGCCTCACTGTGGGTGCATCGAAAGTGGGTCGCTCCGCACTCCGCACAAACGGCAGGTGATCGCAGGCGTGATTCCGCGCTGAGCGAATAAATGCTTCCGTGACCGGCTGACGCTGCTCGCCATCGCGCACAGCGGCGTACAGTCGGCTCCACAATCCATCACCCAGGGTTTTGGTCACTACCAGGCCCTGGCGTTCAAAACTCTCCACTACCCAGTGCGGCAGCGCTGCAATACCCATTCTGGCGGCGACCATCTGGATCAGCAGCAGGGTGTTATCCACGCTCTTCAGCGACGGGCTAACGCCTGCAGGCTGCAGGAAATGCCGCCAGACATCCAGTCGGCTGCGCTGTACCGGATAAATCAACAGGGTTTCGCTGGCTAAATCTTCCGGCGTTACCTGCGTTTTGCTGGCCAGTGGGTGATCGGGTGCCAGTATCAGACGGACTTCAAAATCAAACATCGGTGAATAGTGCAGGCCGCTGCGCGGCAGAATGTCGGATGTCATCACCAGGTCCAGCTCATCCTGCTGCAGGGCTGGTTGCGGATCGAAAGTCACGCCGGATTTAAAATCCATCTCTACCTGTGGCCAGTTAGCACGGAAATTCTCCAGCGCGGGGGTCAGCCACTGAATACAGCTGTGACATTCAATGGCGATGCGCAGCCGGGTTTGCTGCGGTTCGTTGCATGCCTGAAGCGCGCGACCGATTTGTGGCAACACCTGATTGGCCAACTGCAACAAAATTTCACCCTGTGGCGTAAAACGTAGCGGCTGGCTTTTACGCACAAATAGCCGAAAGCCGAGGCGTTGTTCCAGATCGCTGAACTGGTGAGACAGGGCGGATTGGGTCTGATGCAACGTCGCTGCTGCGCCTGCCAGCGACCCACTGTTCCGCAACGCCTGTAGCGTTTTCAGATGCTTAATCTCGATCATGAAAGTCCTTCACTTCGGCATGAATAAATTGCGCTTGAGGAATATACAGTAACCGCCAATTATGGATGTGTAAACATCTGGACGGCTAAAATCCTTCGTCTTTTAAATTTATGGTGCGTTGGCTTCGTTTCCCCACCCCAGTCACTTACTTCAGTAAGCTCCTGGGGATGAGCAAACTTGCCGCCTTCCCTAAATTCAAAATCCATAGGATTTACATATAATTAGAGGAAGAAAAATGACAATATTGAATCACACCCTCGGTTTCCCTCGCGTTGGCCTGCGTCGCGAGTTGAAAAAAGCGCAAGAAAGCTACTGGGCGGGTAACGCCTCTCGTGAAGAATTGCTGGCAACGGGTCGCGAATTGCGCGCTCGTCACTGGGATCAACAAAAGCAAGCTGGCGTTGACCTGCTGCCAGTGGGCGATTTTGCCTGGTACGATCATGTGCTGACCACCAGTTTGCTGCTGGGTAACGTTCCGGCCCGTCATCAGAACAAAGATGGCTCTGTCGATATCGACACCTTATTCCGCATTGGCCGTGGTCGCGCACCGACCGGTGAACCGGCGGCAGCGGCAGAAATGACCAAATGGTTTAATACCAACTATCACTACATGGTGCCTGAATTTACCAAAGGTCAGCAGTTCAAACTGACCTGGACTCAACTGCTGGATGAAGTGGACGAAGCGCTGGCGCTGGGCCACAAAGTGAAGCCCGTCCTGCTGGGTCCGGTCACCTACCTGTGGCTGGGGAAAGTGAAGGGTGAGCAGTTTGATCGCCTGAGTCTGCTGAACGACATCCTGCCGGTTTACCAGCAGGTGCTGGCTGAGCTGGCGAAACGCGGTGTTGAGTGGGTACAGATTGATGAACCTGCGCTGGTGCTGGAGTTGCCCCAGGAATGGCTGAACGCCTTTAAACCGGCGTACGATGCGCTGACCGGGCAGGTGAAGCTGCTACTGACTACCTATTTCGAAGGCGTGACGCCGAATCTGGATACCATCACCGCGCTGCCGGTACAGGGTCTGCACGTGGATCTGGTTCATGGTAAAGATGACGTAGCCGAGTTGCACTCGCGTTTGCCCGCTAACTGGCTGCTCTCCGCAGGCCTGATTAACGGCCGTAACGTCTGGCGCGCCGATCTGACCGAGAAATATGCACAGATTAAAGACATTGTCGGGAAACGTGAGCTGTGGGTCGCCTCCTCCTGCTCCCTGCTGCACAGTCCTATCGATCTGAGTGTCGAAACCCGCCTGGATGCCGAAGTGAAAAGCTGGTTTGCCTTCGCCCTGCAAAAGTGCGGTGAACTGGCGCTGCTGCGTGATGCGCTGAACAGCGGCGATACTACTGCACTGGTCGCGTGGAGTGCGCCAATTCAGGCGCGTCGTCAGTCAATCCGCGTCCACAATGCGGCAGTGGAAAAACGTCTGGCGGCTATCACCGCGCAGGACAGCCAGCGTACTCACGCTTACCCGGTACGTGCCGAAGCCCAGCGTGCGCGCTTTAACCTGCCAGCGTGGCCGACCACCACTATCGGTTCCTTCCCGCAAACTACGGAAATCCGCGGCCTGCGTCTGGATTTTAAAAAGGGTAACCTGGATGCGGGCAACTACCGCACCGGTATCGCCGAGCACATCAAACAGGCGATCGCTGAGCAGGAACGTTTAGGCCTGGACGTGCTGGTACACGGCGAAGCCGAGCGTAACGACATGGTTGAATACTTTGGCGAGCATCTGGACGGTTTTGTCTTTACTCAGAATGGTTGGGTACAGAGCTACGGCTCCCGCTGCGTGAAGCCGCCGGTAGTGATTGGTGACGTGAGTCGTCCGGAAGCGATTACCGTTGAGTGGGCAAAATACGCCCAGTCGCTGACTGACAAACCGGTCAAAGGCATGCTGACAGGCCCGGTGACCATTCTTTGCTGGTCATTCCCGCGCGAAGATGTGACTCGCGAAACCATCGCTAAGCAGATTGCGCTGGCACTTCGTGACGAAGTCGCCGATCTGGAAGCCGCCGGTATTGGCATCATCCAGATTGATGAACCGGCGCTGCGTGAAGGTCTGCCGCTGCGTCGTAGCGACTGGGCGGCGTATCTGGAATGGGGTGTCGAGGCCTTCCGCATCAACGCCGCGGTGGCGAAGGACGAAACGCAGATCCATACCCACATGTGTTACTGCGAGTTCAACGACATCATGGATTCCATCGCTGCGCTTGATGCCGACGTGATCACCATTGAAACCTCGCGTTCCGACATGGAACTACTGGAGTCGTTCGAAGAGTTCGACTACCCGAACGAAATCGGGCCGGGCGTGTACGACATTCACTCGCCAAATGTGCCAAGCGTGGAATGGATTGAAGCCCTGCTGAAGAAAGCGGAACAGCGTATCCCGGCTGAGCGTCTGTGGGTGAACCCGGACTGTGGTCTGAAGACGCGTGGCTGGCCGGAAACCCGCGCAGCGCTGGCGAACATGGTGAAAGCGGCGCAGAACCTGCGTCAGGCTTAATTAGGTGCCCGATCGCCGGGGGCGTTAACGCTTACCCGGCCAACAGGAACGTGCAAGTCGTTGTAAGCCCGGTAAGGCGTAGCCGCCACCGGGCGATTAACATTTATTTCTTCCCACCATATTGCGCAAACCACGCCAGCATTCTTTGCCAGCCGTCATTGGCGGACTCTTCGTGATAGCTCGGGCGATAATCCGCGTTAAAAGCATGCCCGGCATCGGGATACACCACGATTTCTGCTTTGGCATTCGCCGCGCGCAATGCCTGACGCATGGTTTCCACGCTTTCCTGCGAAATACTGGTGTCCTGCGCGCCATAAAGCCCCAACACGGGGGCGTTAAGATCGGTAGCGATATCGACAGGATACCTGGGCGAGTTCAGCGTTTTGTCGCCGACCAGTTTGCCATACCATGCCACTGCCGCTTTTAACTGCGGGTTGTGTGCGGCATACAGCCAGGTGATGCGTCCACCCCAGCAAAAACCAGTGATCATCAGTTGGTGTGCGTCACCACCGTTGCGTGAGGCCCAACTGGCGACGTGGTCCAGATCGGCCAGTACCTGAGAGTCCGGGACCTTGGCCACCAGGCCGCTTAACAGCGTTGAAATATCGGCAAAATCATTCGGATCGCCCTCGCGAAAGTAAAGCTCTGGAGCGACAGCCAGATACCCTTCCAGCGCCAGGCGGCGACAAATATCACGGATGTGTTCATGAACGCCAAAAATTTCCTGCACGACGATAACAACCGGTAGCGGACCTTCGCTGTGCTTCGGGCGTGCATGATACGCAGGCATATCATCGCCTTGAGACGGAATCGACGTTATTCCCGCGATGATTTCGTTATCCGGGGTGTGAACCGCCGTTGCTGCGGGTGGGGATACTGCAGGTGCAAAGCCAGATTGTCGTGTTGTTGCCATGGTATTCTCCGTACCCTTAAGTATTTAGCCAAATAGCGCATCATTAACTATAGACGCGCGCAACGAACCACATTGCCTTAAACGGTCTATCTTTTGTGCAAGGCTTGCCTGTATCGAACAGTTAATGTGATGTTCATCACTATTTGACGGTAATGAAATGCAATTGATTTACATCAAAGTGATGGCTGTCACGAAAATATGTTTATGCCTTCGGTAAAGTGTGTTTTTGCTTCTTCTGACAAAACCGATTCACAGAGGAGTTTTTATGTCTAAGTCTGATGTTTTTCATCTCGGCCTCACCAAGAACGATTTACAAGGGGCTACGCTTGCTATCGTCCCTGGCGACCCTGAGCGTGTGGAAAAGATCGCCGCGCTGATGGACAAGCCGGTTAAGCTGGCATCTCATCGCGAGTTCACTACCTGGCGTGCTGAGCTGGATGGTAAAGCTGTGATTGTCTGCTCTACCGGTATCGGCGGTCCGTCGACCTCTATCGCCGTAGAAGAACTGGCGCAACTGGGCATTCGTACCTTCCTGCGTATCGGTACGACCGGCGCTATTCAGCCGCATATCAACGTGGGCGACGTGCTGGTTACCACCGCGTCTGTCCGTCTGGACGGGGCGAGCCTGCACTTTGCACCGATGGAATTTCCGGCTGTTGCCGATTTCGAATGCACCACCGCGCTGGTGGAAGCCGCGAAATCTATTGGCGCGACTACCCACGTCGGCGTGACCGCCTCTTCAGATACCTTCTACCCAGGCCAGGAGCGTTATGACACCTTCTCTGGTCGCGTGGTGAGCCGTTTCAAAGGCTCGATGGAAGAGTGGCAGTCCATGGGCGTCATGAACTACGAAATGGAATCCGCTACGCTGCTGACCATGTGTGCAAGCCAGGGTCTGCGTGCCGGTATGGTTGCGGGTGTTATCGTTAACCGTACTCAGCAAGAAATCCCGAATGCTGAAACCATGAAGCAAACGGAAAGCCACGCGGTGAAAATCGTGGTAGAGGCTGCACGTCGCCTGCTGTAATTTTCTCTCCTTTCTGAAAAGGCCGACATGTTCGGCCTTTTTATTTTGCGCAGTACCTCGCAGGAAATTCCTTTTAAACTGGACGTTTATACAGCACAATTCTATTTTGTGCGGGTAAGTCGTTGCTGTAAGGGGGGCGTAGTGGATATTTCGATAATGATAAGTGCCGTCGTGGCGTTAGCTGCAGGGCTGCTTGTGGGCTGGCTGGCGACCAAAGCGCGTGCCGACCAAATCCGCGCGGATCTTATCGAAGAACGGCGTGAACTGGATATTGCGCTAAGCGCCGCACGTCAACAGCTGGCGCAGGAAGCCCACTGGCGCGACGAGTGCGAGCTACTCAACAACGAACTTCGCAGCCTGCAGAGTATTAACACCTCTCTGGAAGCCGATCTCCGGGAAGTCACCACGCGACTCGACGCGACGCAACAGCATGCGGAAGATAAAATCCGCCAGATGATCAACAGCGAACAGCGTCTGAGCGAACAGTTCGAAAACCTGGCAAACCGTATTTTTGAACACAGCAATCGTCGCGTTGATGAGCAAAATCGCCAAAGCCTGAATAGCTTGCTTACACCATTACGTGAACAGCTGGACGGTTTTCGCCGCCAGGTGCAGGATAGCTTTGGCAAAGAGGCGCAAGAGCGTCATACCCTGGCGCACGAAATTCGTAACCTCCAGCAACTGAACGCGCAGATGGCGCAAGAAGCGGTTAACCTGACACGGGCGCTGAAAGGCGATAACAAAACCCAGGGCAACTGGGGAGAAGTCGTACTCACGCGGGTACTGGAGGCGTCCGGTCTGCGCGAAGGCTATGAATATGAAACTCAGGTCAGCATAGAAAATGACGCACGATCGCGGATGCAGCCGGATGTTATTGTCCGATTGCCGCAGGGCAAAGACGTGGTGATCGATGCGAAAATGACGCTGGTGGCCTATGAACGCTACTTTAATGCAGAGGATGACTACACCCGCGAAAGTGCGTTACAGGAACATATCGCCTCCGTGCGTAACCATATTCGTCTGCTGGGCCGCAAAGACTACCAGCAGTTGCCGGGATTACGTACGCTTGATTATGTGCTGATGTTTATCCCGGTTGAGCCCGCTTTTCTGCTGGCGCTGGACAGGCAGCCCGAACTGATTACAGAGGCACTCAGAAATAATATTATGCTGGTAAGCCCTACCACGTTGTTGGTGGCATTGCGCACCATTGCTAATCTGTGGCGGTATGAGCATCAAAGTCGTAATGCGCAGCAGATCGCGGACCGGGCCAGCAAGCTTTATGACAAAATGCGGCTGTTTGTCGATGATATGTCGGCAATTGGTCAGAGCCTGGACAAGGCACAAGATAACTATCGGCAGGCGATGAAAAAATTGTCTTCAGGGCGTGGAAACGTTCTGGCTCAGGCAGAAGCGTTTCGTGGATTGGGTGTAGAAATTAAGCGTGAGATTAATCCTGAACTGGCTGAACAAGCCACGAGCCAGGATGAAGAGTTTCGTTTACGTTCGGTCCCCGAGGCGCAACAAGACGAGACTTACCCCGATGGAGAGGCGGTAAATCAGCAATCAAACTAGCCCGTTTGGGTTAGTTGAACCCGGTAGAAGGGTAGGGCAAATTGGCCCAATCTGTTACACTTCTCGAACATTTTTTGGATGAGCAGGCACTGAGATGGTGGATAATTCACAAGAAACGACGCACTTTGGCTTTCAGACCGTCGCTAAAGAGCAGAAAGCTGACATGGTGGCCCACGTTTTTCATTCTGTGGCGTCTAAATATGACGTTATGAATGACTTAATGTCATTTGGCATTCATCGTTTGTGGAAGCGCTTCACCATTGATTGCAGTGGCGTGCGCCGTGGGCAGACTGTCCTGGATTTAGCCGGTGGTACGGGCGATCTGACGGCGAAATTTTCTCGCATGGTCGGTGAAACCGGGAAAGTGGTTCTGGCGGATATCAATGACTCAATGCTCAAAATGGGTCGCGAAAAGCTGCGCAACATTGGCGTGATTGGCAACGTCGAGTATGTCCAGGCGAACGCGGAAGCATTGCCGTTCCCGGACAACACCTTTGACTGCATTACCATTTCGTTCGGCCTGCGTAACGTCACGGATAAAGACAAAGCACTGCGTTCTATGTATCGCGTGTTGAAGCCTGGTGGACGTTTACTGGTGTTGGAATTTTCCAAGCCGATTATCGAGCCGCTGAGCAAAGCGTATGACGCATACTCTTTCCATATTCTTCCGCGTATCGGTTCAATGGTGGCAAGCGATGCCGATAGTTACCGCTATCTGGCGGAGTCCATCCGTATGCATCCCGATCAGGACACGTTAAAAGCAATGATGCAAGATGCTGGGTTTGAAAGCGTTGATTACTACAACCTGACGGCAGGTGTTGTTGCGCTGCATCGTGGTTACAAGTTCTGACAGGAGATCGGGGATGCCTTTTAAACCCTTAGTGACCGCAGGCGTTGAAAATCTGCTCAACACCTTTCTGTATCGTTCACCGGCACTGAAATCAGCCAGAACGCGTTTGCAGGGCAAGGTGCTGCGTGTAGATCTCAAAGGATTTTCGACCCCGCTAGTCCTGGTGTTTAGCGAACGCCAGGTTGATGTACTGGGGGCATGGGAAGGCGAAGCTGATTGCACCGTGATCACGCATGCCAGCGTGTTACCAAAATTGCGCGATCGCCAGCAGCTCACGGCGCTTATCCGCAGCGGCGAACTGGAAGTGCAGGGCGATATTCAAGTGGTGCAGAACGTTGTCGCGCTGGCAGACCTGGCGGAGTTCGATCCCGCAGAACTGCTTGCCCCTTATACTGGCGATATTGTTGCAGAAGGGATCAGCAAGACCCTGCGCGGTGGGGCTACGTTTTTATGCCGTACCGTTCAACGTCAGCAGCGTTATGTTGCCGAAGCGATCACCGAAGAGTGGCGCATGGCCCCGGGCCCGCTGGAAGTTGCATGGTTTGCCGAAGAAACCGCTGCCGTTGAGCGTGCGGTCGACTCCCTGGCCAAACGGCTGGAAAAACTGGAGGCCAAATGACGCCAGGTGAAGTACGGCGCCTTTATTTCATCATTCGCACTTTCTTAAGCTACGGTCTTGATGAACTCATCCCCAAAATGCGTATTACGCTGCCGCTTAGGTTGTGGCGCTACACGTTGTTCTGGATGCCAAACCGACATAAAGATAAACCGCTGGGTGAAAGGCTGAGACTGGCTTTGCAGGAGCTGGGACCGGTGTGGATCAAGTTTGGTCAAATGCTTTCCACCCGCCGCGACCTTTTTCCTCCGCAAATCGCCGATCAGCTTGCACTGCTGCAGGACCGGGTGGCCCCATTCGATGGGCAACGCGCAAAACAACAAATCGAAGAAGCAATGGGCGGACTCCCTGTTGAAGAATGGTTTGATGATTTTGACATCACTCCACTGGCATCTGCGTCTATTGCACAGGTACACACTGCGCGACTGAAATCGAACGGCAAAGAGGTCGTGATCAAGGTCATTCGCCCGGATATTCTGCCGGTCATCAGAGCCGATTTAAAACTGATCTATCGCCTTGCTCGCTGGGTGCCTCGCTTGCTGCCGGATGGTCGCCGCCTGCGGCCAACGGAAGTGGTGCGTGAATATGAAAAAACGCTGATCGATGAGCTGAATCTGCTGCGCGAGTCGGCGAACGCGATTCAGCTGCGGCGTAATTTTGAAGACAGCCCGATGCTGTACATCCCGGAAGTGTATTCCGACTATTGCAGTCAGAACATGATGGTGATGGAGCGTATTTACGGTATCCCTGTTTCAGATGTTGCCGCGCTTGAGAAGAACGGCACCAATATGCAACTGTTGGCTGAGCGTGGCGTTCAGGTCTTCTTTACTCAGGTATTCCGCGACAGCTTTTTCCATGCGGACATGCACCCTGGGAATATTTTTGTTAGCTATGAACACCCTGAGAACCCGAAATATATTGGCATTGACTGCGGGATTGTCGGTTCGTTGAATAAAGAAGATAAGCGCTACCTGGCGGAAAACTTTATCGCGTTTTTTAACCGCGACTACCGCAAGGTTGCCGAGTTGCACGTAGATTCTGGCTGGGTTCCGCCGGACACCAACGTCGAAGAATTTGAATTTGCTATTCGTACCGTGTGTGAACCGATATTTGAAAAACCGCTGTCGGAAATTTCATTTGGTCACGTGCTGTTGAACCTGTTTAACACCGCACGTCGGTTTAATATGGAAGTCCAGCCGCAACTGGTGCTGTTACAGAAGACATTGTTGTATGTTGAGGGCGTTGGTCGACAGCTATATCCGCAGTTAGATTTATGGAAAACAGCCAAGCCATTTCTGGAGTCGTGGATTAAAGATCAGGTCGGTATTCCTGCGCTTGTCAGGGCTTTTAAAGAAAAAGCACCGTTCTGGGTCGAAAAAATGCCAGAAATACCTGAACTTGTGTATGACAGTTTGCGCCAGGGCAAATATTTACAACACAGTGTTGATAAGATTGCGCGCGAGCTTCAGGCGAATCATGTTCGTCAGGGACAATCCCGTTATTTATTGGGTATTGGCGCAACGCTGCTGCTAAGTGGGACATTCTTGCTGGTAAGCCGTCCTGAGTGGGGTTTGATGCCTGGCTGGCTAATGGCGGGTGGCGTCATTGCCTGGCTGATAGGCTGGCGCAAAATGCGCTGAATTTTTCATCGCTCAAGGCAGGTCGTGTAACGTATACTACGGTCTTATTAATTCATCATCTATAACAGAGGAACATGTATGGGTGGTATCAGTATCTGGCAGTTGTTGATCATTGCCGTCATCGTTGTACTGCTATTCGGCACCAAGAAACTCGGCTCCATCGGTTCCGATCTTGGCGCGTCAATCAAAGGCTTCAAAAAGGCGATGGGTGATGATGAACCTAAGCAAGATAAAACCAGCCAGGACGCTGATTTTACTGCTAAATCCATCACCGATAAGCAGGGTGAAGTGAAAAAAGAAGACGCCAAAAGCCACGATAAAGAGCAGGTATAATCCGTGTTTGATATCGGTTTTAGCGAACTGCTATTGGTGTTCGTGATTGGCCTCATTGTTCTGGGGCCACAACGACTGCCGGTGGCGGTAAAAACGGTCGCGGGTTGGGTTCGTGCATTGCGCTCTCTTGCAACGACGGTTCAGAATGAACTGACCCAGGAGCTTAAGCTTCAGGAGTTTCAGGACAGCCTGAAGAAAGTTGAGAAAGCGAGCCTGACAAATCTGACGCCGGAGCTGAAAGCTTCGATGGATGAATTGCGTGAAGCTGCGGAGTCGATGAAGCGTTCTTACAGCGCTAACGACCCTGAGAAAGCCAGCGATGAAGCCCACACTATCCATAATCCGGTAGTGAAAGGGAGCGAAGCGCAGCATGAGGGGGTTACCCCGGCTACGGCTGAAGCGCAGGCCAGCTCGCCAGAGCAAAAACCGCAATCCACGGGTGCTAGTACGCCGGAACCGACGGAAGCCGCTTCCGTAACGTTGATGGACGCAGAAAAGAAATCCGCCGCGCCTGTTGTCGAATCCTCCCCTTCGTCGAGTGATAAACCGTAAACATGGCTGTAGAAGATACTCAACCGCTCATCACGCATTTGATTGAGCTGCGTAAGCGACTCCTGAACTGCATTATTGCGGTTCTGGTGATCTTTCTGGCGTTGGTTTATTTTGCCAACGACATTTACCATATGGTTGCGGCACCGCTGATCAAGCAAATGCCGCAGGGTGCGACGATGATCGCCACAGATGTGGCCTCGCCGTTCTTTACCCCGATCAAGCTCACCTTTATGGTGTCGCTGATCCTGTCAGCGCCAGTGATCCTGTACCAGGTATGGGCATTTATTGCTCCCGCGTTATATAAGCATGAACGCCGCCTTGTTGTGCCGCTGCTGGTTTCAAGTTCGCTGCTGTTCTATATCGGCATGGCATTTGCCTACTTTGTCGTCTTCCCGCTGGCGTTTGGTTTCCTTGCCAATACAGCTCCGCAGGGCGTACAGGTGTCGACGGATATTGCCAGCTACCTCAGCTTCGTAATGGCACTTTTCATGGCCTTTGGGGTCTCTTTCGAGGTTCCCGTTGCCATTGTGCTGCTGTGCTGGATGGGTATTACGACGCCTGACGAATTACGTAAAAAACGTCCTTATGTTGTCGTCGGCGCCTTTGTCGTGGGGATGTTACTGACGCCGCCGGATGTCTTCTCGCAAACGCTGTTGGCCATACCGATGTACTGCCTGTTTGAAGTCGGCGTTTTCTTCTCCCGTTTCTATGTCGGTAAGCGGCGTACGCGAGACGAAGATAACGAGGCGGAGAACGAGAAAGCTGAAGCTGCCGATAAAACCGAAGAATAAATTCAACCGCCCGTAAGGGCGGTTGTCATATGGGAGGAAGCATGTTTGATATTGGCGTTAATCTAACCAGTACGCAATTTGCAAAAGACAGGGATGAGGTTGTCGCGCGCGCCTTTGCTGCCGGCGTAAATGGCATGCTTTTGACCGGAACTAACCTGCACGAAAGCCAGCAGGCGTTAAAACTGGCACAGCATTATCCACATTGCTGGTCCACCGCGGGTGTTCACCCGCATGACAGTAGTCAATGGCAACCCTCAACGGAAGAGGCGATTGTGGCGCTGGCAAACCAGTCTGAAGTGGTCGCCATTGGTGAATGTGGGCTGGATTTCAATCGCAATTTCTCCACGCCGCAGGAGCAGGAGCGGGCGTTTGAGGCACAACTGCGTATTGCCGCCGAGTTGCAGATGCCGGTTTTCATGCATTGCCGCGACGCACATGACCGTTTCCTGACGCTGCTCGAACCCTGGCTGGACAGCCTTCCAGGCGCTGTATTGCACTGCTTTACCGGCTCACGCCAGGAGATGCAGGACTGCGTAGACAGGGGGCTGTATATTGGCATCACCGGATGGGTCTGCGATGAACGTCGGGGCATGGAACTTCGGGAACTGCTGCCGTTTATCCCAGTGGAAAGGCTCCTGATCGAAACCGATGCCCCTTATTTACTTCCCCGCGATTTAACTCCGAAACCGGCTTCACGTCGTAATGAACCTGCGCACCTGCCGCACATTCTTGAGCGTATTGCGCACTGGCGTGGAGACGATCCTCAGCGCCTGGCAGCCGCTATCGACGCCAATGTCAGGACACTCTTCGAAGTCACCTTCTGAAGCGGATTTAGATTTTGCGAAAACCGGTGTTTTTCACGCTCTGCTTAACCTCTTTATTCAGCAGGTTAAGCAGCAGCATGGAGCGTGCCTCGCCATCTGGTTCGGTGAAAATTGCCTTCAGCCCTTCAAATGCACCTTCGGTGATAATCACGCTATCTCCTGGATACGGGGTTTCAGGGTCAATAATCCCTTCTGGTTTGTAGATGGAAAGCTGGTGAATAACGGAAGACGGAACTGTTGCGGGTGTTGCACCAAAGCGGACGAAATGGCTGACGCCACGCGTGGCATTGATGGTGGTGGTGTGGATCACTTCCGGGTCGAATTCGACAAACATGTAGTTAGGGAAAAGTGGCTCACTGACTGTAGTACGTTTTCCACGCACTATTTTTTCCAGGGTGATCATGGGCGTCAGGCAGCTCACTGCCTGTCTTTCCAGGTGTTCCTGGGCACGCTGAAGTTGCCCGCGTTTGCAGTACAGTAAATACCAGGCTTGCATAATAACTCTTATCCGCTTGTTCTGAGCGTAAGCATAACAAAAGCCATGCACTAAGTTAATTATACCCGCCTCAACTCAACCCGAAACTCAATGGGTATATAATCCCTGCGCTTGCATGTACCGCCAGAGTTCACGCTAATTTAACAAAAATACAGCATCGCAATGATGAACGCCGTATAATGAGGCGCTTACGAAGAGGCCACAATGGACGCCATGAAATATAACGATTTACGCGACTTCCTGACGCTGCTTGAACAGCAGGGTGAGCTCAAACGCATTACGCTTCCAGTGGATCCTCATCTGGAAATCACTGAAATTGCCGATCGCACGCTGCGTGCGGGCGGGCCCGCGTTGTTGTTTGAGAACCCTAAAGGCTATTCGATGCCGGTGCTGTGCAACCTGTTTGGCACGCCAAAGCGTGTTGCCATGGGGATGGGACAAGAAGATGTCTCTGCGCTGCGGGAAGTGGGTAAACTGTTGGCGTTTTTGAAAGAGCCGGAGCCGCCAAAAGGGTTCCGCGATCTGTTTGATAAGCTGCCGCAGTTCAAGCAGGTTTTGAATATGCCGACCAAACGGCTGCGCGGTGCACCTTGTCAGCAAAAAATCGCGTCAGGCGATGACGTCGATCTCAACCGTATTCCCATCATGACCTGCTGGCCGGAAGATGCCGCCCCGCTGATCACCTGGGGGCTCACCGTGACGCGTGGCCCGCATAAAGAACGGCAGAATCTGGGTATCTACCGTCAGCAGCTGATCGGCAAAAACAAGCTTATTATGCGCTGGCTTTCCCATCGTGGTGGCGCGCTTGATTATCAGGAGTGGTGTGCTGCCCATCCTGGTGAGCGTTTTCCGGTTGCGGTAGCACTTGGGGCCGATCCGGCAACGATTTTGGGCGCGGTAACGCCGGTACCTGACACGTTATCGGAATACGCGTTTGCCGGACTGTTGCGCGGTACCAAGACCGAAGTGGTCAAATGTATTTCCAACGATCTCGAAGTCCCAGCCAGCGCGGAGATCGTGCTGGAAGGCTACATCGAGCCGGGGGAGCTAGCGCCGGAAGGTCCGTACGGCGACCATACGGGTTACTACAATGAGGTGGATAGCTTCCCGGTCTTCACCGTCACGCACGTTACCCAGCGTGAAGATGCTATTTATCACTCCACCTACACCGGGCGTCCACCCGATGAACCTGCCGTGCTGGGCGTGGCGCTGAACGAAGTGTTCGTGCCGATTCTGCAAAAGCAGTTCCCGGAAATCGTCGATTTTTATCTGCCGCCGGAAGGCTGTTCGTATCGACTGGCGGTTGTCACGATCAAAAAACAGTACGCCGGTCATGCCAAACGCGTCATGATGGGTGTTTGGTCGTTTTTACGACAGTTTATGTACACCAAATTTGTTATTGTCTGCGATGACGATGTCAACGCACGTGACTGGAATGATGTGATTTGGGCGATCACCACCCGTATGGACCCGGCCCGGGATACGGTGTTGGTAGAGAATACACCGATTGATTATCTGGATTTTGCCTCGCCGGTCTCCGGCCTTGGTTCAAAAATGGGCCTGGATGCTACCAATAAATGGCCGGGTGAGACCCAACGTGAATGGGGACGTCCGATTAAAAAAGATCCCGAAGTGACTGCGCGCATTGACGCAATTTGGGATGAGCTGGCCATCTTTAATGACGGCAAAAGCGCCTGAGGCGCGATCGTTTTGCCTATTGATCCGACAGAGAGAGCGCATGACAACCTTAAGCTGTAAAGTGACCTCGGTAGAAGCTATCACTGACACCGTATATCGCGTCCGTTTAGTGCCAGACGCGGCGTTTTCCTTTCGTGCTGGTCAGTATTTAATGGTCGTGATGGATGAACGAGATAAGCGTCCGTTCTCCATGGCCTCAACGCCGGATGAGCACGGGTTCATTGAGCTGCACGTGGGTGCCTCTGAGCTTAACCTGTATGCGATGGCCGTCATGGATCGCATTCTCCAGGATCGAGAAATCAACGTGGATATCCCGCACGGCGAAGCCTGGCTGCGTGACGATGAAGACCGACCGCTGATCCTGATTGCTGGCGGCACCGGCTTCTCTTATGCGCGCTCGATTTTACTGACCGCGCTGGCGCGCAACCCAAACCGTGACGTGACGATTTACTGGGGCGGGCGTGAAGAGAAGCATCTCTACGATCTCGGTGAACTGGAAGCGTTGTCTGTTAATCACCCGAACCTGCGCGTTGAGCCCGTGGTCGAACAGCCTGAAGAAGGCTGGCGTGGTCGTACGGGTACCGTACTAACGGCAGTATTGCAGGATCACGGCACGCTGGCTGAGCATGACATCTACATTGCTGGGCGTTTTGAAATGGCAAAAATCGCGCGCGATCTGTTCTGTAATGAGCGTCAGGCGCGTGAAGATCGCCTGTTTGGTGATGCGTTCGCTTTTATTTAAAAATAAAAAACCCGCCCCTGACAGGCGGGAAGAACGGCAACTAAACCTTCTCTCTTCGCCATTGACACCAATAGCTTTGAGATAACATTTTGTAGGCTGGATAAGACGTTTTTTACGTCGCCATCCGGCATCGTTGCCGGGGGCGCTTCGCTTGCCCGGCCTACAAGATGCGGCACTCTGTGATTACACTCTCTCAAATACCGTAGCGATACCCTGACCCAACCCAATACACATCGTCGCCAGACCAAACTGCACGTCTTTACGCTCCATCAGGTTCAGCAGGGTGGTGCTGATACGCGCACCGGAACATCCCAGCGGGTGGCCCAGGGCGATCGCACCGCCGTTGAGGTTGATCTTCTCGTCAATCTGCTCCATCAAGCCCAGATCTTTAATGCATGGCAGGATCTGCGCAGCAAAGGCTTCGTTCATTTCAAACAAACCGATGTCACTGACGGAAAGCCCAGCTTTTTTCAGCGCCAACTTTGAGGCTGGAACCGGGCCGTAACCCATGATTGACGGATCGCAACCGACCACCGCCATTGAGCGAATGCGCGCGCGCGGCGTCAGGCCCAGTTCGCGGGCACGGCCCTCGCTCATTACCAACATAGCAGCGGCACCGTCGGAAAGCGCGGAAGAGGTACCGGCAGTGACCGTACCGCTAACCGGATCAAACGCCGGACGCAGGGTAGACAACGCTTCGATGGTGGTTTCCGGACGGATCACTTCGTCGTAGTTAAACTGTTTCAACACGCCGTCGGCATCGTGACCGCCAGTCGGGATGATTTCATTTTTAAATGCGCCAGACTGGGTGGCAGCCCAGGCGCGAGCGTGTGAACGTGCGGCGAAGGCATCCTGCATTTCACGGCTGATACCGTGCATACGAGAGAGCATTTCCGCCGTCAGGCCCATCATCCCCGCGGCTTTTGCCACGTTGCGGCTCATTCCCGGATGAAAATCTACGCCGTGGCTCATTGGCACGTGACCCATATGCTCCACGCCGCCAATCAGGCAAGCCTGAGCATCGCCGGTCATAATCATGCGCGCCGCATCGTGCAGGGCCTGCATGGATGAACCGCACAAGCGGTTGACGGTGACAGCCGGGACGGAGTGTGGGACTTCCGCCAGCAGTGCGGCGTTACGGGCGATATTGAACCCTTGCTCCAGCGTCTGTTGTACGCAACCCCAGTAAATGTCATCGAGAGCCGCGGGCTCAAGCGCTGGATTCCGCGCCAGCAGGCTACGCATTAAATGTGCGGAGAGATCTTCTGCCCGCACGTGACGGAACGCGCCCCCTTTCGAACGGCCCATCGGGGTACGGATCGCATCAACAATTACAACCTGTTCCATTGTGACTCCTTAAGCCGTTTTCAGGTCGCCAACCGGGCGGGCAGGCTCAACCGAGGGATAGTACGGTTCGTTATGACGCGCTTTATTACGCAATCCTTCCGGCACCTCATACAGTGGGCCGAGGTGCTGGTATTGCTGCGCCATATCGAGGTATTTGGCGCTGCCGAGCGTATCCAGCCAGCGGAACGCACCGCCGTGGAACGGAGGGAAGCCGAGACCGTAAACCAGTGCCATATCGGCTTCCGCCGGGCTGGCAATGATGCCTTCTTCCAGGCAGCGCACCACTTCGTTGACCATCGGGATCATCATGCGGGCGATAATCTCGTCATCGCTGAAATCGCGCTTCGGCTGGCTGACGTCTGCCAGCAGGCCATCGACCGCAGCATCCTCTTCTTTCTTCGGCTTGCCTTTGCTGTCTTCTTTATAACGCCAGAACCCGAGACCATTTTTCTGTCCAAAGCGGCTGGCATCGAACAGGGCATCGATCGCGTCGCGATAATTTTTCTGCATTCGCTGCGGGAAGCCTGCGGACATCACTGCCTGCGCGTGATGTGCGGTATCAATACCGACTACGTCCAGT
Source organism: Citrobacter sp. TBCS-14 (assembly GCF_005280805.1). Taxonomy (NCBI): domain Bacteria; kingdom Pseudomonadati; phylum Pseudomonadota; class Gammaproteobacteria; order Enterobacterales; family Enterobacteriaceae; genus Citrobacter; species Citrobacter sp. TBCS-14. Next base: position 76,644 of record NZ_SZWM01000135.1, read on the forward strand.
AAATACGCCGGGCCCATTGGCCAACCGAACTGTTTCTCCATCACTTTATCGACTTTGCGGAAGTCCGCGCCGTCGCGCAGTAACTGGCTGAAACCAGCGAAGTAGGGGAACAGCACGCGGTTTACAAAGAAGCCAGGGCAGTCGTTGACCACAATCGGCGTTTTGCCCATCAGGCTTGCCCAGGCGACGACTTTAGCGATGGTTTCATCCGAGCTTTTCTCACCGCGGATGATCTCAACCAGCGGCATCCGGTGCACCGGGTTAAAGAAGTGCATGCCACAGAAGTTTTCCGGGCGCTTCAGAACGCTGGCCAGTTCGCTAATCGGAATGGTAGACGTGTTTGACGCCAGCACGGTATCCGGGCGCACTTTATCTTCGGTCTCTGCAAGCACCGCTTTTTTCACTTTTGGATTTTCAACAACCGCTTCCACCACCACGTCCACGCGCTCAAAGCCGGTGTAGTCGAGGGTTGGTTGGATGGTAGAAATCACGCCCGCCATCTTCAGACCGTCGATCTTGCCGCGCTCAAGTTGCTTATTCAGCAGCTTGGCGGCTTCGGTCATGCCCAGCATCAGCGATTTATCGTTGATATCTTTCATGATAACCGGCACGCCTTTCCAGGCAGACTGGTAGGCTATACCGCCACCCATAATGCCTGCGCCCAGAACTGCGGCTTGCTTCGGTGTCTCAATATCCTTCGTCAGTTTTTTCGCTTTCGCTTTGACGTACTGATCGTTGAGGAAAATACCGACCAGCGCACGCGCCTCGTTGGTGTGCGCCAGCGGGACAAAACTTTGGTTTTCCAGGTTCAGCGCTTCTTCACGACCAAAGCGGGCGGCAGCTTCAATCGTTTTCACAGCGGTAATCGGGGCTGGGTAATGTTTCCCTGCCGTCTGCGCAACCATGCCTTTGGCGATGGTAAAGCTCATGGCCGCTTCAATTTTGCTGAGTTTCAGCGGCTCCAGTTTTGGTTGGCGTTTGGCCCGCCAGTCGAGGTCACCGTTGATTGCCTGACGCAGTACCGCCATTGCGCCCTCGAGCAGTTTTTCCTGCTTCACAATGCCATCAACCAAACCGATTTTCAGTGCCTGCTCGGCACCGACGTCTTTACCTGCGGCAATGATTTCCAGCGCGCTGTCTGCGCCCAGCATGCGTGGCATACGCACGGAACCGCCAAAGCCCGGCATGATGCCCAGCTTGGTTTCCGGTAGACCGATGCGCAGGTCCGGGGTTGCCAGACGGTAGTCGGTCGCCAGGACGCACTCGCAGCCGCCACCCAGCGCATAGCCGTTGACCGCAGACAGGGTTGGGACAGGCAGATCTTCCAGGCGATTAAAGACGCTGTTGGCAAAGTGCAGCCACTGGCTTAGCTGTTCTTCAGGAACAAGGAACAGTGAAAGGAATTCGGTGATATCGGCACCGACAATAAAGGCTGCTTTGTTAGAACGCAGCAGCAGCCCTTTTAAATCATGTTGTTTCTCCAGCACATCCAACGCATGGCCAAGGCTGGCTACGGTTGCCGTGTCGAGTTTATTGACTGAGCCAGGGGCATCGAACACCAGTTCGGCGATGCCATCTTCCAGCCAGTCGAGGTACAGGGTGTCGCCTTTGTAAAGCATGTCAGTCTCCTGAATCCGCAAGGTGATCTGGTCATACCAGATGAATCGAAGTGTGTGTTTTATGTTAATAAAATGCAAATGAATGATTAAAGAAATGACGGGCCGATCACGCTCGGCAGAAATCACGCAGTCACAGGACGATGTGCTAAGATGCGGAGACTTGAGGTCAAAAAAACAGAAGGGTAAATAATGGAATCACTGGCCGCACTCTATAAAAATCATATTGTTACCTTACAGGAACGGACCCGCGATGCGCTGGCGCGTTTTAAGCTGGATGCGTTACTTATTCACTCCGGTGAGCTGGTTAACGTTTTTCTCGACGACCATCCGTATCCGTTCAAGGTCAATCCGCAGTTTAAAGCCTGGGTACCCGTCACGCAGGTTCCCAACTGCTGGTTGCTGGTGGATGGCGTTAATAAGCCTAAGTTGTGGTTCTACCTGCCGGTGGATTACTGGCACAACGTTGAGCCGCTGCCGACCTCTTTCTGGACCGAAGAAGTTGAAATCATTGCGTTGCCAAAAGCCGACGGTATTGGTAGCCAGTTGCCTGCTGCCCGCGGCAATATCGGGTACATCGGCCCGGTACCGGAACGTGCGCTGCAGCTGGACATTGCTGCCAGCAACATCAACCCGAAAGGGGTGATCGACTATCTTCACTATTACCGTGCGTATAAAACCGATTACGAGCTGGCCTGCATGCGCGAAGCGCAGAAAATGGCGGTAAGTGGACACCGTGCAGCCGAAGAAGCGTTCCGTTCAGGGATGAGCGAGTTCGACATCAACCTGGCGTACCTGACAGCCACGGGGCATCGCGATACCGACGTGCCTTACAGCAACATCGTCGCGCTTAACGAACATGCCTCTGTACTGCATTACACCAAGCTGGATCATCAACCGCCATCAGAATTCCGCAGCTTCCTGCTGGACGCCGGGGCGGAATATAACGGCTATGCGGCAGACCTGACGCGGACCTGGTCGGCGAAAAGCGACAACGACTATGCACAGTTGGTGAAAGACGTTAATGAAGAAGAACTGGCGCTGATTGCAACCATGAAAGCGGGTGTCAACTATGTGGATTATCACATTCAGTTCCATCAGCGCATCGCGAAGCTGCTGCGTAAACATCAAATCATCACCGACATGAGTGAAGAGGCGATGGTGGAAAACGATCTTACCGGGCCGTTTATGCCGCACGGTATTGGTCACCCGCTGGGATTACAGGTGCATGATGTCGCTGGTTTTATGCAGGATGACAGCGGTACGCATCTTGCCGCACCGTCGAAGTATCCGTACCTGCGCTGCACTCGCGTGCTGCAACCGGGCATGGTCCTGACCATTGAGCCGGGCATTTACTTTATCGAATCCCTGTTAGCGCCGTGGCGTGAAGGGCAATTCAGCAAACATTTCAACTGGCAGAAGATTGACGCGCTGAAGCCGTTCGGTGGTATTCGTATTGAAGACAACGTGGTCGTCCATGAGAATCATATCGAAAACATGACCCGGGATTTGAAACTGGCGTAATGGACAGTTGGTTAATCCCTGCGGCGCCGGTTAGCGTCGTTGAAGAGATCAAAAAAAGCCGCTTCATTACGTTGCTCGCCCACACGGACGGCGTAGAGGCGGCAAAAGCGTTTGTCGAGTCAGTCAGGGCAGAGCATCCGGACGCCCGCCACCATTGCGTGGCGTGGGTAGCGGGTGCACCGGATGACTCGCAACAGCTGGGCTTTTCGGACGACGGCGAACCGGCGGGGACGGCAGGTAAACCGATGCTTGCGCAGCTAATGGGCAGTGGCGTTGGCGAGATTACCGCGGTGGTGGTGCGCTACTACGGCGGTATTCTTCTCGGTACAGGTGGACTGGTCAAAGCCTACGGTGGTGGGGTGAGCCAGGCATTGCGGCAATTAACAACGCAGCGCAAGACGCCGCTTACCGAATATACTTTGCAGTGTGAGTACGGCCAACTGGCAGGTATTGAAGCACTGTTGGGGCAGTTCGACGGTAAAATCATAGCCAGTGATTACCAGGCATTCGTTCAGCTACGGGTAGCGCTTCCTTACACGAAAGTGAATGAATTTTCAGCAAGGCTGGCGGATTTTAGTCGAGGTTCATTGCAATTGTTAGCGATTGAAGAATAATCCCCACCTCATTTTAAAGAACTAAGGAAGCGGCAGAGATGCATTTTCGCGCCATTACCCGAATCGTTGGACTACTGGTCATCTTATTCTCGGGGACAATGATCATCCCCGGACTGGTAGCGCTCATCTACCGTGATGGGGCGGGTCGTGCATTTACGCAAACTTTCTTTGTCGCGCTGGCGATTGGCTCCATGCTGTGGTGGCCGAACCGTAAAGAAAAGGGCGAACTGAAATCCCGCGAAGGGTTTCTTATCGTGGTCTTGTTCTGGACCGTGCTGGGCAGCGTGGGTGCGCTACCGTTTATCTTTGCTGAAAGTCCAAACCTCACGATCACCGATGCGTTTTTCGAATCCTTCTCCGGCTTAACTACGACGGGCGCAACCACGCTGGTGGGGCTGGATTCATTACCACATGCGATTCTCTTTTATCGTCAAATGCTGCAATGGTTTGGCGGGATGGGGATCATCGTGCTGGCGGTGGCTATTCTGCCTATTCTTGGTGTCGGCGGTATGCAGCTTTACCGGGCAGAAATGCCAGGGCCGCTGAAAGACAATAAAATGCGTCCGCGTATTGCCGAAACGGCGAAAACCCTGTGGCTTATCTATGTATTGCTGACAGTGGCCTGTGCGCTGGCGCTGTGGTTTGCCGGCATGCCTGCGTTTGACGCTATCGGTCACAGCTTTGCGACCATTGCTATCGGCGGCTTTTCAACGCATGACGCCAGCGTGGGTTATTTCGATAGTCCGACTATCAACACAATTATTGCAATCTTCCTGCTGATCTCCGGGTGTAACTATGGCCTGCACTTCTCTTTATTAAGCGGGCGTAGTCTGAAGGTCTATTGGCGCGATCCGGAATTTCGGATGTTCATTGGGGTACAGCTGACGCTGGTGGCTATCTGTACGCTGGTATTGTGGATCCACAATACCTACGGTTCGGCGCTAACGACAATCAATCAGGCCTTTTTCCAGGTGGTGTCGATGGCGACCACCGCGGGGTTCACCACGGACAGTATTGCTCGCTGGCCGTTGTTCCTGCCCGTGCTGTTGCTGTGTTCTGCCTTTATTGGTGGCTGTGCCGGGTCAACGGGCGGTGGCTTGAAGGTGATTCGTATTCTGCTGCTGTTCAAGCAGGGTAACCGTGAGCTGAAGCGCCTGGTCCACCCGAACGCGGTTTACAGTATTAAGCTAGGTAACCGTGCACTGCCAGAACGTATCCTCGAAGCAGTATGGGGATTCTTCTCGGCCTATGCGCTGGTGTTTATTATCAGTATGCTGGCGATTATCGCGACCGGCGTGGATGACTTCTCTGCATTTGCTTCCGTTGTCGCGACACTGAATAACCTGGGGCCAGGGCTGGGTGTGGTTGCCGACAACTTTGCCAGTATGAACCCGGTGGCGAAATGGATCCTGATTGCCAATATGCTGTTTGGTCGTCTGGAGGTCTTTACTCTGCTGGTACTCTTTACCCCTACCTTCTGGCGTGAATAATGGAGTAACACGTGAAAACACTGATTCTTTTTTCTTCCCGGGATGGACAAACGCGCGAAATCGCCGAGTATCTGGCTTCTGAGCTCAAAGAGTTGGGCATCTGGGCGGATGTTATGAATCTGCACCGCACCGAAGAGCCTGACTGGCAGCACTATGACAGCGTGGTGATCGGTGCCTCGATTCGCTACGGTCACTACCATTCTGCTTTTCAGACGTTTGTGAAGAAGCACGCTACGCGGCTGAACGCGATGCCGAGTGCGTTCTACTCCGTTAATCTGGTTGCCCGTAAGCCGGAAAAACGTACCCCGCAAACCAACAGCTATGCGCGCAAGTTTCTGATGAGCTCGCCGTGGCGACCCGATCGTAGCGCGGTGATCGCTGGCGCACTGCTTTATCCTCGCTATCGTTGGTATGACCGCGTCATGATCCAACTGATTATGAAGATGTCCGGTGGCGAAACGGATACGAATAAAGAAGTGGTCTATACCGATTGGGAACAGGTTGCGAGTTTTGCGCGAGAAATAGCCCAATTAACCAACAAAGCGTCGTTAAAATAAACGTAAAGAATAAAAAATACGCACTCGGAAAATTATTTTGAATTTCCCCTTGTCAGCCTGAAATAACTCCCTATAATGCGCCTCC
>NZ_SZWM01001107.1:0-178 GCF_005280805.1 Citrobacter sp. TBCS-14
ATCATTACTTTATTCATGCAGACCGTTTGCTGGAAATGCGTAATGGGCAATTGAGTGAACTGCTGGGCGATGAACGCGATGCGGCTTCGCGCGATGCGGTGGCTCGCACTGCATGATCCCACATGCCGCCGGTTTTTTATCCACCCGGCGGCCTCGTTTATTGTTATTTACATAATTC
>NZ_SZWM01001107.1:325-502 GCF_005280805.1 Citrobacter sp. TBCS-14
GCCGACGATATTGCTGAGGTAGGGGCTCTGGTGGCGCATTTGCCGCCACCCGATCTGGCCGATACCCTCGAAGCACTGCCCTCCGAAGAGCGTCACGCCCTGTGGCGACTGGTCGAAAGTGAAAAACGCGGCAACGTCCTGCTTGAAGCATCAGAAAATGTGTGGGATGACCTGATC
>NZ_SZWM01001108.1:0-272 GCF_005280805.1 Citrobacter sp. TBCS-14
CAGGAGACCGTGGTTAAAACTGCACGCTCCCTGTTCCCGCTCGTTAATAATGCGAATGATGAAGCCACAGCAGATCTGCTTACACAACGTATCCAGTTACATGAGAAAACTGCCTGGATGTTGCGTAGCCTGCTTGAATAATGTCACCCCGTGGCAGCAGAAAAAACGGTTTGTCAGCCACAGGCTATTACTGACAGTGCAGAATCATCCGTGTTCCTGTGGCTGTTTTTTCTGACCGTCACAGTATTAAACACCATTGAATCAGTGGGTTA
>NZ_SZWM01001108.1:315-612 GCF_005280805.1 Citrobacter sp. TBCS-14
ATGCGTGAACGAGAAATACAGTCCGTGACGGGCATCATCGGCTGGTATATCCGGACCACTGTTGTTTTCCCGTTAAGGTATCGCAGGTTCCGGTCTGGCATTTCACAGCCTGAACAGGGTTAATGATGCACGGATAAAACGGTTTACGGGGAAAGCAGGATCATATTATTCGTTGTTATGGCTTCCTTTACCGGTGCCTGCCTGCGGGCAGTAGAGATCATATAAGGTATTTAACAACGTCATGATACGGTTATCCTCAATACGGTAATATACCATTTTACCTGCCCGTCGGGTCTC
>NZ_SZWM01001105.1:0-194 GCF_005280805.1 Citrobacter sp. TBCS-14
ATGGAGCAGGTTCACAAACCTCATAACGTTTCTGCGATTATTCGTACTGCAGATGCGGTCGGCGTGCATGAAGTCCACGCCGTCTGGCCGGGTAGTCGTATGCGCACCATGGCCTCTTCTGCCGCAGGCAGCAACAGTTGGGTGCAGGTGAAAACTCACCTTACTATTGGCGATGCGGTCGCACATTTAAAAAA
>NZ_SZWM01001105.1:228-474 GCF_005280805.1 Citrobacter sp. TBCS-14
TGATTACACACGCCCCACCTGCATCCTGATGGGCCAGGAGAAAACCGGCATCACTCAGGAAGCGTTGGATCTGGCTGATCAGGACATCATCATTCCCATGACTGGCATGGTGCAGTCGTTGAACGTTTCGGTCGCCTCCGCGCTGATTCTGTACGAGGCGCAGCGCCAGCGGCAAAACGCCGGCATGTACCGCCGAGAAAACAGTATGCTGCCGCAAGACGAGCAGCAGCGCTTACTGTTTGAAGG
>NZ_SZWM01001106.1:0-169 GCF_005280805.1 Citrobacter sp. TBCS-14
GTACACCAGGATTATCGGGATAATCAGCAGTGCGCCCACCAACATAAAGCCCTGACTTTGCGCCGGAGCCGCCGCCTGCCAAAGGGTAATAGACGGTGGAATGATGTGTGGCCAGATACTGATCCCCAACCCGCTGAAACCGAGAAAAATTAAACCCAGCGTCAATATA
>NZ_SZWM01001106.1:252-491 GCF_005280805.1 Citrobacter sp. TBCS-14
CCAGCAGCGGCACCGGCATCAGGAACCACAGATTTGGCAGGCTAAACCAACGATCGGCAATGGCACTGTGCGCCAGCGGCGTCCACAGGCTGATAATGGCAATAACAGCCAACATCGCCAGCAGCAGTTTTTTTGCCACACTGCGCATTTTATCTTGTAGCGGGTTTTCGCTTTTCATCACCAGCCATGTTGCCCCCAGCAGGGCGTAGGCCACCACCAGTCCCAGCCCGCAAAACAGC
>NZ_SZWM01001111.1:0-472 GCF_005280805.1 Citrobacter sp. TBCS-14
GCCGTTCCTTGAAGCGATTCGCCAGATGGCCGTAGAAATTGGCCGTGAGCACACGTTGTTTATGCATCTGACGCTGGTTCCGTACATGGCGGCGGCAGGTGAAGTCAAAACTAAACCGACTCAGCACTCGGTAAAAGAGCTGCTTTCTATCGGTATTCAGCCAGATATTCTGATTTGCCGCTCCGATCGTGCTGTTCCGGCTAATGAACGTGCAAAAATTGCATTATTCTGTAACGTCCCGGAAAAAGCGGTGATTTCTCTGAAAGATGTCGATTCTATCTATAAAATTCCAGGCCTGTTGAAATCTCAGGNACGATTCAGCTTGAACTGTCCGGAAGCGAATCTGTCAGAATGGGAACAGGTTATCTACGAAGAAGCGAATCCGGCAGGCGAAGTGACTATTGGTATGGTCGGCAAGTACATTGAACTGCCGGATGCCTATAAGTCAGTTATCGAAGCGCTGAAGCACGGT
>NZ_SZWM01001112.1:0-157 GCF_005280805.1 Citrobacter sp. TBCS-14
ATGCTCCTCGTATGAACATCACCTTACGCGCTACTACTCTGGCAGACGCAGCCGCGCTTCCCGCCATCGAACGATCTGCGGGGCAACGTTTTTTACAGATCCCGGAACTGGCGTGGATTGCTGATGACCAGATTATATCGGCTGCTCAGCATCAGGC
>NZ_SZWM01001112.1:258-586 GCF_005280805.1 Citrobacter sp. TBCS-14
AGGCGCGTGCAAAAGGTTATACGTCGCTTACGCTGACCACCTTCCGCGATGTGCCGTGGAATGCGCCATTGTACGCGCGACTGGGTTTTGAACTGCTGGCTGACGAGACACTTCCTGCAAAGTTGCGCCAGAAAAGAGAAGAGGAAGCAGCGCATGGGCTGGCGTATGAATCACGCTGCGCCATGCGCCTGATGTTGCGCTAATTGCCCGATGGCGGCTACGCCTTATCGGGTCGACATAACTTTCCCGTAGGCCGGATAAGCGACAGCGCCATCCGGCATCACAGTCTTAGAACGTTTCCCAGTTATCCCCGGCATCCGCTACCGCG
>NZ_SZWM01001109.1:0-473 GCF_005280805.1 Citrobacter sp. TBCS-14
TGAGCCGAGATCCAGATACTGCTGTTGATACAGTTCGCGCGTTTGTTCGCTCAGCCGCTGCTGGCGGCGCAGGATCTGCAATGCAGTCGCGAGACTCATTGCCTGGCTGCGGGATTCCAGTAATTTCTGTCGTACTTCGAGTCGGGNGCACGTCAAGGCGGGTACGCTGGATGGAATACTGTGCCGAGTCTACCGCATGACCAGCGGCGTTGCGTCGGGCGGTGAGTCCGCCTCCTTGATACAGCGGCATCTCGACTTTTACCCACGTGGAGTACTGCGTTTTGTCGAGCACCTCATGGCTGGGGTATTTGTCGTTGAGATAGTGCTGAACAGATGGCTCCAGGGAAATGGTTGGCGTTATCTGCGCGTTGGCGTAATCAAGGTTGGCCTGCGCGACGTTCGCCTGCGCCCAGGCCGCCAGCACTGCAGGAACTAACTTATCCTCCGGTTTTACCACATCGCAACTGCTGTCC
>NZ_SZWM01001110.1:0-575 GCF_005280805.1 Citrobacter sp. TBCS-14
CCGGCGGCAACAGCACGTAATTGCCCGTTGCGAAACTCATGAAGATGGACATTCGGACGATTGGATTCCACCATGCCCAGATCTTCGCCCGGTGCCAGATCGTCAAAAATCATCCCGGGCGCGATATCAAAATAGCGGTATTTATTATCTGACGGCTTCCAGTCATCTTCTTGCGGGAAAGTAGCTGCATCACCTCTCTTGATATAANGCTGCATCACCTCTCTTGATATAAAAGCCCAGCGCAGCAGCGATTCTTGCGGCCACGCGTTCACTTTCTTCGTAATCCTTAATGTCGCCAAGGCGGCGGATCACGCCGTGTAACAGACTCACCCCGCGTAACTGATGGAGACGTTTTCGCTGCGCGAGATGCAGCATATTCTCAGCAGCAACAGTTTTCAGTTCTGCGCTAAAACGCGTCATGTTGGCCGGATGGAATTTATAAACCCGGTAGCCTGTCGGACGGCCCCAGTTATTCACAATAATACCCTGACGGATCTGCTGCCCCGAGGTGCTGTTCAGGTTCATCGGCACAAAGTCAGCCTCGAGCAACTCCAGAGAAAACGGCACACTGGTCG
>NZ_SZWM01001113.1:0-167 GCF_005280805.1 Citrobacter sp. TBCS-14
ACTGGTGGAAAAAATTTTGGAACATAGAGAATATCTCATGCAAAGATAACCTGTTATCGCAGGATAACTTAATTTTTATAAGTGTTATCAGAGATTGAGCGGGTAATATTAAATCCAATATATCCTTATAATTCCAAAGTGATGCAGGGGGATTATTCAATAGAGAA
>NZ_SZWM01001113.1:326-628 GCF_005280805.1 Citrobacter sp. TBCS-14
CCATGAACAAGAACATATTGATCGCAATATGCGCATTAGGTTTTGTGAATATTGCACATGCCGAAGTATATAAATTGGATAGTACGCATACGAATGCGACATTTAATATCGACCATTTTCAGACATCAACCAACCATGGTGGCTTTTACTCCATCAGCGGAGAAGTGAAATATCTTCCAGAGAAACAGCAAGGTGAAATGCAGGTAACCATTCCTGTTAAGTCTCTAAATACCGGTCTGGAAGCATTTGATAAACATATCCGTAGCAGCGATATACTCGATGCAGAAAAATATCCGAATATT
>NZ_SZWM01001113.1:755-980 GCF_005280805.1 Citrobacter sp. TBCS-14
GCTATATGAGTCCGGTTTTCAATGCTCAGGTCTGCGGTGGCGATTTCTCTGCAAAAATTGATCGTACCCTATGGGGTGTTGATTATCTCGTCAACATAGGAATGAGCAAAACAGTTGATATTAGTATTCAGGCTGAAGCAATACGCCAATAACAAGGAAGTAAGAGTGAAAGTGAATAAAACAGTTCTGGCCATAGCCTCTATGGCTATGATGATTTCATCGGGT
>NZ_SZWM01001114.1:0-181 GCF_005280805.1 Citrobacter sp. TBCS-14
AGCACAGCGTGAATACGAGAAAGCTATTCGCGATGAACAAAAGGCAGAGAAAGACTTCCAGAAGGCAATGGAAAGAGCCAGAAAAGAGCTTGAAAAGGCAAATGCTGAAGAAAAATCCCGTATTGAAGCCAAAATTGCTGATCTCGAACTCCAGGTAGAAGAGGCAAGAGCTTTGTCTGAG
>NZ_SZWM01001114.1:264-537 GCF_005280805.1 Citrobacter sp. TBCS-14
CTATAAAATTGGTTTAACCAGACGACTTGAACCTGAAGATCGTGTTAATGAACTGGGATCTGCATCAGTGCCTTTTAAATTTGATATTCACGCCTTGATTTACTCAGATGATGCTCCAGCACTTGAAACTAGCTTGCACAATGAATTTTCCGCACACCGGATAAACATGGTAAATAATCGCAAGGAATTCTTTAAAATTAATTTATCAGATATTGAAAACAAGGTTAAATCACTTGGTTTTGATGCGTCATTTACGGAGTATGCACTTGCTCC
>NZ_SZWM01000141.1:0-228593 GCF_005280805.1 Citrobacter sp. TBCS-14
TCACGCCCGGCAATAGCGCGGCTGACGCCGAGTTGCTGAGCGATAAATTTATCAAGTCGCATGAGTGTGATTTTGCCTGTAACAATACGGAAATCGAGCGTTATGCCCGAAAAGTGGAGCCGTTTTCCGCTCAGTATAGCGGGCTAACAACTTCCCTCAAGGGAAAAAGATTCGTGGCATACTATTCATTGTTATTGTTTACCCTAGTGAGACCATGACTTTTACACTTCGCCCTTACCAACAAGAAGCCGTGGATGCCACGCTCAACCATTTTCGCCACCACCGCACACCTGCGGCCATCGTCCTGCCAACCGGGGCCGGTAAAAGCCTGGTGATTGCTGAACTGGCGCGTGTGGCGCGTGGGCGCGTATTAGTGCTGGCGCATGTGAAGGAGTTGGTCGCACAGAATCATGCCAAATATTGTGCGTTGGGGCTGGAAGCCGATATCTTTGCCGCTGGCCTGAAGCGTAAAGAGAGCCACGGTAAAGTGGTTTTCGGCAGCGTACAGTCGGTGGCGCGTAATCTGGAAGCGTTTCAGGGTGAATTTTCCCTGCTCATCGTCGACGAGTGCCATCGCATTGGTGACGACGAAGAGAGCCAGTATCAGCAAATTCTGACTCACCTGACCCACGTCAACCCTCACCTACGCCTGCTCGGACTGACCGCCACGCCTTTCCGCCTCGGTAAAGGCTGGATTTACCATTTTCATTATCACGGTATGGTGCGCGGCGATGAAAAAGCGCTTTTTCGCGACTGTATTTATGAGCTGCCGCTGCGCTACATGATTAAACACGGCTATCTGACGCCGCCAGAGCGCCTCGACATGCCGGTCGTCCAGTATGACTTCAGCCGCCTGCAAGCACAAAGTAACGGTTTGTTCAGCGAAGCTGACCTCAACCATGAGCTGAAAAAACAGCAGCGGATAACACCGCATATCATCAGCCAGATTGTTGAATTTGCCCAGACGCGTAAAGGCGTCATGATATTTGCCGCTACCGTGGAGCACGCGAAAGAGATTGTTGGTCTGCTGCCCGCAGACGATGCCGCACTGATCACCGGTGACACGCCTGGCGCAGAGCGAGATGTGTTGATTGAGGATTTCAAAGCCCAGCGCTTTCGCTATCTGGTCAACGTAGCGGTGCTGACCACCGGGTTTGACGCCCCACATGTCGATCTCATTGCGATCCTGCGCCCCACCGAGTCCGTAAGCCTGTACCAACAAATCGTCGGACGTGGGCTACGCCTGTCGCCGGGAAAAACGGATTGTCTGATCCTCGACTACGCGGGCAATCCTCACGATCTTTACGCCCCGGAAGTCGGTGCGCCAAAAGGAAAAAGCGACAACGTTCCGGTGCAAGTATTCTGCCCCACCTGCGGGTTTGCTAACACCTTCTGGGGTAAGACCACAGCCGATGGCACGCTGATCGAACACTTTGGCCGTCGCTGTCAGGGTTGGTTTGAAGATGATGACGGTCACCGTGAACAATGTGACTTCCGCTTTCGTTTTAAAAACTGCCCACAGTGCAATGCTGAAAATGACATTGCCGCTCGCCGCTGTCGGGCATGCGATACCATACTGGTCGATCCGGACGATATGCTGAAGGCGGCGCTCAGGCTCAAGGATGCGCTGGTACTGCGCTGTAGCGGCATGGCGTTACAGCATGGCCAGGATGACAAAGGTGAATGGCTGAAAATAACGTATTATGATGAGGATGGCGCCGACGTCAGCGAACGATTTCGTTTGCACACTCCCGCGCAGCGCACGGCCTTTGAACAGCTGTTTATTCGCCCACACACCCGCACGCCCGGCATCCCTATACGCTGGATAACCGCCGCCGACATCCTGGCGCAGCAGGCGCTGTTACGCCATCCCGATTTTGTGGTCGCTCGCATGAAAGGTCAGTACTGGCAGGTACGTGAAAAGGTCTTTGATTATGAAGGCCGCTTCCGACGGGCACATGAATTGCGCGGTTAATCGTACTTTTGATTGATGTACCCGTCATTTGAGGATAGAATCTCGCCCGCTTTTGCATACGCAAAGCAGATCACTTACCTGTTGCTGGGTCGCCTGTAGCAGGAATTATTAAAGAGAGATTTAAATGTTTACTATTAACGCTGAAGTACGTAAAGAGCAGGGTAAGGGTGCGAGCCGCCGCCTGCGTACCGCTAACAAGTTCCCGGCAATCATCTACGGTGGCGCAGAAGCCCCGATTGCTATCGAACTGGATCACGATTCAATCATGAACATGCAAGCTAAAGCTGAATTTTACAGCGAAGTTCTGACCATCGTTGTTGACGGTAAAGAAGTTAAAGTTAAAGCTCAGGCTGTACAGCGTCACCCGTTCAAGCCGAAACTGGCTCACATCGACTTCGTTCGCGCGTAATCGCCAACAAGTTGAAGAAAAACCCCGCCTCGGCGGGGTTTTTTTATGTCATTTTTAACCGATGACAACGTATGACATGTGGCCGGATAAGGCATTTACGCCGCCATCCGGCATCATCCATGTTATTTCCCGCCAGAAGTACGACGCTGCAACTGATCGCGCAGGTTAGGCGGCGTACCTTTAATGGTTAAGGTGTCCGTCGCCGGATCCCAGAAAATGCGTTCGCCCAGCAGCATGGCGTCGAAATTGATCGTTAACCCACCGCCGCTACCGGCAAACTTGGTTAACTGACGCAGCGTGCTGCGATCTGCCGGGAAGCTCTCTTCCAGCTCATAGCCTTTATCCGCGGTAAATTCACTGAAGCTGACTTCGCTGACGCCGGAAAGTTCTTTTGACAGGGACTCCAGTTCAATCTCTTCACCAGCCTGAAGCTGCTCGTTACAGTAGCTATAAACCTGCTGACGCACGTTCTGGCGTTCAGCTTTATCCAGTTGAGCTTCGGCAGTGAAGTCGTCTACCGCCTGCAGCAGGCCACGGTTTTGCGCTTTCGCATTCAGTCCTTCGCTGGCCCCGAGGAAATCCATAAAGAAATCGGCAACTTTACGTCCTACCCTTCCTTTCAGGAACGTCAGATACCGCGTGGACTCCGGGTTGGTTTCCCACTCGGTTAAATCAATACGCGCCACGATATCAGCATGATTGATATCCAGATAGTGCGTCGGGTTGATATCCAGATTTTCATTCACGCGCATGCTGCTTAAGTTGTTCAGCACCGCCACCAGCAGGTACTCTACCGCCAGGTAACGGTAATGACAGAACAGCACGATCCCGCCGTCAGCAAACGGATATTTCGCCAGCTCATCGCGCAGACGCCCGGTTGCAGCACGACTGAACGCCAGAAAATCCTCTTCGCCCTGACGCTGCAAACGCAGCGTTTGCGCCAGTTCGCTCTCTTCGCTAAACAGGCCATAGGCTTTATTCTTGGCGCTATATACCCGATGCAGCTCAGCCATCATCTCGACAACGGTCGCCGTCGGCTCCAGTAATGAATCGCGCAAGACCAGCTCAAGGTTCTGCTCATCACGCTTGATAAGCTGGTGCAGGGCAATCTGGTTGATATCCAGACTCATGATAAACTCTCCTTTAAGACCGGGCGGTATTCAACCACCTGCCGGGCAGTGACGCAATAGAAGATAAAAAAGCAGAAAAAAAACTGTCGCTACGGTAATATGTTGCCCTTTCATGAACAGACAGATTTCGATTTATGCCACAAATTTCCCGCTATAGTGACGAACACGTTGAACAATTGCTGAATGAAATGCTCAACGTACTGGAAAAACATAAGGCACCGACCGATCTTTCCCTGATGGTACTGGGAAACATGGTCACTAACCTTATCAATACAAGCGTCGCACCGGCCCAGCGCCAGGCGATTGCGAATTCATTTGCCCGCGCATTGCAGTCTTCGATAAACGACGACCAAGCGCACTAAGAGCCTGCTCCGGGGAAACGAACAACAGTTTATGGTAACTCATCGTCAACGCTACCGTGAGAAAGTCTCCCAGATGGTTAGCTGGGGGCACTGGTTCGCCTTGTTCAACATTCTGTTGGCCATGGTGCTCGGTAGTCGTTACCTGTTTGTCGCCGACTGGCCGACAACGCTTGCAGGTCGTGTTTATTCTTATCTGAGCGTTGTCGGGCATTTTAGCTTCCTGGTGTTTGCCGCCTATTTGCTGATCCTGTTCCCCCTGACGTTTATCGTCATGTCCCAGAGGCTGATGCGATTCTTATCAGCCATCCTGGCGACCGTGGGCATGACGCTGCTGTTGATTGACAGCGAAGTGTTCACCCGTTTCCACCTGCATCTCAATCCGATTGTCTGGGAACTGGTCATTAACCCCGATCAGAACGAAACGGCGCGTGACTGGCAGCTGATGTTCATCAGCGTGCCGATTATTCTGCTAATAGAAATGTTGTTTGCGACCTGGAGCTGGCAAAAGCTGCGCAGCCTGACGCGTCGCCGTCATTTCGCGAAACCTTTAGCCGCTTTCTTTTTCGTATCGTTCATCGCATCGCATGTGGTGTACATCTGGGCGGACGCCAATTTCTATCGGCCGATCACTATGCAGCGCGCAAACCTGCCGCTGTCTTACCCAATGACAGCGCGTAAGTTTCTGGAAAAACATGGTTTGCTGGATGCGCAAGAGTATCAGCGCCGCCTGATCGAACAAGGTAATCCGGAAGCGGTCTCCGTACAGTATCCGCTTAGCGATTTACGCTATCGTGATATGGGTACCGGCCAGAACGTCCTGCTGATCACCGTAGACGGTCTGAACTACTCGCGCTTTGAAAAACAGATGCCAGCCCTGGCGGAATTTGCCGGGCAAAATATTTCCTTCACGCGCCATATGAGTTCCGGTAATACCTCCGATAACGGTATTTTTGGCCTGTTCTATGGCGTGTCGCCAAGCTATATGGACGGCATTCTGGCAAGCAGAACGCCTGCCGCGCTGATCTCTGCCCTGAATCAACAAGGTTATCAGTTGGGGTTATTCTCCTCTGATGGCTTTACCAGCCCGCTCTATCGCCAGGCGCTGCTGTCAGACTTCTCCATGCCAAGCGTGCAGACACAATCTGACGAACAAACGGCGAACCAATGGATCAACTGGCTGGGCCGCTACGCGCAGGAAGATAACCGCTGGTTCTCATGGGTCTCCTTTAACGGGACTAACATTGATGACAGCAACCAGAAGAACTTTGCTAAACGCTACGCCAACGCCGCTCAGGACGTAGATGCGAACATTAACCGCGTTCTGGGTGCCCTGCGTGATTCGGGTAAGCTCAACAACACGGTGGTGATTATTACCGCCGGTCGGGGTATCCCACTGTCGCAGGATGAGAATCGCTTCGACTGGTCGCGCGGTCATCTTCAGGTTCCACTGATAATTCACTGGCCGGGTACACCCGCTCAGCGCATTAATAGCCTGACCGATCATACCGACCTGATGACCACGCTAATGCAGCGACTGCTGCACGTCAGCACACCGGCAAACGAATATTCGCAAGGCCAGGATTTGTTTAATGCCACGCGACGCCACTATTGGGTAACGGCCGCCGACAGCAGCACAATGGCGATTACCACTCCAGAAATGACGCTGGTGCTCAACAACAACGGTAATTACCAGACCTATGATTTACGCGGCGAGAAGATTAAAGATCAGAAACCACAGCTGAGCTTACTGCTACAGGTTCTGACGGATGAGAAACGTTTTATTGCTAACTGATTAATTATAAATCAGTTAGTAAACCATCCTCTTGCAATCGTGGTGGAAAGCAGTAGTATTAGCGCCATAGTGTCGGCACGTAGCGCAGCCTGGTAGCGCACCGTCATGGGGTGTCGGGGGTCGGAGGTTCAAATCCTCTCGTGCCGACCAAAATTCCCCAAAAAAACCAATCTTCTACGATTGGTTTTTTTATGTCTGCAATTTGCCGGGACTCAGCGCCCTCTTTCCTGGCCGGTGCCTGGCATAATTCACCCTGCTGACTTCTCTTCCAGCTGCTTGCATCTTTAATATCAACATTGTTTATTATTGCCGCTCATTAAAGTTGATATTTAATTAATGTTGTCAAACAGCAAATCGAGATTACAGTAATGACACAAATATTTTATTAATTTTTCACTTTAATAAACCCTGCTTAAACGTTAAGCATTTCATAGCAGAATGAATCGCTGGTCGGATATGTGCGAAATAAAATAAATAAGAACATGACATTTCTATCCTAACCCTACGATGGTAAAAATGAAAAAGTTAATGATGGCATTAGTGGCAGCTGTAGCGTTATCAGGTTGTGCACAGCAAACCTTTAAAATAAATAACGGCATTGCCGAAAAACCGACCCAAGAGATCAAACAGAGCTTTTTTGTTCACGGCATAGGCCAGTCGCAAACTATTGATGCAGCACTTGTTTGTGGTGGTGCAGACAAAGTTATCCGTACCGAAGTACAGGAATCGGGAATGGATGTTTTCTTGCGTATTATTACTATCGGTATCTACACACCTCGTGAGGCGAGAGTGTATTGCGCTAAATAATACGATGAGCAGGTGTTCGATGGATACCTGCTTAGCAATAATGTCCCTGCCATTATTTAACACGATTGAAAAATAGTGACGTAATAACTGAATAATTTTTGTGTCGTTAAGAAACACATTTAACGCTATCTGTTGATAGTGACACTTCCGTACTCGCCCCATCGACTTACTTATAAATCAAAATCAACGCATAACCCTCTTTATACACACAAAGTTGTATTTAAAATACATGTTTATATGTGTAAAGATATGTCAGGGGAAAGTACCTTCCCCCTCCTGCGTCGCGATGGCTCAGGCTTTGTACAATAAAAAAGGTTAGGTTATGCATTACTCAAAGCGTTTATGGCTAACGCTTCTCGTTATCTGCCTGGCGTCCTTTGGCGTGCTTCTGTGGCTGGGCGGCGAGATTTATCAGCAGGCTCCGCCTATTCCGGCACAAGTTATCACGACGGATAGTGAGCAGGTTTTCACCGGGGAACAAATTCAGGATGGGCAAGAAGCCTGGTTTAAATCAGGCGGTCAACAGCTGGGTTCCGTTTGGGGCCATGGCAGCTACGTTGCGCCTGACTGGTCTGCGGACTGGCTGCACCGTGAAGCGCTTGCCTTACGCGACATCATCGCCGAGAAAAAATATCAGCAACCGTTCGATGCGCTAACGCAAGAACAACAGCTGGTTGCGGGCGGCCTGATGAAACAGGAGATGCGCCATAATAGCTATGACGCGCTGCGTAATGTCATCATTATTACACCGGAGCGCGCCAAAGCCATTCGTGAGGTTGCCGCGCATTATGACGGTCTGTTCAGCGACGCGCCTGATTTCCACGCGCTGCGCGTTGACTATGCGATGAAGGAAAATACACTTTCCTCTTCTCTGGACCGGCAGGATCTCGGCGCCTTCTTCTTCTGGAGCGCCTGGGCTGCCACCACCGAACGCCCAGGTGATACCATCACTTACACCAGCAACTGGCCGCATGAAGCGCTGGTGGGTAATACGCCAAGTGCCAGCTTAGGCATCTGGTCTATTGCCAGCGTCATTCTGCTGCTGGGCGGTATTGGTGCCCTGGTCTGGTACCATTTCCGTAACGAAGAAGACGAAACCATTGTCTCCCCGGCCAGCGATCCGCTGTTCCGGCTGACGCTGACACCGTCGATGCGCGCAACCACAAAATATTTTTACGTGGTTATCGCCCTGTTTATGGTGCAAATTTTCCTCGGTTCGATGACTGCGCACTACAGCGTGGAAGGCCAGGATTTCTTCGGCATCCCGCTATCGAAAATCTTACCGTACACCGTACTGCGTAGCTGGCACACCCAGCTGTCAGTTCTGTGGATTGCTACCGCGTGGCTGGCAACCGGTCTGTATATCGCCCCGCTGATTTCCGGCAAAGAACCCGCATTCCAGCGTCTGGGCGTTAATATTCTGTTTGTTGCGCTGCTGATTCTGGTGGTTGGTTCGCTGGGCTTCGGCTGGTTGGGTGCAATGGGCTATCTGGATGCCAAACAGAACTTCTATATTGGTGCCCAGGGTCTCGAGTTCACCAACATGGGACGCATGTGGCAGTGGCTGCTGTTTATCGGCCTGATGATTTGGCTGGTGCTGGTGGGACGTGCATTATGGCCTGCCCTCACCCGTCCATCAGAAAACCGTGGTCTGATCATGCTGATGTTCCTGGCAGCCATTTGTATCGGCCTGTTCTACTCTACGTCCCTGATTTGGGGCTTTAAGACGCATTACGCCATTATTGAATACTGGCGCTGGTGGCTGGTTCACCTGTGGGTAGAAGGTTTCTTTGAAGTCTTCGCCACCGCCGTGATTGCGCTTATCTTCTGTCGTCTGGGTCTTATTCGTAGTAGCGCGGCGAACAAAGCAACATTGTTCTCGACCATCATCTTCCTGTTTGGTGGCATTCTGGGAACGCTGCACCACCTGTACTTCACTGGTGCACCGATCTCCGTTATTGCCTGGGGTTCAATTTTCTCTGCACTGGAAGTGGTTCCGCTGTCGCTGGTGGGGATTGAAGCTGCACACAGTTACTCACTGGCACGTAAAGCACCGTGGGTACAGCGTTACCGTTGGATGATCTTCTTCTTCGTGGCCGTGGCATTCTGGAATATGGTCGGCGCTGGCCTGCTGGGCTTCGCCATCAACCCGCCGATTTCACTGTACTACGTGCAGGGTCTGAACCTGACGGCAGCGCATGCTCATGCCGCGCTGTTTGGCGTATACGGTATGCTCGGTATTGGTCTAATGTTGTTCTGTCTGCGTGGTCTGCTGCCGGACAACCATTGGGTTGATTCTCTGTTGAAATGGGCATTCTGGTTGATGAACATCGGCTTAACGTGGATGGTCTTTGTCTCGCTGCTGCCGGTAGGGATTTATCAGTCATGGGCCAGCATTGATAAGGGGCTGTGGTACGCGCGCTCTCCGGAAGTGATTCACTCGCATATCGTTGAAACACTGGTCTGGCTGCGTGTCCCGGGCGACATCATCTTCGGTATCGGTGGACTGCTGCTGGCGCTCTTTGCGCTGAAACTGCTTACCAAAGCCAACGCTAAATCGATGACGCTGGCAAACGAGAAAAACTAAGCGCCATTTTTAAGATGACGCTCAGCAATTAAAAGGCAACCGCAGCGCCAGTCGTTGCGGTTTTTTTATTTCGTCTCGCAAACCGGCAGCACCTTGATTCAAGTCATAAAGAGTATTCTTTGTAAAAATTCCAATGAGAGCTTTTTGAGTCAGGATATACTATTTGCACCTGTAAAAAGTAGGGTCACGTTGCCTTATCATCTGCGTGATAAATCAGGATTATCCCATGCCCCGAAATATAACGAAATTAAGAGTGCTCAGGAGAAGAAGATGCCTGAATTAACACCTTTTAAGGTGATGATCGTTGATGACCACCCACTCATGCGGCGAGGAATCAGTCAATTACTGCAGCTGGATAGCGCATTTGACGTGGTTGCCGAAGCAGGCGACGGCGCGAGTGCTATCGATCTGGCAAACCGGCTTGACCTGGATGTGATCCTGCTGGATCTCAATATGAAAGGTATGAGCGGACTGGATACCCTGAATGCGCTGCGCCGGGATGGCATCACAGCACAAATTATCATTCTTACCGTATCGGATTCCGCCAGCGATGTTTATGCCTTAATTGATGCTGGCGCTGACGGTTATTTGCTGAAAGACAGCGATCCGGAAGTGTTGCTCGAAGCTATTCGCAGTGGTGCGAAAGGCGGTAAAGCCTTCAGCGAACGCGTCAGCAACTACCTGCGTGAACGTGAGCTATTTGGCGCAGAAGAAGATCCGTTCAGCATGCTGACCGAACGCGAACTGGATGTATTACACGAACTGGCACAGGGGCTGTCAAACAAACAGATCGCGTCAGTGCTGAATATC
Organism: Citrobacter sp. TBCS-14; assembly: GCF_005280805.1. Lineage (NCBI taxonomy): Bacteria > Pseudomonadati > Pseudomonadota > Gammaproteobacteria > Enterobacterales > Enterobacteriaceae > Citrobacter > Citrobacter sp. TBCS-14. The sequence continues at coordinate 9,873 of NZ_SZWM01000141.1, forward strand.
TCCGAACAAACAGTAAAGGTGCATATTCGCAATCTGCTGCGCAAACTTAACGTGCGTTCTCGCGTTGCGGCTACCATCCTGTTTTTACAAACACGCGGCATGCAATAACCAGATATTGCCCGATGGCGCTACGCTTATCGGGCCTACAAGTTGCGTGCATCGGTAGGCCGGATAAGACGCTTTGCGTCGCCATCCGGCATCTTCCACGCTTATTTCTCCTGCGGCGACAGCTGTTCCAGCGCTTGTTTAATGCTGCGCTCAATCACCGAGCGGCGGGTATCGTTGGCAGGTAATAATTTCAGCATCATCTCCCACGCGGCGACCGCTTCACCGAAGCGCTGCTGCTCAAACGCATTAAACGCATACATACTCAGCACACGGACGTTGGCATGATCGCTTCTGACTAGCTGGCGCAGCAGTTCTCCTCCCCGGCGGTTATCGTCCGGATCGGAGGAACGGGTCAACGCTTCCGCATAACCCAGCGCGGCATCGCTATTTTTCGGATCCAGCCGGTAAGCGTTAGCGTAGGCTTCGGTCGCCGTACTGGCATTGCCTAATACCATGCCAATACGCCCGAGCATGATCCAGCCTTCAACGTTTCCGGCGTCAGATTGCAGCCGCGTACGCAGCCCCAGCGCCAGGCGCGTCATATCCTCTTCATTCAGCGGCTCGGCTTTCGGATCCAACGCGCGTTCCAGCAACCCCGGAGCCTGGGCGGTGGCCTGCTGCCAAACTTTTACCTGCTTATAATTACCGGTGTGGTAATAGCTCACCGCACCCACCACAAGCGCCACCACCACGCCAGGTGCAAACAGCCACCATCCACCCCGCGTGCCATCCGGTGTGGTATCGTCAGGAAATTCTTCCTGCTTCAGGCGAACGCGACGACGAGAACGGGCGAAGATAATCCAGCCTCCCAGACCAATCGCCACCAGCGGCATCACCCACAGCAGTACGGTCAGTGGTGTCAGCGGCGGATCGTAGGTCACGAAGTTGCCATAACGCGCCACCATGTAATCGACGATCTCTTTCTGGCTTTTCCCTTCTTGCATCAGCTCATACACTTTCTGACGCAGGTCGGTGGCAATCATCGAGTTTGAATCAGCAATGCTGTTGTTCTGACATTTTGGACAACGCAGCTGCTCGGTAAGCTGGCGGAACTGCTGCTCCTGCGCTTCGTCCTTGAACTGCATCACATCGATAGTGGCCAACGCCGAACCTGAGACAATCAGCATCAGCACGCCCAGTAAAAACCTCATTGCGCGGCCTCCTTACTGTACTTATCCCACAACGGTTTGAGCTCGCTCTCCCACACCCTGGCGTTTAAATCACCGGCATGGCGGTAACGAATAATGCCTTTCCCGTCGATCAGGAACGTTTCCGGCGCGCCGTACACCCCCAGATCCAGACCCAGCATCCCGTCGCCGTCAAACAGGCTCAGCGCATACGGATTACCCAGCTCTTTCAGCCAGACGATAGCTTTCTGGCGATCGTCTTTGTAGTTCAGACCCACAACCCGAATGCCCTGCGCTGAAAGCTGGTTCAGATACTGATGTTCAGCGCGACAGGTCGGACACCAGGTCGCCCAGACGTTAAGCAATACCGGCTTGCCCTGCGTAAGCACATCGGCCTGATAATGCTGACCCGGGTTCTCCAGCGACTCCAGACGGAATGTCGGTACCGGTTTACCGATCAGCGCCGACTCCAGATTTGTAGGATCGTCGCCCTGCGCGTTACGTGCCAGCTGCCACAGCAACGCTGCGGCAATCACGAGAAAAATAATAAACGGAATTAACAGTGCGTTGCGCTTCATACAGCCTCCGGCGCTTTTTCTTGCCCGGCAGTGCGGGGACGCGTGCGCTGGCGATAGCGCGGATCAAACAGGCAGAACAATCCGCCCAGCGCCATCAGTAACCCTCCGGCCCATATCCAGCGAATAAACGGTTTGTAATACAGACGCACGGCCCATGCGCCGTTGTCCAGCTCCTCGCCCAGCGCCGCGTACAGGTCACGGGTAAATCCGCCGTCAATGGCCGCCTCGGTCATCATCGAGCTGGTGCTGTTATAAAAGCGTTTTTCCGCATGCAGCGTCGCTTCCGGTTTGCCGTCACGCGTGACGCCAATAATCGCGACACCGCCGCGATAGTTAGGACCGGTGATATCTTTCACTTCACGGAAGGTGAACTGGTAATCATGAATGCCGACACTATCGCCCGCCTTCATGCGCACATCGCGTTCAACGCTGTAGTTCTGGCTAAACGCAATACCGACGATAGTGACGGCAAGCCCTACGTGACCCGACACCATACCCCAGTAACTCGGCGTCAGCTTCGTGCCGCGTGAAATACGCAGAAATGCCTCAGACATGGCCAGCACAAATATCCAGCAGGCCATTGCCATGCCGACGACGGTCATCGCGGCAATGCGATCCTCAAACAACCACGGTAGCAGCACGGACATTACCAGCGTGGTGACAAAAGCGATAATCAGCAACGTTTTTAGTTTGCGCGGCCGGTCGCGTCCCCAGCGCACCAGCGGCCCAATCCCCAGCAACAGCGCGAACAGTGCCATCAGCCAGGTGAACATGGTATTAAAGAACGGCTCACCAATCGAAATACTGCCCAGCCCCAGCTGTTTATGCACCAGCGGCAGCAGCGTGCCCAGCAGGACTACCAGCATGGCGGCAATCAGCAAAACGTTGTTCCCCAGCAGCAGCGATTCACGCGACCACAGTGCGTTATTGACCCGCGAGCGAACCTTATGCCCACGTACCGCAAACAGCAGCAGTGAACCACCAATCACCAGCACCATAAAGGCCAGGATAAACATCCCGCGCGACGGGTCGGAGGCGAAGGCATGTACCGACACCAGCACGCCCGAGCGCACGAGGAACGTCCCCAACAGGCACAGTGAGAACGCGCAGATCGACAGCAGTAACGTCCAGGCCTTAAAGCTGGCGCGTTGCTCCGTAACGGCCAGGGAGTGCATCAGCGCCGTCCCCACCAGCCACGGCATAAACGAGGCGTTCTCTACCGGATCCCAGAACCACCAGCCGCCCCAGCCCAACTCGTAGTAAGCCCAGGCCGAACCGAGCACAATACCCAGCGTCAGAAACACCCACGCCGCCAGCGTCCACGGGCGTGAAAAACGGGCAAAGGTGCTGTCCAGACGCCCGCTCATCAGCGCTGCAATGGCAAAAGCAAAGGCAACGGAGAAGCCGACATAGCCCATATACAGCAGCGGTGGGTGGAAAATAAGTCCCGGATCCTGCAACAGCGGGTTCAGATCGCGCCCTTCTATCGGGAAGTCCGGCAGCGTGCGGGAAAACGGGTTGGAGGTAAACAGAATAAACAGCAGGAAGCCGACGCTAACCATCCCCATCACCGCCAGCACACGGGCGACGATATCCAGCGGCATACGCTGACTAAACAGCGCCACAGCAAAGGTCCAGCCACTCATCAGCAGCACCCACAGCAGCAGCGAGCCTTCATGCGCGCCCCACGTGGCCGCCACACGATACCAGACCGGAAGCTGGGTATTAGAGTTACTGGCGACGTAGGTCACGGTAAAGTCATTGACCACAAAGGCGTTAATCAACACCAAAAACGCGCCAATCACACAGATAAACAACAGCCAGGCAAAGGGCCGCGCAGAGGCCATCATCCGTACATCGCCGCGCGCAACGCCCCACAGCGGATAAACCGAGAGCAGCAATGCGACGCCAAGCGCCAGGCACAGCAGCCCGTTGCCAATTTCAGGCATCATGACGTTTTATCCTTATACACACTTTCCGGGCGACGATGGTTTTCCTGCATCGCTTTTTCGACTTCCGGCGGGGTGTAATTCTCATCATGTTTGGCGAGAACTTCTTTTGCCTGAACATGATTCCCCTCGCCCAGCTCACCCTGAACAACGACGCCCTGCCCTTCACGGAACAGATCCGGCAGGATGCCTTCATACGTCACATCCACCACGCCTTCGGCGTCATAGATGCTGAAATTCACCTTCAGCGATTGCGGGTCACGCTTTACACTGCCCGGCATGACCATGCCACCCACGCGCAGGCGTTGGCCGACTTCTGGCATCTGCTGGGTTTCACGCTTGCCGTAGAGGATTTCGCCCGGCGTATAGAACAAGTCGATATTGGAACGCAGCGCGTAAAGCACCAGCGTGATGGTCAATGCCAGGCCCGCCAGTACCGCACAGGCTATCCATAGCCGATTTTTACGTCGAATATTCACGCCGCCTCCCGCTGTACTTGCGCCGCACGCATGCGCGCTTCTCTTGCCCGCTGCTGCGCCACGCCGCGTAAAATCGCGCGGTGCTGTAGCGCGGAATGCAGTACCAGCACCGTCAGCGGGATAACGCTCATCGCCACGGCCAGCCAGACATACAAGGCGTAACCGCCCATGGCGAAAAAATCACTCCAGGATGCAAATGCAGGGGTCATTGGCGGCCTCTTTTTAAGATCAGTTCACTCACCCACGGGCGGCGTTTTTCCATCAACAAAATCAGGTTACGCATGCGCATCAGCGTCAGCGTGACAAACAGTAACAGGTAACCGACGATCGCCAGACGCAGCGGCGCGCGCATAGCCGGGTCGATACTTTGCTGCATACGGGTTGACCCCTGGTGCAGCGTATTCCACCACTCTACCGAGTAGTGAATGATCGGTAAGTTCACCACGCCAATCAGCACCAGAATCCCCGCGGCACGCCCTGCTACACGGCGGTCATCAAATGCGTGCCACAGCGCAATCGCGCCAACGTAGAGAAACAGCAGCACCAGTTCAGAGGTGAGTCTGGCATCCCACACCCACCAGGTTCCCCACATCGGTTTACCCCATGCAGAACCGGTCACCAGGGCAATAAAGGTAAACACCGCACCAATGGGCGCCATCGCCGCCAGCGCCAGGTTGGCCATTTTCATCTGCCAGACCAGGCCGATAAACGCGGCAACCGCCATCGAGGCGTAAATCCCCATCGACCAGATTGCCGCCGGGACGTGCAAGTAGATGATGCGATAACTCTGCCCCTGCTGATAATCCGCGGGAGCAAAGCCAAATCCCCAGATCCAGCCCGTTACCAGTACCACTGCACTGGCAATGGCCAGCCACGGGATAAACCAGCCACAGATCTGATAGAGCCGTGGGGGCATCGCCAGTTGATGAAGTATTTTCCACATAGTTCAGTCACCAGACTCAAGCAAAACAAATGAAATTACCTTGGTGCCAGATGGTCGCGCTTGCGCCTTATCCGGCCTACAGTTACTGCACGCTAATACGTAGCGCCGCCGCTGTCGCAAACGGACTTAACGTTGCGCTGCCAACCAACAGTGCGCCCAGAATCGCCATGTAGCCTTCAACGGGTAAGTGCATTGAGGCAGCATCCATCGCGGCGGTAGCAAAAATCAGTAATGGAATCGTGAGCGGTAGCACCAGTACACTTAACAATACGCCGCCACGCTTTAATCCCACCGTTAACCCCACGCCCGGTGCCCCGAGAAAACCCAGTGTTGGCGTGCCGAGCAGCAGGGTTAGCGCCATAATTTGCCACCCGTACATATCCATGCCCAGCAGCAACGCCACCAACGGCGAGAGGATCAGCAGCGGCAGGCCAGTCACTACCCAATGCGCCATCACCTTCGCCAGCACCACAGCCGGTAACGGTAACGGCAACAGCATCAGCTGCTCAAGGCTACCGTCCTGCAGGTCATCACGGAATAAGCGTTCCAGCGCCAGCAACGACGCCAGTAATGCCGCCACCCAGATAATCCCCGGCGCAATGCGCGCCAGCAACTGTGGCTCTGGGCCAATGCTCAGCGGGAATAACGTAATCACAATCAGGAAGAACCATAACGGATTGGCGATCTCCGCACTATGACGAAACGCAACCCGCAGTTCTAAACGGAAAATTCGCCACATCATTGTGCTGTCCTCTCGCGGGTCAGCGCGATGCGCCGCACTTTATTGGTTTCTACATTGAGAGGTTGGTGAGTCGTCAGAATAACAACTCCGCCCTGCTCCGTATGCTGAGCCATACGTTGGGTGAGACGCTCAACGCCATTAACATCAATCGCGGTGAACGGTTCATCGAGGATCCACAGTCGGGCGCGGGTTAGCCACAGGCGAGCCAGCGCAACACGACGCTGCTGCCCGGCGGAGAGCTGATTGACCGGAATATCTTCATATCCGGCAAGACCTGCCTGTGCCAGCGCCTCCAGACACTGGGCGATATCGCCATCATGATGGAAAAACCGCAGATTCTCCAACGCCGAAAGCCGGGTTTTTATCCCCGGCTGATGTCCGATCCACAGCAGTTCCTGATGGAAATTGTCCCGCACCTGATGCAGCGGTTGACCTTGCCAGAGAACGTCTCCGGCATCAGGACGAGCCAGCCCGGTAAGCAACCGCAACAGGGTCGTTTTCCCCGCACCGTTACTTCCGGTAATTTGCACCCATTCCCCTGCGTTAACGCGAAATGACAGCTCGCTAAACAGTATTCTGTCATCTCGCTCACAGAGCAGTTCTCTGGCTTCAAGCATCCTGATTATTTACATCCTGTTAAAAGCCCGGTTTGACTTCGCGCATATCAGGCAGCTTGTGTGCAATCCCTTTATGACAGTCAATACACGTTTGCCCTTCTTTTACGGCCTGGTCATGCATTTTAGCCGCCACGCCTTTCTGGGCAGTTAAATCCATAAACTCGAAGTTGTGGCAGTTACGACACTCTTGCGAATTATTGTCTTTCATACGCCGCCATTCATTTTGCGCCATCGTCAGACGATGGTCTTCAAATTTTTGCGGTGTATCTATCAACCCCAGTGCTTTCGCGTACAGTTCTTTGCTGGCCTTGATTTTACGGATCATTTTCGGGCCCCACTCGTGCGGGACGTGGCAATCAGGACACGTAGCTCGTACACCACTGCGGTTGTTGTAGTGTACGGTTTCCATGTATTCCTGGTATACCGTGTTGCGCATTTCGTGACAGCTAATGCAGAACTCTTCCGTATTGGCCTTTTCCATACCGGTATTAAAGCCGCCCCAGAAAATAATGCCGCCCACAAAGCCGATTAACAACAGCGTGCCGAGCGCCAGACGGCTGGGGCGACGCCACCATTGCCAGACGCGCTTAATCCAGCCTGGTTTACGGTTAGAATTTTCCATAATGACCTCTTATTTCCCGTAACCTTTCGAGGGGGTGAAGGTATTTTCGACAATCGGTGCAGCATCCGCCTGCGGGACATGGCACTGCAGACAGAAATAGCGACGCGGCGCGACTTCCGCCAGTACTTTGCCATCGCTATCCATAAAGTGCGTCGGGCTAATGCGCGGCGCGCCGGTGGTGCGATAGCTTTCGACGCCGTGGCATTGCAGGCAGCGGTTGGTGTTGGTCGTTACCTGGTAACCGTCAACGCTGTGCGGGACCATCGGCGGCTGGTTAACATAGTTCAGCGGCATACGCTCCTGCTCTTTCGGCATGCGAATCGCCCCTTCCTGGGTCCCCGAGACTTCCGGTGACTGGCTCAGATCCACTCCGTTTGCAGCCCAAACGGCCCCACTCACTACCAGGGCCAGCGCGGCCGCCATTTGACTCAGCGCTTTAATCAGGTCATGGCTTTTCATGATTTCGCTCCCGAACTCCATCGTGTTGTTATTGTAAAAACATCCTCAGAACAGACATCCACACAGCGACCGCAACCCATGCAATCGCGACTGGTTACCTGCACCGGACTTTGCTCATCCAGCACCGGGGCACGTAGCACATGCGGTTCCGGGCAAACATGAAAACAATCCATACAGCGGTTACATCTCTCGCGTTCTTTTGCTGACACGGTTAACACCCCTTTGCTTCCCAGCACGCTATACAGCGCGCCTAATGGGCAAAGGTGCCCGCACCAGCCATGCTCAACAACCAGTAAATCAAATAAAAACAGTGCAATAATCAGCAGGATACCGCTACCGAATCCCATTACCAGGCTACGTCCCAGCAAAGAGACCGGGTTTATCCATTCCCACAGCAGCGTACCGGTCAGCGCGGATCCCACCAGGATAACGACCAGCAGGACGTACCGTATATGGCGCGGAATAGTCGCAGACTGATTCAGGTCAAACCTTCTGCGTAACACACTTGCCAAATCAGTGACCGGGTTCATTGGGCAGACCCAGCTGCAAAACAACCGCTTACCGGCCAGGGCATACAGCCCCGTAATAAGTGCAGCACCGATTAACGCTACGGTCGCAGGCAGATGTCCACTGGCGAGGCTTTGCAGCGTAATCAGCGGATCGGTGAATGGGATTGTATCCAGCAACAGGCTGCTGCTGTAATTGCCATGCAGGATCCACACCCCTAACCACGGGCCGCTGAGAAACATTGCCAGCACCAAAAACTGCGTCAGACGACGCAGCACCAGCCAACGGTGGCTGCGCCACCAGCCTTTTTTCTCCCGCGCTTCACGCCCGGCATCACGTTTACGATTTGCCATTGTTCCCCTCCAGCCAACCGAAGCGGTAATGGTGTCCCAACTCCCCTTTCGCCAGCGACAGCGGCAGCACTTTTATTGCCGGCTGTTCCAGCACGCAGACCTTTTCACATTTACCGCATCCGGTGCAGGCATCGCTGTGTACGGTCGGAATAAACCGCGCGTGCTTACCGGTGCGCATATTGCGATCCAGTTCCAGGGTGATGGCCTCGTCTATCTTTGGACATTCGCGATAACAGACATCGCAGCGCAGCCCTTGATAGTTGAGGCAGTTCTCGTGATCCAGCAGTACCGCCAGTCCCATGCGTGAATCGTCAATGGATTCGATCTCCCTGTCCAACGCGCCGCTTGGGCAGACTTTGGCGCACGGGATGTCTTCACACATTTCGCAGGGAATGTCGCGCGCGACAAAATACGGCGTCCCCGCCGCCAGCCCAGAGGCCAGCGTCGCCAGTTTCAGCGTGTCGTACGGGCAAGCCTGAACGCACTGTCCACAGCGCACGCAGGCGCTGGCAAAGGCGTCTTCAGCCAATGCCCCTGGCGGGCGCAACCGCACGCCGGTTGCACGTGCAGTTTGCTGTTGCAACCCCAGCACCACGCCAACGGCAGCCAGCCCGCCCGCTGCGCGAACCATATCGCGCAGAAAGCGGCGGCGGCCATTTTGGGGTTTTGCTGACCGGGACATAACGCGTTACACCTTCGCCAGCTTCACGGCGCACTTCTTGAAATCCGTCTCTTTAGAGAGCGGATCCGTCGCATCCAGCGTCAGGTTGTTCACCAGCTGTGCGGCGTCGAAGAACGGCATGTACACCAGCCCCTGCGGTGGGCGGTTACGACCGCGGGTTTCAACAATCGAAATCACTTCGCCACGACGGGAAACCACTTTCACCTTGTCGCCACGACGCAGATCGCGGGCTTTCGCATCCAGCGGATGAATAAACAGGACGGCTTCCGGGAAGGCGCGGTGCAGTTCAGGTACGCGGCGCGTCATGCTACCGGTGTGCCAGTGCTCCAGCACGCGACCGGTGGAGAGCCACAGGTCATACTCTTTATCCGGTGCTTCTGCGGCGGGTTCAAACGGCAGCGCGAAGATGACCGCTTTGCCATCCGGCTTGCCGTAGAACTTGTAGCTTTCGCCCACCTTCACGTAAGGGTCGTTACCTTCGCTGTAGCGCCACTGGGTCTCTTTACCGTCGACCACCGGCCAGCGTAAACCGCGCGCTTTGTGGTAATCGTCAAATGGCGCCAGATCGTGACCATGACCGCGACCAAACCAGGCGTACTCTTCGAACAGCCCTTTTTGCAGATAGAAGCCCAGTTCGCGGGATTCATCGTTCAGCTGATCGTCAGCCAGTTCCGTCAGCGGGAATTTCGTCACCGCAGGCGTGGCGAACAGGACGTCGTACAGCGTTTTACCGCGCAGCTCCGGTTTCTGTGCCAGCAGTTCCTCCGGCCAGACCTCTTCGGTTTTGAAACGACGGGCAAACTGCACCATTTGCCACAGGTCAGACTTCGCTTCACCCGGCGCTTTAATTTGCTGACGCCAGAACTGAGTACGACGCTCGGCGTTACCGTAGGCCCCTTCTTTTTCTACCCACATTGCGGTCGGCAGGATCAGGTCGGCAGCCAGAGCGCTGACAGTCGGATACGGATCGGACACGATGATAAAGTTGCGCGGATCGCGCCAACCCGGCATACGCTCTTCGTTGATGTTCGGCCCGGCCTGCATGTTGTTGTTACACATCACCCAGTAGACATTCAGCTTGCCGTCTTTCAGCGCACGGTCCTGCGCCACGGCGTGCAGACCGACTTTCGCCGGGATGGTGCCGGTCGGAAGATTCCAGTGTTTTTCACAGATATCGCGGTGCTTCTCGTTAGTCACCACCATGTCCGCAGGCAGACGGTGAGAGAACGTCCCCACTTCACGGGCGGTGCCACAGGCGGAGGGCTGACCGGTCAGCGAGAACGGTCCGCAGCCAGGCTGAGAGATTTTGCCGGTTAGCAGGTGCAGGTTATAGACCAGGTTATTGGCCCATACGCCGCGAGTATGCTGGTTAAAGCCCATCGTCCAGTAGGAGATAACTTTCTTCTTCGGATCGGCATACAGTTGCGCCAGCTGTTCCAGCTGATCTTTCGGCACGCCGGTCATTTCTGCGGTTTTATCCAGCGTATAGTCCGCAACAAACGCCTTGTACTCTTCGAAGCTGATCGGCTCAGACGCATCGGAACCTGGGTTTTTCGCGGCTTTTTCCAGCGGATGCGTTGGGCGTAAGCCGTAGCCAATATCCGTCGCACCTTTGCGCAGGTTAACGTGTTTGCTGAAGAAATCCTGGTTTATCGCATTGTTTTGAATGATATAGTTGGCGATATAGTTGAGGATCACCAGGTCGCTTTGTGGCGTGAAGACCATGCCGTTATCTGCCAGCTCAAAGCTACGATGCTGATAGGTAGAGAGAACCGCAACGTTGACGTTGGGATCGGACAGACGACGGTTAGTGATGCGCGACCACAGAATTGGGTGCATCTCCGCCATGTTCGCGCCCCACAGCACGAACGCATCCGCATGTTCGATATCGTCATAGCAGCCCATCGGCTCATCCATACCAAAGGTACGCATAAAGCCCACCACCGCCGACGCCATGCAGTGACGCGCGTTCGGGTCGATATTGTTGGTACGGAAACCGGCTTTGAACAGCTTCGCGGCGGCGTAGCCTTCCCAGATGGTCCACTGACCGGAACCAAACATGCCGATGGCATCAGGTCCTTTCTCTTTCAGCGACGTTTTGAATTTTTCTTCCATCACATCAAAGGCCTGATCCCAGCTAATCGGGGTGAACTCGCCTTCTTTGTGATATTTCCCGTCCTTCATGCGCAGCATTGGCTGCGTTAAACGGTCTTTTCCGTACATGATTTTGGGTAGGAAATACCCTTTAATACAGTTAAGTCCACGGTTAACCGGCGCTTCCGGGTCACCCTGGCATGCCACAACACGGCCTTGCTGGGTGCCTACCAATACGCCACAGCCAGTACCGCAAAAACGGCACGGGGCTTTGTCCCATTTGATCGCTTCTTGCTGACCGACTACCGCGCGGGCAACGCCCGGCACGCTTAACCCGGCAGCCGCCGCAGCGGCCGCAACGGCGTTAGCTTTCATAAAGCTACGACGACTGAGTTTCATGGTGTTTCCTCACCTTGCTCATCCTGCTGGTGATAAACCAGCGACACCGCCAGTACGCCCGCAACGTTGCGCACTGACTCAATTGTTTTCATTAGTGTTTCACTGTGTTCTGCTTCTACCACCACAATCAGTTGGCCGCTTTCCACATCGCTGAGTGCAACTTCACAACCTGGAAATGTACGTAACTGCGTAGCGATATCGTTGATGTGCTGACTTTTGGCCTGAACGACCAGGCTGCAAACCTGCCAGTTAGTGTCCATGGTGGTACTCCGCATTAATGGCTGATACCGGACAGGTCGCGACACACGCACCACATCCGCTACAGGCTTGATTGTCGAGCTGTGGCTGATATATACCGGACAGCGTGGGGCGAAAGGTAATGGCCATGGGTTCACAGCTATCCTGACAGCGATGGCACTCTACAGATTGATTGGCGAGACAGTTTTCACCGATCGTAACATTCAGATCCCAGGCCCTGGTGTGGCGCGGAAGAAAGAGTGATTCGGGACAGGCCTCTGCGCAGGCGTAACAAAAGCTGCACTCGCCGTGTTTGAAATTTACGCTCGGAAAACCGCCCTGGCCTCGCTGCAGGATGCCGGTTTCACACGCCTGGACGCAGGCGTCACAACGCAGGCAATGCGCCAGAAAGTGAGATTCTTCCATGCTCCACGGCGGACGGATCCCCGTACTGGCGTTACGCCAGCTACCTGTCAACATGCCTCGACGGGATAAATCAACCATGACATTGTCCTTCCATAAATGACGCTCTCCCTGAGCGGGTTGAACGACAATAAGTAACCGCACTATTTATGAGTAGTTATTTTTAACAGTAAGATATTTCAGGATGTGTTAGAGGTGCATACCCCAATCGGGGTAAATGCTGTTGCCGGATCAAAAGAGTGTAGGGTTGGTATAAAAAAACGCGCTTTTACTCACATTTCAATGAGTTATATAAACAATTATATAACGAATACATATAAAAGAGAATAATCTTAAAAATAGGATAATTCTTAGCACATATCTCTAGTTAATAATTAAACATTCAATTAATACACCTTAAATATAAGTAAATTTAGATTAATAGCGCATGTGAATATGCTAATCTGCGAAAAACACGTTCAGAAGACAGAAGAAAGGAAACACTGTGAACAATAAGATGAAGACCATCGTCCCTGCCATCCTGCTAGCCACGTTTGCCAGCACCTCTGCATGGGCAGCAACCAGTGATACTCCCGCTCAGCCGCTGGAAAAAGTCGCCCCGTATCCAAAAGCAGACAAAGGGATGAAACGCCAGGTTATCCAGCTTACTCCTGAGAAAGATGAATCTACTCTAAAGGTAGAACTGCTGATCGGCCAAACGCTGGACGTTGACTGCAACCAGCATCGCCTGGGCGGAGAACTGGACAGCAAAACGCTGGAAGGTTGGGGTTACGACTACTACGTATTCGACAAAGTTACCTCTCCGGTGTCAACCATGATGGCCTGCCCGGACGGCAAGAAAGAGAAGAAGTTTATTACCGCTCATTTAGGTGACGACGGTATGTTGCGTTACAACAGCAAATTACCGATTGTGGTCTACACCCCGGAAAACGTAGAAGTAAAATACCGTATCTGGAAAGCAGAAGAGAAGATTCAGGACGCAGTCGCGCGATAAATGAGAATGTGCCGGATGGCGGCGTACCGCCTTATCCGGCCTACGTATAGCGTGTTGTAGGCCGGATAAGCGCAGCGCCATCCGGCATGCAACCATGCGATTACAGTGCGATATCCGCAACCGCTTTCTGCTCTGGCTGCGGTTGAGCCTGAGGTTTTAACTGCGGTTGAGGCGTTTCATCAGCCACCTGCGGTTTATCGTATTTCAGACCCAGAACGCCACTGGTGTACTGCAGCTCTTGTTCCGTGGCCTCGACGTTACCGTTCAGCTTGGTGCCGTAAGACGGAATAATCGTTTTCAGCTTCGCCTGCCATTGCGGGCTGGCGACTTTATCTTTAAACACTTTTTCCATCAGATGCAGCATGATCGGTGCCGCCGTTGACGCGCCCGGTGATGCACCCAACAGTGCGGCAATCGTGCCGTCTTTGTCGCTCACCACTTCGGTCCCCAGACGCAGAACGCCGCCCTTGTCTTCATCACTTTTGATGATCTGCACGCGCTGGCCCGCCTGCCACAAACGCCAGTCTTCTTTCTTCGCCTGCGGGTAGTATTCCTGCAGCGCAGCAAAACGGTCGTCGTCGCTGAGCATGACCTGGCTGACCAGATATTTCACCAGATCGAAATTATCCAGACCCACATTCATCATCGGCATAACGTTTGAAGTGGTGGTAGAACTCAGCAGATCCCACAATGAACCGTTTTTCAGGAACTTGGTGGAGAAGGTCGCAAACGGTCCAAACAGCACCACGCGTTTGCCATCCAGAATACGGGTGTCAATGTGCGGTACGGACATCGGCGGTGCACCGACAGAAGCCTGACCGTATACTTTCGCCAGGTGGCGATTCACCACATCCGGGTTTTCCGCCACCAGGAACTGTCCGCCAACCGGGAATCCGCCGTAGCCTTTCGCTTCCGGGATGTCGGTTTCCTGCAACAGTTTCAGCGCAGCGCCACCGGCGCCAATAAAGACAAACTTCGCCTTGATGTCGCGTTCCGCTGCGTTGTTTTTCAGATCAGCAACCGTGACGGTCCAGCTGTTATCAGCGTTACGCTTAAAACCCCGTACTTCGGTACTGAGTTGCAGCGCAAAGTTAGGCTTTTTCTGTAACGAAGCGATCAGCTGGCGCGTAATTTCGCCGTAGTTGACGTCAGTCCCAATCTCGGTACGCGTTGCTGCCACTTTCTGGTTTGGATCGCGTCCTTCCATCACCAGCGGTGCCCACTCTTTGATCTGGGCGTGATCTTCGGAGTAGCGCATGCCACGGAACAGCGAACTTTGCTGCAGGGCTTTATAACGCGCGCGCAGGAAGTTAACGTTCTCATCCCCCCAGACAAAGCTCATGTGGGGAACGGTAGTGATAAATGAGCGTGGGTCATGCATCACGTCGTTATTGACCTGATAGGCCCAAAACTGGCGGGAAATCTGGAAGGCTTCGTTAATTTCAACGGCCTTTTCAATGCTGACAGTACCGTCGGCTTTTTTCGGCGTGTAGTTCAGTTCCATCAGCGCGGAGTGGCCCGTGCCGGCATTGTTCCAGCCGTTTGAACTCTCCTCGGCCACCCCATCCAGTCGCTCGACCATGGTCATAGACCATTGTGGTTCCAGTTCCTGTAAATAGGTTCCCAATGTGGCGCTCATGATGCCGCCGCCAATCAACAGTACATCCGTTTCCTGCTCTTCCACAGCTTTCGCTTTTGCCGCCATCGAGACAACATTCAGCCCCAGGGCCATGGTGAAGAGCATGGCTGTCACTTTTTTCATAATGTTAATGCCTTACTTTTAGTATCGCTTTTTGCTTTTCATGCAGGTGAAAATCGAACGGCCCAACGGTAACACTTAAGTAAAAAATAATAAAATAATGTTTATAATTTATGTTTAAATTTTAAAAATGTTATTAATAGGTTGATTTTTTATACGGTTATTGACAATCATTTCTGGAAACCTACCCGTCAGGCGGGTACTATGCAGCGCTTTGCTATTCACCGCACGGATGCCTGCCGGTCTGCTGTTATCAGGCCATTTCTGACCTGAGAGTAACTATGTCTGCGACTGATTCATCCCCTGCCGCCGTGGCGGAACATTCCGTCGGCGTTGTGCTGCGTCAACCCCGCCTGCTGATGCGCGAAACACTGGCCGGCGTGGTCACGGCGCTGGCGCTGATCCCGGAAGTGATCTCTTTTTCTGTTATCGCCGGCGTAGACCCCAAAGTCAGCCTGATAGCCTCGGTTGTCCTGTGTCTGGCGATGTCCTTTTTAGGCGGACGTCCGGCCATGGTTACCGCCGCAGCCGGATCGGTGGCGCTGGTGATTGGCCCAATGGTGCATCAGCACGGCGTACAGTACATCCTGCCCGCGGTGCTGCTGGCCGGGGTTATCCAAATCCTGTTTGGTGTATTGGGGATGGCACGACTGATGCGTTTTATCCCTGGGGCCGTGATGACCGGCTTTGTTAACGCGCTAGGCATCTTGATCTTCTTTGCTCAGGTTCCGCACTTCTGGAGTAAAAGCCCGTTGATTTGGGGGCTGTTTGTTCTGACGCTGCTTATCGTGCTGTGGGTACCGCGGTTTATTAAAAGTATTCCCGCGCCGCTGATTGCCATCGTGCTGCTGACGGTCTTCACTGTGACCAGCGGGCAGTTGTTGCCTACCGTCGGTGACGAAGGCTCATTGAGCGGTGGATTACCCGGATTCACGCAGCTGTTGGTGCCTCTCAACCTGCACACGTTGGCGATTATCTGGCCCTGCGCGCTGAGTATTGCCTTTGTCGGCTTGATGGAGTCGCTGCTTACCGCCCGACTGGTTGACGATCTGACGGTCACGCCCTCGAATAAAAATCGTGAAAGTACGGGGCTGGGGATAGCCAATATTCTGGCCGGGTTATATGGCGGTATCGCCGGATGCGCGATGATTGGTCAAACGATTGTTAACGTTGAGATGGGTAAAGGACGCAGCCGCGTCTCCACGTTCGCCGCTGGGCTGGTCTTGCTGCTGTTGGTCACTGCGTTAAGCGACATGATGGCAAAAATCCCCATGTCAGTGCTGGCAGGTATTATGGTCATTGTGGCGGTGAAAACGTTCAGCTGGCACAGCATTCAGCCAGCGACACTGGCGAAAATGCCGGTCAGCGAAACGCTGGTGATGCTGATTACCGTTGCTGCAACGGTGTCGACCGGCAACCTGGCTATTGGCGTGGTTGCCGGGGTATTGACGATGCTGGTCCTGCCACGCATCGTCAGAGGCAAACGCCCGACTACACCAAAAACAGCGTCGCCAGACCGAGAAAAATAAAGAACCCGCCGGTGTCGGTAATAGCGGTGATCATCACGCTTGAGCCGATCGCCGGGTCGCGCCCCAGCTTGACCATGGTCATTGGAATAATCACCCCCATCAGCGCTGCCATTAACAGATTAAGCATCATTGCCAGGGTCATCACGCCGCCGAGCGCCATGTCATCGTACAACCACCAGGTGATGCCGCCCATAATCCCGCCCCAGACCAGCCCGTTAATCACCGCCACGCCCATTTCGCGCAGGATCAGGAACGTCAGGTTTCCTGGCTGAATGTTTTGCAGCGCCAGCGCGCGGACAATCATGGTGATGGTCTGATTACCGGTATTGCCGCCGATCCCCGCCACGATGGGCATGAGCGAGGCCAGCGCCACCAGCTGTGAAATCGTGTGTTCAAAACCGTCGATGACGCGCGATGCGATAAATGCGGTACAGAGATTAACGGCCAGCCAGGCCCAACGGGTTTTTACCGCTTTGGTAACCGGGGCAAAGACATCTTCTCCGGCGCTTAAGCCCCCCATTCGGCGCAGATCGGTGTCCGTTTCTTCATACACCACATCGACGATCTCATCGATGGTTAAACGCCCCATCAGCTTGCCGGTTGGGTCCACCACCGCCGCACTGACCAGGTTATCACGTTCAAAGGTACGCGCGGCGTGCTCGGCGATATCTTCCGGAGCAAAGGTGAGCGGATCGTCTTCCATCACCTCACTGACTTTGCGTTGCACGTCATTGAGCAGAATACGGGTTAACGTCAGCTCGCCCACCAGCACTTTATTGCGGTCGGTGACGAAGAGTTTATCGGTGTTCTCCGGCATTTTACCCAGCCGTCGCAGGTAGCGTTGTACCACCTCCAGCGTCACGTCCGGGCGCACGGTAATGACCTCGAACTCCATGATCGCACCGACGCGATTCTTCTCGTAGTGCATCACCTGGCGCACGCGCGCCCGCTCTTCCGCCGGTAACGTCGCCAGCAGTCGACCGGTCAGGTTACGCGGTAAATGCTGCACCACGTAAATCTGCTCGTCGATGTCGAGGTATTGCAGCGCGTCGAGCAATTCCCGGTCCGACATTTCATCGATCAGATCGTCCCAGACGTTTTCAGACGCCTCCAGCAACACATAACCACGCTTGTCGCTTTGGATCAGCCGCCACAGCGCGTGACGCTCTTCGGAGGGTAATGCTTCGAGGGTATCGGCCAGATCGGGTGGCGGCAAATGCTCCACCAGCGCCCCTACCTCAGCAATATCGTCGGCAAGCGTACCGACGTCATATTGCTCAGCCAGGGTAAGCTTGCCCAACAGCGTTGAAATAATGGCTTTATCAGTGGTCAGCAGCCAGATCAGGCGGGCACGTTCTTCATCACGTAGCCTGGCGCTATTTTTGTTTATTACGGACATCAATCATAAATCCATGATATGAAATATCATTAATCATGATGCCGAATTATGTAAATAACAATAAACGAAGCCGCCGGATGGATAAAAAACCGGCGGCACGCGGAGTTATAGGCCCGATAAGCGTAGTGCCATCGGGTAACAACTCACCGATTCAGGCAGTACGTGCGACGGCATCACGCGAGGCAGCGTCGCGATCGTCGCCCAACAGCTCAGTCAGTTGGCCATTGCGCATCTCAAGCAAGCGATCGGCATGAATAAAGTAGTGATCATCGTGACTAATGGCAAAAATGGTTTTGCCCATCTCTTGCATCAACGGCAACAGCACCTGGTAGAATTCGCGCCGGAAGTGCGGGTCCTGATCGGCAGCCCATTCATCCAGCAGAATAATGTCGCGTTCCTCGGCTAACGCCAGCAGCAGTGCCACGCGTTTTTTCTGCCCTTTCGACAGCTTAAGATTCAGAATGCGCCCGTCGTTCAACTCCAGCTTGTGCGCCATCTGCAGATGTTCCAGCCACTTATCGACCAGCGCCGGGTTGGCCGATTGACCTTCCGGCCCCAGCAGTTTGTCAAACAGCCAGACGTCGGTAAACACGGCGGAGAACAGCTTGCGGTAGTCTTCAGGTTTGTCGACCGCCACCGCCTTACCGTCGAGCAGGATCTCGCCAGACTGCGGCTGGTATAACCCAGTCAGTAACATGGCCAGCGTAGATTTCCCGCTGCCATTGCCGCCAATCAGGAAGATCAGCTCGCCACGGTGAATGGTCAGATTGACCGGCCCAACGGAGAAAGCATTGTCCTGATAGTGGAAAACTACGTTACGTAGCTCGAGCGTTTTCCAGTTTGGGAATGCAGTAGGACGAGGGAATTCAGCCTTAAACGGTGCCAGTGCAAATTTATTCAGTTTATTAAACGCCACCTGGGCGGTGAGCAGCGTGGGCAGCGCGCCAACGGCAGACAGCAGCGGCGTACGCAGGAACAGCAGCGTCAGCGAATAGGTTGCCGCGACGTTGGTATCCGCCCAGCCGAGGCTGTTAGCCATCCAGAACACCAGGCCAATGGCACCCAACATCATAATGTTCGACCAGTTGACCGCGCTCAGGTGGAAGGTATCGGCACGAATAATATGGTGGCGGTACTCTTTGGCATCCGGGACGTACAGTTGATTAAAAATATGCTCAGCACGTTCACGGTTAAGGGTCAGCTCTTTGCGCCCTTCCAGCACCGTCTGGTAATCGCTGTACAGCTTGTCTTCGGTTTCACGCAACGTGGCCATGTGTTTGTACACCCGCGCCACCAGCACAAATCCACCCCAGATGGTGATCGCCATCCAGATTGCCGTCACCAGCAACATTTTGGTCGACAGCATCGCCAGATATGCCGCAGACCCGACGGTCAATATAATCCCCTGCACCAGCTCCGGCAGGCGGACAAAGGCGATGGTGATATTGCGGATATCGCTGGTTAAACCAGCCAGCAACGCGGCGCTACCGAGCTGTTCGATGCGCTCGACGTGAGTATCCAGAATACGTTTGATAAATTCGCTACGCAGACGGTAGACAAAGTGGTGTCCCAGCGTGGTCAACGCCAGCTGTGAACCAAGGGTCACGATCATCAGCAACAGCAGCAGGCCGAGAAACTCCGGCAGCACCATAAGCGTGGTGTCGACCGTTTCAATCAGGCGCTGGTTGATAAACGCAATCAGCCCAATCCCCAACGCAGCACTGGCAAGGCTGAGCGCCATGACGCTGATAAATGGCCAGCGATACTGCCGCCAGACAAGAAGTAAAAGTTCCATGTGTTCAACCCGGACAAGTAATAACAGCCCGCAGTTTAAACATCTCTTCGCCGACAGCAATAATAATTCTTATTTTTATTCTTCTTTACTCGCCCGGCGAAAAGTCAGATTGTAACGGCAGTCCGTTGTCAACGGATGGTAGCCAGTCTTAAGCGGCTGTATACCATGATAAAACAAGCGCGATTTCCCGCCCCACACCACCACATCACCGTGTTCCAGCAGCAGCCGCTTTAACGGATCGTTGCGCTTCAGACCACCGAACTGAAAGATTGCCGGCAGGCCCAGCGAGACAGAAACAATGGGCGCTTGCAGGTCGGGTTCGTCTTTATCCTGATGCAACGACAGTTTTGCCCCTGGCGTATAGCGGTTGATCAAACAGGCATCTGGTCGGAAATCGGGATAGCCCGCAGCGGTCGCCGCCTGTTGACACAGTTCGGCAAAAACGTCAGGTAAACGCGGCCAGGCGCTACCGGTCAACGGATCGACCGGAGAATAGAGGTAGCCATGCTGATCGGTCGTCCACCCCAATTGACCACAGTTGGTCATCGCCACCGACATCGTATATCCGCCGGGGGTCACCATCTGGCGAAACGGCGATTGTCTGACGACAACCGCCATTTCCTGTAATAAAGAAGGCGCGGCATCAAACGCAAAACGGCGCAAAATGACCGCACCGGACGCCAGCGGCTCCTGCCAGGGTTTTGCCTGCGCAAAGAGATCGAGCATTATCTGTCCTCACCTGTGGTTTCACGGTGCAGCAGTTGCGCCTTGCGGGCGACGCCCCAGCGATAACCCGAAAGCGCGCCATCGCCGCGGATCACCCGATGACACGGGATCACAATCGCCAGCTTATTTGCTCCGCAGGCACTCGCCACAGCGCGCACCGCTTTCGGTTTCCCCACGGCATTCGCCAACTGCTGGTAGCTCACCGTTTCGCCACAGGGAATGTCACGCAGCGCCTGCCACACCTGCTGCTGAAACGCGGTTCCCCGAATATCCAGCGGCAGCGACAATGGGGTATTGCGTGAGTTAATGACCGCGATCACTTCGCGCACACGCTGTTGAAAATCGGGATCCGCAGGCACACCACGTGCTGCAGGAAACAGTTCATGCAGCTCAGATACCAGCGTTGCATCGTCGTCGCCGAGTAAAATTGCGCAGATACCGCGTTCACTTTCCGCTACCAGGCAGCGGCCCAGTGCGCAGTCCGCCACGGTATAGCGAATCGCCAGCTTATCGCCGCCTTGACGAAACTGCTTTGCCGTCATGCCCAGCGCTCCATCCGCTTTACGGTAATAGCTGCTGCTGTCGGGGAAGCCGGCATTCAAAATCGCCTGGGTCACCGGTGCGCCTTTCGCCAGCGCGTCACGCAAACGCCTGACGCGCCAGGACTGCTGCCACGCTTTCGGCGTCATGCCCGTCGTAGCTTTAAACAGACGATGTAGATGAAACGGGCTCATCGCCACTTGCTGGGCTAAAGCCTCCAGCGTGAGCGGCGACTCCTGCTCTAACAGCTGGCACGCCAGGCTAATCTTCTCCAGCCGCTGCTGCTGCGCGTTGGCTTTATCCGGCTGACAGCGTTTGCAGGGACGAAATCCTGCCGCTAACGCCTGCCCGGCATCGGCAAAGAAACGGACATTTTTACGCAGCGCATGTTTAGCCCGACATGACGGTCGACAAAAGATACCCGTGGTCTGTACGGCAAAAACAAACTGACCGTCAGCGTCCGCGTCACGCTGTAACACAGACTGCCAACGGTCCTCATCGGTTACGCGTTGAAGATTATTCATAATGGACTCCTTTGTTAAGCATAGTGCTTAGCCTCAGTGTGTCCGCATTGCAGGGCATAAAAACCTGCAATCTTGCTTTTTAATTTTTATCGCTGACCAGAAAGCTTTCGAACTGCGGCGACATCCAGGTTTTAAACCCCTCGCCTTCTTTGAAGATCATATAAACCGCCAGCCCTTCACGACGCACCACCTCTTTGGCTTTATCCGTGCCGAGCACCATCAGCCCGGTATCCCAGCCGTCGGCCTCCAGTGCCGTAGGCGCAATCACTGTCACCGAGACCAGATTATGCTCAATTGGCCGACCGGTTTGCGGATCGATAACATGCGACAGACGCTTTCCGTCCAGTTCGTAATAATTGCGATAACTCCCGGACGTGCTGATGCCATGACCGTTAATATCTACAACCGCCTGCACCGCGTTTTCCCGATCGGTGGGTTTCTGGATCGCTACTCGCCACGGACGTCCCTCGGCGTTCATCCCCCGGCTGTTCAGCGCCCCACCAACGGACACCAGATAACGGGCGATCCCCTCCTGCTCCATCAGTCGGGCCAGATGATCGGCAGCATAACCTTCACCAACGGTAGAGAGATCGACATACAGATCCGGTAGATCTTTCTGCAGATAGTTCTGCCGCGTGTCATTGATTACGCTCAGGTGCTGCAGCCCGGTTTGTGCTTTTGCGGCATCAATTTGTGCCTGCGTGGGGATATGCAGCGGCTGCTTGTCCGGACCAAATCCCCACAGGTTAACCAACGGGCCGACGGTGATGTCCATCGCGCCATCGGTTTTCGCGCCAATACGTAGCGCCGAGGTGATGATATCCGCCATGGCATCGTTGACCGGCCAGGGCGACAGGCTTTTCGACAAGTTAAAACGCATCAGCGCAGAATCGTTTTTATAGGTAGAGAGCAGCTGATCGTCAGCATCAAGCTGCGTCTGGATCTTGACCCGCAGTTCTTCGGCGCGTTTAGCATCAACGTTCACCACGCTAACCCGCCAGAAGGTGCCCATCGTTTTGCCTTCCAGTACGGTGGCCGCAGGCGGTGTGGTCTGAACCGGCTTTGGTGCGTTATCGCAGCCGACAAAAAAGATCGTCACAGCCAACAGGGCTGCGCGGCAAAAATTCATATCCATACGTGATTATCCTCATGCGAACGGACGCAAGAGTACACCAAAAAGGGTTGCCTGTACGCCGGAATAACGGCATTAAAAAAGGCCCCGCAGGGCCTTTTAATAACAATGAACGCAGATTAGAACTGGTAAACCAGACCCAGCGCTACGATATCATCGGTAGAGATACCCGCATCACGGGTGAAGTTGTTGTCATCCAGCAGGTTGATTTTGTAATCAACATAGGTAGACATGTTTTTGTTGAAGTAGTAAGTCGCGCCAACATCAACATATTTCAGGATGTCTTCGTCGCCATAACCACGACCCAGGTCTTTACCTTTGGACTGCAGGTAAGCCACGGACGGACGCAGACCGAAGTCGAACTGGTACTGTGCAACGGCTTCGAAGTTCTGCGCTTTGTTAGCCCAGCCTAAATCACCTGCACGCGTTGCGTTGTAGGTCTGGGTGTACTGTGCTGCCAGGTACACGTTGTTCGCGTCGTATTTCAGACCACCGGTGTAGGTTTCAGCACGATCGCCAGTACCGAAGTTTAAACGGTTCTGCTCGTCAGTACGTTTGGAGCTGGTGACTGCGGTACCCAGCGCGAAGCCTTCACCGATATCATACGTGATCGATCCGCCAACACCGTCGCCATTCTGACGCAGTGCATCACGACCGTTGTTGGTCACGCCAGTGAACGTTCTGCCGTTCTCGTCTTCGCCGCTCACGCTACCGTTTTTGCCCTGGTACTGAATGGCAAAGTTCAGACCATCAACCAGGCCGAAGAAATCGGTGTTACGGTAGGTCGCGAAGCCGTTACCACGCTGCTGCATGAAGTTGTCAGCACCGTAGGTGTCACCACCGAATTCCGGCAGAACGTCGGTCCAGGACGTTACGTCGTAAACCACGCCGTAGTTACGACCGTAGTCGAAAGAACCGGCATCAGCGAATTTCAGACCCGCAAACGCCACACGGGTCCAGGAGTTGTTTTCACTTTCAGCCGCGTTACCTTGAATCTGGTATTCCCACTGGCCGTAACCGGTCAGTTGGTCGTTAACCTGAGTTTCGCCTTTGAAGCCGATACGCATGTAAGTCTTGTCACCATCATCACCTTTGTTATCGGAGAAATAGTGCAGACCGTCGACTTTACCGTACAGGTCTAATTTGTTGCCGTCTTTGTTGTAAATTTCAGCCGCATTCGCGGTACCTGCTACCAGCAGAGCTGGGACCAGGAGGGACAGTACTTTGACTTTCATGTTATTAACCCTCTGTTATATGCCTTTATTGCTTTTTTTATGCCACTGCATACTGATTACGTTCATTAACCAGTCGGCAACTTCATTCTCCGCAAAAACACAGAATAATCCAACACGAATATGATACTAAAACTTTAAAGGTGTTTCATTTATCTACATAGATGTTTCAAAATGTTAGTATCAGGGAACTTTTTAAAAATCAAAAAATGAGCAAAATAAGCACGAATAGTCAAGAAATATACAGATAGCGATATAAATCAACTAATTGCATTCAAAAAACTCATAGCACTGAATGACAAAACAAAATCTTCACTCGCAACTAAAATAGCACTGCTATCATCATTAACTTTATTTATTACCGTCATTCATTCTTGAATGTCTGTTTACCCCTATTTCAACCGAATGCTCTGCGTTCGGTTTTTTTTTACCCTAATTTACACAAAACTGACAGTCCTGTGCTACCAACCAAAAACTATAACAATTATTAACTATTTCTTTGTGTATTAATCACACCTAAGCTTATCTAATAATTTCTTGTTATTTAATGCTAATTTCTTAGGTTCAAAATTTCTATTTGTACCTGACACGGTGGACTGTACAGATTGACCACGCCGTGACGAAGCAAGATGTGCGGTAAACACATGCCATGCGTCCAGTGCTGCGAGAGTATGGCAATTCATCCATTACCCTTTATACTGCCCCTTCATCTTAAGCATCGTTCTAACAGGTCTTAAACACGAATGAGTCAGTCAGACACAACGGCTTCTACCCGATTTTCCCTACTTCCGGGAAGTATTACCCGTTTCTTCTTATTACTGATCGTTGTGCTGTTAGTGATGATGGGTGTGATGGTCCAGAGCGCGGTCAACACCTGGCTAAAAGATAAGAGCTATCAGATTGTCGATATCACGCATGCCATCCATAAACGAGTAGATACCTGGCGGTACGTCACGTGGCAAATTTATGACAATATTGCCGCCACCCCGCAATCCGCCACAGCGGATGGACTACAAGAAACCCGTTTGAAACAAGATATCTACTATCTTGAGAAACCACGCAGAAAAACCGAAGCGCTTATTTTTGGCTCGCATGACAGCTCAACGCTGGAGATGACCCAGCGTATCTCAACCTACCTGGATACCCTGTGGGGAGCCGAGAATGTCCCATGGTCAATGTATTATCTCAATGGCCAGGACAACAGCCTGATCCTGATTTCGACGTTGCCACTGAAAGATCTGACCTCCGGCTTTAAAGAGTCGACGATTGGTAATATCGTCGATTCGCGCCGCGCAGAAATGCTACAGCAGGCCAATGCGCTGGATGAACGTGAAAGCTTCTCCTCACTGCGCCGCCTGGTCTGGCAAAACGGCCATTACTTCACACTGCGTACCACCTTTAATCAGCCGGGACATCTGGCCACCGTGGTGGCGTTTGACCTGCCCATTAATGATCTGATCCCACCAGGCATGCCGCTGGACAGTTTTCATCTGGAACCTGATGCCACCTCAACGGTCGAGCACAGTAATGAAAAAGAGTCGCCTGACAGCGTCAGTATCAGCTTCAATAACGCCAAAATTGAGATTTCATCGGCGCTAAACTCAACGGATATGCGACTGGTCTGGCAGGTCCCGTTCGGTTCATTGCTGCTCGACACCTTGCAAAATATCCTGCTGCCGCTGTTGCTGAACATCGCATTGCTGGCACTGGCGTTGTTTGGCTATACCACCTTTCGCCACCTCCCTGCCCGCTCGACCGACGTAGCGCCAAACCTTGCCGCCAATAATGAATTACGCGTTTTGCGAGCAATCAACGAAGAGATTGTTTCACTGCTGCCGCTGGGCTTATTGGTGCACGACCAGGAGGCTAACCGTACGGTCATCAGCAATAAAATTGCCGACCACCTGCTGCCGCATTTGAATTTGCAAAACATAACTAGCATGGCTGAGCAGCATCAGGGCGTGATCCAGGCCACCATTAATAATGAACTGTATGAAATCCGACTGTTCCGCAGCCAGATATCACCGCGTACGCAGATCTTTATTATTCGCGACCAGGACAAAGAAGTGCTGGTGAATAAAAAACTGAAACAAGCCCAGCGCCTGTATGAGAAAAATCAGCAGGCCCGCGCCGCATTTATGCAGAATATCGGCAGTGCCCTGAAAGATCCGGCCAGAATACTGGCCGTTAATGCCGCCGCACTCAATACGCCTGACAGCCAAAAACTGGCAAATCAGGCCGATGTGCTGGTGCAAATGGTTGATGAAATTCAGTTGGCCAATATTCTCGAGAGCGACAGCTGGAAAAGCGAGTCCACGCTGTTCTCCGTTCAAACGTTAATTGATGAAGTGGTGCCTGACGTTCTGCCGGTCATTAAACGCAAAGGCCTGCAGCTGCTGATTAAAAATAACCTCAGCGCCAGCGATGAACGCCGCGGCGACCGTGACGCCCTGCGCCGTATTCTGCTGCTGTTGATTCAATACGCGGTAACCACCACGCAAATTGGGAAAATTACCCTCGAAGTTGACCAGGATGAATCAGAGGCAGAGCGCCTTACCTTCCGTATTCTGGATACTGGTGAAGGCGTAACGTTGAATGAAATTGATAATCTACATTTTCCGTTCATCAATGAAACGCAGGGCGATCGCTATGGCAAAGCCAACCCGCTGACGTTTTGGCTATGCGATCAGCTGGCCCGTAAACTGGGCGGGCACCTGAATATCAAAGCGCGTGAAGAACTTGGAACGCGTTATATCGTCCATGTTAAAATGCCGCTGCATGACCAACATGCTGACATTGAAGAGCGCCTGTTGGATGACGTCTGCGTAATGGTTGATGTCACCTCCAGTGAGGTACGTAGCATCGTATTACGTCAGTTAGAAAACTGGGGAGCCACCTGCATCACGCCCGATGAACGGTTGAGTAGTCAAGAATATGATCTCTTTTTAACTGATAATCCGTCTAATCTTACTGCCTCGGGCTTGCTTTTAAGCGATGATGAGTCTGGCGTACGCAAAATTGGCCCTGGTCAGCTGCGCGTCAACTTTAATATGAGCAATGCTATGCAGGAAGCTGTCCTCGAGCTAATAGAAGAGCAGCTGGCGCAGGAAGAGATCCAGGAAATCCCCCTCGGCGGAGATGAAAACGCCGAACTTCATGCCAGTGGTTACTATGCACTCTTTGTAGACACAGTACCGGATGATGTTAAGAGGTTGTATACTGAGGCGGAAACCAGCGATTTCGCTGCGTTAGCCCAAACCGCCCATCGCCTGAAAGGCGTGTTTGCCATGCTTAATCTGGTACCCGGCAAGCAGTTATGTGAAGCGCTGGAACATCTTATTCAAGAAAAAGATGCTCCAGGTATAGAAAAGTACATCAGCGACATTGACACTTACGTCAAGAGCTTGCTGTAGCAAGGTAGCCCAATACATGAACACTATGAACGTAATTATTGCCGATGACCATCCGATTGTACTGTTCGGTATTCGTAAATCACTTGAGCAAATCGAATGGGTGAACGTTGTCGGCGAATTTGAAGACTCCACTGCACTGATCAACAATTTGCCGAAATTAGACGCGCATGTGTTGATAACCGATCTCTCTATGCCGGGAGATAAATACGGTGACGGGATCACGTTAATTAAATACATCAAACGCCATTTCCCAAGCCTGTCGATCATCGTCCTGACCATGAACAACAACCCGGCGATCCTCAGCGCGGTGCTGGATCTCGACATTGAAGGGATCGTGCTGAAACAGGGTGCGCCAACGGATCTGCCAAAAGCACTGGCGGCGCTGCAAAAAGGCAAGAAATTTACCCCAGAAAGCGTTTCTCGTTTGCTGGAGAAAATCAGTGCCAGCGGGTATGGTGACAAACGTCTTTCGCCGAAAGAGAGCGAAGTTCTGCGCCTGTTCGCGGAAGGTTTCCTGGTCACTGAAATCGCCAAAAAGCTCAACCGCAGCATTAAAACCATCAGTAGCCAGAAAAAGTCCGCGATGATGAAACTGGGCGTTGAAAACGATATCGCCCTGCTGAATTATCTCTCGTCCGTGACGCTAAGCCCGTCCGACAAAGACTGATTCCTTTTCCATCAACATGCCTGATGGCGCTACGTTTATCCGGCCTACGAACGATACCTCATTGAGGTATGTTCCGTAGGCCGGATAAGGCAAACGCCGCCATCCGGCATTTTTTATCCCCGCGTTTTTCTCACTCTTTCCGCATACACCGTCAGCGTCTGCTTCAGCACATCCAACGTCACCGGCTTGGATAAGCAACTATCCATCCCTGACTCCAGACAACGCTGCTTCTCTTCTGCCAGTGCGTTCGCCGTTACGCCAACCACCGGCAATGTGAGCCCCAGCTGACGAATGCGCTGCGTCAGGCGGTAACCGTCCATATTCGGCATGTTGACGTCGCTCAACACGATATCGATATGATTTTTGCTCAGCACATTGAGTGCGTCTACACCATCATTGGCCGTTTTACACTGATACCCCAACGATCCCAACTGATCGGCCAACAAGCGGCGGTTGATCGGATGATCGTCAACCACCAGAATCATCATGTCATCGTGGGTACTGCCGATTTTATCCGGGGCAGGCAGCGCGCTGGAGAGATTTTCATCCTCCAGCTCAACGCGATATATATGCGCCAGCAGCGCAGGCAGCTCGTGCGGTGAGGCCACGCTGTGCACCCACTCACCCGGCGCTCTCTCCTGCGGAATGCCGATATGTCGGCGACAGAAAATCACCGCGGCGCGTCCCTGCCATGCCTGTTCCTGCACATCATCGGCAATCAGCACGTCATCAGCGTCGGGTTGCTGACCTTCATAGCGCAGCACCGTCATCCCGTTACGCGTCAGGCTGGCTTCGATAAAGCGATACAGTGAAGCATTACGTACCGCCAGCCAGCAGCGGGTATTGGTCAGCCCTTCCACACTTTTCTTCAGTGGATACTGCGCACCATACAGTGGAATACGCACCGTAAACTGGCTGCCCATTCCGGGTTCGGAATCGACGGCTATATCACCATCCATCATGCTGATCAGTTTTTCACAAATCGCCAGCCCCAATCCGGTCCCCTGAAAATTACGCTGAACGCCGGTGCCGACCTGAAAGAACGGATCGAACAGACGCACGACTTCTTTGGCCGGAATGCCCACGCCGGTATCACGTACGCGAATACTGAGATAATCACCATGACGCTGCACATGCAGCACAATGCAGCCGGTATCGGTGAACTTAATCGCATTGCTCAACAGATTAGAGATCACCTGCTGCAAGCGCATGGGATCGCCATTCAACGCCACCGGCACATCCGGTTCGATGAAACAGTACAATCCCAGCTGCTTACGTACCACCAGCGGCAGGTAGTTGGCCGTTATGTGGTTCATCACCTCGCGCGGTGAAAACTCACGCGGCTCAATCTTAAGCTGTTCAGATTCAATTTTTGAGAA
The DNA here is from genome assembly GCF_005280805.1 of Citrobacter sp. TBCS-14. NCBI lineage: Bacteria > Pseudomonadati > Pseudomonadota > Gammaproteobacteria > Enterobacterales > Enterobacteriaceae > Citrobacter > Citrobacter sp. TBCS-14. The sequence goes on from NZ_SZWM01000141.1 coordinate 39,281, forward strand.
GTCGAGAATATCGCTGATAATTTTCAGCAGCAGGCTGGAGGAGTTGTTCATCGCCGTGACCAACCGATCGACACCACTCGGCAACTCTTTGGTTTGCAGCAAATCCAGGTTGCCGATAATGCCGTACAGCGGCGTACGCAGCTCATGGCTGACCGTGGCGAGGAACATCGATTTAGACTGGCTAGCCTGCTCCGCTGCCTGCGCCATCTCCTGCAGCGACTCTTCCATTTTGACACGTGCGCTAACATCAACCAGTACGCAAATCGCCACGTTTTCATTGCGATAGCGCGAATGCACAAAGCTGATTTGCAGATTGGTATTATTGCTGGTGAGCACATCAACGAAATTAACCTGCTGACCGCAGATGATCTGTGTGAGCCGCTGCCTGTCCTCGTGGGTCAACATATTCAGATAGGTATGCGCCAACTCGTTACTCAGGATGTTAATACCGTCGATAGTGCGCAGAATACAAATACCGACTGGCGCAGAGGCAACAATTTTACGGTTAAACTGTTCATGTTCTTCCAGACGCTGGGCATCGCTTTCCGCAGGGATAAAAATACGTCGCTCATACATACGTGCCAGCATAAACAACGCCGCACCCACCAGCACATTCAACAGAATAGCGTTGAGGATCAACATGCGAATACGTTCCAGCACCAGATCGACCGGGACGGAATACACAATACTGAGCGATGATGGCGGCAGATTTTTCTTCAGCACCAGCTCGCGAAAACCCGGCGTATAACCAAACCAGGAACGCTCCTGCATCCAACGCGGTTCAGCTTTGATCGTCCCCTCAGGGCCAGCCAGCGAAATCAGCGCGTGACCATTTTCATCAAGGATAGTCACGCCCATCGGCAGATTACCCGGCGTGAAGAAGTTTTCCATACGAATCGGCTGCTCAACGCCAAGCAGCGCCTGCAGGCGATTAGCCAGATACACCGGCGTCAGCGCATAAAAATAGCCCACGCCCGGACGCGGCCCCTGGCTTATCCAGAACAGGTTATTGCCGTTTTCGTCCTGCGGCGCATTGCGGTACTTAACGATGCGTTCATGCAACGCTTTCAACGCCTCATCGCGTTCCACGGGCATATCACGCAGACCAAAGTTGGCCATACACAGGTTATCGCTGCCGATCAGAAACACGCGATTTAAGTCATAGGCGGCGGAGAAATTGTCGCGCCAGTAGCGCATAAACCACGCCAGCGATTCCAGTGAACCACGCCAGGCGTTGCCCATCACCGCACAGTCGGAATCAGCAAACAGCGGCTCAAAATTGGGCACCACGGTTTTGTCATCCCGCGCCCGCAGCGACATCACGCCGTTTTCCGCTGTTAAGCGGTTCTCTGCAATATATTTCAGCTCTTTGATCACATCAGACGTGCGCTGAATGTAGCGCTGCGCCTGATCGGAGCTAAGCGTAAACTCCTGACGGATCTCCGATTCTCGCTGATGCAGCGCATTCACAATGTAGAACACACTCGCAAAAGCAATCAGAAGCCAGACCAGCAGCGCCAGCGCTCTGAACAGGTAGCGTGAGACTTTTAGGGTTGCATGAACAGAAGCAAGGTATTTCAAAGGGGCGAAGCTCCGCCTCAGGGTATGAATAAGTGTGGTTAAGGTAGCGGTAAATGCCCGGCGTCGCAATGCCCTCTCTTTACGGGAATATGATACACCGCTGAGAAAACATTATCTTAACCCCTGATAATCGTCGTTTGACTTAAATACCTTGTACGGATGTCAGAATGCCCGACCTGAAATGGCTGACGCGTCGTTTAACCCCGCGACGTTTACGCAACCAAATGATCATGATGGCCATTCTGATGGTGACAGTACCGACGATATCCATTGGTTATATCGTAGAAACCGAAGGCCGTTCAGCAGTCTTATCTGAAAAAGAGAAAAAACTGTCATCGGTGTTAGCCCTGCTAAACGATGCCTTGGGCGATCGTTTTAGCGACTATGCAAATTTGCCGCGTGACGCGCGCATTCGTGCGCTTAATCAGGCGCTGGGTCCCATCACCGAGCGCATCACACAGGCGTTTCCCGGCGTGGGCGCGGGCTACTACCACAAAGCCCTCGATGCCGTGATCACCTACTCCCCTTCTGCGCTTTATCAGGGCAATGTGGGACTCACTATCTCACCTGACCACCCAGGACGTGACGTGATGAGCACCCAGTCGGCCATCGTCGTCTCAGGCCAACAGGTGCGCGGCGACATCCTTAATTCAATGCTACCGATCAAACGTCATGGTGAGGTTATTGGCTATATCTGGGCCAATGAACTGACGGAAGATATTCGCCAGCAAGCGAGAAAAATGGACGTCAGAATCGTCGCCGTGCTGGCGGCAGGACTGCTCATCAGCCTGTTGCTGATCGTGCTGTTCTCCCGCCGTCTCAGTGCCAATATCGACATCATCACCGATGGTCTGTTAACGCTGGGACAAAAGACGCCAACCCGACTGCCAGAATTGCCCGGCGAACTGGGGCAAATTAGCCGCAGCGTCAATGCGCTGGCGCAAACGCTGCTGGAAACCAAAACCCTTAACGATCTGATTATTGAAAACGCCGCCGACGGGGTGATTGCTATCGACAGGCAGGGTGATGTCACCACGATGAACCCCGCAGCGGAACAAATTACCGGTTACACGTTGCATGAGTTAGTCGGGCAACCTTATGCCAGGATTTTTTCCAACACCCCATTTTCCAGCCCGGTGCTGGATACGCTGGAACATGGTACCGAACATGTCGCTCAGGAAGTCAGCTTTCCCGGACGCGACCGTGTCATTGAGATAAGCGTCACTTCCAGCCGGATCCATAATGCACACGGTGAACTGATCGGCGCATTGGTTTTCTTCTCCGATTTAACCGCCCGTAAAGAGACCCAGCGGCGACTGGCACAAACTGAACGGCTTGCCACCCTCGGCGAACTGATGGCCGGAGTGGCTCATGAAGTGAGAAATCCGCTGACGGCAATCCGCGGTTATGTGCAGATTATCCGCCAACAAACGACCTTGCCGGAGCATCAGGAATATTTATCCGTGGTGCTGAACGAGATTGACTCAATCAACAGGGTCATTCAGCAACTGTTGGATTTTTCTCGTCCGCGACGCAGCAAATGGCAGCAGGTACAGCTCAATACGCTGATTGCAGAAACGCTGATCCTGGTTCAAACCGCTGGTATTCAGGCGCGCATTAATTTTACCACGGAGTTACACCCCAACCTGCCGGCGATCGTTGCCGATCGCGAGTTACTTAAGCAGGTGATCCTCAACATTTTAATCAACGCGGTACAAGCCATCAGCGCACGCGGTGACATTAAGATCCGTACCTGGCAATACACGGCGTCACAACAGGCGGTGACCATCGAGGATAACGGCTGCGGCATCGATATTGCGCTGCAGAAAAAAATATTTGATCCGTTCTTCACCACCAAAGCCTCGGGAACAGGGCTTGGTCTGGCCCTCAGCCAGCGGATTATTAACGCCCATCAGGGCGATATTCGCGTCGCCAGCATGCCGGGCTGCGGTGCAACCTTCACCCTTATTTTACCGACTCATCCGCAGGAACCCCCGTCAGAATGAAAACCACCTACCGTATTCTCATCGTTGATGATGAAGCCAATGTTTGCCGTATGCTGACTACCGCGTTTTCTCTGCAAGGACATGAGACGCACAGCGCCTGCGACGGTGAGGCTGGCCTGGCGCTGTTTAACGAAAAGCAGCCTGACGTAGTGTTGATGGACATTCGCATGCCGGTCATGGACGGTATTGAGGCACTGAAAGTCATGCGTACTCAGCAACCGCGTATCCCCGTCATTTTGATGACTGCTTACGCTGAAGTCGAAACAGCGGTAGAAGCCTTACGCAGCGGCGCATTTGATTACGTGATCAAACCTTTCGATCTGGATGAGCTTAACCTGGTTATCCAGCGCGCGTTGCAGCTACAGGCGATGAAGCAGGAGATCCGCAACCTGCATAAAGCGCTAAGCACCAGCTGGCAATGGGGGCATATCCTGACCAACAGCCCGCTAATGCAGGATATCTGTAAAGATACGGCGAAAATCGCCCTCTCGCAGGCCAGCGTGTTGGTAAGCGGTGAGAGCGGCACCGGAAAAGAGCTGATCGCCCGGGCGATCCATTACAACAGCAGACGCGCCAACGGTCCTTTTATCAAAATCAACTGCGCCGCCCTGCCGGAATCGTTACTGGAAAGCGAGCTGTTCGGTCATGAAAAGGGGGCGTTTACCGGGGCGCAAACGCTACGCCAGGGTTTATTCGAACGCGCCCATCAGGGTACGCTTTTCCTTGATGAAATTGGCGAAATGCCACCAGGCCTGCAGGCGAAGCTGCTGCGCATTTTGCAGGAAAGAGAATTTGAACGCATCGGCGGGCATCAAACCATTCGCGTCGATATCCGCATTATCGCCGCCACCAACCGTAGCCTGCAAACAATGGTGAAAGCAGGCACTTTCCGCGAAGATCTGTTTTATCGTTTGAATGTCATCCACCTTCAGCTGCCACCGTTACGTGAGCGGCGGGAAGATATCGCCCTGCTGGCCAACCATTTTTTACAAAAATTCAGTTCTGAGAATCAGCGCGATATCATCGATATCGACCCAACAGCAATGTCGATCCTCAGTGCCTGGTCGTGGCCGGGCAATATCCGTGAACTCTCCAATGTGATTGAACGCGCGGTGGTAATGAACACCGGCGCGGTGATTTTTGCCGACGATCTTCCCGACCAGTTCCGTTCACCCATCAGCGCAATAACCGAAGTAAAACCCACTCAAACGGGGGAACGTAGCCTGAAAGAAGAAATTAAACGCGAGGAAAAACGGATCATCGTGGAGGTTCTTGAACAACAGGACGGAAACCGCACCCGCACGGCGCTGATGCTGGGTATCAGCCGACGCGCCCTGATGTATAAACTTCAAGAATATGACATCGACCCGACAGGGGTTTGAGACAGAAAGTTGCTATGCAGAATTTTGCACACTGCGCAAAACTCTGCATAGCCCCCCCATCACTATCACATAGCCTGAGAACAAATAACCTTACAGATTCAACGAATTAACGATATTACTTTCTATTTCACCATTCTGGCATCCCGCTTGCAATTCCCTGATGTACCCAAAATGGACCAGGCAACAGGGAAATAGAATGAAAACAAAACTTCTTACCTTACAAGACGCTACACATTTCTTTCGCGACGGCATGACCATCATGGTCGGGGGCTTTATGGGCGTAGGTACCCCACCCCGTTTGGTTGAAGCTTTACTTGAGTCCGGCGTCAGAGACCTGACACTTATCGCTAACGATACCGCCTTTGTCGATACCGGGATCGGGCCGCTGATCGTCAATGGCCGTGTGAGCAAAGTGATTGCTTCGCACATTGGCACCAATCCTGAAACCGGTCGACGCATGATTGCCGGTGAAATGGAGGTTCAACTGGTGCCGCAAGGTACCCTGATAGAGCAAATCCGCTGCGGCGGCGCGGGGCTTGGCGGTTTTCTGACGCCTACCGGCGTTGGCACCATTGTCGAAGACGGCAAGCAGACCCTGACGCTTGATGGCAAAACCTGGCTGCTTGAACGCCCGTTGCGTGCAGACCTGGCGCTGATTCGTGCGCACCGCGCAGACATGCTTGGCAACCTCACCTATCAACTCAGCGCGCGCAATTTCAACCCACTGATCGCCCTTGCCGCCGACCTCACGCTGGTGGAGCCGGATGAAATGGTCGAAATAGGTGAGCTTCTCCCTGACCAGATAATCACCCCCGGCGCCGTTATCGACCACATCATTTCCCCTCTGGAGGCCTGATTATGGATGCTAAACAACGTATTGCGCGCCGCGTAGCGCAAGAACTTCGCGACGGCGACGTGGTGAATTTAGGTATAGGTCTGCCGACGATGGTCGCCAACTACCTGCCAGCCGATATTCACATTACCTTGCAGTCCGAGAACGGTTTTCTCGGGTTGGGTCCGGTCACCACCGCCCATCCCGATCTGGTCAACGCCGGTGGGCAACCGTGTGGTATTTTGCCCGGTGCCGCAATGTTTGATAGCGCCATGTCATTCGCGTTAATTCGCGGCGGCCATGTTGATGCCTGTGTCCTCGGTGGGTTGCAGGTTGATGAACAGGCTAACCTCGCCAACTGGGTGGTTCCCGGTAAGATGGTGCCCGGTATGGGCGGCGCAATGGATCTGGTCACCGGCGCGCGTAAAGTCATTATCGCCATGGAACATTGTGCGAAAGATGGCGCGGCTAAAATTCTCCGCCATTGCACCATGCCACTGACGGCCCAGCACGCGGTACATATGCTGGTCACCGAACTCGCCGTTTTCCGCTTTATCGACGGCAAGATGTGGCTGACGGAAATCGCTGAAGGCTGCGATATCGCCGCCCTGCGTGAGAAAACCGACGCACAATTTGCTGTCGCCACCGACCTGGTCATCCTGCGAGGTGACGTATGATTGGCCGTATGTCACGCTTTATGACGCGTTTCGTCAGCCGCTGGCTGCCCGATCCGCTGATCTTCGCCATGCTGCTGACGCTGATAACGTTCGCCATTGCGCTGTGGTTGACGCCGCAAACACCGATCAGCATGGTCAAGTTCTGGGGAGACGGCTTCTGGAATCTGCTGGCATTTGGTATGCAGATGGCGCTGATCATCGTCACCGGCCACGCGCTGGCCAGCTCCGGTCCGGTTAAAAGTCTGCTGCGCACCGCCGCTTCAGCCGCTAAAACCCCCACACAGGGCGTTATGCTGGTGACATTCTTTGCCGCGGTCGCCAGCGTCATCAACTGGGGCTTTGGTCTGGTGGTGGGAGCGATGTTTGCTCGTGAAGTCGCCCGTCGGGTACCCGGCTCTGACTACCCGCTGCTGATTGCCTGCGCCTACATCGGCTTTCTGACCTGGGGTGGCGGCTTTTCCGGTTCAATGCCGTTGCTGGCAGCAACGCCGGGCAACCCGGTCGAGCACGTTGCCGGGTTAATTCCGGTCAGCGACACCCTGTTTACCGATTTCAATATTTTCATCACTCTGGCGCTCATTGTGGTCATGCCGTTCATCACACGCATGATGACGCCGAAACCGTCTGATGTGGTAAGCATCGATCCAAAATTATTGCTGGAAGAAGATGATTTCCAGAAGAAACTCCCGCCAGACGCACCGCCGTCCGAGCGTCTGGAAGAGAGCCGTATTCTGACGCTGATCATTGGCGGACTGGGGATTGCTTACCTGGCACTGTATTTCGCCGACAAGGGTTTCAACCTCACCATCAACACCGTCAACCTGATGTTTATGATTGCCGGTCTGCTGCTGCACAAAACGCCAATGGCCTATATGCGTGCTGTCAGCGCCGCCGCCCGCAGCACCGCGGGGATCCTGGTACAGTTCCCCTTCTACGCCGGGATCCAACTAATGATGGAGCATTCCGGTCTCGGCGGGCTGATTACCGAATTCTTCATCGACGTCGCCAACAAAGACACCTTCCCATTAATGACCTTCTTCAGTTCCGCGCTGATTAACTTTGCCGTGCCATCAGGTGGCGGACACTGGGTTATTCAGGGACCGTTCGTGTTGCCTGCCGCGCAGGCGCTCGGTGCCGACCTGGGTAAATCGGTGATGGCCATCGCCTACGGCGAGCAGTGGATGAACATGGCGCAACCGTTCTGGGCATTACCTGCGCTGGCTATCGCCGGGCTGGGCGTGCGCGACATTATGGGCTACTGCATCACCGCCCTGCTTTTCTCCGGCGTCATTTTCGTCATTGGATTGACCTTGTTCTGACGGCAACCACTTATTTAAGGGAACAGAAAAATGAAAAATTGTGTCATCGTCAGTGCGGCGCGTACCGCAATTGGTAACTTTAATGGTTCACTGGCCACCACCGGCGCCGTCGAACTCGGAGCAACCGTGATTAAAGCCGCGCTAGAGCGCGCCCGCCTTGACCCACTCCGGGTTGACGAGGTGATCATGGGCAACGTGCTGCAGTCTGGTTTAGGACAGAACCCTGCACGCCAGGCGCTGTTAAAAAGCGGTCTCGCCGACACCGTATGCGGTTTTACCCTCAACAAAGTGTGCGGCTCGGGCCTCAAAAGCGTGGCGCTTGCCGCTCAGGCAATCCAGGCCGGACAGGCTCAGGCAATTGTCGCCGGTGGCATGGAAAACATGAGCCAGGCACCGTATCTGTTAGACGCCAAAGCCCGATGGGGATATCGCCTCGGGGACGGACAGTTGTCAGATGTAATCCTGCGCGACGGTCTGATCTGCGCCGAGCATGGCTACCATATGGGGATCACCGCTGAAAACGTTGCCAAAGAGTATGGCATTAGCCGGGAGATGCAGGATGAACTGGCGCTGATGTCGCAGCGTAAAGCGGTATCGGCAATAGAATCAGGCGCATTTGAGGCAGAGATCGTCCCGGTGAGTGTGGTATCGCGGAAAAAAGCGATCATGTTTGATCGTGATGAATTCCCCAAAGCCGACTCTACGGCGGAAGGCCTTGCCGCATTACGTCCGGCCTTCGACAAAGCGGGCACCGTCACGGCCGGTAACGCTTCGGGGATCAACGACGGTGCTGCCGCGCTGGTAATCATGGAAGAAGCGGCGGCGCTGGCTGCTGGGCTGAAGCCGCTGGCGCGCATCAAAGCCTATGCCGGCGGCGGCGTCGCACCCGCCATCATGGGCATGGGGCCGGTTCCGGCGACGCAAAAAGTGCTGCAACTGAGCGGGCTTCAATTGTCTGATATCGACCTGATTGAAGCCAATGAGGCGTTTGCCGCACAGTTTCTGGCAGTAGGGAAAACGCTGGGATTTGATGCACAAAAGGTGAATGTCAACGGCGGAGCAATCGCGCTTGGGCACCCTATCGGCGCCAGCGGGGCGCGTATTCTGGTCACGTTGCTTCACGCGCTACAAGCGCGGGATAAAACCCTCGGACTGGCTACACTGTGCATCGGCGGCGGTCAGGGGATTGCAATGATTGTAGAAAGGATGAACTAAAAAAAAGGGCCGGATTTCTCCGGCCCTTCTCATTACGACTTAATTACTCTTCTGCGTCATCCGCCGCATCGTCATCGCTTTCTGCTTCAGGCGCGATATCATCGTCCCCTTCCGCAGCGCTTCCGTCGATGGAATCCAGTTCTTCGTCATCAACCGGTTCAGCTACACGTTGCAGACCCACCACGTTTTCCTCATCCGCCGTGCGGATGAGGATAACGCCCTGGGTGTTACGCCCAACCACGCTGATTTCCGACACGCGAGTACGCACCAGCGTACCAGCATCGGTGATCATCATGATCTGGTCGCTATCGGTCACCTGCACTGCGCCAACAACGGAACCGTTGCGTTCGGTGACTTTGATGGAGATAACGCCCTGCGTCGCACGCGACTTGGTCGGATACTCTTCTGCCGCAGTACGCTTACCATAACCGTTTTGCGTCACGGTCAGGATAGCGCCTTCGCCACGTGGAATAATCAGAGAAACGACTTTGTCTTCGCCCGCCAGTTTGATACCACGTACGCCGGTCGCAGTACGACCCATCGTACGAACGGCGTCTTCTTTGAAGCGCACCACTTTACCCGCGGCAGAGAACAGCATCGCTTCGTCAGACCCGGAGGTCAGATCCACGCCAATCAGTTCGTCGCCTTCATTCAGGTTAACCGCAATAATACCGGCTGAACGTGGACGGCTGAACTCGGTCAGCGCCGTTTTCTTCACGGTACCGCTAGCGGTTGCCATAAAGACGTTCACGCCCTCTTCGTACTCGCGTACCGGCAGAATCGCGGTGATACGTTCGTTGGCTTCCAGCGGCAGCAGGTTGACGATTGGACGTCCACGCGCACCACGGCTCGCTTCCGGCAGCTGATAGACCTTCATCCAGTACAGACGACCACGGCTGGAGAAGCACAGGATCGTGTCGTGGGTGTTGGCCACCAGCAGGCGGTCGATGAAGTCTTCTTCTTTAATACGTGCTGCTGATTTACCCTTACCGCCACGACGCTGTGCTTCGTAATCGGTTAACGGTTGATATTTAACGTAACCCTGGTGAGACAAGGTCACAACAACATCTTCCTGGGTGATCAGATCTTCGATATTGATGTCAGCGCTGTTGGCAGTGATTTCAGTGCGACGCTCATCACCGAACTGCTCGCGAACCAGCTCCATCTCTTCACGGATCACTTCCATCAGGCGATCGGCGCTGCCCAAAATGTGCAGCAATTCAGCGATCTGCTCCAGCAGCTCTTTGTATTCGTCGAGCAGTTTTTCATGCTCAAGGCCGGTCAGTTTCTGCAAGCGCAGATCCAAAATCGCCTGGGCTTGCTGTTCAGTCAGGTAGTACTGACCGTCACGCACGCCAAACTCAGGTTCCAGCCATTCAGGACGGGCAGCGTTATCACCGGCACGTTCCAGCATCGCCGATACGTTACCCAGCTCCCACGAACGGGCAACCAGTCCGGCTTTCGCTTCAGCCGGGGTCGGCGCACGACGGATCAGTTCAATGATCGGATCGATGTTGGCCAGTGCAATCGCTAACGCTTCAAGGATGTGGGCACGATCGCGGGCTTTACGCAGTTCAAAAATAGTACGGCGAGTAACCACTTCACGACGGTGACGCACAAACGCAGCGATAATATCTTTCAGGTTCATGATCTTCGGCTGACCATGGTGCAGCGCAACCATGTTAATACCGAAGGAAACCTGCAGCTGGGTCTGGGAGTAAAGGTTGTTGAGAACCACTTCCCCGACCGCGTCACGTTTGACTTCAATCACGATGCGCATACCGTCTTTATCAGACTCGTCACGCAGCGCGCTGATGCCTTCAACGCGTTTGTCTTTTACCAACTCGGCAATTTTCTCAATCAGGCGCGCTTTGTTCACCTGATACGGAATTTCGTGCACGATGATGGTTTCACGACCGGTTTTCGCGTCAGCTTCAACTTCCGCGCGGGCGCGAATGTACACTTTACCGCGACCAGTACGATAGGCTTCTTCAATACCACGACGACCGTTGATGATCGCGGCGGTCGGGAAGTCCGGGCCTGGGATGTGTTCCATCAGCCCTTCAATGCTGATGTCTTCATCGTCAATGTAGGCCAGACAGCCGTTAATCACTTCTGTCAGGTTGTGCGGCGGAATGTTGGTCGCCATACCTACCGCGATACCGGACGAACCGTTCACCAGCAGGTTAGGAATTTTGGTCGGCATGACGTCCGGAATGCGTTCGGTGCCGTCATAGTTATCGACGAAATCAACCGTTTCTTTTTCCAGGTCAGCCATCAGCTCGTGGGCGATTTTCGACATACGGATTTCCGTATAACGCATCGCTGCGGCGGAGTCGCCATCGACAGAACCAAAGTTACCCTGACCATCCACCAGCATGTAACGCAGGGAGAATGGCTGCGCCATACGAACAATGGTGTCGTAAACGGCGGTATCACCATGAGGGTGGTATTTACCGATTACGTCACCAACGACACGGGCAGATTTTTTATAGGCTTTATTCCAGTCGTTGCCCAATACGTTCATGGCGTAAAGTACGCGACGGTGAACCGGCTTCAGGCCATCTCGGACGTCCGGCAGCGCACGGCCAACAATGACCGACATCGCATAATCCAGATACGAGCTCTTCAGCTCTTCCTCAATGTTGACCGGTGTAATTTCTCTCGCAAGGTCGCTCATCTAACCGCTATCCCTCTACTGTATCCCGGATTCAAAGGTCGCAAATTATAACACATCCGTGCAGATTCAGGTAAATGGATTCCCCCTGAGAGAGGCTTTATTCATCCTGCCAGGCTGATATACTCGTTTGTATTGCTAATTAAGGAGTAGAAGCCCCAATGAATGCCGAAAAAGCCCCGGTGACTCAGAACGTTGACCATGAAGAAATTGCCAAATTTGAAGCAGTCGCGTCGCGCTGGTGGGATCTTGAAGGTGAATTTAAGCCTCTGCACCGCATTAACCCGCTGCGTCTGGGTTATATCACCGAGCGCTCAGGCGGGCTGTTTGGTAAAAAAGTGCTCGACGTCGGCTGCGGCGGCGGCATTCTGGCTGAAAGCATGGCGCGCGAAGGCGCGACGGTCACCGGCCTGGATATGGGTTTTGAACCGCTACAGGTGGCAAAACTGCATGCGCTGGAAAGTGGCATTCAGGTGGAATACGTACAAGAAACTGTAGAACAACACGCCGAAAAACATGCACACCAGTATGACGTAGTGACCTGCATGGAAATGCTGGAACACGTACCGGATCCGCAGTCGGTGGTCAGAGCCTGCGCGCAGTTGGTGAAACCAGGCGGCGAGGTGTTTTTCTCCACGCTCAATCGCAACGGCAAGTCGTGGCTGATGGCTGTGGTTGGCGCGGAGTACATTCTGCGCATGGTGCCCAAAGGCACGCATGATGTGAAAAAATTTATTAAGCCTGCGGAATTGTTACAGTGGGTTGATCAGACAGTGTTAAAAGAGCGCCACATGACCGGCCTGCACTACAACCCTATCACCAACACCTTTAAGCTGGGTCCAGGCGTGGACGTGAACTATATGGTGCACACCACCGCGAAAGCCGAGTAACTTATCTGCACGCCTGATGACGTTTCGCTTATCAGGCGTACAAACTCTGTGCCAGATCATATAACGTAATCGCTCTTCGATGAAGAAATCAGCACTCGATCAAATTTTCTATTTTTTTTCTCAATTATTGACATCCTCGCCAGGCCTTATAAGACGCGCACTTAGCGATTATTACCCTTTTGCAACCTCAATTTAACGCCAAAATCAACTCTTGTACTGAAAAGAATCCCTACTAGAATACTCACCATATAGCGTCTATCTTATCAAACAACCCCTACATATAGTATTTATCCACAGACTTAGTCACAACATGGCACTGTGGATAATACGGGGGATATTTTTTTCTTTCACGGACAGGTAAAAAACCACATGAATCAGAGTCTGCTGGTGACAAAGCGTGATGGTAGTACAGAGCGCATCAATCTCGACAAAATCCACCGAGTTCTGGATTGGGCGGCAGAAGGACTGAATAACGTATCGATTTCTCAGGTCGAGCTTCGCTCCCACATTCAGTTTTATGACGGCATCAAGACTTCCGATATTCACGAAACGATTATCAAAGCCGCCGCCGATCTGATCTCCCGCGATGCACCGGATTATCAATATCTGGCCGCTCGTCTGGCGATTTTCCACCTGCGCAAGAAAGCCTACGGTGAGTTCGAACCGCCAAAACTGTATGACCATGTTGTTAAAATGGTTGAGATGGGCAAATACGACAATCATCTGCTGGAAGACTACACGGAAGAAGAGTTCAAGCAGATGGACTCGTTCATCGAACATGACCGCGATATGACCTTCTCCTATGCTGCCGTGAAGCAGTTAGAAGGCAAATATCTGGTACAAAACCGCGTCACCGGTGAAATTTACGAAAGCGCTCAGTTCCTCTATATTCTGGTAGCAGCTTGCCTGTTCTCGAACTACCCGCGTGAAACCCGTCTGGAATACGTTAAGCGTTTCTACGACGCCGTTTCGACGTTTAAAATTTCGCTGCCAACGCCAATCATGTCTGGCGTGCGTACCCCAACCCGTCAGTTCAGCTCTTGCGTGCTGATCGAGTGCGGCGACAGCCTGGATTCCATTAACGCGACCTCCAGCGCCATCGTGAAATACGTTTCCCAGCGCGCTGGTATCGGCATCAACGCTGGACGCATTCGTGCGCTGGGTAGCCCGATTCGCGGCGGTGAAGCGTTCCACACCGGCTGTATCCCGTTCTATAAACACTTCCAGACTGCGGTGAAATCCTGCTCTCAGGGCGGCGTACGCGGCGGTGCGGCCACGCTGTTCTACCCGATGTGGCATCTGGAAGTTGAAAGCCTGCTGGTACTGAAAAACAACCGTGGCGTCGAGGGCAACCGCGTACGTCACATGGACTACGGCGTACAGATCAACAAGTTGATGTACACTCGCCTGCTGAAAGGCGGCGACATCACCCTGTTCAGCCCGTCTGACGTTCCGGGCTTGTACGACGCGTTCTTCGCCGATCAGGACGAATTCGAGCGCCTGTACACCCAATACGAAAACGATGACAGCATTCGTAAACAACGCGTAAAAGCGGTTGAGCTGTTCTCGCTGATGATGCAGGAACGCGCCTCTACCGGTCGTATCTACATTCAGAACGTTGACCACTGCAACACCCACAGCCCGTTTGATCCTGCTATCGCACCAGTGCGCCAGTCCAACCTGTGCCTGGAAATCGCGCTGCCGACCAAACCGCTGACCGACGTTAACGACGAAAACGGTGAAATTGCCCTGTGTACGCTGTCTGCCTTTAACCTCGGCGCTATCAACAGCCTCGACGAACTGGAAGAGCTGGCCGTGCTGGCGGTACGTGCACTGGATGCGCTGCTGGATTATCAGGATTATCCGATCCCGGCAGCTAAACGCGGTGCCATGGGTCGCCGTACGCTGGGTATTGGCGTGATCAACTACGCTTACTGGCTGGCGAAGAACGGTAAACGTTACTCTGACGGCAGCGCCAATAACCTGACCCACAAAACCTTTGAAGCCATTCAGTATTACCTGCTGAAAGCCTCGAATGAGCTGGCTAAAGAGCAAGGCGCGTGCCCGTGGTTTAACGAAACCACCTATGCCAAAGGTATTCTGCCGATCGATACCTACAAGAAAGATTTGGATGCCATCGTCAACGAACCGCTGCACCACGACTGGGAAGCGTTGCGTGAATCGATCAAGACTCACGGTCTGCGTAACTCCACACTCTCTGCTCTGATGCCGTCTGAGACCTCTTCGCAGATCTCCAACGCCACCAACGGCATTGAGCCACCGCGCGGTCACGTGAGTATCAAAGCCTCGAAAGATGGCATCCTGCGTCAGGTAGTACCGGATTACGAACACCTGAAAAATGCCTATGAACTGCTGTGGGAAATGCCCAATAATGACGGCTACCTGCAACTGGTTGGCGTGATGCAGAAGTTTATCGATCAATCGATTTCAGCCAATACCAACTACGATCCGTCCCGCTTCCCGTCAGGGAAAGTGCCGATGCAGCAATTGCTGAAAGACCTGCTCACCGCCTACAAATTTGGTGTCAAAACGCTGTATTATCAGAACACCCGCGACGGTGCTGAAGATACTCAGGACGATATGGTGCCGTCTATCCAGGACGATGGCTGCGAAAGCGGCGCATGTAAGATCTGATGAATAATGCCGGGTGGCGCTACGCTTACCCGGCCTACGATTGCACGGTTTGTAGGCCGGATAAGGTGCTTGCACCGCCATCCGGCGCTCATCCCACAAAGGATTCACATCAATGGCATACACCACTTTTTCACAGACGAAAAATGACCAGCTTCTGGAACCGATGTTCTTCGGCCAGCCGGTGAACGTCGCGCGCTATGATCAGCAAAAATATGACATCTTCGAAAAACTGATCGAAAAGCAGCTCTCGTTCTTCTGGCGTCCGGAAGAGGTCGATGTTTCTCGTGACCGCATTGACTTTCAGGCGCTGCCAGAACATGAAAAACACATTTTTATCAGCAACCTGAAGTACCAGACCTTACTGGACTCCATTCAGGGGCGCAGCCCGAACGTGGCGTTGTTGCCGCTGATCTCGATCCCTGAGCTGGAAACCTGGGTGGAAACGTGGGCCTTCTCCGAAACCATTCACTCACGCTCTTACACCCATATCATCCGTAACATTGTTAACGATCCGGCGGTGGTGTTTGACGATATCGTCACCAATGAGCAGATTCAGAAGCGTGCGGAAGGCATCTCCAGCTACTACGACGAGTTAATCGAGATGACCAGCTACTGGCATCTGCTGGGCGAAGGTACGCACACGGTCAATGGTAAGACGGTTGTCGTGAACCTGCGCGAGCTGAAGAAGAAACTGTATCTGTGCCTGATGAGCGTTAACGCACTGGAAGCGATCCGCTTCTACGTCAGCTTCGCCTGCTCTTTTGCTTTTGCCGAGCGCGAACTGATGGAAGGCAACGCGAAAATCATTCGCCTGATCGCCCGTGACGAAGCCCTGCACCTGACCGGGACCCAGCATATGCTGAACCTGTTGCGCAGCGGCGTAGACGATCCGGAAATGGCAGAGATTGCCGAAGAGTGTAAACAGGATTGCTACGACCTGTTCGTACAGGCCGCTGTGCAGGAAAAAGAGTGGGCTGATTACCTGTTCCGCGACGGTTCAATGATCGGTCTGAACAAAGATATTCTGTGCCAGTACGTCGAGTACATCACTAACATTCGTATGCAGGCCGTAGGGCTTGACCTGCCGTTCCAGACGCGTTCGAACCCCATTCCGTGGATCAACACCTGGCTGGTGTCCGATAACGTGCAGGTTGCACCGCAGGAAGTGGAAGTCAGCTCTTATCTGGTCGGGCAAATCGATGCCGAAGTCGATACCGACGATCTGAGTAATTTCCAGCTCTGATGGGCCGTATTACCCTGCGCATCTCTGGCACGCAGCTGCTGTGCCAGGATGAACATCCTTCCCTGCTGGCCGCGCTTGAATCGCACAATGTTGAGGTCGAGTATCAATGTCGTGAAGGCTACTGCGGCTCCTGCCGTACCCGCCTGGTAGCGGGTCAGGTTGACTGGATTGCAGAGCCTTTGGCCTTTATTCAGCCGGGTGAGATACTGCCCTGCTGTTGCCGGGCAAAGGGTGATATTGAGATTGAGATGTAACGCCTAGTGAACTTCATGCGCGGAGACCAGCACCACGTCTCCGCGTTTTTTCATCTGCATGATGTACAGCGCTCCGGCAAGAACCACCAGCACGGCACCGACCAGATAAATCGCCCGATACCCCACGCCTTCTACCATCATCCCCATAATAAATGCCCCAATCGCCATTCCCGCATCCATTGCGTTGAAAAAAAGCGAATTGGCGATGCCAATTTTATGCGGCTCTACCGCGCTAATAATTTGCGTCTGGAACACCGGTGTCACCGAGCCGTAGCCAATGCCAATCAGCCCTCCGGCAATAATCATCATGATGCTGCCGTGGGTATATCCGAGCACCACAAGCCCTACGGTAAAGGCGACCAGGCACGGGTAAACCACGTATTTCGGTCCTTTTTTATCACAAATATTGCCGGTAAACGTTCGGCAGATCATCAGGCAGACAGCGTAGCAAAGCAGGAAGTTACTGGCGGCGGCCATCAGATCCAGCTCGCGTGCATACAGCGCCAGGAAGGCAGATACCCCGGCGTAGGAAAAGGTCATGAAGAAGGTCACCATGGCAAAAGGCAAGGCGGCACGGTCAAACATGGCGGCAAACCCCAGCTTAGGCTGCGAGCCATCGGCATGACGAATCACCGGCGGCACGGCAACAATCAATGACAGCACAATGCCCACCGCCGCTACCGCTGTACAAAGCCAGAACGCGGAAGTAAAGGCCTCCCAGCGCGCCATGTTCAGACCCACCCATGGCCCAACGACCATCGCCAGTCCCATAGCTAAAGAGAAAAAGCTGATGCCCTCCCCACGTCGGGAGGCCGGTATCAACCGCGCGGAAATCGTCCCTTTTACCGTAGTAATAACGCCAAACGTGACACCATGAAGCACCCGAATAAACAGCAGTGATTCAATTGAATGGCAGACAGGATACAGCGCAGTGACCACCAAAAAGGCCAGAGAAGAGAGCACCAGAATCGTTTTATTCGAATATTTTCCCACCCATTGTCCGGCAAACGGACGTACCACAATGGCGGCCCCCAAAAAGAAGGTGACTAATAAACCCGCCTTATCAGGGGTCGCATGGAGACGCTCCAGGATATAAATCGGCAACAGCGTCAGCAGGACATAAAAAACAAAAAAGATAATAAAGCTGATAATCGTGATGGCCCAAAAATCTTTCGTCCACAATTTTTCTTTCATACTCGGCAACCTGTCCCGACGGCGCACGCAGGCAACGCTCAGAGCGACTGAACAACGGACAGGTGCGTCAAAATGTGATTGTATCCCCGTCATAGTTCACATTGCTTATATGTCGGCTACGCAAATTATTTTGGGTATTTAAGGTAGAAAGTCAGTATAAACAGGCTTATTTTATTAGAGAAATTAATCATTTTAATGGCATTAATTAGGGATAACTAATGACACTAACCCAGATCCACGCCCTGCTGGCCGTGCTTGAGTACGGTGGTTTTACCGAAGCCAGCAAGCGGCTATACACCACCCAGTCCGCCGTCAGTCAGGCTATTTCGGCGCTGGAAGAAGAGTTAGGGGTTAATATTTTGATCCGCGAGCGGCGCAAAGATATTCAACTTACCCCGGTAGGTATCCGGCTGCTCCCGCATTTACGGACCATCATTGGACAAACGAATGCCGTAAAAGAGATCGCCGAACAGGAGAAACAAAACCCCGCCCGAACCTTGCACATCGGCTGTTTTCCCAGCGCCTGCGCCTGCATTTTGCCCGGTATCATCCGCTACTTTGAACAGCATCACCCCAACATCAAAATCATTCCCTATGAAGAGAACAGCAGTGCCATTATTGATTCGCTGCAGAGTGGGGGTATTGATGCGGGTTTTGTGCATTTTCCGGTCAGTGGCATGTACTGCGTGCCGGTTTATCGGGACAAATTCACCGTTGTTGTCCCCGAGGCTCACCCGCTGGCGGCCAAAGCCACAATCTCAGTAGAAGAACTGGTGGGAGAACCGCTGATTATCAGTAAAGGGCGCTATGAATTAAGCATCATGACGTTATTTAAAGAACAAGGTATTGAGCCAATCATTAAGTACGAGTTCAACCACCCGGATACGGCAATCAGTTTTATTCGTCAGGGGCTGGGGATCGCATTGTTACCGGAGCTCACATTAAAGGCGGTTGGCGGGCAAATACGTTCGGTGGCGCTGGAGCCAACGTTTTATCGGCAAATATCATTATTGGCAAAAGAGCCGCCGGTAGACGGCAGCCCTTTATATTTACTGCAGGCATGTATGGAAACACTGACCGCAGACGGTCTGATCTAACCGTCGGGAATGCGCCGGTGAAAAGGCCTGCAATATCATGCTATCGCAGGCCTGATACCGTTACTGCTTATGCAGGAACATCACCGCTTTGTCGGGGAAGTCGGTGAACAACCCCTCAACGCCCGCCTTGTTATACAGGATGTCATACAGCTGATTCACATCCGTCGCGTAGTCCGGCAGCTGATCGGCCCGCACAGTATAAGGATGCACCGTCATCTTGTTCTGATGCGCATCCTTCACCATCCCGGTCAACACGATGTTGCCTTTCTTCGACTTCTCATCGACCAGCATGTGATAGTCCGGGCCAATGCCATCCGCGTACTCAGCAACCTGCTTCATCGCGCCCGGTTTAAACATCCAGTCATAGTTGTAGTTAACCCAACTGCCGTCCGGTTTTTTCTCCTGGGTTTCATTCCAGTCGGTATAGGCAATCAGCTGCACCAGGTTGAGGTCCATCCCCATT
The DNA here is from genome assembly GCF_005280805.1 of Citrobacter sp. TBCS-14. Lineage (NCBI taxonomy): Bacteria > Pseudomonadati > Pseudomonadota > Gammaproteobacteria > Enterobacterales > Enterobacteriaceae > Citrobacter > Citrobacter sp. TBCS-14. The sequence continues at coordinate 58,766 of NZ_SZWM01000141.1, forward strand.
TTAGGTTCCAGCTCATTCTTGATGCGCTTGAGTTCGGCCACATCAAAACTTTGCAGATAGACCTTATCCTGTTTGTCGCTGTAGCCGTACTTTTTCAGCACTTCCAGCGTCTTCGCAGCAATGTCCTTCCCTTCCTGGTGATGGAACCACGGCGCTTTAATTTCCGGATAGATACCGATGTTCTTACCGGTGGAATGATTTAATCCCTGAACAAACTCGATCTCTTCTTCGAACGTATGCACACGGAAATCAGATTTACCCATCGGGAAGCGCCCTGGGTAGGTCTGCACCTGTTTGCCATTTTCGATATCGAAACCTTCGGTAAATTTCAGCGATTTGATCTCATCCAGCGTAAAGTCGATGGCGTAGTAGCGACCATCTTTACGAGCGCGATCCGGGAAACGCTCGGCGACATCGGTGACCCGGTCAAGATAGTGGTCATGCAGAACGACCAGATGGTCGTCCTTGGTCATCACCAGATCCTGCTCGAGATAGTCCGCGCCCTGCGCATAGGCCATCGCTTTTGCTGGCAGCGTATGCTCCGGTAAATAGCCGCTGGCCCCACGGTGAGCAATCACAATCTTGTCTGCGGCGATGGCTGCGCTGCTGACCACCATACCGGTCAGCATTAACGCGACGCTAAGACTTTTCAATGTGGTTTTCATCTATTATCCCCCGTTACGCTTCAGTTCCATCTCTGCGTGATGGCGCTTTTCACCAAACATGACGACCACCAGCAGAATAACCGCCAGCACGCTGCCGCCAATCATCACCATAAAGCCACCGTCCCAGCCGAAGAAGTCAACGGTGTAACCGACAATGGCGCTCGCTGCCACAGAGCCGCCCAGGTAACCAAACAACCCGGTAAAGCCTGCCGCCGTACCCGCCGCTTTTTTCGGTGCCAGTTCCAGCGCGTGCAGACCAATCAGCATGACCGGACCGTAGATCAGGAAGCCGATGATAATCATACATGCCATATCAACGTTCGGATTGCCCGCCGGGTTCATCCAGTAAACGATCGTTGCAATGGTCACCAGCGTCATGAAGAACACGCCGGTTGCGCCACGGTTGCCACGGAAGACTTTATCCGACATCCAGCCACACAGCAGGGTGCCCGGGATACCCGCATACTCATACAGGAAGTAGGCCCAGGAGGATTTATCCAATGCGAAATGCTTCACTTCTTTCAGGTAGGTCGGCGACCAGTCGAGGATGCCGTAACGCAGTAAATAGACAAACACGTTGGCGATCGCGATGTACCACAGCAGTTTGTTTGGCAGCACGTACTGCATAAAGATCTGCTTCGCAGTCAGCTCTTCTTCGGCTTTTTCGCTGTAATCATCCGGATAGTCGTTCTTATACTCTTCAATCGGCGGTAAGCCACAAGACTGCGGCGTATCGCGCATCAGGGCAAAAGCAATCAGGGCGACAACAATCGCACCGAATGCCGGCATGTACAATGCCGCTTTCCAGTCGTTAAACCAGGCCATACCCAGCAGGAACAGCAGCGGAGGCAGACCACCACCGACGTTATGCGCGCAGTTCCACACGGACACAATACCGCCACGCTCTTTCTGCGACCACCAGTGCACCATGGTACGACCGCACGGCGGCCACCCCATCCCCTGGAACCAGCCACACAGGAACAGCAGCACAAACATCACCGCGATACTGGACGTCGCCCACGGCACAAAGCCCATGAACAACATCACCGCCGCCGCCAGAATCAGACCGGCAGGCAGGAAAACGCGCGGATTCGAGCGGTCCGAAATGGACCCCATGATAAATTTCGAAAAACCATAGGCAATGGAAATACCGGATAACGCAAAACCCAGATCGCCACGGGAGAAACCCTGCTCAACCAGATACGGCATAGCCAGGGCAAAGTTCTTACGTACCAGATAGTACGCCGCATAACCAAAAAATATCCCCAAGAAAATCTGCCAGCGCAATCGACGATAGGTGGGATCGATTTCCGCTGCAGGTAAGCGCGCCGTATGTGACGCGGGTTTAAAAATGCTCAACATAGTATGTAGCCTCCGTGGCCGTCTTTTGTTCGAAGGAAACACTGTAAGTACGTCATCACGACGCAACCTCCCCCAGTGTGGCCGCGATGTTAAGGAAAGATTCAGCACAAAAATGTGAAACACAGCACAGATTGTTACAGATTTATGACAAATGTTCATAAAGGCGCACGAAATCACGTTTCATTTTCGAAAAATGAGCGATTATGCGCGAAATCAAACAATTCATGTTTTTTATGTGGCTAAATGATAAAAAAACGAACTGTGAGGAAAAACAATGAAAACTCGCGACTCGCAAACAAGTGACGTGATTATCATTGGTGGGGGAGCAACAGGTGCCGGGATCGCACGCGACTGTGCTCTGCGCGGATTGCACGTCATCTTAGTAGAACGCCACGATATCGCTACCGGCGCAACGGGACGTAACCACGGCCTGCTGCACAGCGGTGCGCGCTATGCCGTCACTGACGCAGAATCTGCGCGTGAATGTATTAGCGAAAACCAAATTCTGAAACGTATCGCCCGCCACTGCGTAGAGCCTACGGACGGTCTGTTTATCACACTGCCGGAAGATGAACTCTCCTTCCAGGCCACCTTTATTCGTGCCTGCGAAGATGCGGGCATTCGTGCAGAAGCGATCGACCCTCAACAAGCGCGCATTATCGAGCCCGCGGTGAACCCGCAGTTGATTGGCGCAGTCAAAGTGCCAGACGGTACCGTGGATCCCTTCCGTTTAACCGCTGCCAACATGCTGGATGCCAGAGAGCATGGCGCGGTCATTCTGACAGCCCATGAAGTGACCGGGCTGATTCGTGAAGGTGCAACCGTCTGCGGCGTGAACGTTCGCAATCATCTCACCGGCGAGATGCAGTCCCTGCATGCGCCGGTGGTGGTGAACGCTGCCGGGATCTGGGGCCAGCGGATCGCGGAATATGCCGATCTGAGCATCCGCATGTTCCCGGCAAAAGGCTCGCTGTTGATCATGGATCATCGCATTAACCAGCATGTCATCAACCGCTGCCGTAAACCGTCGGATGCCGACATTCTGGTACCTGGCGACACCATCTCGCTGATCGGCACCACCTCGCAACATATTGATTACGATGATATCGACAGCAACCGCGTCACCGCTGAAGAGGTGGATATCCTGCTGCGTGAAGGGGAGAAGCTGGCGCCGATTATGGCGAAAACGCGCATTTTGCGCGCCTACTCCGGCGTGCGTCCGCTGGTGGCCAGCGACAATGATCCAAGCGGTCGTAACGTCAGCCGCGGCATTGTGTTGTTCGATCATGCTGAACGCGACGGTCTGGATGGCTTTATCACCATTACCGGCGGCAAACTGATGACCTACCGCCTGATGGCTGAATGGGCCACCGACGCTGTTTGCCGCAAGCTGGGCAACACTCGCCCTTGCACCACGGCGGACGTCGCGCTGCCAGGTTCGCAGGAATCAACCGAGCACACGCTTAAGCGCGTGATCTCGTTGCCCGCACCGCTACGCGGCTCGGCAGTCTACCGTCACGGCGATCGCACCCCGGTCTGGCTGAGCGAAGGTCGTCAGCATCGCAGCCTGGTCTGCGAGTGCGAGGCGGTCACCGCAGGCGAAGTCCAATACGCCGTGGAAAATTTAACCGTCAACAGCCTGCTGGACTTGCGCCGCCGTACTCGCGTCGGGATGGGGACATGCCAGGGCGAACTGTGCGCTTGCCGCGCCGCAGGGTTACTGCAACGTTTTAATGTTACCACCGCCGCGCAGTCCATCACCCAGCTCTCCGAGTTTCTCAACGAACGCTGGAAAGGCGTGCAGCCGATTGCCTGGGGAGACGCACTGCGCGAAAGCGAGTTCACGCGCTGGGTGTATCAGGGGTTATGCGGTCTGGAAAAGGAGCACCAGGATGAAATTTGATACCGTCATTATCGGCGGCGGTCTCGCCGGACTGCTGTGCGGTCTGCAACTACAAAAAAGCGGATTACGCTGCGCGATTGTTACCCGTGGCCAAAGCGCCCTGCATTTTTCCTCCGGCTCGCTGGATTTACTCAGCACGCTGCCGGATGGACAGCCGGTGAGCGATATCGAGGCAGGCCTGAACGCACTGCGCACTCAGGCCCCCTTGCACCCTTATAGCCTTATCGGTACGCAAAACGTCCTGTCACTGGCGCAGCAGGCGCAAACCCTGTTGAAAGAATCCGGTGCCCAGTTGCAGGGCGAGGTGCATCAGGTACATCAGCGCGTAACGCCGCTGGGGACCTTGCGCTCAACCTGGCTCAGTTCGCCGGAAGTACCGGTCTGGCCGCTGTCTGCTCAGCGTATCTGCGTGGTGGGCATCAGCGGGTTACTGGATTTTCAGGCACACCTCGCGGCGGCCTCGCTGAGCCAGCGTAACCTCAGCGTCGACACCGCAGAAATCGAGCTGCCGGAACTGGATGTTCTGCGCGACAACCCCACCGAGTTTCGCGCGGTTAACATCGCACGCCTGCTGGATAACGAAGATAAATGGCCACTGCTCTGTGACGCGTTGCTGCCAATAGCAAAAACTTGCGACATGATTATTATGCCAGCCTGCTTCGGTCTCGCCGATTCCCGGCTCTGGCAGTGGCTCAATGAGCGTCTGCCCTGCTCGCTGATGTTGTTACCCACCTTACCGCCTTCTGTTCTCGGCATGCGCCTGCACAATCAATTACAGCGTCAGTTTGTACGCCAGGGCGGCGTGTGGATGCCCGGTGACGAGGTGAAAAAAGTCACCTGTCAGGACGGTGTGGTAAATGAAGTGTGGACCCGCAATCATGCTGATATTCCATTGCGTCCACGTTTTGCCGTGCTCGCCAGCGGCAGTTTCTTCAGCAGCGGACTGGTGGCAACACGCGAGGCTGTCCACGAGCCGATCCTCGGCCTGGATGTCCAGCAAACAGATACCCGTGCGCAGTGGTATCAGCGCGACGTCTTCGACCCGCAGCCGTGGCAACAATTTGGTGTGAATACTGATGACACCCTGCGCCCAACGCTTGCGGGAAAAACGGTAGAGAACCTGTTTGCCATCGGGTCGGTGCTTGGCGGTTTTGACCCTATCGCCCAAGGTTGCGGAGGCGGCGTGAGCGCAGTCAGCGCCTTGCATGCCGCACATCATATTGCGAAACGAGCAGGAGGCCAGCAATGAGCGACACACGTTTTGAAAGTTGTATCAAATGCACTGTGTGCACCACTGCCTGCCCGGTCAGCCGCGTCAATCCGAGCTACCCAGGACCCAAACAGGCCGGGCCGGACGGGGAACGTCTGCGTCTAAAAGACGGTGCGTTATACGATGATGCGCTGAAATACTGTATCAACTGCAAACGCTGCGAAGTCGCCTGCCCGTCAGATGTTAAAATTGGCGATATCATCCAGCGCGCGCGCGCCAAATATGACACCACGCGTCCGTCGCTGCGCAACTTTGTCTTAAGCCATACCGATTTGATGGGCAGCGTTTCCACACCGTTCGCGCCGATCGTCAATACCGCCACCTCGCTGAAGCCCGTGCGTCAGCTGCTCGATTACGCGTTAAAAATCGATCATCGCCGGACGCTGCCAAAATACTCCTTTGGTACCTTCCGCCGCTGGTACCGCAGCGTTGCCGCACAGCAGGCGCAGTATCAGGATCAGGTCGCCTTTTTTCACGGCTGCTTTGTGAACTATAACCATCCGCAGCTTGGCAAAGACCTGATTAAAGTGCTGAATGCGATGGGGACCGGCGTACAGTTGCTGAGTAAAGAGAAGTGCTGCGGCGTGCCGCTGATCGCCAACGGTTTTACCGATAAGGCACGTAAGCAGGCGGTCAGCAACGTGGCGTCACTCAGAGAAGCCATTGACGGGAAAGGTATTCCGGTGCTTGCCACCTCATCAACCTGTACCTTTGCGCTTCGCGATGAATATCCCGAAGTGCTGGATGTCGACAACACGGGTCTGCGTGAACATATTGAGCTGGCCACCCGTTGGCTGTGGCGCAAACTGGACGGCGGGCAAACGCTGCCGCTAAAAACACTGCCACTGAAGGTGGTCTACCACACCCCCTGCCATATGGAGAAAATGGGCTGGACGCTCTACACGCTGGAGCTGCTGCGTCAAATTCCTGGTCTGGAACTGACGGTGCTGGATTCCCAGTGCTGCGGCATCGCCGGGACCTACGGCTTTAAAAAGGAAAACTACCCCACTTCGCAATCCATTGGCGCCCCGCTGTTCCGCCAGATCGAAGAAAGCGGAGCCGATATCGTCGTCACCGACTGCGAAACCTGCAAATGGCAGATTGAGATGTCCACCAGCAAGCGCTGTGAGCATCCAATAACCCTGCTGGCACAGGCGTTAGGCTAACTAACCAAGCCTACATCCCAATTGTAGGCCGATAAGCGAAATGCCATCTGGCAAAACATCTGCCGGATGGCAGCGTAAAACGCCTTATCCGGCCTACAAAATCTTCGCCATCAGGCAATAACAAACTATACGGTCAGTGATTCAACCACTTCAATCCAGCCATGCTCGGTGGCAATATCCTGATCGTTAAGCCAACGGCGCAGCATATTCAGAGCCATCATGGCGCACACTTCCTGACGCACCGGCAAGCTGTAGCGATTAGCGCTAAGTCGTACGCGTAATGCATGCGTGCCCTCAGACGTTGCCAGCGCAAAGTTAATATGTTCGTTTTCGAAACCCGATACCGCCAACGCCAAATCTGCGTAATGATTGCCGCGTCGCTCGGTTATCCAGTGCGCGGTTTGCGCCAGCGTTTCCTCCTGAGAGGGCACCACTTCACTGGCCAACAGCGGGGCGTTGGCGCGAGAAAGCTGGAGGGCGACCAGCCCCGCGGTAAACTGTTCGCTGAGTGTCAGGCTGTATTGCCGTTCCTGCAACGTGCGTGCAATTTGCGCGGGCAGCCCTTCCGTGCCTTCAAAAATCATATTCTGCCCGGCAACCCGCTTCACCTCCGGCCAGAGCGCCAGCATCGCTTCACGTTGGGAATCCGGCCCGGTAAGCTTCAACTCGATAATCGGCATTGATGAGCGATACCCCATCGTGACCCCGGCAGGCAAAGGCAGCGGATCCAAACTTTGCGCCAGCTCGCTTTCAGAACGGCCAAAGGTGGTTAGTCGCAGGCATAGCGGGGGTTGGGAGAGTGAGAATCGCTCCCGCAGACGCGGTAGGATCTCATGTTCGATCATCACTTTAAACTCTGACGGAACGCCCGGCGTAAAGAACATCAGACAGCGGTTGAGCTTCACGGCGAATCCACAGGCGGTACCCACTGGGTTATTGATAAACTCGGCGCTGGCAGGTAATTCAGCTTGCTTACGGTTGCTCGGTGCCATAATACGACCGCGTTCGCGGAAGTAATGCTCCATCTGAGCAAGCCATGCCTCGTGCAGCACCAGCCCTTCACCTTTTGCCGTTGCCGCAGCCAGCGCGCTCAAATCATCGCTGGTTGGCCCTAAGCCACCGTTCACAATTAATACATCAGCATGTTCGCTGCGTTCGCGCAAAATGGCGACCAGGTCGTCGAGATTGTCGCCCACCGTGTTGCGGCGTGTTAACGGTAATCCCTGATTGAAGAAAAAATCAGCCAGCCAGGCGGCATTGGTGTCGACGATCTGGCCGTGCAACACTTCATCCCCGGTGGATAGCATCTCCACGTTTAACATTGTGTTCTCCTGCTTATGCAATCAAAACACTATAACGCAATGGCGAGGGAACATGGAGGATGGAGGGAAAGAGAATGAGTAAGAGAAGGAAAAACAGGCGCAGCTGAACGCCGCGCCAGGGACATCAGAAACTGGCGTTAACCCCAACATACGGGCCGTCAGCAATCGCATTGTCACGGTTGCCATCTTTACCCGCCAGGTTCAGGTAGCGATAACCGGCTTCGATACTCAGTGGGCGAATAATGGTCAGACGCGCGCCCGCATTGGCTTCTTCGTAGCTATCAATACCGCTGGAAAGCGAATCCGGAGAGTAGTAGTACTCGCCAAACAGACGGAAGCTGTCGCCAATCGGCCACTGCAAGCCACCACCAACCGCCGCCGCATAGCCTTCATCGCCGTCGTTTGGGTTGGTATAAACGCCTTTCCCGCCAACGGTGGCCAGCAGAGGACCAATCGGGATATTCAGGCCAAGACCGACGCCGGCAACATCACCATCATCGTCGTTATGCATCCAGTTGCCGCTGGCTGCCAGCCCGGAGGACTCGGTACCGAAACCGAAGCCAAGGTTGGTGTAATCTTCACCCGCCTGGCCGCTGATGCTTACCGCGTTCGCCGACGCAGAAACAAACAGCATTCCAGCAAGGCCCAATAAAATACTTTTTTTCATTTTCTATCCTTTCCAGCAAGAAACTAAACATAGCCCCAAAACCGCTGGATTGTACTGCCTGATGGCGAGGAATCAATGAGCTAAAAAGGCGATGCAATAACATATTGTAACTAAATACTACTCAGAATGTTTAGCAAAGGTTAAGTTAACGGCCAACTTACGCCACAGCAACGGCCTGAGGCGTGTTTTCTGTTATCGCATTCATTTAATCCCGCTTCTCCTTTAAATCGGCCTGGGCGCATTTTTTCTGCGTCTGGTAACAGGTAAGATGAGTGAAAGATGGACTCACTGAACAGACACACTAAGGAACAGACTTATGCGTCAAAGAACGATTGTTTGCCCATTAATTCAAAATGAAGGGTGTTATTTACTGTGCAAAATGGCCGACGATCGCGGCGTGTTCCCCGGTCAATGGGCACTTTCAGGTGGCGGCGTTGAGCCGGGTGAGCGTATCGAAGAGGCCTTGCGTCGCGAAGTGCGCGAAGAATTGGGCGAGCAGCTGGTGCTCACAGAGATAACTCCGTGGACCTTTAGTGATGATATCCGCACCAAAACCTATGCTGATGGTCGCCAGGAAGAGATCTACATGATTTATCTGATCTTCGATTGTGTTTCAGCCAATCGTGAGGTGAAGATTAACGAAGAGTTTCAGGACTTCGCCTGGGTTAAACCGCAGGACCTCGCCCATTACGACTTAAACGTCGCCACCCGAAAAACGTTAAAACTGAAAGGACTACTGTAGTTTTTGTCACGATGAAATTGGCTGTATGTGTACCGGCATTGCTTAATTTTTTAATAAAATGGAGTAATGTCGGTAGCTCGCGACGAAAAATAAAATATAAAAACATTTCACTTTCAAAGTGATAATCACAAAAATCAAAACACTCCACATTATTTCTCAACCTTAAACTCTTAAGGATAAATTAACCTTCAATCATTAATCTTTGCAGCCTGATGAAATAATTAACGACACCTCTATTTATCATCCTAATAAATATGCGATGGCGTTTAATGGCTTGAAGGAATAATGATGTCTGACTTTTTGCCTTTCTCTCGCCCGGCCTTCGGTACTGAAGAGCTTGCCGCCGTCAAAACCGTTCTGGACTCAGGATGGATAACCACCGGCCCTAAAAATCAGCAACTGGAAGAGGCATTCTGTCGGCTGACAGGAAACCAACATGCCGTTGCCGTCTGCTCAGCTACAGCAGGTATGCACATCACGCTGATGGCGCTGGACGTAGGCGCAGGTGATGAGGTGATCACCCCGTCGATGACGTGGGTTTCCACGATCAATATGATTGTCCTGTTGGGTGCGACGCCGGTGATGATCGATGTCGACCGCGATACGCTGATGGTCACTCCCGAACAAATTGAAGCCGCGATAACCCCACGAACCAAAGCGATTATTCCGGTGCATTACGCCGGTGCCCCAACTGACCTTGATGCAATTTATGCCATCGGCGAGCGTTATAGCATCCCGGTCATCGAAGACGCCGCACATGCGGTGGGAACCTTATACAAGGGCCGTCATGTTGGCGCGCGCGGTACGGCGATTTTCTCCTTTCACGCCATCAAAAATGTTACCTGCGCGGAAGGTGGTCTGATTGTTACCGACAACAGCGCGCTCGCGCAACGGCTTCGCAGTCTGAAATTCCACGGTCTGGGCGTGGATGCCTATGACCGGCAAACCTTTGGTCGTGCACCGCAGGCGGAAGTTCTGGCCCCAGGATACAAGTACAACCTGACCGATATCAATGCTGCCATCGCCCTGGTGCAACTGGATAAACTGGGTCGAATAAATGCACGTCGCGCTGAAATTGCGCACCACTATCAGCACGCGCTGGCCGATACACCTTTTCAGCCGTTGAGCTTGCCGCAGTGGTCGCACGTTCACGCCTGGCATCTGTTTATTATTCGTGTTGACGAGGCACGCTGCGGCCTGAGTCGGGACGCCTTAATGGAAGCACTGAAGGCTGAAGGTATCGGTACCGGTCTGCATTTTCGCGCGGCGCACACGCAAAAGTATTATCGCGAACGCTTCCCCACCCTGTCGCTCCCCAACACAGAATGGAATAGCGCCCGCATCTGTTCACTGCCTTTATTTCCCGACATGACCGCCGACGATACCCAGCGCGTCATCACGGCACTTCGCCGGATAGCAGGACAATGACCATGTTTGAAGCCACACCGATTAAAAAAGTCTCGGTAGTCATTCCCGTTTTTAACGAACAGGAAAGCCTGCCGGAGTTAATCAGACGTACCTGTGCCGCCTGCGAAAAACTGGGGAAAGACTATGAAATCCTGCTGATCGATGACGGCAGCAGCGACAATTCCGCACAGTTGATGATGGATGCCTCACAGGCCCACAACAGCCATATTGTCTCTATTCTGCTGAATCGCAATTACGGGCAGCACTCGGCGATTATGGCCGGTTTCAGCCACGTCACCGGTGATTTGGTCATCACGCTGGATGCCGACTTGCAGAACCCACCAGAAGAGATCCCACGGCTGGTCGCCACCGCAGACCAGGGCTTTGACGTGGTCGGAACGGTGCGCCAAAACAGGCAAGACAGCATCTTTCGTAAGACGGCCTCGAGGATGATCAACCATTTGATTCAACGTACCACCGGTAAAGCGATGGGGGATTATGGCTGCATGCTACGCGCCTATCGCCGTCACATCGTTGATGCCATGCTCCATTGCCAGGAGCGCAGCACCTTCATTCCCATTCTGGCCAACATCTTTGCCCGTCGCGCGACGGAAATCCCGGTGCACCATGCAGAGCGTGAATTTGGCGACTCTAAGTACAGCTTTATGCGTTTGATTAACCTGATGTATGACCTGGTGACCTGCCTGACCACCACGCCGCTGCGCATGCTGAGCCTGCTGGGCAGCGTGATTGCCGCCACGGGTTTCACCCTGTCCGTTCTGCTGGTCGTTCTTCGTCTGACGCTGGGTCCGCAGTGGGCAGCTGAGGGGGTCTTTATGCTGTTTGCCGTGCTGTTTACGTTTATCGGCGCACAGTTCATTGGTATGGGTTTACTCGGCGAATATATCGGTCGCATCTATAACGATGTCCGCGCCCGCCCCCGCTACTTTGTTCAACACGTTATTCGTCCACACACCACGCAGTCAAACGAGGAAAACCACGCATGAAAGCCGTCGTATTTGCTTATCACGATATGGGATGTCAGGGAATTCAAGCTTTGCTGGATGCGGGTTATGACATCGCTGCTATTTTCACGCACACCGATAACCCCGGTGAAAAAGCGTTTTTTGGCTCCGTCTCCCGGCTTGCGGCCAGCGCAGGGATCCCGGTCTATGCGCCGGACAACGTCAATCATCCGTTGTGGGTTGAGCGCATCAGCCAGCTGGCACCTGATGTTATCTTCTCCTTCTACTATCGCAATTTACTCAGCGATGACATTCTTAATCTCGCACCGGTAGGCGCATTTAACCTGCACGGCTCGCTATTGCCGAAATACCGTGGCCGCGCACCACTGAACTGGGTGCTGGTCAATGGCGAAACGGAAACGGGCGTCACGCTTCACCGTATGGTCAAACGCGCAGATGCCGGGGCGATTGTTGCCCAGCAGCGTGTGGCTATTTCACCCGATGACATGGCATTAACGCTGCATCATAAACTGTGCCAGACGGCCCGCCAAATGCTGGAACAAACGCTGCCTGCTATCAAAACGGCTGACTTTCAGCAGCGCCACCAGCAGGAAGCCGATGCAACCTATTTTGGTCGTCGCACGCCGGACGACAGCGTCCTTGACTGGAACAAACCGGCCGGGCAGTTACATAACAGGGTACGTGCCGTCTCCGATCCCTGGCCTGGCGCGTTTAGCTATGCAGGAACACAAAAATTTACCGTCTGGTCATCACGCCCGTGTACGAATACCATCGGCGCACAACCGGGCACCGTGATAAGCGCATCGCCATTGCAAATAGCCTGTGCCGATGGCGCACTTGAAATTATTACCGGGCAAGCGGGCGATGGCATTGCCATGCAAGGTTCACAGCTGGCACAGGTTCTGGGTCTGGTGGTGGGGTCTCGCCTGAACGGCCAGCAGGTTTCCGCCAGCAAACGTCGTACCCGTGTTCTGATCCTCGGCGTGAACGGTTTTATCGGTAACCACCTGACCGAACGCCTGCTGCAAGAAGAAAACTACGAGGTTTATGGGCTGGATATTGGCAGCGATGCGATTGGACGTTTTTTGTCACACCCCCGCTTCCATTTTGTCGAAGGCGATATCAGTATTCATTCTGAATGGATTGAATACCATGTGAAAAAATGCGACGTCGTGCTGCCGCTGGTGGCGATTGCCACGCCGATTGAATACACCCGCAACCCGCTGCGTGTCTTTGAGCTCGATTTTGAAGAAAACCTGAAAATCATTCGCTACTGCGTGAAATACCAGAAACGCATTATTTTCCCGTCAACGTCCGAAGTGTACGGCATGTGTAGCGATAAGGTCTTTGATGAAGACAGCTCAAACCTTACAGTCGGCCCGGTCAATAAGCCGCGTTGGATCTATTCCGTTTCTAAGCAGCTTCTGGATCGCGTTATTTGGGCGTACGGCGAAAAAGAAGGACTGCGCTTCACGCTGTTCCGTCCATTTAACTGGATGGGACCACGTCTCGACAGCCTGAACGCTGCCCGTATTGGTAGCTCACGCGCCATTACTCAGTTGATCCTCAATCTGGTGGAAGGTTCGCCGATTAAGCTGATTGAAGGCGGTAAGCAGAAGCGTTGCTTTACTGATATTCGCGACGGTATCGAGGCGCTGTTCCGCATCATAGAAAACGCCGGTGGACGCTGTGACGGCGAGATTATCAACATCGGTAACCCGGATAACGAAGCCAGCATTCAGGAACTGGCAGAAATGCTGCTGAGCTGCTTTGAAAAACATCCACTGCGTCAGCACTTTCCGCCGTTCGCCGGCTTCCGTGACGTTGAAAGCAGCTGCTACTATGGTAAAGGTTATCAGGACGTTGAACACCGTAAACCGAGTATTCGTAATGCCCGACGCTGTCTGAACTGGGAGCCGACCATCGACATGCGGGAAACGGTAGAAGAGACCCTCGATTTCTTCTTACGCAGCGTGGACATCACGGAACACACATCATGACCAAAGTGGGCTTGCGCATTGATGTCGATACCTTCAGGGGGACGCGCGAAGGCGTGCCCCGCCTGCTGGAGACATTGAACCGACATAACGTTCGGGCAAGTTTTTTCTTTAGCGTTGGACCTGACAACATGGGACGCCATCTCTGGCGTCTGGTGAAACCGCAATTTTTGTGGAAGATGCTGCGCTCAAACGCAGTCTCTCTCTACGGGTGGGATATTTTACTGGCCGGGACCGCGTGGCCAGGAAAAGAAATAGGCCACGCGAATGCTGCCATTATTGCGCAAGCCGCCCGGGTTCACGAAACCGGCCTGCACGCCTGGGATCACCATGCCTGGCAGGCGCGAAGTGGCACCTGGAATGACAAACAGCTGATTGATGATATTTCTCAAGGTATTACCGTGCTTGAGGCCATCACCGGACAGCCTGTCACCTGCTCAGCCGCTGCCGGATGGCGTGCTGACGAACGCATCGTCCACGCCAAAGAAGCCTTTAACCTACGCTACAACAGCGATTGTCGGGGCTCTTCACTATTTCGCCCGCTGCTTGCGACGGGGAAAGCCGGCACGCCGCAGATTCCCGTCACTTTACCGACCTGGGATGAAGTGATTGGCCGGGAAGTGCAGGCTGTCGACTTCAATGGCTGGATCCTCTCCCACATGCTGATGAACACAGCAACGCCGGTGTACACCATTCATGCGGAAGTTGAAGGGATCGCCTGCCATCACGATTTTGATGACTTGCTGACTCGAGCCGCTGATGCGGGCATTACGTTTTGCCCGCTTGGTGAACTCCTGCCAGACGATATCTCTACGCTACCAACAGGCCAGGTCGTTCGCGGCAAAATACCCGGCAGAGAGGGATGGCTCGGCTGTCAGTACCCGGTGAGTGTGTCACGATGAAATCTCTACGTTATACCGTGGCGTTTATCGCCTTTATTGCGCTGTATTATATTGTTCCCATCAATAGCCGCCTGCTGTGGCAGCCTGACGAAACGCGCTACGCGGAAATTAGCCGGGAAATGCTCAGCTCGGGCGACTGGATAGTCCCGCACTTTCTCGGGTTACGCTATTTTGAAAAACCGATTGCCGGATACTGGTTAAACAGTATCGGGCAGTGGTTATTTGGTGCAAACAATTTTGGCGTCAGGGCGGGCGCTATTTTTTCCACCCTACTCACCGCGCTACTGGTGGCCTGGCTTGCCATGCGACTCTGGCAGGATAAACGCACCGCCGTACTCTCCTCAGTAATTTTCTTAACGTTTTTTTCCGTTTACAGCATCGGCACCTACGCAGTTCTCGATCCTATCATCGCCCTGTGGCTGATGGCGGGCATGTGCTGTTTTTGGCAAGGCATGCAGGCCACCACTAAAACCGGCAAAATCATCGCCTTTTTGCTGTTGGGGCTGGCCTGCGGCATGGGGGTGATGACCAAAGGTTTTCTCGCACTGGCGGTCCCGGTTCTCAGCGTGCTGCCGTGGGTATTAGTACAAAAACGATGGAAAGATCTCTTTCTCTACGGTCTGCTGGCGGTGGTCGGTTGCATTGCCATTGTGTTGCCATGGGGAATAGCGATTGCCCAGCGCGAGCCGGATTTCTGGCATTACTTTTTCTGGGTCGAACATATTCAGCGTTTCGCACTGGCGGATGCCCAGCATAAAGCTCCGTTCTGGTACTACCTGCCCGTCCTTATCGCAGGCTGTTTGCCCTGGTTTGGTCTTCTGCCTGGTGCACTGCAAACGGGGTGGCGTGAGCGGGATACTCCGCGTAGCGCACTCTATCTGCTCGGCTGGATTGTCATGCCGATTGTGTTTTTCAGCATCGCTAAAGGAAAACTCCCCACCTATATTCTTTCCTGCTTCGCGCCGCTGGCTCTCCTCATCGCGCGTTTCGGTATGCAGGCGGCCAAGGAAGGATCCGTTGCCCTGCGCGTCAATGGCGGGATCAACATTCTGTTTGGGGTGATCGGCATTGTCGCCACCTTTGTGGTGTCTACACTGGGGCCGCTGCCGTTTCCCGTGTGGACGCATATCGAAACTTATAAGGTTTTTTATTCGTGGGGCATCTTTCTCATCTGGACTTTTTTCGGCTGGTATACGCTGACCAATAGCCAAAAAACCTGGAAATATGCCGCATTCTGCCCATTGGGGCTGGTGCTGTTGTTTGGATACGCGATACCCGACAGGGTCATGGAAGCGAAACAACCGCAGTTTTTTGTTGAGATGACCAAAGAGGTATTACAACCGAGTCGCTACGTGCTTGCGGACAACGTTGGCGTCGCCGCAGGTCTGGCCTGGAGCCTGAAACGCGATGACATCATCCTGTACGGGCAAATGGGCGAGCTAAAATATGGCCTGAATTATCCCGATGCCCAGGGCCGCTTTGTCAGTCAGACTGGCTTTCCCGACTGGTTAGCCCAACATCGCCAGGAGGGTATTATTACGCTGGTGCTGTCGATT
This sequence comes from Citrobacter sp. TBCS-14, assembly GCF_005280805.1. NCBI lineage: Bacteria > Pseudomonadati > Pseudomonadota > Gammaproteobacteria > Enterobacterales > Enterobacteriaceae > Citrobacter > Citrobacter sp. TBCS-14. The sequence goes on from NZ_SZWM01000141.1 coordinate 74,711, forward strand.
TCGAAGGATCAGGATATGACCCAACTTGCCATTCCCCCCGCGGATTACGTTGATAATCAGGGGCGTCTGGTCTTGATTCAGTACCGGCCCCAATGATCTGGCTGGCGTTAGTCCTCGCCAGTCTGCTCAGCGTAGGCGGGCAACTGTGCCAGAAGCAGGCCATCCGCGCGCGCAAACGCCACATTGCGTGGTGGATGAGTCTGGCTCTGGCAAGCCTCGGTCTGGCGATGCTGTTATGGCTGGCAGTGTTGCAGAATATTCCGGTTGGCCTGGCCTATCCGATGCTGAGCCTTAACTTTGTCTGGGTCACGCTGGCAGCCTGGAAAATCTGGCGAGAGCCCGTCACAAAGCGCCATTGGCTGGGCGTGGGGCTGATTATCACCGGTATTTTTATTCTCGGGAGCGCGGTGTAATGGGGATATTCTGGGGGCTATGCAGCGTCATGATTACTTCGCTGGCTCAGTTGAGTCTCGGCTACGCGATGGACAATCTGCCGCCGATACTGCATCCGTTGCGATTTATGGAAGCGATATTTTCCGCAAGCGTCGGGACGTTAACGCTGTACGCGGGACTGGTGGGGTATTTACTGTCGGTTATCTGCTGGCACCAGGCCCTGCACCGACTGGCACTGAGCAAGGCCTACGCCCTGCTCAGCCTCAGCTACGTGCTGGTGTGGCTCGCCTCAATGTTCTTACCTGGCTGGCTGGGTTCATTTTCATGGCAGGCGCTCATCGGCGTGCTGTGCATTATGGCAGGGCTTATGACGATTTTTCTCGGACCCAGTCCAGCAATGCGCGGCGAGAAACCTTAATACCGCCACTTTTCAGCTCTGGCGGTAATTCCAGCCAGCGTACCGGTTGTTGAAAACGGGCCAGTTTATCTTTCACCCATTCAGCAAGATTGGCGTCATCCGCACGGGTATCGTATTCAACGACCGCCACCGGACGATGGCCAAACTCATGGTCTTCCAGCGGAACAACAAAGGCTTGCAGCACGTGCGGATGGGCGGCGATCACGCGTTCCACCTCTTCCGGCTGAATACCTTCCCCGCCGCTAAAGAACAGGTTGTCCATGCGACCGACAATCGTGAGCTTACCGTCGTTTAACACTCCGCGATCGCGGGTAGCAAACCAGCCTTCGCCATTAACCAGCGGAATAAGCTGCCCGTTGCGCCAGTAACCTGACGCCATGCTGGCAGCGCGCAGCCAGACTTCATCATCCACGATCCTGACCTCTCTGCCCGGCAAGGCAGAGCCGACATCGCCCAGGCCATCGGCCTCTTTCGCGCAAACCGTGGAAGCAAACTCCGTCAGCCCGTAACCACACCAGCAGCGAATCCCCTGCTCACGCGCCTGCTCGGTCAGCTCAACCGGAATGGCCGCGCCCCCCAGCAGTACCGCTTTCAACGTGATCGGTGCGTTGTTTACCAGCAAACGCCAAAGCTGCGTCGGTACCAGCGAGGCATGAGTGCAGCCTGCCAGCATCTGTTCCAGCGGTTGCTTGTCACGCACGGTCATGCGCGCACCGGCCAATAACCAGCGCCACAAAATACCCTGACCGGAAACATGAAACAGCGGTAGCGAGAGCAGCCAGTCATCCTCTGTGTCAAACGGCATTAATGACAGCACCCCCTGCGCACTCGCCAAATGTGCCTGACAGGTATGCACCGCTGCCTTAGGCAACCCGGTTGAACCGGATGTGAGTGTCATTGAACTCAATCGCAGAGGCAGCCAGTCGGCTGCATGCTCGCCAGACAGTTGCTGGATCTGCAGCGGCATCAGCCCCGAAAAGGGGTCATTGCTTTGCAGATCCAGCGCAAAACGCAGCGTTAAATCAGGGATCAACGCATCCAGCAGAGGCTGCGGCAGCTGCGGGTTCACCGGTAACACCCGCGCCCCGCACTGCAACAATGCCAGCCAGGCAAGCGCAGATGAAGGGTGATTCCAGGCACGCAACAGCACGCCGTCGCCCTCTTTCACCCCCTGAGCAGCAAACCCCGTGGCCAGCGCGTCGACGCGCGTACAGAGCTCGCGCCAATTCAGCACCTCATCATTGAGGCGTAACGCTGGCGCCTCTGCCCGAACCTGCCGCCAGTGACGCCACGGCCAGTCGGTAAACGCCGTCGCCAGGCCCGATATGCTTGTGACATCGGGCATGTCCTGCACGGTCATAGCAGTCGTTCCAGCGCATCCACGTTAATACATGGCAGCACACTGCCGGGCCAGCTGCGAACCTGCTGACACTGCATCAGGCTCAGCGTGTCCAGACCCGGTATGGTCTGCGGCGTCAGCCAGGCGGCAATCCGCGCCAGTTGGGTTAACCCCAGGCTTGACTCAATAGACGAACTGATTACCGCAGTGAGTCCGAGCGCATGCGCGGCTGCAACCTGCTCGCGAACCTTATCCAGACTACCGGTGAGCGTAGGCTTGATGATCACCGCACTCACGCCTTCTTCCGCCATAAAGGTAAAGTCGGCTTCGCGCAGGCTTTCATCCCAGGCAATGGCAATCCCGGTTTCCCGCGCAAAGGCGCGAGAATCATCACGGGTTTTGCACGGCTCTTCGAGGAAGGCAATGCGCCCGCGATAATCCGGATTGACGTACTTCGCAAACTGCTGCGCCTTCAGTGGCGTCCAGGCACGGTTAGCATCAAGACGTAAATGCAGATCGGGGATCGCCTCCAGCAGCAGGTTGGCCACCATGCCGTCACGTACAGCTTCATACAGGCCAACTTTGATCTTCGCGACTTTTTCGCCCGGCATGTCCGCCAGTTGCAGCACCAGATCGTCAGGGTCGCCGGTACACAATGGCGCGGCGCGATAATTCGCCGCCTCCGGCAATGTCCCGTCAAGCTCGGCGAGTGCGCAGCTAGCACCAAAGGCCACCGAAGGCAGCTGTGGTAAAGAGGTTTCCCCCTGCAGCCAGCCGTTTACCCAGGCCAACAGAGCCGTTTGCGCCTCTTCCCAGGTTTCCTGGCTGAAGCCCGGCAAGGGGGAGATCTCTCCCCACCCTTCACGCTCGCCGTCACGAAGACACACGTACAGCCCATCACGCGTTTTTAACCGCCTGTCACGCAAAATCACCCCCGCGTCCATGGGGATCTGCCAGCGGTATACCTGCGCGCTACGCATTACGGATTCCGTTTGAATTTGCTGAAGTCAGGCTGACGTTTCTGGTTGAACGCATTACGGCCTTCCTGACCTTCTTCCGTCATGTAGAACAGCATGGTGGCGTTACCGGCCAGCTCCTGCAGCCCCGCCTGACCATCGCAGTCGGCGTTCAGCGCTGCTTTCAGGCAGCGCAGCGCCATTGGGCTGTTTTGCAGCATTTCACGACACCAGCGCACGGTCTCTTTTTCCAGATCCGCCAGCGGAACCACGGTGTTGACCAGGCCCATATCCAGTGCCTGTTTCGCATCGTATTGACGACACAGGAACCATATTTCACGCGCTTTCTTCTGACCAACGATACGGGCCATATAAGACGCACCCCAACCGCCGTCAAAGGACCCCACTTTCGGGCCTGTCTGACCAAAGATGGCGTTTTCAGCCGCGATAGTCAGGTCACACATCATGTGCAGCACATGGCCACCACCGATGGAATAACCCGCAACCATCGCCACAACCGGCTTCGGACAGGTACGGATCTGACGCTGGAAGTCCAGCACGTTCAGGTGATGTACACCGGAGTCATCCTGGTATCCGCCGTAGTCGCCGCGTACTTTCTGATCGCCGCCCGCGCAGAACGCTTTGTCGCCTGCGCCGGTCAGGATAATCACGCCGATATTGTCGTCATAGCGCGCATCAGACATCGCCTGAATCATCTCTTTGACGGTTACAGGACGGAAAGCATTGCGTACCTGCGGACGATTGATGGTGATTTTTGCGATACCGTCGGTGGATTTTTCATAGCGAATGTCGGTATAGCCTTCAGAGCAATCGAGCCATTCTACCGGTGCGTAAAGCATTGTTTCATCAGGATAGATCATAAAATGTCCTTTAGTCAGCGACGCAGAATCTGAGCCAGACAGTCTACTACGCCCGCGGGATTGTCCCGATGCGCGTTGTGTCCGGCGTGAGGAATCACATGGTTCGGTACAGACATTTCCGTCGCCAGAGCGCGGAATTTATCGTCACGTTCACCACATAAATAATAAAACGGAAATGTGCGCGTGGTGAGCGGCGCACGTAAATCGGGTTGACCCGCCAGCGAGGTGGCCTCCAGCATAGCGGCAAGCGTAACGCCATTGTTCTGGCTACGCAGCTCAACCAGCACCTGCCGTTGCGCAGGGCTTAGCGAGGCAAAAACCGGTTGTTGGTACCAGTCGTTAAAAACATCACGTAGCGGCTCGTGGCGAAAACGTGCGGCCCAGCGACTGTCGGACAGGCGACGCTGCGCGCGCTCGTCTTCACTTTGCAGCCCCGGATGCCCGCCTTCGACCACCAGGCCGCAAAGCCCTGACATCCCCTGGCAAGCCGCCATCATCGCCACTCGGCCGCCAAGAGAATATCCCACCAGCCAGTAGTTAAGTATGTTGTAACTAAATAAAGTATTACGCAGCAGTTCGCTGACGTCATCAAATCCGCTGACGTGAATATCCGCAGAACCGCCGTGTCCGGGCAAATCAATATACAGCCGTGAACAGTCCGCAAACTGCTCCCCGACCGGCTGCCATTCCCGGCAATCGCCGGAGAAGCCGTGCAGGAAAACCAGCCAGGGGGCATCCGCCTGGTCCTTGTTCGCCTGCGCGTGCAGGATCATAGATGACTCACCTGCGCCAGCAGCTGCTGCAGGGTTTGTGCCCCGTCAGTCTCATTGACCACCAGCTCAATCACCGTGGCGGCCGGAGTACGCCAGGCTCCTGCCAGTGCACTTTCCAGCTGTTCCCAGTTTTCCGGGCGGTGATATTTGAGGTTAAACATCGCTGCCGCATGATCAAAATGGACGTTCTGCGGCATCAGATAGAACCGTTCACGCTCACTTTGCGGCGTCGGCAGCAGGGAGAAAATCTGCCCGCCGTTATTGTTCACCACAATCAGGACAAACGGTGCGGAGACCTGGCGCAATAAGGCCAGCGCATTCAGATCATACAGCGCCGATAAGTCGCCGACGATGGCCAGCGTCGATTTCGCGCTGGCTCGCTGTACACCTGCCGCGGTTGACAGTAGACCGTCGATACCGCTGGCCCCGCGATTGCTGTACACCGGATACCCTGCCGGAAGCTGAGACAGTGCGTCAATAAGACGTACCACCAGACTATTGCCGACAAACAGCTGGCCCTGTTCAGGCAGATACTCGCGAATGCGGTGCGCCAGCTGCGCTTCACCAAACGCCTCGCGACGCGCTGCCACCGTCTGCCACGCCTGTTCCGCAAGGCGTGGAACATCGACGCACCAGGGCTGGCGTTTCTCTGCCGGATGCAAATCCAGCCAGTCGCTAACCTTCGCGACTAACCTGCGTCCACGATGATGAGCGGGATCCAGCCGTCCTTCGATATTGTCGACAATCCAGTATTCTTGCGGGTTACAGGTAGCCTGCCATTGCAACAGACGTTTTCCGGTCAGGCTGCTGCCCAACTGCACCACAATCTGTGCCTGCTGTAATTCGGTCACCGCTTTCGCATTGCCCAACCACAGGTCGGCACACGGCAGCGGCTGTCCGGTTTGCGACAGCACATCGCCAATCAGCGGCCAGCCTAACGTCTGCGCCCACAGCGCAACTTTCTTACCCTCTTCCGCCGTCATACGCCCGGCAATCACCACGCCGCGCTTTTGCCGCCAGAAGAACCAGTCGCGCTGTTTGTCACTTTCCAGCCGACGCGCTTCGCGCAGCCAGGGTTTATCATCCTGCCACCAGTCACCCAGCCGCTGCTGCCACTCAATGCCTGTGTCGTCCATCTCGCCATACAGCGGCTCTGCAAACGGGCAGTTAATGTGTACCGCACCGCTGTGCAGTGAAGCCATGGCATTATCGAGGGTGGAAACCAGCCAACTGGCGGGAATATCCTGCGTCGGACGCGGTAAAGAGAGCGTTTGCGATGGATGAGAAGCAAACATTCCCGGCTGACGAATCGCCTGATTCGCCCCGCAGTCGATAAGCTCAGGCGGTCTGTCCGCCGTGAGTAAAATCAGTTTTTCACCGGTGAGACCGGCTTCGATAAGCGCCGGATACAAATTCGCTACCGCCGTACCGGAGGTCACAATCACCGCAACCGGCTGCCGACTGACCTTGGCCAGACCTAAGGCCAGATGCCCCAACCCGCGCTCGTCAAAGTGGGTATGGTGGATAAAGGCAGAATTCTCCGCTGCGGCCAGCGTCAATGGCGTCGAACGAGAGCCAGGCGCAATGCAAACATGCCTGACGCCGTGGCGAGTGAGTGCTTCCAGTATGACCGCCGCCCAGCGTCGGTTAAATGCGCTTACTGACATAAGATTGTCCGGTATCAATATTGCGACACAGTATAAAGAATCGAATAAATGGATTTTTGATATGAGTCGATAATGTGTGACTCATTAGGCTTCCATCTGTAATAAAGTACGTAAACCCGCCGCTTTATTGTCTATTTCCTGCCATTCTTGTTCGGGATCGGAGCCGCGCACAATCCCGGCCCCAGCGTACAGGCGCACCACATTGCCGCTAATTTTCGCCGAACGTAGCGACACGCAAAACTCACTTTGTTGCAGGGAGAGATATCCCGCAGAGCCGGCATACCATTCTCGTTCAAAAGGTTCATTATGCTGGATGAATGCGCGCGCCCGTTCACGCGGAATGCCCGCCACTGCCGCGGTCGGCTGGAGCTGCATCAGGCAAAGCGTATCGTCCGGTTGATTCAGCGCAGTCCAGATACAGCGGCGCAGATGCTGCACTTTGCGCAGTCTGAGCACCTGCGGTGGCAGCACGTCGAGGGTTTGCGTACAGTTTTGCAGTCGCTGACAGATATCTTCCACCACCAGCATATTCTCACGCTGGTTTTTATCGTCCTTCATCAGCCACTCGCCGAGCTGCCAGGCCCGGTGGTCGTCAGGATGATTAGCGACGGTTCCGGCCAGCGCTTCGGTACGCAGCGCCGTGTCACGCCGCCGATACAGACGTTCAGGAGACGATCCCAAAAAAGCGCACTCGGCGGAAAACGCCATAAAGAAATGGTAGCAGTTAAGGTTTAAGCGACGACTGGAGGCCATCACCGACGCGGCGTTCACCGGCTGTGAGAACTGTAAGTCGGTTGCCCGCGCCAGCACCACTTTGTCGAGCGCTTCCCCGGCAATGGTTTGGGTGGCCAGTTCAATCAGGCGCGTCCAGCCCGCTTTATCCGGCCAGTGCTGCTCAGCGGTTAAATTCAGGCGCAGTGCGGGAAGCGGCTTCACGTTGGCAAGCGTTGAAAGGAAGGCGCGCGCGTGCACGGCATCGTCTTGCAGCGACACGTCGCTATACAGGTGTAACCGTAAGGTTGCCACGCCTGCGCAACGCCGCCATTCCAGGCGAGGTAGCAGTAAATTACCGCGCTGGGGTTCAAACGCATTCAGGCCCCAGATGCGCAGTTCAGGATGGTCTTCATGCTGGTGTAAAAACTGCTGAGCGACGGCCAGAGAGGAAAACGTGGCCACGGCACCCAGCACGGCGGCTTCTTCATCACCGTTACGCTGTTGCCAATAAAACTGCGGCCAGACGGGTTGACTGGCCAGCCAGCCCAAAGCGTCGAAAGCATCATTCAGAGGGAAAGGGATGTCGTAAATACGAATGCCAGGTGCTGCCGGTATCTCTTGCGTCAAAAGGCGCATCAGATTTTCCAGCGCAGTAGTAATTGAATGCACGCAGACCTCTCCCTGTTAAAAACCTCTCATTATACGGGGTACTGACGAGAAAAAGCAGTACCCCCGTTTAGGGAGTACTGACAAATGCGATGAAGGTGTCGAATTTATCGCCGTGCTAACAATAAACCCATCACTAAACCGACCGTTGCACCCACGCCGATCCCGCGCCACGGTTTATCATGCACATAGTCATCTGCCCGGCAAACGGCCTTTTTCGCGCGATAATAATAGCTGTCCGAAGCGTGGCTGACGCGATTTCTCACCTCTTCTAACGCCTGTTCGGCTTTCGCTTTTAACTCCAGGTACTTCTGGTCGGCAGGATCGCCCGACGAGCGCAGCACTTCTTCCAGCGTTTCACTGAGTAATTCCAGGTCATCATCAATACGTGATTCATAAGAATGAAAAGACATTATTTTCTCCCTTTCTATTTACGTACCCGCTAACTATAGACGACCTGAGCTGTTTACGCTTGATGTCCCTCACGCGCCATGCCGATGTGCGGAATACCATCTTCATCATAGATATCCGTCACCGGAACGAAACCAAAGCGCGCGTAGAAAGGTTGCAGATGCGCCTGCGCGCCCAGATACAACGCCTTGTGCGGCCAGTGCTGAGCACAGGATGCCAGCGTCTGCGTCATCAGCTGCTGCCCCAGTTTTTCCCCGCGTAACGCAGCGCTGACAATCACCCGGCCGATAACCACCGGCTCGAGATCGTCGTCGCTTTTCAGAATCCTCGCATACGCCACCAGCCGATCATTATGCCATCCCAGAAGGTGTCGGTTTTCACCCGTCAGGTCATCGCCGTCCACATCCTGATATGGACACTGTTGCTCAACAACAAACACCGCACAGCGCAGCTGAAGAATGGCATACAGTTGCTGGACGGTCAGTTCTGTATGGTGGAGATCTTGCCAGTGAATCATTGTCTGCCCCTTGGTTGTGATAACCTGAACACCCTGCCTTATTGACGGCGAAAAGTGTAATACTAAGATGGAATTAATTTTTTTAGGCACGTCTGCGGGTGTCCCCACGCGCTCCCGCAATGTAACGGCAATATTACTCAATCTGCAACACCCTACTCAGGCGGGATTGTGGCTTTTCGATTGCGGCGAAGGAACGCAGCACCAGATGCTGACCACGCCATTCAATCCGGGAAAACTCGATCGTATTTTTATCAGCCATTTGCACGGCGATCACCTTTTTGGCCTGCCGGGACTGCTGTGCAGCCGCTCGATGGCCGGAAACGTCCAGCCGTTGACGCTGTACGGGCCAAAAGGGTTACGTGAATTTACCGAGACTGCATTACGCCTGAGCGGCTCCTGGACCGATTATCCGCTGGAGATTGTGGAAATTACCGCCGGAGAAATTCTCGACGACGGTCTGCGTAAAGTAACGGCTTTCGCGCTGGCGCATCCGCTCGAATGTTACGGTTTTCGCGTTGAGGAACATGACAAACCCGGTGCGCTTGACGCCAGCGCGCTGAAGGCAGCGGGCGTTAAGCCAGGGCCGTGGTTCCAGGATCTCAAAGCCGGTAAAACCGTCGTGCTGGAAGATGGTCGTTCCCTTAACGGTGCTGATTTTCTCGCCCCGGCGATTCCGGGCAAATCCGTGGCGATATTTGGCGATACCGCGCCGTGCGCCTCCGCCCTCGAACTGGCAAAAGGGGTGGATGTGATGGTACATGAGACCACGCTGGACGCCTCGATGGAAGAAAAGGCCAACAGTCGGGGACACAGCTCCACCCGCCAGGCTGCGATGCTGGCACGGGAGGCAGGTGTGGGCCGATTGATTATGACTCACGTCAGCTCGCGTTATGATGAAAAAGGCTGCCAACGTTTGCTCGAAGAGTGCCGGGCGCTGTTTGCGGACACCGAACTGGCGCACGATTTCGCCGTTTTCACGGTTTAACGCTCTATTTTTCCGCCTCAGTGCCGATAACAGTGAAAAGGCTGGCGTTCACACTGAGGACAGGATGAATAATATTCAGAAAGACATTGATGACAGGACAAACCTAACCCTGTCTAACCGCTTTGAACTGCTGCTGTTTCGCCTCGGCACATCGCTGGATGAGCAGAAATCAGAGCTGTTTGGCATCAACGTATTTAAGCTGCGCGAAATTGTCCCCATGCCCGCATTTACGCGTCCGGCGGGCATGAAAGCCCCGTTGCTGGGCATGGTGAACATTCGCGATCAGGTGATCCCGGTGATCGACCTGCCCGCCGTTGCCGGATGCAAGCCTGAGACCGGCCTGAACATCCTGCTGATCACCGAATACGCCCGTAGCGTACAGGCGTTTGCGGTAGAGTCAGTGGAAAACATTATGCGCCTGGACTGGCAGCAGGTGCATACCGCCGAGAAAGCCGTCAACGGTCGCTATATCACCAGCATCGCCTGTCTGGATGACAACAAAGAAACCAACAACCTGGCGCTGGTACTCGACGTCGAACAGATCCTGTATGACATTGTGCCGTCAAACCACGATCTGCGCGCCACCCACCTGGAGACCAGTAAATTCAATATCACCCCAGGTGCTGTGGCGATTGTGGCAGAAGATTCTAAGGTCGCCCGCGCGATGCTGGAAAAAGGGCTTAACGCCATGAACATTCCGCACCAGATGCATGTCACCGGCAAAGACGCGTGGGAAAAAATTCAGCAGCTGTCCCTGGAAGCGCAGGCGGAAGGCAAGCCCATCAGCGAGAAAATTGCGCTGGTGCTTACCGATCTGGAAATGCCGGAGATGGACGGCTTTACGCTGACCCGCAAGATTAAGACCGATGAACGCCTGAAGAAGATCCCGGTCGTCATCCACTCGTCCCTTTCCGGCAGCGCCAATGAAGATCACGTGCGCAGAGTGAAGGCCGATGGCTACGTGGCGAAATTCGAGATCAACGAGCTGTCTTCCGTAATCCAGGAAGTGATGGAGCGCGCGGCGAAAGACATTAATGGGCCACTGGTGAGCCGCCAGATTTCAGCCTGACTGAACTCAGCACATAAAAAAACCCGCCGCGGCGGGTTTTTTCGTTTTAGCGTATCGCTTACATCAGCGGCGTCGCTAACTGCACTATGCTGATCAGCGGTTGCGGGTAGATACCCAGCACCAGCACCAGCAGCGCAGAGATCAGCACCACGATGCCGCCCGCGCTGTACTGCCAGTTAGACGGTGCATCACGGTTCAGTTGCTGCGGTGCGCTCAGGTACAGGCTCACGGCAACGCGCAGGTAATAGTACAAACCAATCGCGGAACCGACCACCACGGCGGCAACCAGCCACCACAGGTTAGCCTGCACACCGACGGCCAGTACGTAGAACTTACCGATAAAGCCCAGCGTCATCGGGATACCCGCCAGAGACAGCATCATCACCGTCATCACAGCCGCGAGGATCGGACGATGCCAGAACAGACCGCGGTAGGAGAACAGTGAATCCGCATCCGGACCACGATACGGGCTGGACATCAGGCTGACCACACCAAACGCGCCGAGGCTGCTGAACAGATAACCGGCCAGGTACACGCCTACTGCTTCCATCGACATCTCGCCACTTTGCAGGGCAATCAGCGCCACCAGCAGGTAGCCAAGGTGAGAGATAGACGAATAACCAAGCAGACGCTTGATGTTGGTCTGGCTCAGCGCCATCAGGTTACCGAAGATGATAGAGGCAAAGGCAATCACGCCCAGCACAATACGTACTGCTTCGCTGTCGCCAACCGGCGCGTACAGGAACAGACGCATCACCACGCCGAAGATAGCGATTTTGCTCGCCGTCGCCAGGAAGGTGGACACCGGAGCCGGTGCACCCTGGTAGACGTCTGGCGTCCACAGGTGGAACGGCACCAGAGAGAGCTTAAAGCCCAGACCGACGATCATCATCCCGAAGCCGGCCAGCAGCAGCGGTTCGTTCAGCATACCGTCGCCGAGGCTCTTACCGAGTGCCACGAACGACAGGTTGCCGGACTGCGCGTACACCAGCGCCATACCAAACAGCAGGAATGAAGACGCTGCGGCAGACAGAATGGTGTATTTGATACTGGCTTCCAGCGAGCGTTTCTGACGAAACGCATAGCCCACCAGACCAAACAGCGGCAGAGAGATCAGTTCGATACCGAGGAACAGCGCCGCCAGATGGTTAGCGTTAGCCAGCAGAATACCGCCCAGCGCGGCAATCAGCACCAGCAGGTAGAACTCTTCCCGGTTGTCGTCATAGCCTTCCAGCCATGGGTAGGCAAAGGTACAAGTAGCAAGGCTCGCCAGCAGGACCATCCCGGTGTAGAGCATCGCGAAACCGTCAACCCGCATCAGCGGGGTGACGTCCATGGCGCCTGCCTGGCCAACAAACCAGAGCGAAACCAGCGCGGCGTTAAGCCCAATGACCGACAGCGTGGCATTGAGGAAGTGATTGCGTCGCCACGCAATGGAGAGCATCACAACCACCACCGTCAAGCCGACGATCAGCAGCGGTAGCAGCGCAATCAGGTGTTGTGGAGTTATTGTCATGGCGATTTACGGCCTTGTAGTAGTAACGGAATTAACAAACCACTGCTGGATGTTGCTCATCGCAGAATGCGAGGTATCCAGAATCGGCTGCGGATAGAAGCCAAGCAGTACCAGAAGCACGACCAGCAACAGGATGATAAACAGCTCACGCAGCGACATCCCTGGCAGTTCAACACTGGCAATCTGGCTTTTCGCTTTACCAAAGTAAGCGCGATGCAGCATCGCCAGCGAGTAAACAGAGGCAAACACCAGACCGAAGGTCGAGATCACGGTAATGACCGGAACCACCTGGTAGCTGCCGAACAGAATCATAAATTCGCCAACGAAGTTACCGGTTCCCGGCATACCCAGCGTACAGACCGCGAAGAACATCGACAGCGCAGGCAACCATTTCATTTTGCCCCACAGGCCGCCCATCATACGCATATCACGCGTGTGCAGACGTTCGTACAGCTGACCACACAGAATGAACAGGCCGGCCGCAGACAGACCGTGCGCAATCATCTGGATAACCGCACCCTGGTACGCCAGCTGGCTACCGGTGTAGATAGCAATCAACACGAAGCCCATGTGCGAGACGGAGGTGTAGGCAATCAGACGCTTGATATCGTACTGATTAAAGGCCATCCACGCGCCGTAGAAAATACCGATAACACCCAGCCACATAGCGATAGGTGCGAACTCCGCAGACGCGTTCGGGAACAGCGGCAGGGAGAAGCGCAGCAGACCGTAGGCCGCGGTTTTCAGCAAAATCCCCGCCAGGTCAACGGAACCTGCGGTCGGTGCCTGGGAGTGCGCATCCGGCAACCAGCCGTGCAGCGGAACCACCGGCATTTTCACCGCAAAGGCGATGAAGAAGCCCAGCATCAGCAGATATTCCACGCCGTGGGACATCGGTGTGTTCAGCAGTTCTTCATAGTTGAAGGTCCAGACACCGGTGGCTTTATAGTGCACAAATACCAGCGCCAGGATGGCAATCAACATCACCAGACCACTCGCCTGGGTATAAATGAAGAACTTGGTGGCCGCCGTGATACGCGTTTTACCGTCGGACGCTTTATGCCCCCACAGCGCGATCAGGAAGTACATCGGCACCAACATCATTTCCCAGAAGAAGAAGAACAGGAACATGTCGATGGCCAGGAACACGCCGATCACGCCGCCGAGGATCCACATCAGGTTCAGGTGGAAGAAGCCCTGGTACTTTTCAATTTCATTCCAGGAACACAGTACCGCCAGAACACCGAGCAGACCGGTCAGCACCACCATCAGCAGCGACAGACCGTCGATAGCTAAATGAATAGAGATGCCAAAGCGCGGGATCCACGGCATGACGAACTCAGACTGCCACTGCGGAATACCAGCGGATTGCGTCAGTGAATAACCGCCCTGCAACCACAATTGTAGGCCAAGCGCCAGCGTCAGTCCCATGGTAATCAGCGCGATCCAGCGCGGTACCTTCACGCCAAAGCGTTCGGTCTGCCAGCACAGGAAACCACCGATAAAGGGGATTAATATCAACCAAGGTAATAACATAGCTAAGTATGTCCCTTATATTTATTCCTGCTCAGGCTATCTCACTCGTCAGCCCAAATCCCGGCAGTGCTCGCAATCCTCACGTACTTCAGTACGCTCCGGTTGCTCTGCGCTGGCGGTATTCGGTCTGACTTCGCCGATGACGCCTGTACTTCAGGAACAGATTTTCAACGAATTCTAAAAATTATTTTTGGGTTTGTAGGCCGGATAAGCACAGCGCCATCCGGCAGTCGTTCATCCGGCCAACAAACTCAACGCAGTACCATCAGCAGTGCCAGCACGACAACCGCACCGATGCTCATTGACGCGACATACCAGCGCAGATACCCGTTCTCACTGAGCAGCAGACCTTTGCCTGCAAAGCGGGAGAGGATCGCCGGAATGTTCATCATTGCGTTCATCGGATCGCGTTTAAGCAGCCAGGCAACGCCAAGGAACGGCTTGACGAACACTTTGTCGTACAGCCAGTCAAAGCCCCAGGCGTTATACCACCAGGTGCCCAGCAGACGGCCCGGCGCACTGTTGGCAATCGAGGTCACAAGCGTACGTTTACCCAGCCACAGCCATGCTGCAATCAGGATCCCCGCAATCGCGACGATGCCAGAGGTAATTTCCAGCGTCATCACGCTACCATGCGGCAGCTCGGTGGTTGCCGGAAGCACGCCATGCAACGGAGGCACAATCAGCGCGCCAACGAAGGTGGACAGGATCATCAGCACAATCAGCGGCAGATGGTGGGTAATCCCCTTCCCTGCGTGCGCGTGAATTTGTTCTTTACCGTGGAACACGATGAAAATCATACGGAAGGTGTACAGAGAGGTCATAAACGCACCGACCAGACCTGCCACCATCAGATTGATATGACCGTTCGCCATCGCACCGGCCAGAATCTCATCCTTACTGAAGAAGCCTGCGGTAATCAGCGGCAGAGCCGACAACGCCGCGCCGCCAACCAGGAAGCTGAGATAAACCAGTGGGATTGACTTACGCAAGCCGCCCATTTTGAAGATGTTCTGTTCGTGGTGGCAGGCCAGGATCACCGAACCCGATGCCAGGAACAACAGCGCTTTAAAGAAGGCGTGCGTCATCAGGTGGAAAATCGCCGCATCCCATGCCTGAACGCCAAGCGCCAGGAACATGTAGCCAATCTGGCTCATGGTGGAATACGCGAGAACGCGTTTGATGTCGGTTTGTACCAGTGCGGCGAAGCCTGCCAGAACCAGCGTGATCGCCCCGATAATCCCCACCAGGTGCAGGATTTCCGGCGTCAGCAGGAACAGGCCGTGGGTACGCGCAATCAGGTACACACCGGCAGTAACCATCGTTGCGGCGTGGATCAGCGCGGAGACAGGCGTCGGGCCAGCCATCGCATCAGCAAGCCAGGTCTGCAACGGCAACTGCGCCGATTTACCGACCGCACCGCCCAGCAGCATCAGGGTTGCCCACATCAGCATGTCATTGCCCGCGGCAAAGTGCGCCGGTGCCAGTTCAACCATTTCGCGGAAGTTCAGCGTGCCCAGCTCGTTGTAGAGAATGAACAGCGCGAACGCCAGAAATACGTCGCCGACACGGGTTACCACGAAGGCTTTCATTGCCGCTGCGCCATTCTTCGGATCGGTATAGTAGAAACCGATCAGCAGATAGGAGCACAGGCCCACGCCTTCCCAGCCGAGATACATCAGCAGCAGGTTATCCGCCAGTACCAGAATCACCATGCTGGCGATAAACAGGTTGGTATAGGCGAAGAAACGGGAGTACCCCTCTTCCCCGCGCATGTACCAGGAAGCGAACATGTGGATCAGGAAACCAACGCCGGTTACTACCGAGAGCATGGTCAGCGACAAGCCGTCCAGCACCAGATTAAAACCGATGTTAAAGTCGCCAACAGACATCCACGTCCACAGCGGAACGCTAAATGCCTGTTTACCGTTAGCGAAGAAATCGACGCCAACAAATGCAGTGACCAGCGCCGCCAGGCCAATCGACCCGACGCCCACGGTAGCGGACAGATTTTCTGACCAACGACCACGAGAGAACGCCAGTAATACAAAGCCAAGAAATGGCAGAATAATGGTTAAGGCAAGCATGTTCATCCACGCATCTCACTTACTGAATCGATGTTCAGGTTCTGGCGGCGGCGATGAAGTTGCAGCAACAGCGCAAGTCCAATGCTCGCTTCCGCAGCCGCAAGGCTGATGGCGAGAATGTACATCACCTGACCATCGGTCTGGCCCCAGTAGCTTCCGGCGACCACAAAGGCCAGCGCAGAGGCGTTAATCATGATTTCCAGCCCAATCAGCATAAACAGCAGATTGCGGCGGATAACCAGACCGGTTAAGCCCAGTACGAATAAGACAGCCGCGAGGATCAGTCCATGTTGTAAGGGGATCATGCGTGCTCCTCCGTTTTTCTTTTCGCGCGGTCATCCGTGCGGTTGCTCAGCACTTCGCCAGAACGCTCTTCGCGACCGACGTGGAAGGCCACAACCAGACCCGCCAGCAGCAGCATTGACGCCAGCTCAACCGCCAGGACATAAGGTCCGAACAGCGAGATGCCGACCGCTTTCGCGCTAATTGGCGTCCCGTCGATGCCCTGATCGTTAACGCCAAGAATCGCGTAGACAATCACCGCCAGCATGATGGCCGACAGAATCGCCGGACCAATCCACACCTGCGGCCTCAGCCACTGACGTTCCTGTTCGATTTCAGCACCGCCCAGGTTGAGCATCATGACCACGAACACGAACAGCACCATAATGGCGCCCGCGTACACGATAATTTCCAGCGCACCGGCAAAGTAAGCGCCCAGCGAGAAAAACACCCCAGAAATCGCCAGCAGCGAAATAATCAGGTACAGCAGTGCGTGTACCGGATTGGTGTGAGTGATGACCCGCAAGGTTGCGAGAATGGCTATCAGGCCACAGATATAAAAAGCGAACTCCATTGCCCCTCTCCTTACGGTAACAGGCTCTTGACGTCGATAGGCTTGGCTTCGTTCTCTGCTTCGCCCTTATCTTTGCCGTCGATTGCCATACCTGCCATCCGGTAGAAGTTATATTCCGGATATTTACCCGGACCGGAGATCAGCAGATCCTCTTTCTCGTAAACCAGATCCTGGCGCTTATACTCACCCAGTTCGAAATCTGGAGTAAGCTGAATAGCCGTTGTCGGACAGGCTTCTTCGCACATACCGCAGAAAATGCAGCGTGAGAAGTTGATGCGGAAAAACTCCGGATACCAGCGACCATCTTTAGTCTCTGCTTTTTGCAGAGAGATACAGCCGACCGGACAGGCTACCGCACACAGGTTACAGGCAACGCAGCGCTCTTCGCCGTCCGGGTCGCGTGTCAGTACGATACGACCACGAAAACGGGGCGGTAGATAGACCGGCTCTTCCGGGTACATCTGCGTTTCGCGTTTGGCGAACGCATGCAGGCCGATCATCCAGATACTACGAAGCTGGGTGCCTGCGCCTACAAGTAATTCTTTTAAGGTCATGGTCTTTGTGTCCCTTATTGCGCCTGCCACAGAATGACAGCCGCCGTTACCAGCAAATTGACGAGCGTCAGCGGCAGACAAACTTTCCAGCCGAAGGACATTACCTGGTCATAACGAGGACGCGGTAACGACGCACGAATCAAAATGAACATCATCATAAAGAACGCGGTTTTCAGCGCGAACCAGACGAATGGCGGTAAGAACGGGCCATGCCAGCCACCGAAGAACAGGGTAACCATCAGCGCAGAAATGGTGACGATACCGATGTACTCCCCCACGAAGAACAGGCCGAATTTCATCCCGGAATATTCAATGTGGTAACCATCGGCCAGTTCCTGCTCGGCTTCCGGCTGGTCAAACGGGTGACGGTGACAGACCGCGACGCCCGCGATAGCAAAGGTGACAAAACCAAAGAATTGCGGAATAACGTTCCAGATATCAGCCTGGTTATTGACGATGTCGGTCATGTTAAATGAACCGGCCTGCGCCACCACGCCCATCAGGGAAAGTCCGAGGAACACTTCATAGCTCAGGGTCTGCGCAGACGCACGCATTGCGCCGAGCAGCGAGTATTTGTTGTTGCTCGACCAACCGGCAAACAGCACCGCGTACACAGCCAGACCGGCCATCATCAGGAAGAACAAGATCCCGATGTTAAGGTCAGCGACCACCCAGTTCGGGCTGACCGGCACAATGGCGAAGGCCAGCAGCAGCGAAGTGAAGGCGATCATCGGTGCCAGCGTAAAGATGACGCGATCCGAGAATTTCGGGATCCAGTCTTCTTTAAAGAACATCTTGATCATGTCCGCGACCAGCTGGAGCGAACCGCCCCAGCCTACACGGTTCGGTCCATAACGGTTCTGGAACAGACCCAGCAGACGACGTTCGCCAAAGCTCATGAATGCCCCGCAGGTGACCACCACCAGCAGGATCACCACCGCTTTGAGAATGCTCAGCAGGATCTCAATCAGATCGGGTGTAATCCAACTCATTGTTGTGCCTCCTGCAGATCCTCAAGACGCGCACCAGCCAGAACCGGCGCGATACCCGGCATACCCATCGGCAAACCAACCTGCCCCGCCGTCAACCCTTCTGCGATTTCAACCGGTAATGTGACCGTGTTGCCATCGTAGCTAAAGGAAACGCGCGTACCCGCATTGACGCCCAACTTCTCGGCATCAGCCGGGTTGAGTTTAATGTACGGCTGCGGCATGCGGGTCTGGATAACCGGCGCGCGCTGGGACATTTCGTCGCTACCAAACAGATGATAGTACGGCGCGATACGCCACTGACCATCCTGCGCCTGGAAGCTCGCCGGAACGGTAGTGAAGTAGTCCAGACCGCCTTCGGAGGCTTCAATCAGACGCACGCCCGGATCGCCATGGCGCAGTTTGCCGCCCACTTCATCCTGGAACTTGTTCCACGCTTGTGGTGAGTTCCAGCCTGGTGCCCAGGCAAACGGAATTTGTGAACGCGGCGCAGACGGCTGGTTGTTCCCTTCCATCGAGAAGGCAAACATAGTGTCTTTGTCCTGCGGTTGACGCGGTTCATGCACGCTAATGTTGGCACGCATGGCGGTACGACCACTGTAACGATGCGGCTCACGTGCCAGTTTCTGCCCACGAATACGGAAGCTCGCGTCCGGCGCGGCATCTTTAATGCCAGCCAACTGCGGCAACGCGGCTACGGCGGCGTCGATGACGTGATCGAGCTGCGTCCAGTCCACTTCACGGCTCTGCACGGTGCTGTGCAGCGAGTGCAGCCAGCGCCAGCTTTCCAGCATCACAATGTTGCTGTCGTAGTAGCTTGGGTCATATACCTGGAAGAAACGCTGTGCGCGGCCTTCGTTATTGATAACCGTACCGTCGCTTTCGGCAAAACTTGCTGCAGAAAGGACCAGATGGGCATTGTCCATAATCGCGGTACGCTGATGGTCAACGACCAGTACCAGCGGTGCTTTCGCCAGCGCAGCGTTAACGCGAGTGGCAGACGCATGGCGATGCAGGTCATTTTCCAGTACCACCACGGCATCAGCACGACCTGTTTCCAGTTCGGTCAGCGCATCATCAAGTGAACCGCCGCCAATCATGCCGAGGCCCATGCTGTTAACAGAGCGGGCAATCATGGTGATGCCGACGTCTGCGCCACGACCTTTCAGCGCCTTCGCCACGTTGGCAGCGGCCTGAATCACTTCAGCGCTACCGGCGTTGGTACCGGAGATAATCAGCGGTTTCTTCGCGCCAGCCAGGGCCTGAACGATGACGTCGATTTTGTTCTGCAGGTCACGGTCAATACCGTCAACGGCCGGAGCGGTGTTATCCAGCGCGTGGGCAATGGCGAAACCTAAACGCGCCTGATCTTCAACCGGAGCACGGTAGGTCCATGCTGCGATATCATCCAGACGGGTGTTATCCACGTTGGTCACGAACAGCGGATGCTTGGCACGTTGGCCGATGTTAAGGATCGCGGCAATCTGCCAGTCAGCCACTTTCTGCGCTGCTGCCATTTCGCGTGCTTTACCTTTCACTGCCTGACGTACAGCTAGCGCAACGCGTGCGCCGGTCTGGGTAACATCTTCGCCCAGCACCAGGACCGCATCGTAAGATTCAATCTCGCGCAGTGCCGGGGTATGAATACCGCCGTCACGCAGCACGCTCAGCGCCAGTTGCAGACGTTCCAGTTCGCCTTGAGCGATACCGGTATAGAAGTTTTCCGCACCCACCAGTTCACGCAACGCAAAGTTGCTTTCAACGCTGGCGCGCGGGGAGCCGATGCCGATCACTTTCTTCGACTGACGCAGAATGTCAGCCGCGCCCTGCATCGCCTGCTCGGCGTTGAGGGTGATCAGATCGTCGCCACGACGCTGAACCGGCTGACGCGGACGGTCTTTCAGGTTCACGTAACCATAGCCAAAACGACCACGGTCGCAGAGGAAGTAGTGGTTAACGGTACCGTTATAACGGTTTTCGATACGACGCAGTTCACCGTAACGCTCACCCGGGCTGGTGTTACAGCCAATGGAACACTGCTGGCAGATGCTTGGCGCAAACTGCATGTCCCATTTACGGTTATAACGCTCGGAGTGCGTTTTATCGGTGAACACGCCGGTCGGGCAGATTTCTACCAGGTTACCGGAGAATTCGCTTTCCAGCACGCCGTCTTCCGGGCGACCGAAGTAGACGTTGTCATGTGCGCCATAGACGCCCAGATCCGCGCCGTCAGCGTAATCTTTGTAGTAGCGAACGCAGCGATAGCAGGCGATGCAGCGGTTCATTTCATGAGAGATGAACGGCCCCAGGTCCTGGTTGCGGTGGGTGCGCTTGGTAAAGCGGTAGCGACGGAAGCTATGACCCGTCATCACGGTCATATCCTGCAGGTGGCAGTTACCGCCCTCTTCGCAGACCGGACAGTCGTGTGGGTGGTTAGTCATCAACCATTCCACCACGCTTTCACGGAACTGTTTCGCTTCTTCGTCATCGATAGAAATAAAGGTGCCTTCGGTGGCCGGTGTCATACAAGACATCACCAGGCGACCACGCGTATCTTCCGCGTTTTGATATTGCTTCACCGCACACTGGCGGCAAGCACCGACGCTTCCCAGCGCCGGGTGCCAGCAAAAGTACGGAATATCAAGGCCGAGGGACAGACAAGCTTCTAGCAGGTTGTCCGCGCCGTTGACCTCATATTCTTTGCCGTCTACATGAATCGTAGCCATAGTCAGCATGCTTCCAGTTGGCTTAGTCAGTGACCAAGCGTTAATCGAATTTCTTTTCCGCTTTATCCTTCAAGCTGCCTCGGCGTTGGCTTCTCTCGTTCACCCCAGTCACTTACTTTAGTAAGCTCAGGGATTCTCTCGGTTGCCGCCTTGACGCATCTTGAATGCTTTCGCGTAAAACGTTTACCAGCGCTCTTTCAACAGGTTCGGCTGAATACCACCAATCGCATGGGTATTGCTGAAGGTCTGCTTGATGCCAGCTTCGAATTCTTCGCGGAAATATTTAATGGCGCTCTGCAGCGGTTCGACCGCACCCGGTGCGTGTGCACAGAAGGTTTTACCCGGACCGAGGAAACGACACAGTTGCTCAAGTGTCTCGATATCCCCAGGCTGGCCTTCGCCACGCTCCAGCGCACGTAGAATTTTTACGCTCCACGGCAAACCATCACGGCACGGCGTACACCAGCCGCAGGACTCGCGGGCAAAGAACTCTTCGAGGTTACGCACCAGCGGCACCATGCCAATCTCGTGATCGACCGCCATTGCCAGCGCCGTACCCAGACGGCTACCCGCTTTACCGATGCTTTCGAACTCCATCGGCAGGTCAAGGTGCGCTTCGGTCAGGAAGTCTGTCCCCGCACCGCCCGGCTGCCAGGCTTTGAACTTCAGGCCATCACGCATGCCACCCGCGTAATCTTCGAGGATTTCACGCGCGGTGGTCCCAAACGGCAGTTCCCACAGTCCCGGATTCTTCACACGACCGGAGAAGCCCATCAGCTTGGTGCCTGCGTCTTTGCTCTTCGAAATATTCTGGTACCACTCCACGCCGTTGGCGAGGATAGCCGGTACGTTACACAGAGTTTCGACGTTGTTCACGCAGGTCGGCTTACCCCATGCGCCAGAGCTTGCCGGGAACGGTGGCTTGGAGCGCGGGTTAGCACGACGACCTTCGAGGGAGTTGATCAGGGCGGTTTCTTCACCGCAGATGTAGCGCCCTGCCCCGGTGTGCACAAACAGTTCGAAGTCGAAACCGGTGCCCATGATATTTTTGCCAAGCAGACCCGCTTCGGTCGCTTCAGCAATGGCGCGACGCAGATTCACCGCCGCTTCAATGTATTCACCGCGCAGGAAGATGTAACCGCGGTACGCTTTCAGCGCAAACGCGGAGATCAGCATGCCTTCCACCAGCAGGTGTGGCAGCTGTTCCATCAACAGACGGTCTTTATAGGTGCCCGGCTCCATTTCATCGGCGTTACACAGCAGGTAACGGATGTTCATGGATTCGTCTTTCGGCATCAGGCTCCACTTCAGACCCGTGGAAAAGCCTGCGCCGCCGCGCCCTTTCAGGCCAGCGTCTTTCACCTGATTAACGATTTCGTCCGGTGACAGCCCGGTCAGGGCCTTACGCGCACCTTCATAACCGTTTTTGCTACGGTATTCATCCAGCCATATTGGCTGGTTGTCATCGCGCAGACGCCAGGTCAGCGGATGCGTTTCGGGAGTACGGATAATGTCTTTCATTTATACCGCTCCAGCAGTTCGGGAATGCCTTCCGGGGTCAGGTGAGCATGCGTATCTTCATCGATCATCATGTTCGGCCCCTTGTCGCAGTTCCCCAGGCAACAGGTCGGCAGCAACGTAAAGCGACCGTCAAAGGTCGTCTGCCCCGGCTTGATGTTGAGTTTTTTCTCAAGTGCCGCCTGGATCCCTTGATAGCCGTTGATATGGCACACCACGCTGTCGCAGTAGCGGATCACGTGGCGACCGACCGGCTGGCGGAAGATCTGGCTGTAAAACGTGGCAACACCTTCAACGTCGCTTGCCGGGATACCCAGCACATCAGCGATCGCATAGATCGCCCCATCCGGCACCCAGCCACGCTGTTTCTGAACGATTTTCAGCGCTTCAATGGACGCCGCACGCGGGTCTTCGTAGTGGTGCTTCTCGTGCTCAATCGCTTCACGCTCAGCCGCACTCAGCTCAAAAGCCTCGGTTTGTGGTTGTTGATTCTCGTGCATAATTAGCGGTCCACATCTGACATAACAAAATCGATACTACCCAGATGGACGATAAGGTCGGACACCAGGCTGCCACGTACCGCTACCGGGATCTGCTGCAAATGCGCATAGCTCGGTGTACGGATACGAGTACGGTAACTCATGGTGCTGCCATCGCTGGTCAGGTAGTAACTGTTGATACCCTTGGTCGCTTCCACCATCTGGAAGGATTCCTGCGCCGGCATAACCGGGCCCCACGACACTTGCAGGAAGTGGGTGATCAGGGTTTCGATATGCTGTAGCGTGCGCTCTTTCGGCGGCGGCGTGGTCAGCGGGTGATCCGCTTTGAACGGGCCTTCCGGCATGTTGTTGAGGCACTGCTCAAGGATGCGCAGGCTCTGGCGCAGCTCTTCAACTTTCAGCATCACGCGGGTGTAGCAGTCGGAAACACCACCGCCCACCGGGATTTCGAAATCGAAGTTTTCATAGCCAGAGTACGGACGTGACTTACGCACGTCAAAATCAATACCAGTTGCACGCAGCGCAGCACCGGTACAACCCCAGTCCAGCGCTTCTTTCTTACCGTAAGCGGCAACACCCTGCGAACGGCCTTTCAGGATGGTGTTGCGCAGCGCAGCTTTCTCGTAGGAATCCAGACGCTTCGGCATCCAGTCGAGGAAATCACGCAGCAGCTTGTCCCAACCGCGCGGCAGGTCGTGTGCAACGCCACCGATACGGAACCAGGCCGGGTGCATACGGAAACCGGTGATCGCTTCTACCACGTCATAGATTTTCTGACGGTCGGTAAAGGCGAAGAACACGGGGGTCATCGCGCCGACGTCCTGAATGAACGTGGAGATATACAGCAGGTGGCTGTTGATACGGAAAAGTTCAGAAAGCATAACGCGGATCACGTTGACGCGATCCGGTACGGTAATGCCCGCCAGCTTTTCTACCGCCAGCACGTACGGCATTTCGTTCACGCAGCCGCCGAGATATTCGATACGGTCGGTGTACGGAATGTAGCTGTGCCAGGACTGACGTTCACCCATCTTTTCGGCGCCACGATGGTGGTAGCCGATGTCAGGCACGCAGTCGACGATCTCTTCGCCGTCAAGCTGAAGAACAATACGGAATGCACCGTGAGAAGACGGGTGGTTCGGACCGAGGTTGAGGAACATAAAGTCCTCGTTTTCGGTACCACGCTGCATGCCCCAGTCTTCAGGTTTGAAGGTCAGTGACTCCATTTCCAGATCCTGCTTGGCTTTGGTCAGCTCAAACGGATCGAATTCGGTCGCACGCGCCGGGTAATCTTTACGCAGCGGATGGCCTTCCCAGGTATGCGGCATCAGAAGACGCGTCAGGTGCGGGTGGCCTTCGATATCAATACCAAACATTTCCCAGGTTTCACGCTCATACCAGTTGGCGTTCGGGAACAGTTTGGTGAACGTCGGCACGCGCAGATCGTTTTCAGACAATGCCACCTTGAGCATGATATCGCGATTGCGTTCAATGGAGATCAGGTGATAGAAAACGGAAAAATCCGCGGCAGGTAACCCTTCGCGGTGCGTACGCAGACGTTCGTCCATACCGTGTAAGTCAAACAGCATGACGTAAGGTTTCGGCAATCTCTTTAAGAAATCACCCACTTCCAGGAGTTGTTCACGCTTGACCCAAACAACGGGTACCCCGGTGCGAGTCGCCTGAACGGTAAAGGCATCCGGCCCAAAACGGTTGCGCAGTTCGCCAATGACCGGGTCATCGAGATGATCCCGTGTTTGCCAGGCAGCGTCTTGCGCGGTTAAGTCGGTCATATTGTTCACCATTGCAAATGGTTCGTGGTGACTGTTAAGCCTGGCTTCGCGCTATTTGAATAGTGATATGCGAAGGTAATCCCCAGGCCGACAGGCGCAAATTAAATCTCGTCCGGTGTGCGAAGATTCGTTACAGCAATACGTTCGCCACGCTTACGCTCGCGCTCTGACTGCATATTGGCGCGATAAACGCCCTGATCGCCAACCACCCATGAGAGTTATCAACGCCCTGCACAACGGAGTAAATATCGTACATACCGCCGGAGTTGGCACATGCGCCCATGGAAATAACCCATTTTGGTTCCAGCATCTGATCGTAGAGGCGCTGAATAACCGGGGCCATTTTGGTAAAGCAGGTGCCGGCCACGACCATCAGGTCGGCCTGACGCGGAGAGGCACGCAGAACTTCTGCGCCAAAACGGGCCACGTCATGCACGGCGGTGAACGAGGTCACCATCTCAACGTAGCAGCAGGAAAGGCCAAAGTTGTATGGCCAAATTGAGTTTTTACGGCCCCAGTTAACCATGTCATGCAGTTTGCCCATGAACACGTTTTTGTTAACTTCTTGTTCCAGGGGGTCGGTTACGATCTCCTGTTTTTGCAGGGGGTAACGGTCGTTCTCACCGTTAGGATCTATGCGGGTGAGCGTATAATCCATCTTAATGCCTCGCGGTTAGCGTTGACGATTAGCGATACTGTTCGTTTCCGGGTTCATACGCTCGCGGCGTGAACGCGCGGGCGTCCAGTCCAGCGCGCCAATACGCACCAGATAAACCAGACCTGCCAGTAACACAAAAATAAAAATTGCAGCTTCCACAAAGCCAATCCAGCCGCTTTCACGGATAGATGTTGACCATGCAAAAAGATACAGCGCTTCAACGTCGAAGATAACGAAGAACATGGCTACCAGGTAAAACTTGGCAGACAGGCGCAAGCGGGCGGTGCCGACCGAGTCGATACCTGATTCAAACGGCACGTTTTTAGATCTCGCGCGCGCGCGACCCCCTAAAAACCAGCCGCCGACGAGCATCAGGCAGCACAGGCCAATGGCAACAATAAGAAAGATAGCGAATGCCCAGTGATGAGCGATGATTTCAGTGGATGTTGACATACTCATTGCTTACTCATCAAAAGTAGCGCCAAATTCTCTGCTCTTTACGGCAGATGAACGCCACATCGATTCATGGGGAGGAATAAAAAAAACCTTACAATCACTGTAGAAAACCATTTATACAGCCAATTGATGGGGTTTTTTACTCCTTTCTATAACCTTTTGTCAACTTTAACAAAAGTTTCCTCACATTATTTTACACCAATTCAGTATCATTAACATAAAGTGCTATTTAGACTCATTTCAGTCCTGTCATTAGCCAATTTTAATGTTGTTGAATCGTGTCCGTAGTGAAGTAAAAAAGATAATACACCTCTATTTTGACAGGAATTCGTGCAGATGCCTCCCCCTAAATGTGAGTATTTTCTTGATCTGTGACACGCTTTTGTTAATCCATCATAAAAAACAGCAACAATTTCTCTAGTTTTTTAACATGAAAATAATAGGCCCTTCTTTTGTTTATTTTTTGCTCAATTTAATCAAAAATCTTTTACCTACTGATTTTATTCACTTTTCATTTACAAACAGGCTATAGACTGCCTGTTTTGTATAAAAAAAGAGCCACTGGAAGTTATTTCATCTTTAGTGGCTCTTTTTTGCACTTACATTTTAAAACGATTATTTGTGACGCATTACTCAAAGTCACCTTCAACGATCAGCGAATCATCTCCCCCTTCAGGGGTAAACTGATTGTATTGCCATGGGTTTTGGTACGTTTGCATCGACTTAAAGATAACCTGAGCTAACTCGTTTTGCGTGCTGGTATCGCAGCACAGCAGGTATTCGGTTTCTGGCAACGGTGGCAAACCATCCACCGCACCTAACACGCGCAAGTCCGGACTCATCATTTCTACCGGACGGGCAGTGACGCCCAATCCTGCTTTTACTGCAGCGCGAACCGCAGGCAATGTTGACGCCACATAGGCCAAACGCCACGGGATCTGCGCAGCATTTAGCGTAGACAGCACGATATCGCGAAACGGGCTGGGATCGTCCAGCAGGACCAGCGGCACCGGTTCCCCTTTTTGCAGGATGTATTCAGCCGCACAATACCAGTGCGTCGGAGAGGTACGCAGATTCAGGCACTCGAAATCCCCAGGGCGGTTGGTGGTCACCACCAAATCCACTTCCTGTGACTTCAGCATATCCACCATAAAGGCGTTACGCTTGACCCTCACATCCAGCGCAAGCTTCGGATAAACCGAACTGATGCGGTTGAGCAAAAACGGCAGTATCGTATCGGCGGATTCATCAGAGGCGCCAATAGTTAACACACCCTGAAGATTATTGAACATTAATGATGAGCAAGCCTCATCATTGAAGCGCAGAATTTTTCTGGCGTAACCCAACAGCTGGATACCGTGTTCCGTCAGCAGTTTGTTACGTCCATGGCGCGCGAACAACTCTTTCCCGACAAGTTGCTCGAGGCGTTGCATTTGCTGGCTCACCGCAGACTGAGTGCGACATACCGCAGCAGCCGCAGCCGCGAAAGTATTCAGATCGGCAACAGCAACAAACGTTCTCAGCAGATCGAGATCGAGGTTAATTATCGGACGATTTGCATTTATCATAAATTTTCACTTACTCGCGGGTCATTCCGGGTTAATGCTGTGCATTCAGAAACAAAAATTCCATTTGTAATGTGCCTGCCTCGTAGTTTCACTTAGTGTAACTAAGTGAAAATAAGGATGTATTAGATGTAACAACTGAAACAACCCTCTTACTTCGCTATATAATGCGCCGCATGGCTCATCAGAATATAGCAAAGAGAAAGCGCCATTTTTTAGCTACAGGCAGATTCTTACTAATGGAAAACATGTAAATTTTGTAAATATGAAAAAATAGTTTATGGACGTCAATTTACACATTAAAATCTAATTTTTCAGTATGTTATGGTCAACGTGTCAGCATTAGAATTATCAAAGAACATACGCAACACACCATTTCATGGGACTTATCTTAACCCAAAACCACTATATTTATAAGTGTTATCGTGAATAATCTGATGCGCAAAGGCGTTATGTCAGACTAGCCGTTTTCGTATTATTAACGCATTCAATGAACGCTGTTTAAATATTAAATAATAATTAATTAAAATTTCCACCATTCATTAATTATGCTTAACAATAGATTCACACTGTAGCGCTGACCGATCATGCCGATAACAGGCAGTGGAGATAAGTGTTCCGTATTTCCGAATTCTTCTTTTCACCCCAGAGAACGATTGCTTTCGTGCCCGATACATAACTATTTCTTACCAGATAAACGACCACAACACTGGCATCACATCAAAACAGATAACTACGAAATATATATTAATAAGAATAAAACTCTAAATTATAATGATTTAACAGCCATTAACGGTTGATTATAACTGCATAGTTCATCAAAATCTTCTGCTAAAGACCCTTCAAAATGCACCGTTGGAAGAGTACATTGTTCTGTGCTGACTTCCACGGCAGGGAGTGGCATTCACAGCTAAAAGGTCAAGATTCATGTCCCCTATTGAAAAATCCAGCAAATTAGAAAATGTCTGTTATGACATTCGTGGCCCGGTTCTGAAAGAAGCAAAGCGTCTGGAAGAAGAAGGCAATAAGGTTCTGAAACTAAACATCGGCAACCCAGCGCCATTCGGGTTTGAAGCACCGGATGAAATTCTGGTTGATGTGATCCGTAATTTGCCTACCGCGCAAGGGTATTGTGACTCAAAAGGCCTTTATTCCGCCCGCAAAGCCATCATGCAGCATTATCAGGCACGTGGGATGCGCGATGTTACCGTGGAAGACATTTATATCGGCAACGGTGTTTCCGAATTGATCGTGCAGGCGATGCAGGCATTGCTGAACAGCGGGGACGAAATGCTGGTACCTGCGCCTGACTATCCGCTGTGGACGGCGGCGGTATCGCTTTCCAGCGGTAAGGCTGTGCACTACCTGTGTGATGAATCCTCTGACTGGTTCCCGGACCTCGACGATATTCGCGCCAAAATTACCCCTCGCACGCGTGGGATTGTTATTATCAACCCCAACAACCCTACCGGCGCAGTCTATTCTAAAGAGCTTCTGCTGGAGATTGTTGAAATTGCACGTCAGCATAATCTCATTATCTTTGCTGACGAGATTTACGACAAAATTCTTTATGATGACGCAGAGCACCATTCTATTGCCCCGCTGGCACCGGACCTGCTGACTATCACCTTCAACGGCCTGTCAAAAACGTACCGTGTTGCGGGTTTCCGTCAGGGCTGGATGGTACTGAACGGACCGAAGAAACACGCGAAAGGGTATATTGAAGGTCTGGAAATGCTAGCGTCTATGCGTTTATGCGCCAACGTTCCAGCACAGCATGCTATTCAAACCGCACTGGGCGGATACCAAAGCATTAGCGAATTCATCATGCCCGGCGGACGTCTGTATGAACAGCGCAACCGTGCCTGGGAATTACTCAACGACATTCCCGGCGTTTCTTGCGTGAAGCCGCGCGGCGCACTGTACATGTTCCCGAAAATTGACGCCAA
The DNA here is from genome assembly GCF_005280805.1 of Citrobacter sp. TBCS-14. Classification (NCBI taxonomy): domain Bacteria; kingdom Pseudomonadati; phylum Pseudomonadota; class Gammaproteobacteria; order Enterobacterales; family Enterobacteriaceae; genus Citrobacter; species Citrobacter sp. TBCS-14. Next base: position 104,203 of record NZ_SZWM01000141.1, read on the forward strand.
ACGCTTCAATATTCATGACGACCAGAAAATGGTGCTCGACTTCCTGTTACAGGAAAAAGTGCTGCTGGTGCAGGGCACAGCCTTCAACTGGCCGTGGCCGGATCACTTCCGTATCGTGACGCTGCCGCGTATTGACGATATCGAAATGTCGCTAAGCAAATTTGAGCGCTTCCTGTCTGGCTATCACCAGCTGTAAGTCGAAAATCAGCAACCATAATACTCTAAATAATTCGAGTTGCAGGAAGGCGGCGACGCAATGAATCCCCAGAAGCTTACAAAAGTAAGTGACTGGGGTGAATGAGGAAAGCCAACGCGCATGCAACTTGAATTATGACAAGTATTTGCATCTGACAGCCTTCTCTGCGCAAAATGACTCTTAGGTTGCCATCATATAAGGGTCGTTATGAAGCAGAGCCATTTTTTTGCCCACCTCTCCCGTCTGAAACTCATTAACCGCTGGCCGCTGATGCGCAACGTGCGCACCGAAAACGTATCTGAACACAGTCTGCAAGTCGCGATGGTTGCGCATGCGCTGGCGGCAATCAAGAACCGCAAGTTCGGCGGTCAGGTTAACGCGGAACGCATTGCCCTGCTGGCGATGTACCACGATGCCTCCGAAGTGCTGACCGGTGACCTCCCGACCCCGGTGAAATACTTTAACTCGCAAATCGCCCAGGAATATAAAGCCATTGAGAAAATTGCCCAGCAGAAACTGGTCGACATGGTACCCGATGAACTGCGCGATATTTTTGCGCCGTTAATTGATGAACACGCCAGCAGCGAAGAAGAGCGCGCGATTGTTAAACAGGCCGATGCGCTTTGCGCCTATCTGAAGTGCCTTGAGGAACTTTCAGCCGGAAATAATGAGTTTCTGCTTGCGAAAACGCGGCTGGAAAAAACGCTGGAATCGCGTCGCAGTGAAGAGATGGACTATTTCTTAGACGTATTTGTACCGAGTTTCCATCTCTCGCTGGATGAAATTAGCCAAGACTCGCCATTGTAAATTTGCGGAGACGTTGCCTTTGTAGGCCGGATAAGACGTTTACGTCGCCATCCGGCATCATGCCTGATGGCGCTACGCTTATCAGGCCTACAAGACCCGCGAAACGACACCAGGGAAGCATTAGAACGGAAACAGCATCGGGATCATCACAATACAGACCACCATGACAATCAGTGTAAACGGCACGCCAATCTTCACGAAGTCGCTGAAGCTGTAGTTACCCGGTCCCAGTACCAGCGTGTTAACCGGTGACGATACCGGCGTCATAAAGGCTGCAGATGCCGCCATCGCAATGACCATCGCAAAAGGATACGGTGAAACGCCCATCGACTTCGCTGCCGCCAGTGCAATCGGCGCCATCAACACCGCCGTCGCGGTATTCGAAATAAATAACCCGATGGTGGCGCACAGTACGAACAGACAGCCCAGCATCATGTACGGCCCGTATCCCCCACCCACGTCCATCAGGCCTTTCACTACCAGATCGACGCCACCGGTTTTTTGCAGGGCCAGCGCAAAAGGCATCATTCCGACAATTAAAATAATGCTCGGCCAGTGAATGGCTTTATACGCACTTTCTGCGTCAATACAGCGGAATTTTCCCATCAGCAGGCAGGCGATAATCGCAGCAACCGTATTGGGGATTTCATCGGTCAGCATCAGGGCAACCATCAGGACCAGGCAGAAAATCGCATGCGGTGCCTGGCTGTGCGCCGGAGACGCTTCACTGACCTCAACGGGCATATTCAACACCACAAAATCGCGTCCCTTTTTCCCCAACGCGGTGATCAGTTTCCAGTTACCCACGACCAGAATAATATCGCCCATCAGCAGCGGCTCATTGACGACCGCCCCGGCTAGCGCCGCGCCATCACGCTTTAATCCGACAACGTTAAGTCCATAGCGGGTACGAAATCCAATCTCCCGCACCGTTTTACCGATCAATTCCGATTCCGGGATCAGCGAAATTTCCGCCATACCCACATCCAACGCCTGCTCGGAGAAATATTCGCCGCGCAGTACCATCGGCTCCAACAACTGCTCGCTACAAAATTCGCGCAGGTCGACATCGGCTGAAGACATATCGATCAACAAAACATCACGGGCACGAAACTCAGAAACACCGTTCACGTCAACAATGACGCGGCGAAAACGACGCCAGCGCTCAACGCCAATGACGTTCGCCCCGTAGCGTTCACGCAGTTTTAAATCATCCAGACGTTGACCAATCATCGGTGAGCCGGGGCGAATAGCCAGTCGGCGCGCGCGTCCCGTAAGGCGATATTCTTTGATCAAATCGCGAAAAGTCCGGCGCTTCCAGACATCGCCCTGCTGACCGGCATCATCGCCCTTCAGCATAAAGCGCATCAGCAGCATATAAATAATGCCGAGCACCAGCACCACCAGACCCAGCGGCGTCACGCTAAAGAAGCTGAAACCGTTAAGCCCTTCGCGCAGGAGTTCACTGTTGACGACCAGGTTAGGCGGCGTTGCCACCAGCGTCATCATGCCGCTGATCAATCCGGCAAAGCTGAGCGGCATCATCAAGCGTGAAGGTGAGGTTTGCATGCGCATGGAGACGCTTAAGACAACCGGGATAAAGATAGCGACAACGCCGGTAGAACTCATGAACGCGCCGAGTCCGGCGACGGTTATCATCAGCAGCACCAGCATTTTAACCTCGCTGCTGCCGGCGACCTTCACCAGCCAGGCCCCCATCACGGTCGCCACCCCGGTGCGCACCAGGCCGTCGCCAATAATAAACAGAGCGGCTATCAAAATAACGTTAGGATCGCTGAAACCGGAGAAGGCCTCAGAAATGCTCAGCGTTCCACTCAAAACAAAAGCAATAATGACCAGCAAAGCGACCGCATCCATACGCACTCTGCCCGTCGCAAACAAGACCACGGCAACTGCCAGCAATGAGAGAACCCAGATCAATTCACCGTTCACAACATATCCTTGTTAAATGAGAGGGATGGACCGATTCTGCCATAAAAAAGCCCCAACAATCTGGGGCTAAATCATGTTCAGGTATTTCTTACAACGACCACATTTCCGTTGGGTTGTTTAGTCACGGAAATATGCTCCAGACTGGTCAGCGCAAAATCGACCTCATCCAGACGCGGCGTATCCGCCGGCGCGTTCACAGCGATGACATGACACCCTGCCGCCAGACCAGAGAGCACCCCGGCTGGCGCATCCTCAACAACGGCACATTCACGCGGCGCAAGACCCAGCAGTTGCGCGCCTAACAGATAGGCGTCAGGCTCTGGCTTACCTCTTTTTACCCGCTCGGCAGTGACAAACACTTCCGGAGCAGGCAGACCCGCAACACGATGGCGCGCCCGCGCCACCGGCATGGATCCCGACGTGACGATCGCCCAGGGGATCCCGGCTTTATTGAGGTGATTGAGTAAATCCACCGCTCCTGGCAGTGCGGTGATGCCTGCGGTCTCCGTTGCCTCTATTTGCTCCAGGCGCGTAAATTCTGCGGCAATATCTGCCTCTGACTTACCCACCATAAAGTGTCGCAAGGAGGTAATCGCCTGCTTACCGTGAATAAAGCCCAGCACCTCATCGTGGTCAAGCCCAAAACGATCGGCCCAGTTGCACCATGCACGTTCTACCGCAGGTAAGGAATCGACCAGCGTACCATCCAGATCAAACAGAAAGCCTTTGCACTGCACGCTCGCCCCCTCAGGCATTAATGATTTGGTTAATTTCATTCGCGCTCAGGTGGTACTGACGCGGGCAAGAATGCCAGACACTCAACATACGCTGATATTTTTCCCACATCGGCGTCTGGGCGTTAAAGCCATGCGTACCGGCATCAAAGTGGGTATAACGCCCTTCCACATTGACCATAAAACGCACGTATCCGAGGAAGCGCGCTTCCGTTGCGGCATCAAAGCCCAAAAATGTGACGCGGCGCTCATCAATGGACTGGGCGTCTTTAAGGTTAGTCCATGAAACGTGTAATGCGTGATACATCTCCATGATATCGATAATGGTGCGGCAGGTTTCTTCTGTCAGCTCACCAAACTCACGATCGAGCTCGCGCATCTGCAAGCCATAACCGCGTTCAATAATCGTCTGTAAACGACGATAACGCTCGGCGTTGGTTGGATCGAGCATAGTCATCATTTTGTACTGGTTAGATAAAATGAGACGTTGAGCGTTGGTCATTTCCATTTGGGACTCCTGTATCACTACTGCTGCGATGAAAAAAAAGAAGGCATCTTATGCCTTCTTTTATATGCGTAATCAGGGGTCAATTACAAATCATCGAGAAAAGTTTTATCCAGTTGTTTGAAGGCGCGCTTAAGCGTGTCAGCTAGCGCTTGATAATCAGGCTTCCCTTCCACCGGAGCTAGTGCCTGGCCGGCCTCTTGTAATTTACCCCGGACTTCATAGAACCAGTTGAGAATCGAGGGCGGCAACGGCGTAACGGAACGTTTACCTAACCACCACATGCCCTGCATTGGCAGGCTGAGCGCAAACAGCGCGGTCGCTACGGCCGGTCCCAGTTGCCCACCCAGCGCGATTTGCCAGCACAGGGTAAAGACGGCAATCGGCGGCATAAAACGGGTCGCGTAACGCGTCATGCGGATTACGCGATTCTCAACAAATACGGGCGCCAGGCGCTTTTCCATCGGCCACGTCTTAGCGTAGTGCTGCCCCCGGCGAAACAAACTGAAAAAATTTACGGAGCGATTATCCGGTGTCGACATGGCGGTTACCTCAACTTCACATATAAAATTTAAAAAATTTGTGCAAAACAACAACTGCAAGGGACATCGTTCAAAACATTTTGTCTTCGATACCCACAATCAGGTATCCTGTGTCGGCCTGTAAGGCCTTTAGTCCAAAATCATTGAGTCGTCAAATTGGCATACAGTATGCCATTGGCTGAAAAATACGCAAAATGACATAGACTCAAAGGTATTTATTCCATCATGCCCAAAAAGACAACGGCGCATGATGTTAATCATAAACGTCGGTGTCATCATGCGCTACGCTCTTTGACTCCATGACGTTTTTTTAGCCACGTATCCATAAATAGGTACTTCCATGTCGAGTAAGTTAGTACTGGTTCTGAACTGCGGTAGCTCCTCACTGAAATTTGCCATCATCGATGCAGTAAACGGTGAAGAATACCTTTCTGGTTTAGCCGAATGTTTCCATCTTCCAGAAGCACGTATCAAGTGGAAAATGGACGGCGGTAAACAAGAAGCGGCTTTAGGTGCAGGCGCCGCTCACAGTGAAGCGCTGAACTTCATCGTTAACACTATTCTGGCACAAAAACCGGAATTGTCCGCGCAATTGACTGCGATTGGTCACCGTATCGTACACGGCGGCGAGAAGTATACCAGCTCCGTGGTTATCGATGACTCCGTTATTCAGGGCATCAAAGATTCTGCCTCTTTCGCACCGCTGCACAACCCGGCTCACCTGATCGGTATTGCAGAAGCACTGAAATCTTTCCCTAATCTGAAAGACAAAAACGTGGCCGTGTTTGACACCGCGTTCCATCAGACTATGCCGGAAGAGTCTTACCTCTACGCTCTGCCGTACAGCCTGTACAGAGAGCACGGTGTTCGTCGCTATGGCGCACACGGCACCAGCCACTTCTTCGTCACTCAAGAAGCGGCAAAAATGCTGAACAAACCGGTTGATGAACTGAACATCATCACTTGCCACCTGGGCAACGGTGGTTCTGTGTCTGCTATCCGTAACGGTAAATGTGTTGATACCTCAATGGGTCTGACCCCGCTGGAAGGTCTGGTGATGGGTACGCGTTCCGGTGACATCGACCCGGCGATTATCTTCCACCTGCACGACACCCTGGGCATGAGCGTTGACCAAATCAACAAAATGCTGACCAAAGAGTCTGGCCTGCTGGGCCTGACCGAAGTCACCAGCGACTGCCGCTATGTTGAAGACAACTACGAGACCAAAGAAGACGCTAAACGTGCAATGGACGTTTACTGTCACCGTCTGGCGAAATACATCGGTTCTTACACTGCACTGATGGACGGTCGTCTGGACGCCGTCGTCTTCACCGGTGGTATCGGTGAAAACGCCGCGATGGTTCGTGAACTGTCCCTGGGCAAACTGGGCGTTCTGGGCTTTGACGTTGACCACGAACGTAACCTGGCCGCACGTTTCGGCAAATCTGGTTTCATCAACAAAGAAGGTACCCGTCCTGCGGTGGTTATCCCAACCAACGAAGAACTGGTTATCGCGCAAGACGCGAGCCGTCTGACTGCCTGATTTCACACCGCCAGCCTAGCTGGCGGTGCTGTTTTGTAACCCGTCGAAATCGACGGTAACGAAAGAGGATAAACCGTGTCCCGTATTATTATGCTGATCCCTACCGGAACCAGCGTCGGTCTGACCAGCGTCAGCCTTGGCGTGATCCGTGCAATGGAACGTAAAGGCGTAAGTCTGAGCGTCTTTAAGCCGATCGCTCAACCGCGTGCCGGTGGCGATGCGCCAGACCAGACTACTGCGATTGTCCGTGCGAACTCGTCTCTGCCAGCCGCTGAGCCGCTGAAGATGAGCCACGTTGAGTCTCTGCTCTCCAGCAATCAGAAAGATGTGCTGATGGAAGAGATCATCGCAAACTATCACGCGAACACCAAAAATGCTGAAGTGGTGCTGGTTGAAGGCCTGGTCCCAACCCGTAAGCACCAGTTCGCTCAGTCTCTGAACTACGAAATTGCGAAAACGCTGAATGCGGAAATCGTCTTCGTAATGTCTCAGGGCACTGACACCCCGGAACAGCTGAACGAGCGTATTGAACTGACTCGCAGCAGCTTCGGCGGCGCTAAAAATACCAACATCACCGGCGTTATCGTTAACAAACTGAACGCACCGGTTGATGAGCAGGGCCGTACTCGCCCGGATCTGTCCGAAATTTTTGACGACTCCTCCAAAGCGAAAGTGGTTAAAGTTGACCCGGCTAAACTGCAAGAATCCAGCCCGCTGCCGGTTCTGGGCGCGGTGCCGTGGAGCTTTGATCTGATCGCCACTCGTGCAATCGATATGGCGCGTCACCTGAACGCCACCATCGTTAACGAAGGCGATATCAATACCCGTCGCGTGAAGTCTGTGACTTTCTGCGCACGCAGCATTCCGCACATGCTCGAGCATTTCCGTGCCGGTTCTCTGCTGGTGACCTCTGCCGATCGTCCTGACGTGCTGGTTGCAGCATGCCTGGCGGCAATGAACGGCGTAGAAATCGGTGCTCTGCTGCTGACTGGCGGTTACGAAATGGACGCGCGCATTACAAAACTGTGCGAACGTGCATTCGAAACCGGTCTGCCGGTATTCATGGTAAACACCAACACCTGGCAGACCTCCCTGAGCCTGCAGAGCTTCAACCTGGAAGTCCCGGTTGACGATCACGAGCGCATTGAGAAAGTTCAGGAATACGTTGCTAACTACATCAACGCTGACTGGGTTGAATCCCTGACTGCGACCTCTGAGCGCAGCCGTCGTCTGTCTCCGCCAGCGTTCCGCTACCAGCTGACTGAGCTGGCGCGTAAAGCAGGCAAACGCGTAGTTCTGCCAGAAGGCGACGAACCGCGTACTGTTAAAGCGGCAGCTATCTGTGCTGAACGTGGTATCGCGACCTGCGTACTGCTGGGTAACCCGGATGAAATCACCCGTGTTGCAGCGTCTCAGGGCGTTGAACTGGGCGCAGGCGTAGAAATCGTTGACCCGGATGTGGTTCGCGAAAGCTACGTGGCCCGCCTGGTCGAACTGCGTAAAAACAAAGGTATGACTGAAACCGTTGCCCGCGAACAGCTGGAAGACAACGTGGTTCTCGGTACCCTGATGCTGGAGCAGGACGACGTTGACGGCCTGGTTTCCGGTGCTGTTCACACCACCGCAAACACCATTCGCCCACCGCTGCAGCTGATCAAAACTGCACCGGGCAGCTCTCTGGTGTCTTCTGTGTTCTTCATGCTGCTGCCGGATCAGGTTTACGTTTACGGCGACTGCGCGATCAACCCGGATCCGACTGCAGAACAGCTGGCAGAAATCGCCATCCAGTCCGCAGACTCCGCAACGGCCTTCGGTATTGAACCTCGCGTAGCGATGCTCTCCTACTCTACCGGCACCTCTGGTGCAGGTAGCGACGTTGAGAAAGTCCGCGAAGCAACGCGTCTGGCTCAGGAAAAACGTCCAGACCTGATGATCGACGGTCCGCTGCAGTACGACGCCGCTGTTATGGCTGACGTTGCGAAATCTAAAGCGCCGAACTCTCCGGTTGCAGGTCGCGCTACCGTGTTCATCTTCCCGGATCTGAACACCGGTAACACCACCTACAAAGCGGTACAGCGTTCTGCCGACCTGATCTCCATCGGGCCGATGCTGCAGGGTATGCGCAAGCCGGTGAACGATCTGTCTCGTGGCGCGCTGGTAGACGATATCGTCTACACCATCGCACTGACCGCGATCCAGTCTTCCCAGCAACAGCAGTAATTTGCTGCGTGTGTCGGATAGTGGCGCTAAGCGCCTTATCCGGCCTACACATCATGCTCATAAAAGCCGGAAATAGCTGATATTTCCGGCTTTTTTATCTCCGCAATTGCAGTCGCAAATTCTGAAAATTTTGCTTAGCTGCGCTGCATCAATGAATAACTATTCTTCTCTTCTCATACTTAGTCTCTTTGCTTTGCAACAGGGATAGTCTGTCATGTCTGCAGTTACAGAATCACAATCCGCGAAAAAATGGGCTATGCCCGATACGCTGGTGATTATTTTTTTCGTCGCTATTTTAACCAGCCTGGCCACCTGGGTTGTTCCCGTCGGCATGTTCGACAGTCAAGAAGTGCAGTACCAGGTTGATGGGCAAACCAAAACCCGTAAAGTGGTCGATCCCCACTCTTTTCGCATTCTGACCAACGATGCCGGCGAAGAGCAGTATCACCGGGTGAAATTTTTCACCACCGGCGATGAAAGTCCCGGGCTGATGAATTTTCCGTTCGAAGGGTTAACCTCCGGCTCTAAATTCGGTACTGCCGTTGGCATCATTATGTTTATGCTGGTGATCGGCGGCGCGTTTGGCATTGTTATGCGCACCGGAACCATTGATAACGGCATCCTGGCGCTCATCCGCCATACCCGGGGTAACGAGGTCTTGTTCATCCCGGTGCTGTTTATCCTCTTCTCATTGGGTGGCGCGGTCTTTGGTATGGGAGAAGAGGCGGTCGCCTTTGCCATTATCATCGCCCCACTCATGGTGCGCTTAGGTTACGACAGTATTACCACCGTGCTGGTGACCTACATTGCCACCCAAATCGGCTTTGCCAGTTCATGGATGAACCCGTTCTGTGTGGTTGTCGCACAGGGCATTGCAGGCGTCCCGGTACTCTCCGGCTCTGGTTTACGTATCGTGGTGTGGGTCGTTGCCACAATGATTGGCCTGACTTTTACGCTGGCCTACGCAACACGCATCAAGAAAAACCCCCTGCTATCCCGCGTTCATGAATCAGACCGTTTTTTCCGCGAACAGCAGGACGAGGTGGTAGAGCGACGCTTCACGCTGGGTGACTGGCTGGTACTGATCGTCCTCACTGCGGTAATGATCTGGGTTGTCTGGGGCGTTATCGTCAACGCATGGTTCATTCCTGAAATCGCCAGCCAGTTTTTCACTATGGGTCTGGTGATTGGCATTATCGGCGTTGTCTTCCGGCTCAACGGAATGACGGTTAACATCATGGCTTCTTCATTCACTGAGGGGGCACGCATGATGATTGCCCCGGCCCTGCTGGTCGGTTTTGCCAAGGGGATATTACTGCTGGTTGGTAATGGTGAGGCAGGCGATGCGAGTGTGCTGAATACCCTGCTGCACAGCATTGCCAACGGCATTAGCGGCCTGGACAATGCCATTGCGGCGTGGTTTATGCTGCTGTTCCAGGCGGTATTTAATTTCTTCGTCACTTCCGGTTCGGGTCAGGCAGCGCTCACTATGCCACTGTTAGCGCCTCTGGGCGATCTGGTCGGCGTAAACCGTCAGGTGACCGTGCTGGCCTTCCAGTTTGGTGACGGATTCAGCCACATTATCTATCCAACATCAGCATCATTAATGGCGACGTTAGGCGTTTGCCGGGTGGACTTCCGTAACTGGCTGAAGGTAGGTGCCACACTGCTGGGCCTGCTGTTTATTATGTCCAGCGTGGTGGTGATTGGTGCGCAGATAATGGGGTATCACTAATTCACAACGCCGGTTGGCGATGTCAAAGCGTGTCACCCGGCCTACCCGATTGCATTACTGGGTAGGCTGGATAAGCGGTGTTTACTCCGCCTCTTCCTGTTTTTCGGCTTTCGCCCCTTCATTCTTGGCGTTGCGGGTCATCCACAGCGCCAGCGCTTTCAGCGAGTCCGGTGTGAACTCATCACAGCGCGCGGTAATTTCTTCCGGCGTTAGCCAGCAGACTTCGCTAATTTCTTCTTCCTGCAGCGCGAACGGCCCGTGGGATACGCAGCTAAACAGCCCTCCCCATACGCGACAGTGTTGGTCCTCAAAATAAAACTGACCGTGTTCAGCAAACGGTACGCCTGCAATGCCCAACTCTTCTTCCGCTTCACGGCGGGCAGATTCAAGCATTTGCTCATCAGCCTGAACAACACCACCCGCGGTAGCGTCCAGCATGCCGGGCAAAAAATCTTTTGTCTCGGTACGACGCTGAACCAGAATTTTGCCCATACCATCATGCACGACGATATACGTTGCGCGATGACGTAAGCGCTGCGCCCGCATTTGTTCACGGCTGGACTGTGCGATGACTTCATTGTCTTCATTCACAATATCCACCCATTCCGTACTTGCCAAACGATGCTGTTCCACCATCAGGAAACCTTCTTTTTTCTAGCGCTCTTACGGCGCGTTTACGTTTGTGGGGTAACTTACGGATTAATCTCGATCTGCGCAATGATACTTTGATCATTGAGTGCCATTACGCTGAGAACATTATCATCCAGAATCCCGTAACTTGCCGTAAAACCCCCTTTCGGAATACTGACCGAGCCGGGGTTAAAGTGGTAAATATCACCACGCTTCTCGGCAACCGGCAGATGCGTATGCCCATAAATCAGCACATCACCCGCATTCAGCACCGGGAGGTTTTCCGGGCCATAAAGATGCCCATGCGTCAAAAAGAGCCGCTGATTATCCATCAGAACCTGCTGCCATGGCGCAGTTATTGGAAAATGCAGGAGCATCTGATCCACTTCGCTATCGCAATTACCACGTACCGCAATAATACGTGACGCCAGCGCGTTCAAGCGGTCAGCAACCTGCGCAGGTGCATAACCTTGTGGCAGCGCATTACGCGGTCCGTGGTTTAAAATATCACCCAATATCACCAGCCATCGCGCCCCGCTTTGGGCAAACAGTTCAAGTACGCGCTCCGTGGCTGGCAACGACCCATGAATGTCCGATGCGAACATCAGCTTCATCACTCACTCCTCGTCGTATAATACCGTTTAATGATACTGGATTATCGCTCGATTATCAGCAGGAACGCTTCGCTGAAAGCGCGATAAAACGTTGTACCGAAGCCCGCTGCCACTGGAAGGTGGCGTAGTCTGCTAACGCCTGTGGAACGTCATCTCCGTTTAGCACCAGACGATTAAGCATTAGCGCTAAATCACAATCTGCGATACACCATTCGCCAAATAAATTTTGTTTCCCATGAGCAAGCAAACTTCCCGCCGTGGCGAACAATTTTTCTGCGCTGGCTTTACCCGCTTCACTCAACGGCGCTTTCTTCACCCCGGCAAACACAACGTCCGTGGAACGTTCTTCACGAATAGGCATCAGGTCGCTGCGGATCCACGCCTGAACCTGGCGGGCACGCGCGCGTTTTTGCACATCATGCGGATAGATGCGTTCCCACTGCGGCGGCGAGAAGGTCTCTTCCAGGAACTCGGCAATCGCCGATGATTCGCTCAATTCAAAACCGTCAATCTCAAGAACCGGGACGCGACGCGTCAGCGCATATCCTTGCCAGATGGGTTGTAAATGCTCGCCCGCACTGAGATCAACGGTTTTCAGCGTAAAAGGCAGCCCTTTCTCCTGTAGCGCAACGTAAACGGACAACACATAGGGGGAGAAAAAGTTGGCATCTGACCACAGCGTAATTGCAGGTTTGCTCATAATGACCTCGGGATTGGATTGGCTAGCTTTCAAAATATAGAGTCTTTCTCACCCTGTCACTTGATGAAAACTCACGCACGCCAACAGGCTCTATACTTGTCATGACCCGGTTCATCACTCAACGGACGCTGAAAATGATCGACCTCTACTACACACCAACGCCCAACGGTCACAAAATCACGCTGTTTCTCGAAGAGGCGCAGTTGAAATACCGTCTGATTCCTGTCGATATCAGCAAAGGGAATCAATTTCATCCGGATTTTCTGCAGATCTCGCCGAACAATAAAATCCCGGCCATTATCGATAACGCCCCGGAGGACGGCGGTAAGCCGCTCAGCCTGTTTGAATCGGGTGAAATTTTGCTGTATCTGGCGGAGAAGAGCGGCAAGCTGCTCAGCGGTGAATTACGCGAACGCCACACCACGTTGCAGTGGCTGTTCTGGCAGGTGAGCGGTCTGGGTCCCATGTTGGGCCAGAATCATCATTTTAATCATTTTGCCCCCCAAACCATCCCTTACGCCATTGAGCGCTATCAGGTTGAAACTCAGCGTCTGTACAACGTGATGAACAAACGTCTGGAAATGTCCCCCTGGTTAGGTGGCGATCACTACAGCATTGCGGATATTGCTTGCTGGCCGTGGATTCATGCTCATCAGCGTCAGCGTATCGACCTCGATACCTATCCGGCGGTTAATAACTGGTACGAACGCATTCGTACCCGTCCCGCCACGGAACGTGCGATGCAGCACGCGCCGAGTGAGAACCGGTAACGCGATTCGATTCTCGTGTATCATTAAGAGGTTCATACATGGAGGAAACCTGCAATGTCACAACCTGACGCAATTATTCGTATAAAAAACCTTCGTCTGCGCACGTTTATTGGCATCAAAGAAGAGGAGATCCTGAACCGTCAGGATATCGTCATTAACATCGCCATCCACTACCCGGCAGACAAAGCCCGCGCCAGCGAAGATATCAACGATGCGTTGAATTATCGCACCATTACCAAGAGCATTATTTCGCACGTAGAGAGTAACCGCTTCTCATTGTTAGAAAAATTAACCCAAGATGTGCTCGATATCGCACGCGAACATCACTGGGTCACTTATGCTGAAGTAGAGATCGATAAACTTCACGCATTGCGTTACGCCGACTCCGTGTCCATGACGCTGAGCTGGCAGCGCTAATCGTTATCCGGGAGGCAATATGCAGATTCTGATTACCGGTGGTACTGGCCTGATTGGACGCCATCTGATCCCCCGCTTGCTGGAATTGGGGCATCAGATAAGCGTTGTAACACGTACCCCTGATAAGGCCCGTCAGATTCTGGACTCCCGGGTTACGCTGTGGAAAGGGCTGGAGGACAGGCCCAACCTCAATGGCATCGACGCGATTGTTAACCTTGCCGGAGAGCCCATCGCCGATAAGCGCTGGACGGCTGAGCAAAAGGAGCGTTTGTGCCAAAGTCGCTGGGGTATCACCCAGAAACTGGTCGATTTAATCAACGCCAGCGATACGCCACCGACGGCGTTGATCTCAGGTTCGGCTGCCGGATACTACGGTGACTTAGGTGAAGTCGTCGTCACGGAAGAAGAACCGCCGCACAATGAATTTACCCATAAGCTCTGCGCCCGGTGGGAGCAAATTGCCTGCGGCGCGCAAAGCGATAACACGCGCGTATGCCTGCTGCGTACCGGTGTCGTACTGGCACCTGCGGGCGGTATCCTCGGAAAAATGGTTCCGCCGTTTCGCCTTGGTCTGGGCGGCCCCATCGGTAACGGACGTCAGTATCTGGCCTGGATCCATATTGATGATATGGTCAATGCGATCATCTGGCTGCTGGATAACGATTTGCGTGGCCCGTTCAATATGGTCTCGCCGTACCCGGTGCGTAATGAGCAATTTGCCCATGCGCTGGGCCATGCGCTGAATCGCCCTGCTGTCTTACGCGTTCCCGCAACCGCAATGCGCTTGCTGATGGGGGAATCCTCGGTGCTGGTTCTCGGCGGTCAGCGCGCATTACCTAAGCGGCTGGAAGCGTCTGGTTTTGCGTTTCGCTGGTATGATTTAGAGGAAGCACTGGCCGACGTCATTCGATAAGCGCGAAGACTGTTCACTGTCGCCATTACGGTGGTAAGGTTATAAGCCTGACTTCTGTAATGGCGAATTTATGGCGATAATTACCACCCCGCGACTTATCCTCTCCCCGTTTCAACCGACTGACTGGCCGTTTTTCCTGCGACTACGCGAAAACCCGGACATCATGCGCTTTATGGGCACTATCTCCCCGGTAAAAGAAACACGCCTGCTGTTCGCCCGGCGTCTTAATGCACCCCATACGTTTGTCATCCGCCAACATCATGACGCGACTCCGCTCGGTGATATTGGCTTGCAGATTAGTCATCACTTTCCGCAAGAAGCTGATATTGGCTATTGCATTATTTCACGCGCTCAGGGAAAAGGGATTGCCAGTGAAGCGGTACGCGCTGTGTGCGACTATGCCTTTGAACACGCTGGCGTAACGGCGATAAACGCGTGGGTGCTGGCGGACAACAAAGGCTCGGTACGCATACTGGAAAAGACCGGCTTTGTGCGCACACAGGTGCTCGAGCAAGCCTATGAAGTGAATGGTGTGCATTATGACGACTGGGGTTATCGTCTGGAGTGCGGGAAGTCGAAGGCCCGGTAAGCAACAAAAACGCCACCGGGCAATCAAGCGCTTATTTCAGCGATCCTTTAAGGAACTGCTGTAAACGTGGACTTTGCGGATTACCGAAGACCTGCTCCGGATCGCCTTCTTCTTCAATTTTCCCCTGATGCAGGAAAATCACGTGCGTGGAGACATGACGGGCAAACCCCATTTCGTGGGTGACGACCACCATGGTTTTCCCCTCTTCGGCCAGCTGTTGCATGATACGCAATACTTCCCCCACCAGCTCTGGGTCAAGCGCTGACGTCGGTTCATCAAACAGCAGAACCTCCGGCTCCATAGCCAGCGCGCGCGCAATGGAGACACGCTGCTGCTGACCACCGGACAGGTGCACCGGATACTTACCCTGAGCGCGTTCATCAATACCCACTTTAGCCAGATATTTCACCGCACGCTCGCGGGCTTCCTGCTTGTTCAGCCCTAATACCTGAATCGGCGCTTCCATGACGTTTTCCAGCACCGTCATGTGGCTCCACAGGTTAAAGTGTTGAAAGACCATGGTCAGGCGCGTACGCAGCAGGCGCAGCTGATTTTTATCCGCCACCTTAAGCTGACCGTCTTTGTCACGGACCAGGCCAATGTTCTGACCGCTGACCACAATCGACCCGGCGCTCGGTTTTTCAAGAAAGTTAATACAGCGCAGGAACGTACTTTTGCCAGAGCCTGACGAGCCGATAATACTGATCACATCACCCGCATTGGCCTGCAGCGATACCCCTTTCAGCACCTCATGTTCGCCGTAGTGTTTGTGTAAATCGATAACGTTTAATTTATTCTCAGACATCATGTTCTCAGTGCGTCGAAGGTTTTACATGCTGCAACCAGCGTTTTTCCGCTTTACGGAACAGACTGATCAGGACATACGAAATCATCAAATACAGCACGGCGGCAATACCGAAGGCGGTAAACGGCTGGTAGGTCGCCGAGTTGATATCGCGGGCAATTTTCAACAAATCCGGTACCGTGGCCGTAAAGGCCAGCGCCGTTGAGTGCAGCATTAAAATAACCTCATTGCTGTACGCAGGCAGCGCAATACGCAATGCGGAGGGCAAAATAATGCAGCGATACATCTTGAATGAAGAAAAACCGTAAGCGCGTGCGGCTTCAATCTCACCATGAGGCACCGAACGAATCGCCCCGGCA
This sequence comes from Citrobacter sp. TBCS-14, assembly GCF_005280805.1. NCBI lineage: Bacteria > Pseudomonadati > Pseudomonadota > Gammaproteobacteria > Enterobacterales > Enterobacteriaceae > Citrobacter > Citrobacter sp. TBCS-14. The sequence goes on from NZ_SZWM01000141.1 coordinate 120,235, forward strand.
AAGATCTCGGTGGTATAGGCGCAGGTATTCAGCGTTAATGCCAGCACGGTGCAATTCAGCCCGCTGCGGAAAAACGCGTTGAGAAGGTCCGTCCCTTTGACAATTTCCAGCGTGTACATCCCGGAATAAAACACCAGTAGCTGAACGTAAAGCGGCGTGCCACGGAAAATATAGGTAAATAGCCAAATGGGGAACTGGATAAACTTATTGCTGGATACGCGACCAATCGCCAAAAACAGCGCCAGAATGCCGCCCATCACTACGGATGAAATCAGCAACCACAGGGTGATCGCTACGCCGGTAAAGCGATAGCCGTCGGTCCACAGCAGGGATTTCCAGTACTCCTGAATAATATCAATCACAGGTCAGCCCTCTTCACACCCACAGAGTAGCGGCGCTCAAGGTACAGCAGCACACCATTAGACACGGTGGTAAACACCAGATAGATAAGCCCGCACACGACGGCAAAATAGAATGGCTCCCAGGTGCTCTTCCCGGCAAGCTGTGTCGCTTTCACCACGTCTTCCAGTCCGAGCAGCGAAACCAGCGCCGTCGCCTTCAAAATGACCTGCCAGTTATTGCCAATCCCCGGCAGCGCGTAGCGCATCATCGCCGGGAACATAATCCGGCGAAAAATCTGCGAAGAGGTAAACCCAAACGCCGTCGCCGCTTCAATATGGCCTCTTGGAACCGCCATAAACGCGCCACGGAACGTTTCAGTAAAATAGGCCCCGTAGATAAAACCGAGCGTAATAATCCCCGCCACCATCGGATCAATATCAATCTGGCTGATACCAACCGCGTCAGTGACCGTGTTCAGTGCGATTTGTAATCCGTAGAAAATGAGCAACATCAAGACGAGATCGGGTACCCCACGGATCAACGTCGTGTACCCTTCGAAAATCAGCGCCATTGCCCGGCTTTGCGACAGCTTTGCGCCCGCGCCGACAAGGCCTATCAGAACCGCCAGTACCACCGAGCTAAGAGCAAGCTCAAGCGTCACGATTGCGCCCTGTAAAATAACACCTGAAAAGCCATACAACATGCTGCCTGTCCTGTCGTGTGTGGTGAAGTAAGAAGCCTCTTTTGATTTCAGACAAACTGTTAAATGCCGGATGGCGGCGTTGCCTTATCCGGCCTACAAAATCGCTGTAGGCCTGATAAGCGCAGCGCCATCAGGCATAAATTCAACACGTCAAAAATCTACGGGCTTTATCAGCACCAGCGGTGATTAACCGCCATAAACATCAAAATCAAAGTACTTTTTCGCCAGCTTCTCGTAAGTTCCGTCAGCGCGCATTTCTGCAAACGCTTTATTCAGTGCTTCGCGCAGTTCGTTATCCTCTTTGCGCAGCCCCATACCGGTACCCACTCCGAACAATTTCTCGTCTTTCACAGACGGGCCGCCGAATTTGTAATCTTTGCCTACCGGCTGCTTCAGGAAACCTTCGCTGGCCGCAACTTCATCCTGGAACGCGGCGTCAATACGCCCGGCCGTCAGGTCAGAGTAGATATTGTCCTGCCCCTGATAGGAGACAATTTCAATACCTTTCGGCGCCCAGTGTTCATTGCCAAACGTTTCCTGAGTCGTGCCCTGCAGTACACCGACACGCTTGCCTTTCAGCGATTCAATGGTCGGCTGGATAGCCGAATCTTTCGCAACCACCAGACGAGAGTCTGCTGCATAAAGCTTGTCGGTAAAGGCGATTTCCTGCTGACGTTTTTCAGTGATCGAAAGTGACGACATGATGGCATCAATTTTCTTCGCTTTTAACGAAGGGATCAGCGCATCCAGCGGGTTTTCAACGAAGGTACATTGTGTATTAATACGCTTGCACAGTTCTTTTGCCAGATCGATGTCAAAACCGACTAATTCACCCTGCGAATTTTTCGATTCAAACGGGGCATAAGTGGGGTCGGTACCGATCCGCACTTTTTGCGGAATAGCGGCAAATGCTGCGGTAGCACTGGAGAACGCCAGAACCAGAGAAAGAGACAACACCAGTTTTTTCATAACTATCCTCAACAGACTGTCTTATATAGGGGATCTTTACAGGACCAGGTGCAGTTATCGTGCCATTAATCAGGCCAACATGGCAAAGCATTCTGCCCTGTTGGCGGTATTTTTTTGCATGAAAAGCGCTTAAGTATGCATTCATGCTCATTATGTCAGCGATAAAAGCACCAAAATAGTGCACTGTAACTATCATGCACCGTAATCGCTCCCCGTTACGGTGCAATCGCTTCCCGTATTGGCGTATTAGTCGCCGTAGACATTAAAGGCAAAGTACTTTTTCGCCATTTTGTCGTAAGTCCCATCCTGACGCAGTTCGCCGAGCGCTTTATTAAAGGCCGCTTTCAGCTCTGCGTCATCTTTGCGTAAGCCAATCCCGGTTCCGTCACCAAAGTACTTTTTGTCTTTTACCGAAGGACCCGCAAAATCGTAGTCCTTGCCCGCAGGCTGTTTCAGGAATCCTTCGCTAGCCGCAACTTCATCCTGCAACGCGGCATCCAGACGTCCTGCCGTCAGGTCAGAATAGATAAGATCCTGGTTCGCATAGGCCACCACATCCACGCCTTTGCTGCGCCAGGTATCGTTAGCATAGGCTTCCTGGGTTGAGCCTTGCAGTACGCCAACATGTTTTCCCTTCAGCGAATCAAGGGTCGGTTGGATCGGGGAACCCTTCGCAGCAATCAGACGTGAGTCTGCGGCGTAAAGTTTGTCTGAGAACGCGATTTCTTGCTGGCGCTTTTCGGTAATAGACAGAGAGGAGATAATGGCATCGATTTTCTTCGCTTTCAGAGAGGGGATCAGCGCATCAAAGTCACTGGCAACCCAGGTACATTTGATCTGCATACGCTTACACATCTCATTGCCGAGATCGATATCAAACCCGACAAAATCCCCTTTGGCATCTTTAGAGGAAAAAGGGGCGTAGGTGGTATCTGTACCAATACGAACTGTCTGCGGAAGCGCTGCGTAGCTGGCCGCGGTGGCGGAAAGTCCTACCAGCAATGACAAAGCAAGTACCGTCTTCTTCATACATAACCCTCAAGTGGCGAAATTTTATTATGTTTTACGTTGTGTTGTGTGTTTGCAGACTTTTTCATGCAGGTCTTATGCCATTTTCGCGTCGATGAGGATATTCGACGTTAAATATGTTAATAAAACGTTGCAATATTGTCCTGATTTTGAAGATAGCAGGTATGACGGTTGAACCGCAGCGTTTCGTTACGTTTTAACGAATTAAATGTTGAGGATATGATCGCGGTTACAAAATTGCCCTGAAACAGGGCAAGGAATGCAGATATGCACGCTGGCTGAGCGGCTTATGCCCCCTGCCAGCGGGTAAACAGATCGTGCGGGAGAGCAATGTCGAACTGGTCAAGTACACGGTTAACCGTTTGATTAATCACATCATCAAGCGTCTGGGGACGATGATAAAACGCCGGAACCGGCGGCATAATTACCGCGCCTATTTCCGCCGCCTGGGTCATCAATCGCAGATGCCCCAGATGTAGCGGTGTCTCACGTACGCATAGCACCAGTGGACGACGCTCTTTCAGCACCACGTCAGCGGCGCGGGTCAACAGCCCATCGGTATAACTGTGGACGATACCGGAGAGCGTTTTAATGGAACAAGGCAGAATGACCATCCCCGCCGTCTGGAATGAGCCAGATGAAATACTGGCGGCGATATCACGCGCGTCGTGATTCACATTGGCTAATGCCTGCACCTCACGTACGGACAGGTCTGTTTCCAGCGCCAGGGTCTGACGTGCCGCCGCACTCATTACCAGATGGGTTTCCACATCAACAACGTCACGCAAAACCTGTAACAGCCGCACGCCATAAATTGCACCGCTGGCGCCAGAAATACCAATGATGAGTCGTTTCACTGTGAGAGCCCTTTGTTCTTCATGGCGTGACTGTGCCGGATTACCGCGTAGGGTGCAACTGTGAATGTGCGGTCGCACTCAGCGAGCTTTCGCGGATCACAAGCCGCACCGGCAGCAGTAAATTTCGCTCATGTTGCTCGCTGAGCAGTAAACGAAACGCATCTCGCCCAAGCTCGCGCTTATCTACCGCCACGGTGGTTAACGCCGGATGCGCCCAGGCAGCGGCATCGATGTCATCAAAGCCAACAATCGCGATATCTTGCGGCACGTTGATCCCCTTACGCGCGCAGACGCGCATCGCCACCAGCGCGGCAATATCGTTATAGGCAAAGATAGCATCCGGCGGCTGCGGCAGAGCTAACAGTTTGTCCATGCCCTCGACCAGCGCCTGTTCAATATCTTTGACCGGCGGTGCTTCAACACGATATTCCGCGGGTAAAGACAGCCCGGCGTCAAATAACGCCTGCTGATATCCTTCTACGCGCTGGCGGATACTGTAATGGCGTTGCGAATGGCCGAGAAACGCAATGCGTTTGCGCCCTTGTTCAAGCAGATGCCGTGTCGCAATGAAGCCCCCATGAAAGTTATCCGGATTGACGCAGGGAAAATCCGCTGCCCACAGATCCACCAGCGTGACCGGCAGTGCCAGTTTACGCAGCTCGACCAGAGTTTCCGTTTCCAGATACCCTGCGGCAATCAGCGCGTCAGGCTGATGCAAATTAATGAGTTCAGCCAGCGAATCTTCCGGGCCAATCGGCAAGAAACTCATCGCAATATCGTTTTCCCGGCAGGCGTCAGCCACCCCAAGCATCACGCTGGAATAGAACGGCAATGCACTGGCTATATTGTGCTCGCGGTGCAGCAGAAACAGCAGCCGCTTAATGCGGCCACTGCGCAAACGACCGAAATCGTAACCTTCAGACTCGGCAATCGCCAGTATCCGCTGTCGGGTCTCTTCGCTCAGTCCTGGCTGCCCTTTCAGGGCCCGGGACACGGCGGCAATCGACACACCGCACGCCATTGCAATATCTTTGATTCGGGTCTTGTTTGCCATTCCGTTCGTTTTTACCTGTCACGCGTGGTTAAGCCGATGTCGGGTTCCTTAAGCGCTAAGAATACCACTAACGCGCCAATGATTAACTCTCCCTCATTTCCCTACAGAATAACTAACAGAACCACTAATGGCGCCTCCCACCGCCACTATCGTGACGTCGATCACTATAAAATAATTATTTCTAGTAAAAACCAGGATCATTTTCACAGAGAAAGAAAACCGTCATATACCGAAATACCCGTACAGCCCTATGCTCAGAACCGTTACATCTTTAGTAAAAACTGTCAGAGATAAGCCGTAATGACTTTTTAAATCATCCCCCCTTGTTCGAGGATTGGTTATGACAATTGCTGATAACCTGGAAACTGACGCACAAACCGTTGATGCGGGAGAAACGCTCTCAACCCGCGAAAAGATAGGCTATGGATTAGGCGATGCTGGTGGACACTGCATCTCAGATTTAATAAGCGGCTTTTTACTTTTTTTCTACACCGACGTGTTCGGGCTTAGCCCGGCCATCGTCGGGGCAATGTTTTTTGTTCTACGCATATTCGACGCCGTCTCTGACCCTGTGATGGGCGTGGTTGCCGACCGAACCCGCAGTCGCTGGGGGCGCTTTCGTCCGTGGCAATTATGGACAGCCGTTCCCTTGGGCATTATCGGTATCCTGACCTTTACCGTCCCGGATATCAGCCCCAACATGAAAATCGCCTGGGCATTCGGTACCTACTTCCTGCTTTCCCTGGGCTATACCGCCAACAATGTGCCCTACTGTGCGCTGATAAACGCCGTCACGAACCGCCACGATCAGGTGATGTCGTGTCAGTCCTGGCGTTTTGTATTAAGCGGTATTGCCGGCTTTCTGGTTGCGGTCGGTCTGCCGTGGATGGTGGAATTCTTTGGTCAGGGCAATCTGGCCAAAGGTTATCAATATGGCGTCACCGTACTGTGCTGCGTGGGCATGGTGATGTTTTTACTGTGCTTCTTGTGGGTGAAAGAACGCGTACCGCTGTCGCTGGTCGGCAAATTTACCCTGCGTGAGCATCTGGCCGGGCTGCGTAAAAACGATCAGTTACTGATGATGCTGGTGATGTCCTTCCTGCTGGTGAATATCCTGTGTATTCGCGGCGGCGGCTACATGTACTTTATCTCGTATGTTCTGCAGGGCAGCGCCGGGTTTATGTCGCTGTTTTTCGGTGTACTGACAGTGGCGGGCATTTTAGGCGCGATCATCGTTAATCCCCTCTCGCGGCGTTTCGATATGGTGCGCTTGTATATCTGCACCAACCTGATTCTGGTGGTATTTGGCATTGCGATGTGGTTCCTGCCAACCGGAGCTGATTACCGTATGCTGTGGCTGGGCTGCATTGCGCTAAACGGCGTGATCCTCGGCTTCACCCTCCCCCTGCACTTCTCAATCATGGCCTTCGCCGACGACTACGGCGAATGGAAAAACGGCGTGCGCTCATCCGGGATGAACTTCGCTTTTAATCTGTTTTTCATCAAGCTCTCGTGGGCATCTTCCGGCGGCATTATCAGTATTCTGCTGATCATGGTGGCCTACCAGCCAGGTCTTGAAAATCAGACCGCAGCCTCTCTTCAGGGCATCACCCTATTGCAAAGCATTGTGCCGGCCATTTTCCACCTCGCACTGGCGCTGTGCCTGCTCAAATGCCGCCTCAATGGCCCGATGATGCAGCGTATTTCAACCGATCTTCACCAACGACATTCACACATTTCCTGAGGTATACATGATGCAGTCTGCTGTGATTGAAGCCGATCTCAACCGAATCACCATCACCGATCCATTTCTGGGTGAATACCAACGCTTGATTCGCGACGTAGTGATCCCGTACCAATGGGAAGCACTGAACGACACGATTCCCGAGGCAGAACCCAGCCACGCGCTGGCTAACTACCGCATCGCCGCCGGTCTGGAACACGGCGAGTTTTACGGCATGGTCTTCCAAGACAGCGATGTCACCAAATGGCTGGAAGCCGTAGCCTGGTCGCTGTGCCAGAAGCCAGATGCAGTGCTTGAAAAAACTGCCGACGAGGTGATTGAGCTGCTGGCTCAGGCGCAGTGTGACGACGGCTATCTCAACACCTGGTATACCGTAAAGGAGCCTGGGTTGCGCTGGACCAACGTCGCCGAATGCCACGAGCTCTACTGCGCCGGACACCTGTTTGAAGCGGCAGTCGCCTTCTTCAACGCCACCGGAAAACGTCGACTGCTGAACATCGCTTGTCGCTTTGCCGATCACATCGACACGGTGTTTGGTCCCAAAGAAGGCCAACTGCGCGGCTATCCTGGGCACCCGGAAATCGAGCTGGCGTTGATGCGTCTGTATGAAGTCACTCAGGAACCGCGCTACCAGGCGCTGGCCTGCTATTTCGTCGAGGAACGTGGCAAACAACCCTACTATTACGATATTGAGTTCGAAAAACGCGGCGGTACCCGACACTGGGTTGGTTGGGGCGACGCCTGGCCGGGAATGATCAAAGACAAAACATACACCCATGCGCACAAACCGCTCGCTGAACAGCATGAAGCGGTCGGTCATGCAGTGCGGTCGGTGTATCTGATGACCGGACTGGCGCACATTGCCCGTATCACCCAGGATGAAGAGAAGCGCCAAACCTGCCTGCGCATCTGGAACAATATGGTGCAGCGGCGGATGTACATCACCGGCGGTATCGGCTCGCAGGGCATCGGCGAGGCCTTTACCAGCGACTACGATTTACCGAACGACACCGCTTACGGCGAAAGCTGCGCCTCCATCGGCCTGATGATGTTCGCCCGCCGCATGCTGGAAATGGAAGGTGATGCGCACTACGCCGACGTCATGGAGCGTGCGTTTTACAATACGGTGTTGGGTGGAATGGCGCTGGACGGGAAGCACTTCTTCTACGTCAATCCGCTGGAGACGTACCCGAAAAGTATTCCACATAACCATATTTACGATCACATTAAGCCGGTGCGTCAGCGCTGGTTCGGCTGCGCCTGCTGCCCACCGAATATCGCCCGCACGCTGGTCGCCATTGGTCACTATATTTTCACCCCTCGACCGGACGCGCTGTTTATCAACTTCTACGCCGGGAGCGAAGCGCAGTTCAGCGTAAAAGACCAGACCCTGGCGCTGAACATTAGCGGTAACTATCCATGGGATGAGCGGGTCACTATTCACTTTAGCCAGCCAAAGACCGTTGAACATACCGTCGCGCTACGTCTACCGGCGTGGTGCGAAACACCGCACGTGCAGGTCAACGGAGAAACAGCACAAGGCAGAGTGATTAAGGGCTATCTGCATCTGCGTCGTCAGTGGCAGCAAGGTGACATCATTACCCTGAACCTGCCGATGACGGTCCGTCGCGTTTACGCCAACCCACTGGTGCGCCACGCTGCGGGCAAGGTCGCTATTCAGCGCGGGCCGCTGGTGTACTGTCTGGAACAGGCGGATAACGGCGCTGAGTTGCATAACCTGTCGCTGCCAAAAGCAAGCGAGCTGCGTGAAATTCAGGGCGTCGGAGTGCTGAAGGGCAAAGTGTTGCTGCAAGCTGAAGGGCTGCGCGTGTTGACCGCTGAGAGTGACAAGCCGCTGTACAGCTTTGATAACCGTCAGACAACGGTCGAAAAGCAGACCTTAACGTTTATTCCGTGGTTTAGCTGGGCCAATCGTGGCGAAGGTGAAATGCGGATTTGGGTCGACGAGGCGTAACATAAAAATGCCGGATGGCGGCTACGCCTTATCCGGCCTACAACGATGGTGGACTATAGGCCGGATAAGACGCAAAGCGTCGCCATCCGGCATGCCCTGACTTACCCTTCGTTGTGCATCTCGAGGTTTTCCGCTTCATTCTGACGCAATACCGCTTTAGCGTCATCATTGCGCAGGGAATCGAGGAAATCGAGGTACTGTTGGTCAACGTCTTTGGTGACGTACACGCCGTTGAACACGGAACATTCAAACTGCTGAATATCCGGATTCTCTGCGCGGACGGCTTCGATCAAATCGTTCAGATCCTGGAAGATAAGACCGTCAGCGCCGATGATTTGGCGGATCTCGTCAACTTCGCGGCCATGAGCGATCAGCTCCGTCGCCGTGGGCATATCAATACCATAGACGTTCGGGAAGCGTATTTCCGGTGCCGCAGAGGCCAGGTACACTTTCTTCGCCCCGGCTTCACGCGCCATCTCAATAATTTGTTCAGAGGTGGTCCCGCGCACGATGGAATCGTCTACCAACAGCACGTTCTTATCGCGGAATTCAGCACGGTTGGCATTCAGCTTACGACGCACGGATTTACGACGCAGTTGCTGACCCGGCATGATAAAGGTACGGCCGACGTAACGGTTTTTCACAAAGCCCTGACGGTACGGTTTACCGAGAATCCGGGCAATTTCCAGCGCGATATCGCACGAGGTTTCCGGAATAGGGATCACCACATCGATGTCCAGATCTTCCCACTCACGAGCAATTTTTTCGCCAAGCTTGGTGCCCATATTCACGCGGGCGCTGTAGACGGAAATCTTGTCGATGAACGAATCAGGACGCGCAAAGTAAACGTACTCAAACAGGCACGGGTTGCTGACCGGATTATCCGCACACTGACGGGTAAACAAGTTGCCTTTTTCAGTGATATAGACCGCTTCACCCGGCGCAACGTCGCGCAGAAATTCAAAGCCAAGGGTATCCAGCGCCACGCTTTCAGAAGCCACCATATACTCGGTGCGGCCATCACCAATATCGCGTTTACCCAGCACCAACGGACGGATACCGTTAGGGTCGCGGAAGGCAACCATACCGTGGCCGATAATCATTGCTACACAGGCATAGGCACCACGGATCTGGCGGTTCGTCGCGGCGATCGCGGCAAAAATATTGTCCGCTTCCAGCGGGTAGTGGCGGAAGTTATCCAGCTCACTGGCGAAAATATTCAGCAGGATTTCTGAATCGGAAGTGGTGTTGATGTGGCGGCGCTTTTCTTCAAACAGCTTTTTACGCAGCTCATGGGCGTTGGTCAAGTTACCGTTGTGGGCAAGCGTGATACCGTACGGTGAGTTGACATAAAAAGGTTGAGCTTCGGAGGCGCTGGAGCTGCCAGCAGTTGGATAACGCACATGACCGATGCCCATATTGCCCTGCAAACGCTGCATATGGCGAGCTTCAAAAATGTCGCTCACCATGCCGTTCGCTTTTCGCAAGCGGAAGCAGTTGTTGGCATCAATGGTGATGATGCCAGCGGCATCCTGGCCACGATGCTGGAGCACCGTTAACGCGTCATAAATCGACTGGTTTACCGGCATAACACCGGCGATACCGACAATACCGCACATACGTCTTTTCCTCGTTCAGCAACGACCCAAAATTTATACTTTGGGCAAGAAACTTGACGAGCTTTGCAGATAGTCAAAGAACCATCTGATGATGAAACTGAACTGCGGGATCAGCTGCGACTTACTCCAGTCTTCACTTTTCGACACACCGGTAAACGTATCGAGAAAGAACAGTATGGCGGCGACGATCAACGCTCCGCGCAAAGCACCGAAGCAGATCCCCAACACCCTGTCGGTACCCGACAGACCTGTTTTCTCCACCAGTTGGCCTATCACAAAGTTAACGATAGCGCCGACGATAAGTGTCGCGATAAACAGTATCGCGATAGCAATCCCATTTCGAACCAGTTCGTCTTCAAAGCCCGTAAACCAGACAGACAGGTAAGTGTAGTAATGGCTGGCGACAAAGAAAGCACAACCCCAAGTCACCAACGATAATGCTTCACGAACAAAGCCACGGATCAGGCTAACCAGACAGGAAAAACCAATCACCGCGATAATGGCGTAATCAATCCAGACCATATATGTCCCACGATTTTACGCCCTGTCGTCCTGTTCGGGGCGCATTCTAACAGAAAAAGAAAACGTTTGCGTAGGGATTTCCTTTCCACGCGTAAATAAAAATGGCGCTGAAAAAATCTTCAACGCCATCTAACTTTTTGCCTCTTTGGGCACTGCCGGATGGCGGTGTAAACACCTTATCCGGCCAACCTAAGCGTAGCGCCGTAGAGCGCAGCGCCATCAGGCAACGTCCCATTAATTAGGGGTATACCCCATCACGACCCCACTCAAGCCGGAGATCTTCTGCAGTTCGCCAAGCGAATTTTTCAGCTTATCTCTGGAGGCGTCAGGCCCAACGAGAATACGGGTTATTTTACCCTGTACCGGCGTGGACGGGGAAGTAAATACCCGGAAACCCGCACCGCGAAGTTTACCCACGATCTCATTGACCTTGTCCGCATTTTTCAGCGCACCCAGTTGCACAACATACGCTTTGCCGGTCGGTGCCGGCGCTTCTGCGACAACCGGTTTCGGTGCAGGTGCAGGGGCGGCCGGTGTTGGCACTGGCGTCGCAACAACAGGTTGTGGCTTCGGTTTAGGTTTAGGTTGCTCGACCGGCGCAGGAATAGGATCAAACTCCGCGCCGTTAGCCACCGGCAGGCGCGACGGATCCAACGACGGCGCGGCAGCATCGCCCGCACGCACCTCTTCTGCTGCACCTTCCGGCGGCTGCGTCGGCAGCGCCTGCGTGGCAGCAGGCATCATATCCGGCTCATCGCGGTCACCAGGTTTTGGCACCAACGGAATGGCCGCGAACTCATCCTGATAATGTTTTTTCTGCCCGTCAAGCAGCCCAGGAAGCACAATCACCCCGAGCGCAACCAGCACAATTGTGCCGACTAATCGATTCTGAAACTTACTCGCCACCGCTTCTCCCCACGTCTATCACTTCCATGACATGTGCGACAGTGTGAAACGATCCACACACCAACACGGTATCTTCTGGTTTTGCATCTGCCAACGCCGCACGCCATGCCTGCGCCACGCTATCATAGGCTTCACCTGTTCCCAGATGTTCCAGCAGTTGTTCTGCCGTCGCGCCTCGCGGCCCTTCCAGGGGCGCACAATACCACGCGTTTACCACACTTTTCAGCCAGGCCAGCGTACCGGCAATGTCTTTATCATGTAGCATACCGATAACCGCAAGCACGCGCCCGTTTTTCACTAACTTTTTCAGACGCCCGGTCAGATATTCTGCTGCATGAGGGTTATGTGCGACATCAAAAATAACGCGCGGCGATTCGCTCACAATCTGGAAACGCCCCGGTAAAATGGCCTGCTCAATCCCCTCACGAATCGCTTGCTCGCTAACATCAAGTCCGCTTGCCCGTAGCGCAGCCAACGCCGTGGCGGCATTCGGTTGCGGCACCTGAGGTAACGGAAGATGCATCAGCGTACCGTGACTGTCGGTAAAGGACCAGTCGCTTTCCGTCACCGTATAGCGCCAGTCGACGCCACAGCGCTGCAAAATAGCCCCGGTCTCTTGTGCCACATCGGCAATGGTGTAAGGCATTTCCGGTTCACCGACAATGGCCGGTTTTTCAGCGCGGAAGATCCCGGCCTTCTCACGACCAATGCTTTCGCGATCCGGCCCCAGCCAGTCAGTATGGTCAAGCGCAATACTGGTGACTACGGCGACATCAGCATCAACGATATTGGTAGCATCAAGGCGCCCGCCCAGGCCGACTTCCAGAATCACCACATCAAGCTTAGCCTGCTTAAATAACCACAGCGCCGACAGCGTACCGTATTCAAAATAGCTCAGCGAAATATCACCGCGTGCGGCTTCAATCTCGGCAAACGAGGCAGTATGGGCAGATTCCGCGAGTTCACGCCCCTGCACGCGAACACGTTCCGTGTAGCGCACCAGATGAGGAGAACTGTATACCCCGACTTTATATCCCGCCGCGGTCAGTACGGATTCCAGCGTACGGCAGGTTGTACCCTTACCGTTGGTGCCTGCCACCGTGAAAACAAACGGCGCGGGTTTCAGCACACCCAGATTTCGTGCAACCTGGCTGACGCGCTCGAGGCCGAGATCGATGGTTTTACTGTGCAGGTTTTCCAGATAAGAAAGCCACGACGCCAGGGGCGACGCGGCTTGGGGAATACGTTTATTGTCCATGATGCCTGTCAATTCGTCACGTTAATAAAAGCAAAAGGGCAGCGCCAACCGGCCTGCCCTTTTCTACTCGTCGTCTTTCACGTTGCAGGCGCGTTGGCTGTGCTCGCTCCCCCGAATCACTTAGCGGTGTAAGCTCATCGGGAATCACTCACCGTCTTCCTGCGACGCGAAATCCATAGAGTCCGTTATCAGGCCTCTGATTCCTGATCGGGTACCGGAGGTACCACTACGCCTTCAGTCGGCTCATCCGGATTCGGCGCCGGAAGATTCATCAGCTTCGCCAGAACGCTCGCCAGTTTCAGGCGCATTTCCGGACGGCGGACGATCATATCGATAGCGCCTTTTTCAATCAGGAATTCACTGCGCTGGAATCCCGGCGGCAGTTTTTCACGTACGGTTTGCTCGATAACACGTGGACCGGCAAAGCCAATCAGTGCTTTCGGTTCAGCAATGTTGAGGTCGCCCAGCATCGCGAAACTTGCGGAAACACCGCCCATGGTTGGGTCAGTCAGTACAGAGATATACGGTAAACCGCGTTCCTGCATTTTTGCCAGCGCCGCAGAGGTTTTAGCCATCTGCATCAGCGACATCAGCGCTTCCTGCATGCGCGCCCCGCCGGAAGCGGAGAAGCAGATCAGCGGACAATTGTCTTCCAGCGCCTGCTCAACGGCACGAACAAAACGTGCGCCAACCACAGAACCCATGGAGCCGCCCATAAACGCGAACTCGAATGCGGCTGCAACGACCGGCATACCGTGAAGCGTGCCTTTCATTACTACCAGCGCATCTTTTTCACCGGTTTCTTTCTGTGCAGAAGCCAGTCTGTCTTTGTACTTCTTGGAGTCACGAAACTTCAGCAGGTCTTTCGGCTCAAGCTCGCTACCCAACTCCACAAGAGAACCTTCATCTAACAGGCTATGCAGGCGATTGCGCGCCGACATGCGCATATGATGGTCACACTTCGGACAGACCTCAAGATTACGTTCCAGCTCAGCACGGTATAATACCTGACCGCAGCTATCACACTTGGTCCACACCCCTTCAGGAATGCTTGCCTTGCGGGTGGGAGTAATATTGCTTTTAATTCGTTCAATCCAGCTCATTGGTGACCTTTCTGCCTGAACCTTAGTCAGCTTTGTTATAAGGGGCGCATAATGCCATTTTTGCCCCCAACAGACCATGAATGTTGCACATTAAAACATAACAGCCCGAAACTTTGGACAAAAAAGTGGTCGAACCGCTGAGTTACTTTCTATTTTTGCGCCCTTGATGCTGCGCGTTTGTGACGAATCACTTCGATAACACCAGGCAATACGGAGAGGACGATAATCGCCACAATCAATAATTTCAGGTTTTCCTGCACCACCGGCAGATCGCCAAACAGATAGCCTGCGTAGGTGAACAGTAATACCCACAGCAGCGCGCCCGCTACGTTAAACAGTGCAAAATGACGGTAGGACATGTGTCCCATACCGGCAACAAACGGTGCAAATGTGCGTACGATAGGGACAAAACGCGCCAGAATAATGGTTTTACCGCCATGACGCTCATAGAACGCGTGGGTTTTATCCAGATAGCTGCGACGGAAAATTTTCGAGTTCGGATTGCTGAACAGCCTTTCGCCGAACACCCGACCGATGGTGTAGTTCACCGCATCGCCCACTATTGCCGCCACGATCATTAACGCCACCATCAGATGGACATTTAAATCATTAGTGGGCAATGCAGAAAGCGCGCCTGCGACAAACAGCAGCGAATCTCCCGGCAGAAACGGCGTAACCACCAGTCCGGTTTCACAGAACAGGATCAGAAACAGAATGGCATATACCCAGACACCGTATTCTGCGACCAACTCCGCCAGGTGCACATCAATGTGCAGGATAAAATCAATAAGAAAGTAAATCAGTTCCATAGTATGCCTTTATACGACTCAAATTAGTCCGCCAGAAATAGCGGGCCCATCGGCGGTTTTGGCAGGTCAAACCGGTCGGGGTAATCTACCGCCACCAGATACAAACCTTCCGCTTTCGCCGTTGCCGCTGCCAGCGTTCTGTCCTTCGCCGCTAACAGTTCTGCTATCCAGCTCTCCGGCTGGTTGTGGGCACCTACTTCCATCAGGCTGCCAACAATATTCCTGACCATATGATGTACAAAGGCATTCGCTTTAATATCTACCACCACATAAGGACCATGACGCGTCACGTTAATGTGCATCACGTTACGCCACGGTGTGCGCGACTGGCACTGCACTGCCCGAAACGAGGTGAAATCATTCTCCCCAATCAGGCATTGGGCCGCGCGATGCATACGTTCAGCATCCAACGGCTCATAGTAATGCGTCACGCCTTTACCCAGAACTGCTGGGCGCAACCGATGATTGTAGATGATATAACGGTAGCGGCGCGCCGTGGCGCTAAACCGCGCATGAAAATCATCCGGTACAGCTTTCACCCAACGCACGGCAATGTCACCAGGTAAATTCGCATTTACCCCCAGCGTCCATGCCGCATCTTTACGTTGCGCGGTGGTCTCAAAGTGCACCACCTGGCCCGTACCATGAACGCCAGCATCGGTACGCCCGGCACAAAATACCGTGATGCGTTCATTGGCGACCTGCGAAAGTGCTTTTTCCAGCTTTTCCTGAACGCTGCGAACTTCGTTCTGGCGCTGCCAGCCATAATATTTGCTGCCATCATACTCAATACCCAGCGCAATTTTATGGACGGGCAGCTGTTGCAGGTCAGACATTAGTACATATACTCCTGCACCAGTTTTTCAGCGATTTTCACCGCCATCAACGCGCCGCCAAAGCGTACGTTGTCTGCTACAGACCAAAACTGTACCTGTTCTGGCATACCGTAATCATTGTGCACGCAGCCTACCGAAAGATGTGGGCTACCCGACGCATCGCTGACCTGGGTTGGGAAATCGGTCGCTTCTGACAGCACAATGTCCTCGCCGCGCTCAAACGCATCGCGCGCTTCTTCTGCTGCCAGCGGACGTAATGCTTCAAAGCTCACCATTTGCGCATGTCCGTAGAACACCGGCGACTGTACGATGCTGGCGGAGATCATCAGCCCCTCGTCCTGCATGATTTTGCGCACTTCATCAACGATACGACGCTCTTCACGCACACTGCCTTCGCGGTCTGGCAGCAACGGCAGCATGTTGAACGCCAGTTGACGGCCAAAGAAATCGTCGTCATCAATCGGAATACCGTTGAGCAGTTTCGCACTTTGCCCGGCCAGCGCATCTACCGCTTTTTTGCCATGAGCGGAAGCTGAGATAATATTGGTCACCGTAATACGCGAAAGGCCACCGTCGTCAATCAACGGTTTCAATGCAGACAACAGTTGGCTGGTCAGGCTGCCAGGGACCGCAATCACGTTGCGGTTGCGGTAATCTGCCAGTACGAACGGGTTCACGTCCGGTACCACCAGCGGAACGTCCGGCTCAAGCGCAAACAAACCGCTGCTGTCAATCACCAGGCAACCCGCATTGGTGGCTTCTTCTACCCATGCTGCGGTGGCTTCCACGCCCGCGACAAAAAAGGCCAGCTGCGCTTGAGTCCAGTCAAAGTCAGCGACGTCCTGGACAATGATTGATTTACCGTTAAAACGCAGGTGCTCACCCGCGCTTTCATTACGAGCCAGCGCATAGATCTCACCGACCGGGAACTGGCGTTCCGCCAGCGTGTCGAGCAGGGCTTCGCCTACGGCGCCCGTTGCGCCCAGAATGGCAATATTCCAGCCTTCAGACATGGTGATTTACTCCAGAAATACGTAAGCGTCCCTGTCGTATTATTCGACAGGGAGCATTAATAAGACATTAATGTGCCGGGTGATGAACGGCGTTAAAACCCAGCTTACACAACAAGGTAGCGGCAGCGGCGTCGTCACACATGACGTACAAAGACGACCATTCACGGCGCTCAAGGTAATTTTTACGCAGTTTATCAAACTCACCCGGAATTCCAGCGACTTTACGCAGCGGCGCATCGTCGCGGCGCACATCATACACTAAATGCACCAGCCTTTTCAGCGTTGGCTGATCCAACGGGCCATGCAACGTGATGCGTCCAAATTCCGGGGCAGGTAACAGGGTGCTCAGTGCAACGTGCTGTTCGCGGCCAATAAACTTGCTATAGGCCTCAAAGACCTGCGTGGTTCCCCGAGCCTTCCCTTCAAGGGTGTATCCTGCAATATGCGCCGTACCGATATCCGCTTTCTCGAGCAACGCGACATTCAGGTCCGGCTCGCCCTCCCAGACATCCAACACTACGCTCAGATGTTGCCCGGCATTAAGGCGGGACAGCAACGCGGTATTGTCGATGACCGGCCCACGGCAGGCGTTAATCAGGATGGTGCCCGGCTTCAGTCGGCCAATTAGTGCTTCATCAGCCAAATGCAGAGTCTTGTACGGACCGTCTTTAAACAACGGCGTATGGAAAGTCAGTACATCGGCGTGCTCAACCAGTTCATTCAGCGAGCGGAAATCGCCCTCGTCTCCCCGGTCAGCACGCGGCGGATCGCAAAGTAACGTGCGGATCCCTAATGCTTCCAGTCGCGCCTGCAAACGCGCGCCCACATTGCCGACACCAACAATACCCACGGTGCGATCGGCTAACGCAAAACCATCGCGCTCCGCCAGCATCAGCAGTGCTGAAAAGACATACTCGACAACCGCAATCGCATTGCAACCGGGCGCGGCAGAGAAGCCAATCTCAGACTGTGCAAGCCAGGCTTCATCCACATGGTCAGTGCCCGCAGTTGCCGTCCCGACAAACTTAACCGGTTTTCCGCCAAGCAGTGCTTCATTGACCTTCGTCACCGAGCGCACCATTAAGGCGTCCGCATTATCCAGTTCTGCGACGGGAATCGGACGACCGGGAACCGCTTTTACCTCCCCCAAACGACTGAACAGTTCGCGGGCATAGGGCATATTTTCATCAACGAGGATTTTCACGTCTTTCGCACCTGTTTGAGAACGAGAGTTAACCGGGCAAGTGTGCCATAATCTCGCCGCCAGGCATACTGCGAGACCTGGCTAGCACAGTTTTAAGGAACAGAGATGATGCAGCCCATTTCAGGTACGCCCGCGCGCCCTCCCGGTGAAGGCCAAAACGCCCCTTCCGTTGCGGGCGAACAACCGTTATCCACGCAACAACGTACCGTGCTGGAACGACTGATTACCCGTCTGATTTCACTTACCCAACAGCAGAGCGCTGAGGTGTGGGCCGGAATGAAGCACGATCTGGACGTCAAAAGTGATACGCCGTTACAGTCACGTCACTTTCCTGCTGCAGAACAAAACCTGACCCAACGACTTGGGGTTGCTCAACAAAAGCATGTCAATCGTCAGGTGCTGGCGCAGCTTACGGAACTGCTGAGTCAGGGGAATAATCGTCAGGCAGTGAGCGATTTTATCCGTCAACAGTACGGACAAACGGCCCTCAGTCAACTCACGCCCGATCAGTTGAAAAATGTGCTGACGCTATTGCAGCAGGGGCAGCTTTCTATTCCGCAGCCGCAGCAACGCCCGGCAACCGCTCGCCCTCTGCTACCCGCCGAGCACAACACGCTGAATCAACTAGTTACAAAAGTAGCGGCCGCTACAGGAGAATCCGGCAAGCTGATCTGGCAGTCGATGCTGGAACTGTCTGGGGTAAAAAGCGGTGAGCTGATCCCGGCAAAACAGTTTACGCACCTGGTCACCTGGCTACAGGCACGCCAGACGCTGAGCCTGCAAAATGCCCCGACGTTGCAAACGTTGCAGGCGGCGCTCAAGCAGCCGTTAGAGCCAAATGAACTTGTGGCCATCAAGGACTACGCGCAGCAAACGTATCAGATCCAACCGCAAACGATTCTTACCACCGTGCAGATACAGGATTTGCTCAATCAAATCTTCCTGCGCCGCGTTGAGCGTGACAGGGAGCAGGAATTAAGCGATCCGCGCCACCTCCAGCCGATTTACAGCCCGTTCACGCCAGTGATTGAAACCGTTAAATCACTGTCGGCGCGACCGGGACTGCTATTTGCGGCGCTACTGGTTGTGTTAGCTATATTCTGGCTCGTCGTTTAGCTTTTGCGCAACGTCAGCAGCGTCACAACAATCCCCACCACCGCGGAAATCGCCCCGGCAAGGAATACCGAGGAATAGCCGTACGCGGTGGCCAGAACACCCGCGACAGGACCGCTTACGCCGTAGGAGATATCCTGAAATGCGGCGTAACCACCGAGTGCAGTACCGCGTACCTGTGCAGGAACGCGCTTCACCACCTCCACGCCCAGCGCCGGGAAGATCAGCGAGCATCCGGCCCCGGTTAATGCTGCACCCAGCAGCGCAATCCAGGCCGTTGGCGCCTGCCAGAGCAGCAGCAGCCCCACGGTTTCAACCAACAATGAAACCACCGCCACCTTCACGCCGCCAAACCGATCCGGCATCCAGCCAAATAGAATGCGCATGAGCACAAACGCACCGCCGAACGCGGTCAGGGTAAAACCTGCCATCGTCCAGCCGTTGCTGACAAAATAGAGCGAAATAAACGTGCCGATCACCGCAAACCCCACGCCCTGCAGCGCTAACCCCAGCCCCGGTTTCCAGATAAGCCCAACCACGCTCCATAGCGAAGGACGTTCCCCCGCATGGGCGGGCACTTTACGCACGGTGCCGTTGAATGCCCATGCCAGCAGCGGCAATGCCATGGTGGTCGCCGCCAGCGCTGCAAAGCCAAAATGGCTGTGGATCAGCAGACCCAACGGCGCACCGGCCGCCAGGGCGCCGTAAATCGCCATCCCATTCCACGACATCACCTTGCCAGAACGCGTTGGCCCAACCAGCCCCAATCCCCAGGTCAGGGTGCCGGTCAACAACTGACTTTCACCAAAGCCGAGGATCAGACGTCCGACAATCAACAACGCAAACTTTACTGGAACGGAAACGGGTAAAAGTGCCGCTAATAGCCACGCGACTCCCGCCAGTGCACAGGCCAACATCCCCTGCAGCGCCGAACGTTTGGCACCGTATTGATCGGCTAAGCGCCCGGCGTAGCCACGTGTTAAGACCGTTGCCAGAAACTGGATGCCCACGGCAATGCCGACCATGGTGTTGCCATAGCCTAGCTCCTGGTGCACAAACAGTGGGATGACGGGTAAAGGTAGCCCGACCGTCATATAGGTCAGGAAAACGGCAAAAGCGATACGAAACAGCGACACATTCGCCGACGGTGTTTTTTCTTGTTGGGTTACTGCTGTCATGCGTTACTCCAGAATGCAGAGTAAGGCGAGGAATGCCCACGCCCCCTCTACCTGACGATCAGGATTAAGGTGCGTTGGATAACGTTAAACGCTTACGCATTATCATGAGGATAATGTTGAACCTGGAGTCTGCCTGTAAACCAGATTAATTGTCAACGATATAAAAAAGGGGAGCCAGGCGGCTCCCCTTACTGTATAGCATGGACCGGATAACAAATCCGGCCTGTTCTGATCTCTTACGCTTTCAGCTTACGCATAACCAGCGTGGCATTCGTGCCGCCAAAGCCGAAGCTGTTGGACATGACGGTCGTCAGCGCTTTTTCAGTCGGTTCGGTCACGATGTTCAGACCCGCCGCCTGCTCGTCCATCTCTTCGATGTTGATGCTTGGTGCGATAAAGCCGTGTTCCAGCATCAGCAGGGAGTAGATAGCTTCCTGCACGCCAGCCGCGCCCAGAGAGTGACCAGTCATCGCTTTGGTTGCGGAGATCGCCGGGCTGTTGTCGCCGAAGACTTCACGGATAGCGCCCAGTTCTTTCACGTCGCCTACCGGAGTAGAGGTACCGTGGGAGTTCAGGTAGTCGATTGGCGTATCTACGCCGTTCATCGCCATCTGCATGCAACGCACTGCGCCTTCACCTGATGGAGCCACCATGTCTGCGCCATCGGACGTTGCGCCGTAGCCAACGATTTCAGCATAGATATGCGCGCCACGTGCCAGAGCGTGTTCCAGCTCTTCAACCACAACCATACCGCCGCCGCCTGCGATAACGAAACCGTCACGGTTCGCATCATAAGTACGGGATGCTTTTTCCGGGCAGTCGTTATATTTGGTAGACAGTGCGCCCATGGCGTCGAACTCACAGGCCATTTCCCAGCACAGCTCTTCGCCGCCGCCAGCAAAAACGATATCCTGTTTGCCCAACTGAATCTGCTCAACCGCATTACCGATACAGTGCGAAGATGTCGCACAGGCGGAGCTGATGGAGTAGTTCACACCGTGGATTTTAAACGGGGTTGCGAGGCAGGCAGACACACCTGAGCCCATCGCTTTTGTGACCACATACGGGCCAACCGCTTTCAGGCCACGCGGGCTACGCATTGCGTCAGCGCCGAACACCTGAAAACGTGGGGAGCCGCCGCCGGAACCTGCAATCAGGCCAACGCGCGGGTTATTCTGGTAAACTTCTGCAGAGAGGCCGGCGTCAGCCACTGCCTGCTCCATAGAAAGGAATGCATAGATGGATGCGTCGCTCATAAAGCGCACAACTTTACGGTCAATGAGTCCAGTGGTATCCAGTTTTACGTTGCCCCAAACGTGGCTACGCATGCCGGAGTCCTTCAGCTCCTGAGAGAAAGTGATCCCTGAACGTCCTTCACGCAGAGATGCCAGGACTTCCTGCTGGTTATTACCGATGCTGGAAACGATGCCCAAGCCAGTAATCACTGCACGTTTCATTCAATACCTCTGTAAGTCGCACTATTTTAAAGTTTCGAGTGGCACAATAGCGTACACTTGTACGCCGAACAAGTCCGATCAGCCATTTTATGTGGAAATTTGCGCACTCAGGCACTCATCGTTAAGATCGAGACACAGCAAGCCAGACGAGTAACTTACGTGAAACAATACGCGATACAACCTGCCAACCTCGAATTCAACGCTGAGGGTACACCTGTTTCCCGAGATTTTGACGATGTCTATTTTTCTAACGATAACGGGCTGGAAGAGACGCGTTATGTCTTTCTCGGCGGCAATCATCTCGCGGACCGATTTCCCACCCATTCACGCCAGTTATTCATAGTGGCGGAAAGTGGTTTTGGCACTGGGCTAAACTTCCTCACACTCTGGCAGGCATTTACGATTTTTCGCACTGCGCACCCTGACGCTACCCTGGAAAGATTACATTTCATCAGTTTTGAAAAATATCCGTTGACGCGTGACGACCTGAAGTTGGCCCATCAGCATTGGCCGGAACTGGCTCCGTGGGCTGAGCCATTACAGGCTCAGTGGCCGCTACCGTTAGCAGGTTGTCATCGACTGCTGTTGGATGAAGGTCGGGTTACGCTGGATTTGTGGTTCGGCGATATTAACGACCTCACCAGTAAGTTGGATGAATCCCTGAACCAGCAGGTCGACGCCTGGTTCCTTGACGGTTTCGCGCCGGCAAAAAATCCCGATATGTGGACGCCAACGCTGTTTAACGCCATGGCCCGGCTAGCCCGTCCGGGCGGCACGCTGGCAACCTTCACCTCCGCAGGTTTTGTCCGGCGGGGCTTGCAGGACGCCGGTTTTACAATGCAGAAATGCAAAGGCTTTGGGCGCAAACGTGAAATGCTGTGCGGCGTGATGGAACAACACCTCACGTTCCCGTCACCCGCACCGTGGTTCTCACGCGCCAGCACGGAAAAACGGGAAGCGGCTATTATCGGGGGCGGTATTGCCAGCGCACTGCTGTCGCTGGCTCTCTTACGTCGTGGCTGGCAGGTAACGCTGTATTGCGCTGACGATAAGCCTGCGCAGGGCGCATCCGGTAATCGTCAGGGCGCACTTTACCCTTTACTCAGTAAACATGACGCCGCAATTAATCTCTTTTTCCCCACCGCATTTACCTTTGCCCGACGTCTGTATGACGCCCTGCCGGTGGATTTTGCCCACGACTGGTGCGGCGTAACGCAACTTGGTTGGGATGAAAAAAGCCAACAGAAAATCACCCAGATGCTGTCGCTTGCCTTACCCGACGACCTCGCGCTGGCCGTTGATGCTGAGCAGGTTCTGCAAACAACCGGCGTCGCAACCAACTGCGGCGGGATTCAGTATCCTGGCGGAGGATGGCTGTGTCCGGCGCAGCTCACCGCCGCCGTACTGGAATACGCCACGACGCTGGGATTACGCACCCATTACCAACATACACTGGCATCACTTGTACAGCAGGAAAACAGCTGGCAGCTTCAGTTTGCGACTGGCGAAACCGTCGAACACGAGGTAGTGGTGCTGGCGAATGGTCATCGCATAAATCGCTTTGATCAGACCCAACCGTTACCGGTTTATTCTGTCGGCGGTCAGGTGAGCCATATCCCCACCACGCCTGCACTATCGGCCCTACATCAGGTGTTGTGTTACGACGGCTACCTCACGCCGCAAAATCCGGCCAATCAGCATCATTGCATCGGTGCGAGCTATCGTCGTGGTGAGGAAGAGACAACGTATCGCGAGGAGGATCAGCAGCAAAACCGCCAGCGTTTACTCGACTGCTTCCCGCATGCCGCATGGGTAAAAGAGGTGGATGTCAGTGGGCAATCGGCACGCTGTGGCGTTCGCTGCGCCACCCGCGATCACTTACCGATGGTCGGCAATGTGCCGGACTATGAGGCAACGCTCAGCCAGTACGCCAATCTGTCAGAACACAAAGAGACCGCCGCGCGCGCACCGGTTTACCGTGACGTCTTTTTGCTGGGCGCGCTGGGCTCGCGCGGACTGTGTTCCGCCCCGCTGTGTGCAGAGATCCTGGCCGCGCAAATGAGTAATGAACCCATCCCAATGGATGCAGAAACCCTTGCCGCGTTAAATCCGAACCGTTTATGGGTGAGAAAATTAGTGAAGGGAAAAGCGGTAAAATCCTGAGGTCATCATTGCGGGCCGCATGAGTCGTTAACGGCATCCGGCCCGCAAGGCAATTATTGTTGTGTCGCCTTCTGGAACAACGTGTCCCACATCTCTTTTACTAACGCCTGGTCACGCGGCGAAAGTTCGCCTGCGCTGATGGCTTTTTCCAGGCTGCTGGTAACATTGGCGTACAGTGCCTCAGCGGAATGGTCGTCGCCGCCGTCCAGTTCTGCCACAGCCAGCGTCAAGTGTCCACGCAAGTACCCACTGGCAAACAGCTCATCATCGCTGGCGTGTTCTACCATATCGTCGATTAGTACCAGAATGCGTGATTCAAACTCCGCGATCATCTTATTTCCTCATTGTAAACGTGGCAGCCGCTTCAGTTGAGCGCTTCGGGCCACGGGAATTGTTCCGCCTTAAGTTCAGGCGTGTGATAATAATTCTGTAACGCACGAATAAAACGCGCCGGACGTTCAGGAATGCCGTTTTCCAGATACGCCATCACCTGAGCATGAACACGCCGCTGGAACACCACGCGATCCGGTTCAAAGTCCCCTTCCAGGTTGTCGCAGCTAACGTTAAACGGATAGCCCGCCGCCATGCAGAACAGCCAGTCAAATGCCTGGGGTTTCACTTCCACGTCTTCAAACTGACATTGTGTTTTAGCGTCACGCCCGTCCGGGCAGTACCAGTAACCAAAGTCGACCAGTTCACGGCGCGCTTTACCGGCAATGCACCAGTGTGAAATTTCATGTAGTGCACTGGCGTAGTAGCCATGGGCAAAAACGATCCGGTGATACGGCAATTCTGTATCTGCAGGAAGGTAGATCGGTTCGTCATCGCCTTTAATCAGACGGGTATTAAATTCATCGGCAAAGCAGCCGTTAAAAATATCAATTAACTGTTCATAGTGATGGGTCGTATTCATTAGTTCATCCCCAGCCAGTGGAGAATCTCCTGTCCATGATTATCATAAAGTAGCTTGGCGCTCATCACTGCGGAGACAATGACGATCATTGGCCGAATCAGTTTTTGTCCTTTGCTGAGGACCAGTCGTGACCCCATTCGTGCGCCAATAAATTGGCCGATGAGCATCACAAAACCGGTGGCCCAAATCACTTTGCCCCCCAGCGCGAACAGCAGCAGCCCGCCGATATTCGAGGTGGCATTCAAGACTTTGGCGTGCGCCGTGGATTTCGCCAGGTTGTAACCGCACAGCATGACAAAGGCCAGCGCGTAAAACGATCCGGCTGCCGGGCCAAAAAAGCCATCGTAAAAACCGACGCAGCCCCCGGCGACCAGCGCAAAAGGCAGGCCGTACAGCCGACGCTGTCGGTCTTCTTCACCCAGCTTAGGCATTAACAGAAAGTAGAGACCGATACAGATAACCAGAATCGGCAAGATCTGGCGCAAAATGTCCGACTGCACATGCTGGACAAGCAGCGCGCCGCTCATTGAGCCGATGAAGGTCATGGCGATATTAAGCTTCTGGTCGGCCAGGTTCACCACGCCACGGCGGATAAAATAGAGCGAAGCGGAGATGGACCCACCGCAGGCTTGCAGTTTATTCGTTGCCAGCGCCTGAGCTGGCGGCATGCCTGCTGCCATCAGCGCAGGAATGGTGAGTAAGCCGCCGCCACCCGCCAGGGAATCAATAAATCCCGCCAGAATGGCCACAAAAAAAAGAACGCCCAACAGCAGCGGAGACACCATAAACAGATCGGCAAAATTATCCATTAAAGTACATGCTCATCCAGTAGCGCCTGGCAGGAAGGCGGCAACGGAGGCGGTGTCTTCTTCTCAGGCTTAGTGGTTCCCGGTTTAGGAGGTTCGAACCAGCTTTGCAGCTCCGCGCCACAGCCATCACCCGGTGGAGGTAACGGTTGATCTTCGCACTCAAGACTGTCGGCAGGACAACGTAACCGGACATGCATATGTGCACGGTGTTGGAACCATGGCCGCACTTTACGTAACCAGTCCCTGTCGCTCCCTGCATCCAGACAAAGTTGCTGTTTAATTGCCGGATTCACGAAAATACGCGTTACATCATTATCTTTTGCCGCCAGCCTGATCAGACTGAAAATCTCCGGCTTCCACAGTGACGGTACGACACGTTTGCCATCCTGAGCGACCAGATCCAGCGCCTGTGGTCGCAGCAGTTGCGACTGCGTCCAGCGCGTCTTTGGCAGTTGCAGGAAAATATCGACATCCAGCCCCGTCTGGTGGCTGGCGTGTCCGCCGTTGAAACGTCCACCGGCCGGCATACCCATATCGCCGATTAACACCGTCCCCAGTCCCAGATTATTGGCCTGGGTACTCAGACGCTGGATGAACGTCACCAGGTCAGGATGACCAAAATAGCGACGTTGATCGGTGCGCATCACCTGATAGTGTTCGGACTGTACGGGCAGCGTATCTGCCCCCACAATGCAGCCATTGGAAAACGCGCCGATAGACTGCGCGCTACCTGCCACCGGGTGGGTAATTTTCTGCCAGGGCGTCGCCGCCAGGCAGGCCGAACTGGCAAACAGTGCCAGCGCCGCAAGTGCCGTTTTTTTCATTTCTTACCAGCGTGGAATGTCAGTCTTTACATCCGCATTCTGCGCCCGCTGACGCAGCAGGTGATCCATCAGCACAATCGCCAGCATGGCTTCTGCGATCGGCACCGCGCGGATCCCAACGCACGGATCGTGACGTCCTTTGGTTATCATCTCGACTTCTTCGCCAAAGCGGTTAATAGTGCGCCCGGGAACGGTAATACTGGAAGTCGGTTTCAGCGCCATATGTGCAACAATTTGTTGCCCGCTGCTGATGCCCCCCAGAATGCCGCCAGCATGGTTACTCTGGAAACCCTCTTTGGTGATTTCATCACGGTTCTGACTACCGCGCAACGCAACAACGTCGAAGCCGTCGCCAATCTCCACGCCTTTCACCGCATTAATGCTCATCAACGCATGGGCGATGTCAGCATCCAGACGGTCAAAAACAGGTTCGCCGAGACCGGCCGGTACACCGCTTGCAACCACGGTCACTTTTGCACCGATGGAGTCACCCTCTTTCTTGAGTGCACGCATCAGTTCATCCAGCGCGGTGATTTTGTCCGGATCCGGGCAAAAGAACGGGTTTTGTTCGACCTGAGACCAGTCTTTAATTTCCAGCGGTATATTGCCCATTTGGGTCAGGCATCCGCGGATTTCGACGCCGAATTTTTCCGCCAGGTATTTTTTGGCAATCGCCCCGGCCGCCACGCGCATTGCCGTTTCGCGCGCGGACGAACGCCCGCCGCCACGGTAGTCACGCACGCCGTATTTCTGCTCGTAGGTGTAGTCGGCATGGCCTGGACGAAAAACATCCTTAATGGCGCCGTAATCCTGCGAACGCTGATCGGTATTTTCAATCAACAGGCCAATACTGGTGCCGGTGGTGACGCCGTCAAACACGCCGGAAAGGATTTTCACCTGATCCGGCTCGCGACGCTGCGTGGTGTAACGCGAGGTTCCCGGACGACGTCTGTCGAGATCGTGCTGCAGATCAGCTTCTGTCAGCGGAATACCCGGCGGAACACCATCAACGATACAGCCGAGCGCCAGCCCGTGTGATTCACCGAAGGTCGTTACGCGAAAGAGTTGTCCAATTGTGTTTCCTGCCATCACCGCTCCGTTATCGTTGTTGTGTGTGCGCGTGTCGTTAATCTTTATAGATGCTGAAATGTTCACGAGCGGCAATCAGCTGCGCTTTGGTCAGCATGAATACGCCATCACCGCCGTTGTCGAATTCCAGCCACGTAAACGGCACGTCCGGATATTGTTCCATCAGATGTACCATGCTGTTACCGACTTCACAAATCAGAATACCGTTGTCTGACAGGTAGTCCGGCGCATTGCCAAGAATGCGACGGGTCAGCTTCAGCCCATCACTTCCGGACGCCAGGCCCAGTTCAGGTTCGTGGCGATACTCATTCGGCAGATCGGACATATCTTCCGCATCCACATACGGCGGGTTGGTCACAATCAGGTCATACTGTACTTTCAGCAGGTCACGGAACAGATCGGAGCGGATCGGCGTCACGTGATTGATCAGACCATGCTCTTCAATATTGTGCTCGGTCACCGCCAGGGCGTCAGTGGAAATATCCACCGCGTCCACTTCGGCTTCCGGGAAGGCATACGCGCAGGCAATAGCAATACAGCCGCTGCCGGTACACATATCGAGAATGTGCTGCGGCTGCTCGCTGATAAGACCGGCAAAGCGATTATTGATCAGCTCGGCAATCGGTGAGCGCGGCACCAGCACGCGTTCATCAACATAGAATTCGTGACCGCAGAACCAGGCTTTGTTGGTCAGGTAGGCAACCGGGATACGCTCGTTAACGCGGCGAATTACGCGCTCAACAATACGGTGGCGTTCGCTGGAGGTCAGGCGCGCAGTGCGCATATCTTCAGGAATATCCAGCGGCAGGTAGAGTGACGGCAGCACCAGTTGTACCGCCTCATCCCATGGGTTATCCGTCCCGTGACCATACCAGATATTCGCCGCGCTAAAACGGCTGACCGCCCAACGCAACATGTCCTGAATGGTATGCAGTTCACTCACTGCTTCATCAACGAAAATTTTATCCACGTATTCCTCCAGGGCATGCTCGTATTAAATTCGGCGGCTAGTTTGCCACGAAGACGGCGATAAATCAGCATTCACGCCGAGCCTGAGCGCGAAAATTGCGTTTTAAGCGATCGGATGCCCATCGAGTCGGGTTAAACTAACGGAAAATAAAAGATGAGACGCTCAAATGAAAAAGAAAACATCGCTCAGCGAGGAGGATCAGACGCTGTTTCGCCAGTTGATGACCGGCACTCGTCAAATTAAGCAGGACACGATTGTCCATCGACCGCCGCGTAAAAAAATCACCGAGGTGCCGGTTAAAAGGCTGTTGCAGGAACAGGCTGATGCCAGCCACTATTTCTCTGATGAGTTTCAGCCGCTGTTGAATACAGAGGGTCCGGTCAGATATCTGCGGGCCGACGTCAGCCACTTTGAACTGAAGAAAATGCGCCGTGGTGACTACTCCCCGGAACTGTTTCTTGATTTACACGGGCTGACGCAACAGCAGGCTAAACAGGAACTCGGGGCGCTGATTGCCGCCTGTCGTCGTGAACACGTCTTCTGCGCCTGCGTCATGCACGGCCACGGAAAGCACGTTCTGAAACAGCAAACGCCGCTTTGGCTGGCGCAACATCCGCACGTGATGGCTTTTCATCAGGCGCCTAAAGAGTACGGCGGCGACGCCGCGCTGCTGGTGCTGATTGAAGTGGAAGAGTGGTTACCGCCCGAACTTCCCTGAGAACGGAAAACAGAAAGAGCCGCAGTTGCGGCTCTTTTTATTGCAGGCTCATGTCAAAGACGTTTTACGGATGGCTGCGCTCGCGCTTGATCCGGCCAACGAAACGACTATATCGCTTTCGCCATCTTCAGATTACACGGGCTCATCTGCCAGTTGAAAACGCCCTTTCCGCTCTCATCAAGCGTGACGCTGGCAATCGCAGATGTGGTAAACATCGGCGGCGTTTCACCCGGACACAGCTCGGACACCAGATATCCCACCAAAGGCAGGTGAGAAATGACCAGCGCCGTAGCGACACCTTCATTGGCCAGTGCCTGTAAATAGGCGCTGACCAGACCGACATCGCCGCAGGGAGTCAGCTCCGGCAAAACATCCACACCGGTTGGCAGGTTCATACATTCCCCGACCACATCCAGCGTTTGTTCGGCTCGCAGGAACGGGCTCACCAGAACACGTTCGATATCCACTTTTTGACCTTTCAGCCAGTTCGCCATCAGGCGAGATTCGTCACAACCGCAGGAGGTTAAGGGACGAACCGAATCACTGGCGGCATCGAGGGCCGCGTCGCCGTGACGCATGATAAAAACTTGCATATTGCACCGCTTTTGTTAACCAGAAACACCAACACCTTTAGCCAACGCCCCTATTGGCGAGGGTAAATGTGTGGTGGCCGGCATTGTGCCTTATCCATTCACCGAATGAAACGCTGTTTTTTACCTTAATGGCGTAAGTATAGTCAATCTCTGTTTACATTTTGAGCTTAACTCGTACATTCGGTGCGGATTCATCTTACCTTTGACCTCATGAATTCAGGTCAGTTTCCCCGTGCTTCCAGAAACTATCTCCGCGTTCCGCCATCTGCAGTAACGGTTCACACGGCGTAAACCGGGAACCATACTGTGTAGTCAGTCGTTGCAGAACCGCAACCACTTCACCCGCCCCGAGGGAGTCCATATACCGGAACGGGCCGCCGAGGAATGGCGGAAAACCAATACCAAACACAGCGCCGATGTCACCATCGCGTGCGCTGCGGATAATCTTCTCATCGAAACAGCGTGCCGCTTCGTTGAGCATTAACATGACACACCGCTCTGCAATCTGCGGGCCACTGAGTTTGCTCTGCCCCTGGACGCCAATAAGCGTATAAATTGCAGGGTCGACCTGTTTTTTGCTTTTACGCCCTTTCGCACCATAAAGATAGAAACCCCGACCATTTTTTCTACCTTTGCGATCATCATTCAAAATTGAAGCAACAACATTTGCAGGTGCGCTAAAACGTTCACCGTAAGCGGCTTCCAGTACAGGTATAATTTTAGTGCCTGTATCAATTCCGACCTCATCCAAAAGTTGGATTGGCCCTACCGGAAAACCAAACTTTACCAGCGCAGCATCAATCTGCTCAACGCGCTCGCCCTCGGTCAATAAGCGGATAGCTTCGTTGATGTACGGAGCAAGAATGCGATTTACATAGAACCCGGCCTTATCCTGCACCACAATCGGCGTTTTCCCCTGTTTTTTCGCCAGTTTAACCGTGGTGGCAATAGTGCGTTCAGACGTAGTTGTATGAGGAATAACTTCCACTAGCGGCATTTTTTCTACCGGACTAAAGAAGTGCAAACCAATGACCTGCTCAGGTCGCGCCGCATTGGCCGCAATGTCGCCAATGGGTAGAGATGAGGTGTTGGAGGCAAAAATGGTATGAGGCGCACAATTGTGCTCAACATCTGCCACCATCTGTTGTTTCAACGCCAGATCTTCAAACACCGCCTCAATTACCAGATCTCGATGCGCAAAACCGCGAAAATCGGTGGTGCCTGAAATCAGCGCCAGCTGTTTGTCACGCTCGCCGGCTTTGAGATGGCGGCGGCGAACTTTTGTTTCAAGCTGATCCCAACTGTATTTCAGCGCGTGGTTGATTCCCTTAGCATTGATATCTTTGATACGCACCGGCAAGCCGCCTTTGCAGGCCGTCACGTAGGCAATCCCCCCGCCCATCAGCCCCCCGCCCAGAACCCCGACGCTGTTTAGCGGACCGGGTTGTACCTCGCTACCGGGATCTTTTTTCACGTCGGTGTTTGCAAAAAAGACGTTACGCAGAGCCTGAGACTGCGGCGTCATCGCCAGCTCACCAAACGCGCGGGCTTCGGCGTCATAGCCGCTGCTGCTGCCCTGCGCCAGACCAGTCTCGATCACCTCAAGAATACGGTGGGTTGCGGGGTAATTTCCCTGCGTTTTCTGTGCGGTCTTTTTACCGACCATACGGAACAGCAGCGCCCGCCCCAGCGGTCCGGCCAGAATGCGTTCCCGTACCGGCAGGCTATGGTGTACCGAACTCTCCTTTTTAGCCAGTTCCACCGCCGCTTCCAGCAAAATGGTCTGCGGCACAACCTCGTCCACCAACCCCACTTTCAGCGCCTGTTTAGCGCGTAATTGTTTGCCGGTCAGGATCATGTCCAGCGCAGTGCTAACGCCAATCAGACGGGGCAACCGCTGCGTGCCGCCAGAGCCGGGTAACAGACCAAGCTGTACTTCCGGCAGACCCAGCACGGTTTTAACGTCATCAGTACAAATACGGCTATGACACGCCAGCGCCATCTCCAGACCGCCGCCCAGACAGGCACCGTGAATGGCAGCGATAACCGGGATCGGCAACGCATTAATTTCCGCCATCATCTGTTGCCCCTGACGAGCCAGGGTTTCGGCTTCCTGCGCACTGCGGCAGTTGCCGATCATATTGATATCCGCCCCGGCGATGAAATTATCCGGCTTCGCCGAAATAAACACCACGCCACGCAGATCTTTGTTATCGCGAATTTGTTTCAAAATAGCCCGCACCTGAGAAGCAAACTCTGCTTTCAGGGTATTCATTTTCTCTCCGGGCACATCAATGGAGACCACCGCCACGTTATCCAGACGCACGTGTAGCGTAAAAGCCGATGCCATTTCCATTATTCCGCCTCCAGAACCATTGCCGCACCCAGACCACCCGCCGCACACGCGGTGACCAAACCAAACCCACCACCACGACGCCGTAATTCATGCAGCGTTTGGGTGATCATGCGCGCGCCGGTCGCGGCGAAAGGGTGTCCGTAGGCAATCGAACCGCCCAGCACGTTAAATTTGCTGTCATCCACTTCGCCAGTGGCATGTGCCCTACCCAGAACGTCACGAGCAAAACGTTCGCTGCCAAGCAGTTGAATATTCGCCAGCGTCTGCGCGGCAAAGGCTTCATGCATATCAATCAGCGTGAGATCGGCCAGAGTCAGGCCCGCGCGCTCCAGAGCCAACGGCGTCGACCATGCCGGGCCCAGCAGCATATCCTGCCAGACGTCGATGGCAGTAAACGCAAAACTGCGTAGATAGCCCAGCGGCACCAGTCCCAGCTCTTTCGCCCGGGACTCCGTCATCAAAATCACCGCAGCGGCGCCGTCGGTCAACGGTGTACTGTTTGCCGCCGTGACGGTGCCGTGTTTACGGTCAAACGCCGGGCGCAGTTTGGCGTAATCCGCCAGCGTAGAGTTTCCGCGAATATTGTTATCTTCTGAGAAGGGATCTTTAAACGGCGGAGCATAGGTGGTCATCACCTCGTCTGCCAGTTTGCCTTCGGCCCAGGCCTGAGCGGCTCGCTGATGCGAACGGTACGCCAGAGCATCCTGCTGCTCACGCGTGATGCCGTAGGTTTTCGCCATTTGCTCTGCCGTATCCCCCATACGTAAGCCGGTGGAATACTCAGCAACTGCAGGTGGGACCGGCATCAGGTCGCGCAAACGCAGTCGGGAAAAAAGCTTCAGCCGCTGACCGGTGGTGCGGGCTTTATTGACGTCCACCAACACCCGCGCCAACTTTTTGCTGACGCCAATTGGCAGCACGGAAGAGGAGTCAGCCCCGCCAGCAATACCCGCACGGATGGTTCCTGCCATCAGGCTTTCCGCGACATTCGCCACCGCCTGAAAACTGGTGGCGCAGGCTCTGCTCACGCTGTAAGCATCGGTATGTACGTTCATCCCGGTGCCCAGCACAATTTCACGGGCGATATTGGGCGCTTCCGGCATTTGCACAACCTGGCCAAAAACCAGTTGTTCAATGGCATCGGCAGGAATTTCACTGCGCGCCAGCAACTCACCGACGACCATTTTTCCCAAATCAACGGCGGGAATGCCATGAAACGCGGTTGCCTGACGGGCAAAAGGCGTACGCAATCCGCTCACAATGGCGATGCGATCGCCCTGACGGGTAACCAGCGGTAAAGCCTGACTCATAACACTCCCCTGTTAAAAAATAAAATAAGTGGTCTGACCTGATCACAGTCTTAACCAATTTTTTACATTTAGCCAAGTGGAGAGAAATGAAAGTGGGAGCTATGGCACAGTGAATAATCACTGATTGTTACGAAAATGCCCTTGTCAGAAGGTGGCAAGGGCACTGAAAGAAGGGATTAACGCAGACCCAGCTGGAAGATCAGGGTTTCGGCTTCACAGGCGAAAACAAAATCGATATCCAGACGAACACCCTCAGCTTCTTCAGTAAAGGTCGGGGTGATTTGGCAAGGCTCAGATTCTACGCCACGCGCCTTCTCGGTGAGAGCGGCCAGCGTTTCTTCTGCCTGTGCGCGAGTCGCGAACACACGGCTGTATGACGCGGTGCAATCGGTGTTGTCCATGATGGTACCAACATCCATACAGCAGCAAACCGGGGTTTCATCAGCACTGCATTTACTCATTGTAGATTTCCTCTGTATTCGCACCAAGGGTGCCAGATAAACGTTGGGGATATTTTACGCTCCCATTATCCTCCTCTCCAGTCGTTAATTGTGCGAAATGCGATAAGCGACCGAAATCACACTTAAAAATGATCCAAAACAAAAATCGCCCGAACAGGTGAGTGCGCATCCCCGCAATTTTGCCAGCTGGATCGCGTTTTTAAGATCATATTTGAAAAAACTTATAAACATACTTGCAACATTCCATCTGGTCGGACCTATACTCTCGCCACTGGTCTGATTTCTATGTGGTACCTCAGACCCTACACTTCGCGCTCCTGTTACGGCATGTAACATTGTTTGTATAAAAATAAATCGATGAGGTTATGGTCATGAGCCAGAAAACCCTGTTTACAAAGTCTGCTCTCGCAGTCGCAGTGGCAATTATTTCCACACAGGCCTGGTCTGCAGGCTTTCAGTTAAACGAATTTTCTTCCTCTGGCCTTGGCCGGGCATATTCGGGTGAAGGCGCTATCGCAGACGACGCAGGTAACGCCAGCCGCAACCCGGCACTGATCATGATGTTCGATCGCCCTACTTTCTCAGCAGGTGCGGTGTATATCGATCCAGACGTTAATATCTCCGGTAAATCGCCATACACCGGGCGCAGCACCAATGCGGACAACATCGCCCCGACGGCATGGGTTCCGAATGCGCACTTCGTGATGCCTATTAACGAGCAGTTTGGCTGGGGCGCGTCTGTCACCTCTAACTATGGTCTGGCGACCGAATTTAACGACAGCTACATTGTCGGTGAATACGGCGGCAAGACCGACCTTAAAACGGTCAACCTTAACCTCAGCGGCGCCTATCGCCTAAATGATAGCTGGAGCTTCGGCCTTGGTTTTAACGCCGTTTATGCTGACGCCAAAATTGAACGTTATTCCGGTGAAATGACCGCAGCATTACCGAAGGTCAGCCCTAAAATTGCAAGCATGGAAGGTGATGAATGGGGTTACGGCTGGAACGCGGGTATTTTGTATGAGCTGGATAAAGATAACCGCTGGGGCTTAACCTATCGTTCAGAAGTTAAAATCGATTTCGACGGTGATTATAAGAGCGGCATCAGAAGCCAGGCCAACGGCTTACCGGGTGCTGGCGTGACGTTCCCATGGGGTACAACCAACACGACCGTTCCGGGCGCATTGACGCTTAACCTGCCGGAAATGTGGGAACTGTCTGGCTATAACCGCGTAGCACCGCAATGGGCCGTTCACTACAGCATCGCTTACACCAGCTGGAGTCAGTTCCAGGAGTTGAAAGCAACGGGCACCAACGGACAAACATTGTTCTATAAAGAAGAAGGCTTCCGGGACTCTTACCGCCTCGCGCTGGGTACGACCTACTATATGGATAAAAACTGGACGTTCCGTACCGGTATCGCCTACGACGATAGCCCGGTTCCTGCGGATAAACGCTCCATCTCCATTCCAGACCAGGACCGCCTGTGGCTGAGCGCGGGTACGACCTACGCGTTCAATGAAGATGCGTCTATCGACATTGGTGCTTCTTATATGCACGGGCAGAACGTGACCATCAAAGAAGGTCCATATACCTTCGAATCTGAAGGTAAAGCCTGGCTGTTCGGTACCAACTTTAACTACGCATTCTGATTTTCTTCAGGCGTAAAAAAGGTGAGCTTTTTAGCTCACCTTTTTATTTGTACCTCTTCCTTATTCGGAATCGATATCTTTTAAATCATCCTGAATAGCTTGCGCGTTCGGGTTTTCTTCTGGTTTGAGTTTCCCGCCGTTCGCGATGAAGTCATGACGCTGGAAGTAAGCTTCACGCACCATGATGTACGGATCGGAAGATTGACGCAGCAGACCGTCGGAGTCGAGCAGTTGTGCGCGGGTTTCAATCCCTTCAATGGTCCATTTACCGACCGACAACGGCCAGGTCAGCCACGACAGAACCGGATACAGCGTATCCACCATATCACCACCGTCATCACGTACCGTGAAGCTGCCGTAGAACGGAAGCTGCATATACGGACCGTAACCTACATCATAGTGACCTAACGTACTGCCGAAACGATGTGGTTCAACGCGCTGCAGTTTTGGATTCGCCATGCCCGCAACATCGATAAAGCCGCCCATACCTAGCAAGGTGTTCAGGAAGAAACGGGTGAAATGCACCATCCCCTGATAAGGATCGCCCTGAAGGAAATAGTTGACCATTACGGCCGGCTCTTCGAGGTTGCCCGTAAAGTTGCTCAAACCGTTTCTGGCCGGCTGCGGAACATAATCACGCCAGGCTACAGCCACCGGTCGAACAACATACGGATCCAGCACATTAAAGTTGAAGTTGTACATGGTGCGGTTGAACCCTTCAAACGGATCCGAGCGCCCCTGCTGTTCTGTACCGGAGCTCGCACACCCCACCAAAAGTGTGGTTCCCAGCGCAAGCGCCGACAGGCGAAGCTTCATAAGTGTCTCCCTGTGTATTATGGCTATCGCTGATTGCCATCCATGACGGAACAATAAGGTATCCGCCGGTTTAGATGTGAGCGATTGTAACAGCACGTCAAACGATGTCTATATACCCTAACTTACTGATTTGATCATAGCCTGGTAAGGTAGACCTCGCGGTTTTTCTATTTTACCGAATCCGATAAATACAAACGTTACCATTTTTGCGATTTCAGAGTTTCTCCCGCCAGTTCCTGGATAAAAACCGCTACGCTTTAGCAATACGTGCTTATTCAGGACTCAAAAATGAATGACATCGAAAAAGAAAAAATTGATCAACACAGCGACGAACTCGAAGTAGAAAGTGAAGAGAAGTTGCAGGGTAAAAAGATAGAGGTCGACGAGGACCGACTTCCTTCCCGCGCCATGGCGATTCACGAACATATTCGCCAGGACGGGGAAAAAGAGATGGAACGCGATGCGATGGCGCTGCTGTGGTCAGCTATCGCCGCTGGGCTATCGATGGGAGCCTCTTTACTGGCAAAGGGTATTTTTCACGTACAGCTTGAGGGCGTTCCCGGCGGATTTTTACTGGAAAACCTCGGTTATACCTTCGGGTTTATCATCGTCATCATGGCCCGCCAACAGCTCTTTACCGAAAACACCGTAACCGCTGTCCTGCCAGTCATGCAAAATCCAACCCTCGGCAATTTTGGTTTACTGATGCGTCTGTGGAGCGTGGTCTTGCTGGGTAACATTATCGGCACCGGCATTGCGGCATGGGCGTTTGAATATATGCCAATTTTTGATGAAGAAACTCGTGACGCCTTTGTCAAAATTGGGATGGACGTTATGAAAAATAGCCCGACGGAGATGTTTTCCAACGCGATTATTTCCGGTTGGCTGATCGCCACTATGGTGTGGATGTTTCCCGCAGCGGGCGCGGCAAAAATTGTCGTCATTGTTCTGATGACCTGGCTTATTGCGTTGGGTGATACCACGCACATCGTCGTCGGCTCGGTTGAGATTCTCTACCTGGTCTTTAACGGCACGCTGCACTGGAGCGACTTCTTCTGGCCGTTCGCGCTTCCAACACTTGCCGGGAATATTTGCGGTGGGACATTTATCTTCGCGTTGATGAGCCATGCGCAAATTCGCAATGATATGAGCAATAAACGCAAAGAAGAGGCCCGATTAGAGGCTGAGCGGGAACAAAAAGAGCAGAAAAACCAGAAGAAACAATCCTGAATGGCGACTGTTTGAGCAGTCAGGCGGACACAGACTTACCGTTGCAGGTAAAAAACGCTATACTCGTGCCGCTTCGTCCCCTTAGTTAAATGGATATAACGAGCCCCTCCTAAGGGCTAGTTGCAGGTTCGATTCCTGCAGGGGACACCATAGCCTTCCATTTTATCCCCGACGCTTTGCAACTCCCCGCAATCTGGCATCCCCCCGGACGTTAAGGGTATAATCCTGAGAACTCTTTTTACTGGATTTAGAAACGAACATGACAAAACTCACCCTACAAGAGCAGATGCTTAAAGCTGGCTTAGTCACCAGTAAAAAAATGGCGAAGGTGCAAAGAACGGCGAAAAAGTCGCGCGTTCAGGCGCGTGAGGCCAGAGAGGCGGTTGAAGAAAATAAAAAAGCACAGGTTGAGCGTGATAAGCAACTCAGCGAGCAGCAAAAGCAAGCAGCCCTGTCGAAAGAATACAAAGCTCAGATTAAGCAGCTGATTGAAATGAATAAAATCACCATTTCAAGAGGCGATATTGGTTATAACTTTACCGACAACAATCTGATTAAAAAAATCTACGTTGATAAAGTTACCCAGACTCAGTTAATCAAGGGGCGTCTTGCCATTGCGCGTCTGGCCGCTGAAAGTGATCGCGAGAGCGAATACGCCATCATCCCGGCGGTGGTTGCCGATAAGATCGCGCAGCGTGACGCCAGCTATATTGTCTTAAATTGCGAACTGAGCCAGGAAGATAAGGACGAAGATGACCCGTACGCTGACTTTGTCGTACCTGATGATTTGATGTGGTAAGAGATATGGCCAGATGATTTTCTGGCCTCTGTTCGAATATTTCGATGAGCGCTAGAACTTATAGTGCTCTTTACTCAGCCCGTATTTTCGCATTCTCAGATACAGCTTCTTACGCGGAATTTGCAGATACTCTGCCACCTCATTAATCCGCCCCTGATGGATATTGAGCGCTTCCGTGATGATTTGTCGTTCATACTCTTCTACCCGACGATCCAGCGGGGTCGGCTCGGGCATATGCATCTGCGGGTTGGCAGTTTCAGCCAACGGGAGTAACCCGACGGCAAACAACTCTGCGGCATTTGCCAGTTCCCGTACATTGCTCAACCATACTCGTCGCCGCATGCCTTTTAGCAATTCCCCGTCGACTTCAGGCACGGGATGGTTTAACCGCAGACAGGCTTTATGCAGGTAGTGATGAAATAACGGCTCAATGTCGTCCGGGCGCAGAGACAGCGGTTGGCAGGCGATTTGCGTCATGGCAAAGCAATAATAGAGTTCTGCCACAATTTGGTGGGTTGCCGCCAGCTCCACCAAGGACGTCTCCCCGATCCCAATCAAGCGAAAAGGACGCCGCTCTTGACTTTGCAACTGCACCAGATGGTGCTGCTGCTCGCGCGTCAGGCATTCAATATGGCTCAGTACCAGCGTTCCCCCTTGAGCCTGATCAATGAGCGCGTTGAGCTGAACCGCATTTCCGGATGTCAGGTCTGCACGTATAAATGGCCCGTGGACGTTACGTCCCAGCTGATGCAGATACCGCGCGCCCGTCATGCGTCCTGTTCCGGGTTCACCATAAAACCAGACGGCGATATCCGTTTCTGCCAGTTGCTGTAGTCGCTGGCGGAATTGCGTTGCCCAGTCACTGTATCCGACCAGTTCAACCTGTAATTTCTGCTGGCAGTAATGACGACGCGCAATTACGGACTGCCTCTGACGCAGGGCATCCTCAACCTGCGCCAGCAGCTTGCCAGGATCGACCGGTTTTTGCAGAAAGTCCCATGCGCCTTTCTTCACTGCATCCACCGCCATCGGGACATCGCCGTGCCCGGTGATCAGCAGGATCGGCAGTTGATTATCATCCTGATGAAACAGAGTCATCAGATCGATCCCCGAACAGCCTGGCATACATACATCGCTTAATACGATCCCTGGCCAGTCGGCAGGCATCAGATTTCTGGCGTCAAACGGATTGTTACAGGCCAGGACGCGATATCCTGCCTGCTCCAACAATAACGTGTAAGCATCGAGCACATCGGCATCGTCATCAATCAGCAGAACAGAACATTCATCACTCAACATCATTTACATCCGTCAGGTTGAATTGCAGGACTACGCAGGCATTGCGCTCCAGCGTTGACGCCAGGCGTAACTCACCGTTCATTTGCGTCATTAACGATACACAAATCGACAAACCAATGCCGAGACCCACATCCTTACTGGTCGTAAATGGCTTCAATAGCGACGGTAACAACGCCTGAGGCCAACCGGGTCCGTTATCAGCGATCAATACGCACAGCGTTTTGCCCTGAGCCCGCCAGCTCACCTCAATTTCAGCCGTAGCCGGACAGGCGTCGAGCGCGTTTGCCAGCACATTAACCAGTACCTGCTGGATCCTAACCTCATCACCGAGGACCCATACGGTCTCCGGCAGGAGCGTCAGCCTGCCCTGCTGTGGCTTATGACGCATGGCTAACAGTTCCCAAGCCGCACTAAAAGTTTGCCGCAAATCAACCGGATGCAACGGCGCCCCCGGCTCGGCCCGACGCGCAAACTGGCGCAGCGAGCGAATAATGGCATCAATGCGGGTAATCAGCCCTTGCGCTTTGGTTAAAGTGCTTCTTGCCTGCGCTGGTTGTCCCTGTTCAATGGCCCTTCCCGCCGTAAACAAGTACATCGATAGCGCGTTCAGCGGTTGGTTTATTTCATGCGCCAGAGTGGTCATGGTCTGGCCGACCACCGCCAGTTTCGCCGTCTGAATCAGCTCATCCTGCGTGGCGCGAAGATCGGACTCAATCTCTTTACGCTCAGCCACTTCCTGCTCAAGCTGATTTTTTTGCGTATTAAGCTGCCCCAGCGTATGGCGTAGCAAGCCCGCGATGCGCCCTAACTCATCGCGACCATACACCGGGATAGTTGCATCCGTTCTACCGAGACCGATCTGCACCACGGCCTGATTCAGTGCGGTAAAACGCTTCACCAGTCGGGAGCGGATAAAGTAGTGGTTGAGCGTCCAGGCGAGAAGCAGCGCCAGTAACGTCGCCAGCAGAATCAGTCCACCGCTGACGCGAACAATCTGCTCCAGGCGCTGATTAAACATCTGCATTTGCTGATGACTGCTGCCCAGTTGCGCCTCAAGCAAGGTACGAAAGCGCCCAAGCGTCGCTTCTCTGGCGTGATTAGCATCAACAAGGGCCTTTTGCGCCGCCACGTAGTCGCGCATTGTGTCGGGCATTTTATTTTTCATCATGCCAATTTCCAGCAACTCATCGATAGTTTGGCGCAACGTTATGGTACTGGGCCAGTCATCCAGCGTACGGATATTTTCATCCGCCGTTGTTTTCAAATTCGCCAGATAACGAATGTGGGTCTCCACCAACATACCGTCATCGCTACCGGACTTCAGCTCGTTCAGCCTGTCACGCAGATCGTCGACGATTTGATTCTCAATTCTCGCCAGTGTGTAAACCTGCTGCTGTTCGTTTTGCACTTCCCGGGCACGTTTCAGGTATTGCGCCGCATCACCATTTTTGGCCTCAATTTGATCCAGCAGAGTTCCCTGTTGCCAGGTAAAATCCTGCACCAGTGAGTTCAACTCGGTCGTAAAATCATCATGCAGCCAATCTATGCGCGCAGACAATTCACTTACTTTTTCTCGCACCAGAAACATGTTGTAGAGCACCCTGTCCAGCTCCGTCATCAGGGTACGGCTGTCTTGCAAAATGACCGCCAGTTGCTGCTGTTCCGCGGGCTGCAATCCACGGCTTAACGCCTCAATCTTATCCAGATGCTGGATTATCTGGTTGCGCAGTTGCAGTCTTACCGTGGTATTGGGAGCCAACAGGAACTCATTGAGCTGATCCACCACCAGGTTGAGATTGCCTTCAATTAAAAAAGCGGAATGGACGCGCGGGAAGTAGTCATCCAGCGAATAGCGGATCTGCGAGCTCTGCTCATGCCAGGAATACAGACTGACGCAACTCACGCTTAACGTCAGTAACGCCCCTGTCAGGAAGGCCCCGCGCAGACTGCTGCTAATGCTAAGCTGACGAAGACGTTGCAGTAACGACCCGCCCTTCATTTTAATTCTTCCAGTTTGGCGATAGCCTGGCGCTGGTTTTTGAGAAACCATAGCTGCCATTCCATCATCTGCTGTTCAGCAACGCTTTTATTCTCGAATTGCGCAAGCCAGGCCTCATCTTCACTACTGCTGGCGTCTATCGGGACGCTGGTCAATAACGCTCGTATTTCAGGGAGTGGCCGTTTTAGCCGCGCTTCGGCGCTATACAGCGCTCGCCAGGCATCCTTCAATTGCGCGAGACGAAAACTGATAGCGGTATCAAACATCCGCTGCACCAGCTGCTGCCGCTTGAGGATCAGGCGATAATTTAGTGGTGGCTGGTCCATCAGTATGGCCTGCTGAGCAGCACGCGGATTATCGGCGGGCAACCGCGTGACCGGATATTTCCCGGTATTCGCATCGGCAAGGATCCGCTGCCCTTGAGGACTCAATAAATAGCGAATAAAACGACGGGCTTCACCGGCATGCTGGCTATTGTTCAACACCGCCACATAGGTTGGCGACACTGCGGAATGCGGAAAATAGTTAAACGCCAGATGCGGGTCGTTGAGCAGCAGATTGGCGTAATTATCAATCACCGGCCCAGCGACGCCTAATCCACTTTTAATTTTGTCAGCAACGCCGAAACTGCGCGAGGAAATCGTCACCAGATTGCCGGCACTTGCCAGCAGCGTCGCCCATCCTTGTTCCCACCCTTTTTGCTGCAGCAGTGATTCCACCATCAAATGGTTGGTATCCGAACGTGACGGGCTACTCATCAACAGCGCGCCCTGATACTGGGGGTGCGTTAAATCCCCCCAGTCAGTCGGAGCCGGTAAATGCCGCGCCGCCAGCGCAGAACGGATGGACTCCGGCACCAGGCGTTGACTCTCAGGCAGCGCATTATCAAAGGGAGCCAGCTTCTGATGTTCCTGCAAATGCTGCAACAGCATGGGAGAGGAGGTCAAAATCAGATCAACATTGTCCGCGTTCGCCGTATCGAGCAGTTGTTCCAGAGAGGCACTGGTGCGGTTTAGCGTACGAATCATTACCGACCCTGGCTCGGTTTGCCATTGCTGGATAATCCATGCCGTCGCGCCAGGGGAGAACGTCGTGGCCATGACGAGCTCTTTACCCTGTGCCTGGCTGGCCGTAGACAGCAACGTAAAACAAAGCGACAGGATGATCATCCGCCCCTGGTCGCAAAGCCTGTTTGTGATCCCGTTCATAAATACCAACATGTTCGAAAAATAATATTGAGACAAAACTTACCCGTTTACCCCAACTCAGGGGAAAGGTAAGGTGGTTATAAAAATAACCAAGCTGAAAGCGAAAGCATGGGTACAGAATACCTTAAATTACCGATTAAAATTGTTAGTATCCGCACATGCTGGCTATAAATTCCCGCTAAAAATAAAAAACACACACGTCTGTTAATTTAAAAGAGTCAAAATTAGTCATTCTTTGGTTAAGTTGAGTCAATACTGACACATTTCATTGAGTTGAATTCCATCACCGTTTATTTCACCCTGCACAACGAAAACTCCTGATATTCACATCAATATAAATTTAGGTGATGATATGCTTTCAATATTTAAGACAGGACCATCGGCAAATAAAGTCCCGCCGGAGCAAGTCCAGGCGACATATGGTCGATACCGGATGCAGGCGCTACTTAGCGTATTTCTCGGCTATCTTGCGTACTATATTGTACGTAATAACTTCACACTCTCTACGCCGTACCTGAAAGAACATCTGGATCTCAGTGCCACCCAAATTGGTCTGCTCAGCAGTTGCATGTTGATTGCCTACGGGATCAGTAAGGGTATTATGAGCAGCCTGGCCGATAAGGCCAGCCCCAAAGTCTTTATGGCATGCGGTCTGGTCTTGTGCGCCATCGTGAACGTCGGGTTAGGTTTCAGCACCGGATTCTGGATATTTGCCACACTGGTAGTATTCAACGGCTTATTCCAGGGGATGGGCGTTGGCCCCTCATTTATAACTATTGCCAACTGGTTCCCACGTAAAGAA
The DNA here is from genome assembly GCF_005280805.1 of Citrobacter sp. TBCS-14. Classification (NCBI taxonomy): domain Bacteria; kingdom Pseudomonadati; phylum Pseudomonadota; class Gammaproteobacteria; order Enterobacterales; family Enterobacteriaceae; genus Citrobacter; species Citrobacter sp. TBCS-14. The sequence continues at coordinate 163,937 of NZ_SZWM01000141.1, forward strand.
CGTGGACGCGTTGGCGCCTTCTGGAATATCTCACACAACGTTGGCGGCGGTATTGTCGCCCCGATTGTAGGCACCGCTTTTGCCATTCTGGGTAGCGAACACTGGCAAAGCGCCAGCTATATTGTCCCCGCCTGTATCGCCGTGTTATTTGCCTTTATTGTTCTAATGCTGGGTAAAGGTTCGCCACGTAAAGAAGGTTTACCACCGCTGGAAGAAATGATGCCGGAAGAAAAAGTCGTGCTCAACGCCCGACAGGTCACCCAGGCACCGGAGAATATGAGCGCCTACCAGATCTTTTGCACCTATGTGCTGCGTAATAAAAATGCCTGGTATGTCTCTCTGGTGGACGTGTTTGTCTATATGGTGCGTTTTGGCATGATCAGCTGGTTGCCGATTTACTTGCTTACCGAAAAACACTTCTCAAAAGAACAAATGAGCGTGGCATTTCTGTTTTTTGAATGGGCGGCCATTCCTTCCACATTGCTGGCCGGTTGGCTTACCGACAAGTTGTTTAAGGGCCGCAGGATGCCGCTGGCAATGATTTGTATGGCGCTGATCTTCGTCTGTCTGATCGGCTACTGGAAAAGTGAATCCCTGGTGATGGTGACTATTTTCGCCGCCATTGTCGGTTGCCTGATTTACGTTCCTCAGTTCTTGGCATCCGTGCAGACCATGGAAATCGTCCCCAGCTTCGCCGTCGGTTCAGCCGTAGGGTTACGCGGATTTATGAGCTACATTTTTGGTGCATCACTAGGAACCAGCCTGTTTGGTGTGATGGTCGACAAAATGGGCTGGCACGGGGGATTTTACCTACTGATGGGGGGGATCGTCTGCTGTATCGTTTTCTGCTACTTGTCTCACCGCGGCGCGCTGGAGTTGGAACAACAGCGAAAAGATGCCCAGCAAGAGGAAGCGACTTTAGAGCTTGCTGATGCCCGGTAATCTGTTCCAGGTCGATAAAAAAGTGCCAGCATCGCTGGCACTTCAGGATATTCCTATCCTGGATGAAAAAACGTGTGACACTCATTTTGTTATCATCATTAATGACACGTCGATTTAATGCTTCCCGTCACCGACCATAAAGCGGATGATCAGCCCACAGGTCGGAGCCAGAAAAAGAAATATTCCCGTGACCATTTCATCACCATGAGTCAGCCACAGAGTAGTGAAGTAAATTAATGCCGCCAGGATAGCCATGCCGATTAAAGAACTGATTGATGCCAACGCGCCCAAAACCTGCCAGATATAGCAACTAACGCACAGAATGCTCAATATGAGAAAGGTCCAGAAATAGAGCATAGCGGTACCTCCTGTCTGCCGTAAAACGTCATGTAAGTCCTTACACTCCTTGAATTTATAGTCTAAGACAATTCCTATACACAGGCAATCCAGGCAACATTTTTGTTACAATAAATACGGCTATGGCGGCGAACCTCGACATTCGATGGACAGTTAACCAGCACAAAAACAACAGGTTATACCCCTGTCCCTATTTCAGTTTCTCTCCCGCATAAACATTTACGCTTATTGAGGATTTATCTCTGGCTGACATTAATCTCTAGGTGGTAAAGTATAAGCCCGATCATTCATGCCCCCCCGTGGTTTTGTCCTGACTAAGTTTTACACTCTTTACAGGAACCATTGTCCTTCATGGTGGCCTAACGATCAGTATCAGAGTGTAACGCTGTCGACAAAGAATCTTCGCGATACATCTTATTAGTATCAACAACAGGTGCTTATGTTCCCCCAATGTAAATTTTCACGCGCGTTTTTGCATCCGCGCTACTGGCTCACATGGTTTGGTGTCGGTGTGCTCTGGCTCTTGGTGCAACTCCCCTACCCCGTATTGTGCTTTTTGGGTACGCGTACCGGAACGCTTGCTCGCCCGTTTTTAAAACGTCGTGAATCTATTGCCCGTAAAAACCTCGAACTGTGCTTCCCGAATCTGCCACAGGCAGAACGAGACAGACTGGTCGAAGAAAACTTTCGTTCTCTTGGCATGGCGCTGCTTGAAACCGGCATGGCCTGGTTCTGGCCTGACCGTCGCGTGCGTAAATGGTTTGACGTCGAAGGTCTCGACAACCTGAAGCGTGCACAGTCGCAAAACCGCGGCGTGATGGTAGTAGGCGTACACTTTATGTCTCTGGAGTTGGGAGGCCGCGTGATGGGGCTTTGCCAACCCATGATGGCAACCTACCGCCCGCATAACAATAAGTTAATGGAGTGGATCCAGACCCGTGGTCGGATGCGCTCAAACAAAGCCATGATCGGCAGAAATAACCTGCGTGGCATTGTCAGCGCCCTGAAAAAAGGGGAAGCCGTATGGTTTGCTCCCGATCAGGACTACGGTCGCAAAGGCAGTTCGTTTGCACCCTTTTTCGCCGTCAAGGACGTCGCGACAACTAATGGTACCTACGTACTGTCACGTTTATCAGGTGCTGCGATGTTGACCGTCACCATGGTGAGAAAAACGGACAATTCTGGCTACCGTCTGTTTATCACGCCGGAGATGGAAGGTTACCCTACTGATGAGGGCCTGGCTGCGGCTTATATGAACAAAATAATTGAAAAAGAGATTATGCGTGCACCCGAGCAGTATCTCTGGATCCATCGTCGTTTCAAAACCCGCCCGATGGGTGAAGCCTCGTTATATACGTAAAAAGAAAGGCCAGATGGCCTTTCTTTTTTTCTGCGGCTGAATTACTTAATGCCCCATTTGCTCTGTAGTTCAGTCATCCGTTGACTGTATTCGCGGGAAAGACAGGCAGGCTTATCCTGCTCTTTCCAGCACTCGTTGCGGCCTTTGATCCAACCGCGCTGCTCGGCTTTCAGCGTCGAATCATTGTTTGATTTCACCAACGCCTGCTTGTAGATGCCATTCAGTTTCAAGTCCATTGCGGAAAGTGACGGGCTCTGACAAATAATGTCCTCCATACTTCCCTTGTCGACAGCGGCACAGGAGAAAGACGGGCCAGCATTCACCGATTTTTTCGCTGGTGCATAGCTCTTCTCATCGTCAGGCTGGCAAATCCCGTGCTTACGATTAGGGCCAGTCCAGGAAACGGCCGGGCTACCGTCATCATTACGGGAAATAGAAACGGTATTTTTACCGCTTTTCGCTTCCCAGTAATTTTCGTTGAATGTCTTAACGGTGGCTTTCTCTCCATCAATCCAGACATTACCTTTACCATCACTATTCACACCACCAATACTTGCACAGCTGAAATTCAACGCCTGCGGAGCTGCCGCCATCGACGTCAGTGGGGTAAGAACGAGTGCTAACATCATTAATCTGGTCATTTTTAACCTTTTCATTATCAATTTTTGCGCAAAATTAGCCGCATTATGAGCATGGTGATATGAGAATTCTCTGAGTAATCAGCGCGTCGCTCAGTGGCGATTCATTGCTGAAGGAAATCAAACTGTCGCCGATTCACGACACATGTAAGTTATTAAAATTAAATAAAAAAACGCCTCTTGTCTCGCTTCATTTTTAGGCGTACATTAGCGCCGTCTGGAGCATTACAGCTCAGAATTCTGAGATGATGCAGCGAAACAAACGCGGGGTATTCTCCCTTTCGTTGACGCTGGCGTCAGCTCTCTATCAGGTAAGTGTATGTTCATTTAGGCGTGCTTTAATACGCGGAGTGATGAAAAGTGAAATATTTCTTTATGGGCATTTCATTTATGGTCATCGTTTGGGCCGGTACATTTGCCCTGATGATCTAAATTAAAAGATGCAGAAAAAAACAGGAGCCCTCAGGCTCCTGTTTGCTTTTGTGGGTTAACCATTTGGTTAATCGGCGCTTTCAGAGGCTGATTTCGTGCTGGAGGGCAGTAAACCATCTGCACGGAACATGGCTTTAATGCCTCGGATCGCCTGGCGAATACGGTCACGGTTCTCAATTAACGCAAAGCGCACGTGGGTATCGCCATAATCACCAAAACCCACCCCCGGTGACACACAGACCTTCGCGTCATTCAGCATTTTTTTAGCAAACTCAAGCGAGCCCATTGCAGCATACTGCTCAGGAATTTTTGCCCAGACATACATCGATGCCTTCGGCATCTCTACCATCCAGCCCGCTTCATGCAGCCCTTTGACCAGCACATCGCGTCGACGCTTATACTGCTCTGCGATATCCCGTACGCACTGCTGATCGCCTTCCAGTGCGGCAATGGCCGCAACCTGCAACGGTGTAAAGGTTCCGTAATCGTGGTAGCTCTTAATCCGCGCCAGCGCATTAACCAGCGTTTTGTTACCCACCATAAAACCAATACGCCATCCCGCCATGTTATAGCTTTTCGACAGCGTAAAGAATTCAACCGCCACATCGCGGGCGCCAGGCACCTGCATGATCGACGGCGCTTTCCAGCCATCGTAGACGATATCGGCATAGGCGAGGTCGTGAACCACCAGCACGTCGTAGCGTTTAGCCAGCGCGACCACTTTCTCAAAGAATTCCAGCTCAACGCACTGCGCGGTAGGATTGGATGGGAAACCTAAGATCATCATCTTTGGTTTCGGGTAGCTTTCACGGATCGCCCGCTCCAGCTCATTAAAGAAGTCGACCCCTTCAACCAGCGGTACAGAACGCACCTGAGCCCCGGCAATTACGGCACCGTAAATATGAATAGGATAACTTGGGTTAGGCACGAGGACCGTGTCACCGTGATCGAGCGTAGCCAGCATCAGATGCGCCAGCCCCTCTTTAGATCCGATGGTCACAATGGCTTCGGATTCAGGGTCGATCTCGACATCATAGCGGTCCTGATACCAGCGGGAAATCGCCCGACGCAGACGCGGAATACCGCGAGAGGTTGAATAACCGTGGGTATCCGGGCGCTGGGCCACGGTACACAGTTTTTCGACAATGTGAGGAGGCGTAGCCCCATCCGGGTTCCCCATGCTGAAATCGATAATATCTTCGCCGCGCCGACGCGCAGCCATCTTCAGTTCAGCAGTGATGTTAAAAACATAAGGGGGAAGACGATCAATACGCGTAAAGCGACGTTCAGGGCGGGAGTCAGCCATAGTATCCTCAGATTCACGTTAGCGCCCGGACCGTCCGAGCGACGCTGCCACGATGGTGGCACGTTTAGAAAATAGCCTGAATAAATTCCTTCTGTCGAGAGGCAACGCAAAATATTTTCTCCTGCTTTAAAAGAGGATCAATAAAAATAAACAGGGAAATAAACATTTTACGCGGTCTGCAAAAATCACCATTCATTAACATATTGAAGTCATAAATTTTACTCTGAAAATCAATCAATCCTGGAAAATTCGGAGAAACACACTTTTCCTTTACAATCCCCTTTTAATTATATGGTTTTTCCTCATTATCCCGGCGCAATGGGGATGCTGGTCATCCTTGCTCAGGTTACCTATCATAGAGGTTTAATCTATTCGCAAGAGTCACCCGTGCACGAAATATTCAATATGCTGCTGGCGGTCTTTGATCGGGCAGCGCTGATGCTGTTCTGCCTGTTTTTTCTGATTCGTATCCGCTTGTTTCGAGAACTGTTGCACAAGTCAGCCCACTCCCCGAAGGAACTGCTCGCCGTAACGGCCATTTTCTCTATGTTTGCCCTGTTCAGTACCTGGTCCGGAGTACCGGTCGAAGGTTCTCTGGTAAACGTGCGTATTATTGCGGTGATGTCGGGGGGGATCCTGTTCGGCCCGTGGGTTGGCATCATTACCGGCATCATCGCAGGTATCCACCGCTATCTGATCGACATTGGCGGCGTCACCGCCCTGCCGTGCTTTATCACCAGTATTTTGGCGGGCTGTATTGCCGGCTGGATCAACCGTAAAATCCCCAAAGCACAGCACTGGCGTGCCGGTATTTTAGGTGGGATGCTGTGCGAAACATTGACCATGATTCTGGTGGTCGCCTGGGCCCCCACCACCGAACTGGGGCTGGATATTGTCTCCAAAATCGGTATCCCGATGATCCTCGGCAGCGTCTGTATTGGCTTTATTGTGATGCTGGTACAAAGCGTCGAAGGAGAGAAAGAGGCCAGCGCCGCCAAGCAGGCCAAACTGGCACTGGATATTGCCAACAAAACCCTGCCGCTCTTTCGCCATGTCAACAGCGAGTCGTTACGTCAGGTATGCGAAATTATTCGCCATGACATTCACGCAGATGCGGTTGCCATCACCAATACCCAGCACGTTCTGGCCTATGTTGGCGTCGGGGAACTCAACTATCGCAATAACGATGACTTCGTCAGCCCCACTACGCAGGAAGCCATCAATCACGGCAAAATAATAATAAAAAACAATGATGAAGCGCATCGAACGCCGGAAATACACTCCATGCTGGTGATCCCGCTCTGGGAGAAAGGCGTCGTGACCGGCACGCTGAAAATCTACTACTGTCACGCCCATCAGATCACCTCCTCGTTACAGGAAATGGCGATCGGTTTGTCGCAGATTATCTCTACACAGCTTGAGGTTTCCCGTGCAGAGCAACTGCGGGAGATGGCAAATAAGGCAGAGCTACGTGCGCTGCAAAGTAAAATCAATCCCCATTTTCTGTTTAATGCGCTAAACGCTATTTCGTCATCGGTCAGGCTTAACCCAGATACCGCCCGCCAGCTGATTTTTAATTTGTCGCGTTATCTTCGCTATAATATTGAATTGAAAGACGATGAGCAGATCGATATTAAGAAAGAGCTGTATCAAATTAAGGACTACATCGCCATTGAACAGGCTCGCTTTGGCGATAAGCTAACGGTTATTTATGATATTGATGAAGAGGTAAGCTGCTATATTCCCAGCCTGCTGATTCAGCCGCTGGTAGAAAACGCCATCGTTCACGGTATCCAGTCGTGCAAAGGAAAAGGCGTGGTCACTATCAGCGTCGCAGAGTGCGGTAACCGGGTACGCATCGCCGTCAGGGATACCGGTCACGGTATCGATCCAAAAGTCATTGAGCGGGTCGAGTCCAACGAAATGCCGGGCAATAAAATCGGCCTGTTGAACGTGCATCATCGTGTGAAGCTACTCTACGGCGAAGGGCTGCATATCCGCCGCCTGGAACCTGGCACCGAGATTGCGTTTTATGTGCCCAATCAGCACTCCCCCGCTGCCGCACCGGCGACCTTATTGCTTTAACCAGGAGTGAAGTAGTGAAAGTCATCATTGTTGAAGATGAATTCCTGGCCCAACAGGAACTAAGCTGGCTGATAAAAGAACACAGCCAGATGGAGATTGTCGGCACGTTTGACGACGGTCTGGACGTGCTGAAATTTCTGCAGCACAACCGCGTCGACGCCATTTTTCTCGATATTAATATTCCCTCGCTGGACGGCGTATTGCTGGCACAAAACATCAGCCAGTTCGCGCATAAACCCTTTATTGTGTTTATTACTGCATGGAAAGAACACGCAGTTGAGGCGTTTGAACTCGAAGCGTTTGACTACATTCTGAAGCCGTACCAGGAGTCACGGATTGTCGGAATGCTGCAAAAGCTGGAAGCAGCCTGGCAGCAGCAACAAACGGGAACCCCACACATAACCCCCGTCACGCGAGAGAATGACACTATCAATCTGATCAAAGATGAGCGAATCATCGTGACTCCGATCAACGATATCTACTACGCTGAAGCACATGAAAAGATGACGTTTGTCTACACACGACGGGAATCGTACGTCATGCCGATGAACATCAGCGAATTTTGCAGCAAACTGCCGGCTTCACATTTCTTCCGCTGTCACCGTTCGTTCTGCGTGAATCTGAATAAAATCCGTGAAATCGAGCCGTGGTTCAATAACACCTACATTCTGCGGTTAAAAGACCTGGAATTTGAAATCCCGGTTAGTCGAAGTAAAGTGAAAGAGTTTAGGCAGTTAATGCATTTATAACACTTACCCCACAAAGAAAGAGCGCTGAGATTTAATGGCAAAGCTGACGGAAAAATATCAACGTGCATATCAACGTGAATACGCGAAAGAAGCTGATCAAAATGCCCGGGTATGGATGGATACCGATGATTATTTAGCAGAATGTCTGGATACCCAGACGCAATGCCATAAAGATGCGTCACTGCAAGAGCAGATAAGGCTATGGCTTTTTATGCTGCGCATTAATCACAATCCTGATTTATTAGGATTTAAAACGGCCATCCTCGCCAACGATATGGCATTACTGCATGCTGCGCTGCGTCAGTCAGCCATGATCAAACATACAACACTCGGCGTAGATTCCGGATGCGACCACAGTATAAACATCTGGACGACCCTCGATATTCTTGCTGCCGGCCTGTTTGCCCGCGTACCGCTGCTGTTACCTGAAAAATGGGGTCTCAGTGACAACGGTCACCCTGTTACTATAGCGATTGCTAATTTAGTCATGGCGCTGTGGTACAAACGAACTGATTTTGCGGCTGAAGCCAGTAAACGAGCGCAAAAGGTACTGGCGACGAAGCAGGCAGCCAGCGATGTGTGTATCCTCCGTTATCTGATGGCGCTCCTCGAGGAGGATGTGACAGAAGCGGGCGTGCAGCTCGATTTATATTGTAAAAGCGTACCAAAGTTGAGGGACGCGGGTCTTACTAAGCTCAATAAAATGTTCTGGCCATACGCACATGGGTTATACAACCTGGCGAGTGTGGTGTGGGGCAGCGAAAAAGCCAGCACAATGTCAAAACCAGAAGCTGACTGTTTTCTGGATGACCTGGCAGAATGGCAAATTAAGCATAACTACCATCCCGGCGCGCTTTTTTTTGAATATCCTCAGCCAATCGACGTCATTAATACTCTTATTTCGTGTACGCCACCTGAATGCGTTTTGCATCAGCCTTATCTCGAGACAGATAAAAAATACAGAGAAAAAAGATACCTGCACAGCGAAATGTTTGAACAGCAGATGATAGCGATAGTACTGAACGAGATTGCGAGTAAAACTCACGGGACATAATGCGTTACCCTGACGGCGGCAGGCATATTATTTATAGTGTGCCGGATAGGTGTTAATAGACACCATCCGGCAGGGATCTTACAGAATATGCCCCAGCGTCTGGCGCAGGTGCGCACCGGAGCCCAGCAGACCAGGGTTATCATGCACAATCAAATACACCGGAATATCCTGTACGTAGGCTTTAAAACGACCTTTATCTTCAAAGCCACCGCGGAAACCCGATGCTTTAAAGAATTCAAGGAAGCGCGGCACAATCCCGCCGGCAATATAAACACCGCCAAAGGTCCCCAGCGTTAACGCCAGATCGCCACCAAAGCGTCCCATGATCACGCAAAACAGCGACAGCGCCCGACGACAGTCAGTGCACGAGTCTGCCAGCGCACGTTCGGTGATATCCTTCGGCTGCAGGTTTTCCGGCAGACGTCCGTCGGATTTGACGATAGCGCGGTACAGGTTCACCAGCCCCGGACCGGACAACACGCGTTCTGCAGAAACATGGCCAATCTCAGCGCGCAGAACTTCAAGAATAATCGCCTCTTCTTCGCTGTTAGGTGCAAAATCTACGTGACCGCCCTCTCCCGGCAGGCTCACCCAGCGCTTATCGACGTGCACCAGATGCGCTACGCCTAAACCGGTTCCCGCACCGTACACGGCAATCGGTTTACCTTCTACCGGCTCCGTGCCACCAAATTGGATCAAATGCTCTTTTTTAAGCATCGGGATCGCCATCGACACGGCGGTGAAATCATTGATGATTTCCAGATGGCTAAAACCGAGATTCTTTTTCATTTCAGCAATAGAAAACGCCCAGGTATGGTTGGTCATTGCCACCCAGTCGCCGGTAATCGGACAGGCAATCGCAATACACCCGTCTTCGACGCTGACGCTATGCTCATCCAGGTACACGCGAACCACGGCCTCAAGGCTGGGGTAATCCAGTCCTGAATAGGTCTTAGCCTGCGAAATTTCACCGCTGGCAATGTCGCACAGAGCAAGACGCGCGTTGGTGCCGCCAACATCACCTACTAAAGCATATTTTGTCATTCTTCTACTGCTCCGCTAAAGTCAGAATAAATCTTTGCCACACTGTAAATTCATGGGGGCATAACAACAACGGCCTGAAGGCTGATGCCGGTAAAATATCGACCCAGATCACAGAATTACTTTATCGTTTCAGCACCATTTGCAGCGATGTCAGCAGGCAGGCTGTGCAAACTATGCTTATGACTCTATTTGAGGGAATAGAAAATGCTCCATCCGCGAGCCAGAACGATGCTGTTGTTATCCACTCCCGCACTGATCATTGGCGTTGCCTCAAGCCTGGTGCTGATCATCGTCATGAAAGTGGCCGCCGTTTTACAGCAATTTTTATGGGAGCGCCTGCCCGCCAGCATCGGCATTGCTCATGACTCTTCGCTGTGGATAATCGGTATGCTCACGTTGACCGGGATACTGGTCGGACTCGTCATCCGCTACAGCCACGGGCATGCGGGACCGGACCCAGCCTGTGAACCGCTAATCGGAATGCCGGTCCCCACGTCAGCACTGCCGGGCCTGCTGGCTGCGCTGATCCTCGGCCTGGCCGGCGGCGTCAGTTTGGGGCCTGAACACCCAATAATGACCGTGAATATCGCGCTGGCGGCGGCGATTGGCGTGCGTCTGTTCCCTCGAATTAATAAGCTGGACTGGACCATTCTCGCCTCTGCGGGCACCATCGGAGCGCTATTTGGTACGCCTGTCGCCGCGGCACTGATATTTTCACAAACGCTGAATGGCTCCAACGATGTGCCGTTATGGGATCGCCTGTTTGCACCACTGCTGGCTGCTGCTGCCGGTGCACTGACCACTGACCTGTTCTTTCATCCGCATTTTTCATTGCCCATCGCCCAATATACTCAGCTACAGCTGACCGATATTTTTAGCGGCGCGGTGGTTGCCGCCATTGCCATTGCGGCAGGCATGGTGGCGGTGTGGTGTTTACCCCGTTTACATCAGTTGATTCATCGCCTGAAACACCCGGTACTGATTCTCGGCGTTGGCGGCTTTCTGCTTGGGATTCTGGGCATTATTGGGGGACCACTTACCCTGTTTAAAGGGCTGGATGAGATGCAGCAAATGGCGTTTAGCCAAACGCTGGGGGCATCAGACTATTTCATGCTCGCGGTGATCAAACTGGCGGCGTTAGTGGTTGCTGCCGCCAGTGGTTTTCGTGGAGGACGTATTTTTCCGGCGGTATTCGTTGGCGTGGCACTGGGATTGATGCTGCATGCCCATGTCGAAGCGGTTCCGGCAGCAATCACCGTCTCCTGCGCCATTCTGGGGCTGGTGCTGGTTGTCACCCGCGACGCCTGGCTAAGCCTGTTTATGGCGGCAGTGGTGGTCCCCGATGCCACCCTGCTGCCGCTGCTGTGCATCGTCATGCTCCCCGCCTGGCTGCTGTTGGCAGGTAAACCGATGATGATCGCCAACCGCCCCGATCAATAACTATCCCCCGTTACGGGCTTCCAGCGCACGGGTCACCGTGCGCAGAAGCTCAGGCAGATCGGCTTTCGGCAGCATCACTTCAATTAACGAAAGCCGCTGCGGGCGCGCCAGCCGGGCCAGAACTTCCTCCAGCTGTACAGCCTGCGTCACGCGCCAGCACTCCGCCTGACACTCGCGGCTCAGCGCCTGTGGCACCTGCGTCCAGTTCCATCCGGCAATGTCGTTATAACGCTGGTTTGCCCCGTGAATAGCCCGCTCCACGGTATAGCCGTCATTATTGAGCAGCAAAATAACCGGCGTTTGTCCGTCTCTGAGCATCGTACCCAATTCCTGAATGGTAAGCTGGGCAGCGCCATCGCCAATAATCAGGATCACCCGCCGATCCGGGTATGCCGTTTGCGCTCCCAGTGCGGCGGGTAAGGAATAACCAATCGATCCCCACAGCGGCTGTACCAGTACTTCCGCCCCGGAAGGTAACGAAAGCGTAGCGGCACCAAATGCCGCAGTCCCCTGATCGACGAGGATAATGTCGTCAGGTGCCAGGTATTGCTGCACCGTGTACCAGAAATTTTCCTGTGTCAGCGGCCCCTTTTCAACCTGACGTCGCCCGACAGGCGGGCGTTCTGGAGGCAGAGAAAACGACAGCTCCAGGCACAGCTCCCGTAGCGTGGTAACCGCCTGCTCCATCGGGATGTTAAACCACTGGCTTCCCACACGTGAAGCATGCGGTTGAACCTCAATCGTGCGCTCCTGCGGCAAGCATTGCGTAAAACCGGCGGTTAGCGTGTCGACAAAACAGGTACCCACGCAAATAACGGTGTCGGCATCTTCTATCGCCCGGCGCACATATTCACTGCTGGCCCCCGCGCTGTAGGTGCCAACAAACGCAGGATGACGTTCATCAAAAAGCCCTTTACCCATTAACAATGTGGCATGAGCCATCGGCGTTTCTGCCATCCAGCGCTGCAAAACAGGTTGCAAACCAAAGCGCTGCGCAAGAAAATCCGCCAGCAACGCCACGCGCGAGCTGTCCAACAAGCGCTCACGGGCCTGATAACGAAACGCCGCAACGACGCTACTTTCCGATTCACTCAGAGGAATAATCAGTCTGTCCTGTGGGGGCGTGGCGGGCTGTTTGGCGACATCGGCAGGCAACATCAGATACCCAGGCCGACGTTCGGTTAACATGACCCGTAGCACACGGTCAATTTCATAGCAGGCGTTTTGGGCATCAAGCACCGCGCTGGCCGCCGTTACCGCTTGATGCATGCGATAAAAATGCAGAAAATCGCCGTCGCCCAGGGTGTGATGCATCAGCTCCCCACGCCGCTGAGCGCCGCTGCACGGCGCACCCACTATCTGCAGCACGGGTACATATTCTGCGTAACTGCCTGCGATTCCATTAATGGCGCTTAACTCCCCAACGCCAAAGGTGGTGAGAAGCGCCCCTGCCCCGGCGACCCGGGCATAGCCATCCGCCGCATAAGCCGCATTTAATTCGTTTGCGCAGCCAACCCAACGCACGTCGGGGTGGTCAATCACGTGGTCAAGAAACTGCAAATTATAATCTCCCGGCACACCAAAAAGATGGCCAACACCACACCCTGCCAGTCTGTCCAGCAGGTAATCAGCAACGGAATACGCGGTTTGCATGACAGCTATCCTTCTGACGGTAACCTCATGTTGAGTATCGAAGAACTGTGATGACTGTCCAGAAAACACGACGTGGGGGGGTGGAAAGCAGGATTTACAGTTTTGCCGGTGAAATACCATTGAAGAATCGACCGTGTAACCGTATACACTAAAACATATACGTCATCTTGTTATCAGGAAGGGGTCTACATGGTTTATCACGCGGATGAAAATCGCTATCAGACAATGGAGTACCGCCGCTGCGGTCAGAGCGGACTCAAGCTACCGGTTATCTCTCTGGGCTTATGGCACAATTTTGGCGACACCACGCAGGTAGAAAACAGCCGAAGCCTGCTACAGCGCGCGTTCGATCTGGGGATCACCCATTTTGATCTCGCCAATAACTACGGCCCACCGCCGGGCTCTGCCGAGCGAAATTTTGGCCGTATTTTGCAGGAAGATTTTTTACCGTGGCGGGACGAACTCATTATTTCCACCAAGGCGGGCTACACCATGTGGGATGGCCCCTACGGCGACTGGGGTTCGCGTAAATACCTGATTGCCAGCCTCGACCAGAGCCTGAAACGTATGGGTCTGGAGTACGTGGATATCTTCTACCACCATCGTCCCGATCCCGAAACGCCGCTCACAGAAACCATGAAGGCGCTGGATCACATTGTTCGCCAGGGAAAAGCGCTGTATGTCGGGCTGTCTAACTATCCCGCCGACCTTGCCAGACAGGCGATTGAGATCCTCGACGACTTAGGTACCCCGTGCCTGATTCATCAGCCGAAATATTCCATGTTTGAACGTTGGGTTGAAGGGGGATTGTTGTCACTGTTGCAGGAAAAAGGCGTGGGCAGTATCGCTTTCTCTCCGCTGGCGGGCGGGCAGTTAACCGACCGTTACCTGAACGGGATCCCGGCGGATTCTCGTGCGGCAAGCGGTAGCCGTTTTCTCAACCCGGATCAGATAACGCCAGAGAAACTGGAAAAAGTCCGCCAGCTGAACGCAATGGCTGAGCGTCGGGGACAAAAGCTCTCCCAAATGGCCCTGGCCTGGGTGTTGCGAGAAGACAAAGTCACCTCAGTGTTGATTGGTGCCAGTAAAACAGCGCAAATTGAAGATGCTGTTGGCATGCTGGCAAACCGTCATTTGTCTGCAGAAGAATGCGCAGAGATTGACGCCATCCTGAATTGTTTGAAATAAAGACACATTTATTAACAAAAAGTGCTCTCTTTCATGATTTAAGAGTTCAGGCGATTAAACGGGGCTTTACTGCCCCGTAATATTGCATTAACAGGCCGGCTACGGCTCGATCGTGAAGGAGAGAAAAAATGTTCAGGTCACTGATTCTGGCTGCAGCCTTATTGGCTTTCACGCCGCTGGCCGCAAACGCTGGTGAAATCACCCTGCTGCCATCAATAAAATTGCAAATTGGCGATCGCGATAATTATGGTAACTACTGGGACGGCGGCCACTGGCGCGACCGGGGTTACTGGCACAATAATTATGAATGGCGCAAAAATCGCTGGTGGCGTCATGATAACGGTAATCATCGTGGTTGGGATAAGCGCAAAGCGTACGAGCGCGGTTACCGTGAAGGCTGGAACGATCGCGATGACCATCGCGGTCGCGGCAAAGGCCACGGACGTGGTCATGGCCACCATCATTAATGTAACAAAAGAGCCTGCGGGCTCTTTTTGCTTACAACCCGAGCGCAGTGCCTACCAGCAGCCAGAGATTTAGCGCCACCACCAGTACCACAATCATCCAGCCAACATATTTAACCCAGACGGTGTTAACTAAATCCCCCATTAACGTACCGTTACTGGTGAATATCAGGAGTGGTACCAGCGCCAGCGCGATACCGAAACTCAGCAACACCTGGCTCATGACCAGAATACGGGTGGGATCCAGTCCCATCAGAATGACGATGAATGACGGCATCATAGTAACCGTACGACGAACCCACAGCGGGATATGAAAACGGATAAACCCCTGCATCACAACCTGTCCGGCCAGCGTGCCGACAACCGTTGAAGAAAGCCCCGCCGCCACCAGGCTGAGACCAAATACCGTCGCCGCCGCATGACTCAACAACGGTTCCAGCGTCAGATAAGCCTGATCGAGATCGGTAATGCCGGTATGACCACTGAAGTGAAAGGCTGCGGCAGCAGTAGCCATCATTGCCAGATTGACAAACCCGGCAATGGTCATGGCGATAGCCACATCCCACTTAGTTGCCGCGTAGCGCTGTTGCCGTGTCCCGCCATGCAGATGCTGAGTTAAAGAGGAGTGCAAATAAATGACGTGCGGCATAATGGTCGCGCCGAGTACGCCGGCTGCCAGAAAGACCGCCTCAGAGTTCGGCAGACTGGGAATGATCATGCCCTTACTCAGCTGCGCCAGATTCGGCTGCGAGAAGATCAGTTCGACAATATATGCCGCGGCCACAAACAACAGTAATCCACCAATTACTTTTTCCAGTGGTTTTTGCCCGCGACGTTGCAGCATCAGGATTAAAAATGTAGCTATACCGGTCAGCACCGCCCCCTGTAACAGCGAAACGCCGAGGATCAGCTTAAAGCCAATCGCAGCACCGATAAATTCAGCAAGGTCGGTCGCCATGGCAATGATTTCAGCCTGCACCCAGTAAAACCACACCACCGGACGTGGGTAGTGATCGCGAATTTGCTCGGCGAGATTTTTTCCAGTAGCAATCCCCAGCTTGGCCGACAATACCTGAATCAGCATTGCCATCAGGTTGGCCCAGACGACGACCCACAGCAGTTTATAGCCAAAGCTAGCCCCTGCCTGGATGTTGGTGGCAAAGTTACCGGGGTCGATATACCCGATAGCCGCGATGAATGCAGGTCCCATTAACGCAAGTTTCAGCTTGCGTGCTGCCCGTCCACTGCTTGTCTCAACGCGATCGTTCGTCATTTTCGTGCCTCAAAAACATAGCCTTTGCTATGTTTCAAACTACGCCAGTTGAGAATGATTATCAAATTCATTTTGATGGATAAAAATGATTTCTTTGATAGCGTTGGTCTATAAATAGATCAGGGAACTGGAAACGCAGATGAGATGTTTAATTAATGTTATGAGATTAGCACAATGACATAACTTTTCACTTCCATACTAAACATCACGGAAGTGTATTACCGATCACTAATTTTGAATCTCGTCACAGGTCCTTATTATAGTGTGTGTTTGATCTCGTTTTCTTTGGTGTTGTTGCATAGAATGTGCACGGAAATTAAACCTGCCTCATGTTTGGAGCAAATATGGACCGCGTTCTTCATTTTGTCCTGGCCCTTGCCGTGGTTGCGGTACTCGCACTGCTGGTAAGCAGTGACCGTAAACAAATTCGCATTCGTTATGTTATTCAATTACTTGTTATCGAAGTGTTACTGGCGTGGTTCTTCCTGAATTCTGATGTCGGGCTGGGCTTCGTGAAAGGCTTCTCCGAGATGTTTGAAAAACTGCTCGGTTTTGCTAATGAAGGGACAAACTTTGTCTTCGGCAGCATGAACGATAAAGGCCTGGCATTCTTCTTCTTGAAAGTACTGTGCCCAATCGTCTTCATTTCCGCCCTGATCGGTATTCTGCAGCATATCCGCGTTCTGCCTATTATCATCCGCGCAATTGGATTTTTGTTATCCAAAGTCAACGGTATGGGCAAGCTGGAGTCCTTCAACGCCGTCAGCTCGCTGATCCTGGGTCAGTCTGAAAACTTTATTGCCTATAAAGATATTCTGGGCAAGATGTCACGCAACCGCATGTACACCATGGCAGCGACGGCAATGTCCACCGTTTCCATGTCCATCGTCGGCGCGTACATGACCATGCTGGAACCAAAATACGTTGTTGCTGCATTGGTTCTGAACATGTTCAGCACCTTTATTGTACTGTCGCTGATCAACCCTTACCGCGTGGATGCCAGCGAAGAAAATATTCAGATGTCTAACCTGCATGAAGGACAGAGCTTCTTCGAAATGCTGGGTGAGTACATTCTGGCAGGCTTCAAGGTCGCGATTATCGTGGCAGCAATGCTGATCGGTTTCATCGCGCTGATTGCCGCGCTGAACGCCCTGTTTGCCACCGTCACCGGCTGGTTTGGCTACAGCATCTCCTTCCAGGGCATCCTGGGCTACATCTTCTACCCGGTCGCATGGGTAATGGGTGTGCCGTCCAGCGAAGCGCTGCAGGTGGGCAGTATCATGGCGACTAAACTGGTTTCCAACGAATTCGTGGCCATGATGGACCTGCAGAAAATCGCGTCTACGCTCTCTCCACGCGCGGAAGGTATTCTGTCTGTGTTCCTGGTCTCCTTCGCTAACTTCTCTTCCATCGGTATCATCGCAGGCGCAATCAAAGGTCTGAACGAAGAGCAAGGCAACGTGGTATCCCGCTTTGGTCTGAAGCTGGTATACGGCTCTACGCTGGTGAGCGTACTGTCCGCATCCATCGCAGCACTGGTGCTGTAAGACAGTAGCATCGCAATCGTAGTGACTCGGCCGGGGAGATTCTCCCCGGTTTTTTTATGTCCGTCATTTGGTGATCTGACAGAGGAAGCAGAGGATCGTGCAGGAAGTAGAAACAAAAAACCCCCGCTTTTCAGCGAGGGTCTTAATTTTGGTGGAGCTAAGCGGGATCGAACCGCTGACCTCCTGCATGCCATGCAGGCGCTCTCCCAGCTGAGCTATAGCCCCACGATGCCTTTACGTACCAAATTTAGTGGGATTAAATTTGGTGGAGCTAAGCGGGATCGAACCGCTGACCTCTTGCATGCCATGCAAGCGCTCTCCCAGCTGAGCTATAGCCCCGTCACGTAAAGCTTGTCGAGTTGACGGGCGGCATAATATGAATTCCCTTCGCGCGTGTCAACGGCAAAATTAACTCACTGAATTCAATCGCTGAAAAAGCAGGCAAATGAAGAACATTGCGCAACAACTCGCATTCAGTAGTTAAACGCGTCACGGTTTCTAGTAAAATGGTGCTATAAACTGAACCACTAATTAACCCCACGACTACTCAGGGAATCGTTATGTTCAAGGAACGGATGACGCCAGAAGAACTTGCTAATCTGACCGGTTACAGCCGGCAGACCATTAATAAATGGGTGCGCAAGGAAGGCTGGGCTACGTCACCAAAACCGGGCGTTCAGGGCGGAAAAGCTCGTCTGGTTCACGTCAACGAACAAGTTCGCGAATACATTCGCAGTGCAGAGCGTTCAGCTGAAGGTTTATCAGACAACTTATCTTTAGCTGGCGACTCTTCTATTGAAACACTGCTGATCACCCTCGCGAAAGAAATGACGCCAGCAGAACAGAAAATGTTTACGTCATTGATCCTGCGTGAAGGCATTACCGGTTTGTTACAACGCTTAGGGATCCGCGACAGCAAATAATATGAAAAAATTACGCAGCAAAATGACCACCGAAGAGCTGGCTGAATGTCTCGGAGTCGCGAAACAAACGGTCAATCGTTGGATCAGAGAACAAAACTGGAAAACCGAAAAGTTTCCCGGTGTGAAGGGCGGTCGCGCAAGGCTTATTCATATTGATGCCGGCGTGCGGGAATTTATTCTCAATATCCCAGCTTTTCGCAAAATCCCGGAATTTTATCAGGCTGAAGAACCCGTTGCAGAATACACGCACGTTGTCCGTAGCCACGCCTGTCGCCAGATAATCAGTGCGTTGGATAACATGTCACCAGCGGAACAAGAAAAACTGGCGCTGTTTCTTTCGCGCGAAGGTATCCGTAGTTTTCTCACCCGTCTGGGCATTGATGAATCCGAATAAATGCCAAAAAAAACGGCAGGATCTGCGCCTGCCGTTTTGTTGTCTCTCTGACAGTCTTACTGCTGCTTTTCACGCTCAGCAATAAACGCCAGCGCTTTGTTAATACGTTCAATGCTGCGGGATTTACCAATCGCATGCACCGTAACGTCTAATCCTGGAGACTGGCCTGCACCGGTAACCGCAACGCGCAGCGGCATACCGACTTTACCCATCCCCACTTCCAGCTCATCAGCGGTAGACTGAATGGCGTGATGAACGTTTTCAGCGGTCCATTCGGTGATGGCAGCAATTTTATCACGCACCACTTCCAGCGGCTGACGCGCAACCGGGCGCAGGTGTTTCTTCGCAGCATCCGCATCGAACTCAGCAAAATCTTCATAGAAGTAGCGGCAGCTCTGCGCCATCTCTTTCAGGGTTTTGCAGCGCTCGCCCAGCAGTTTTACCAGCTCGGACAATTGCGGACCCACGCGGGTATCGATATTTTCCTGCTCAATGTGCCACTGCAGATGCGTTGCCACATATTCAGGTGCCAGAGTGTTAATGTAGTGATGGTTCAGCCACTGCAGTTTTTCGGTATTGAATGCGCTCGCCGATTTGCTTACCGCACCAAGAGAGAACAGCTTGATCATCTCTTCGCGGGTGAAGATTTCCTGATCGCCGCTGGACCAGCCCAGACGCACCAGATAGTTCAGCAGCGCTTCCGGCAGGTAACCATCGTCGCGATACTGCATCACGCTGACCGCACCGTGACGTTTGGACAGTTTTTTACCGTCGTCGCCGTTGATCATCGACACGTGCGCGTAAACCGGCACCGGCGCGTTCAGCGCCTTCAGGATGTTGATCTGACGCGGGGTGTTGTTGATATGGTCTTCACCACGAATAACGTGGGTAATTTCCATATCCCAGTCATCAACAACCACACAGAAGTTATAGGTTGGAGAACCGTCGGTACGGCGGATGATCAGATCGTCGAGTTCCTGGTTGCTGAATTCGATCGGTCCACGGATCTGGTCGTCAAAAATAACGGAACCGTCCTGCGGGTTGGCAAAACGCACCACGCAAGGTTCGTCATCGGCGTGATGTTCGTGGCCGTGGCGGCAGCGACCGTCATAACGTGGCTTCTCACCTTTCGCCATCTGATCTTCACGCAGCTGTTCCAGACGCTCTTTGGAGCAATAGCATTTATACGCTGTACCCGCTTCCAGCATCTCATCAATAACGGCGTTGTAGCGATCAAAACGTTTGGTCTGGAAGTACGGACCTTCATCCCACTCCAGATTCAGCCAGTTCATGCCATCCATAATGGCTTCGATAGCTTCCGGCGTGGAGCGTTCGAGATCGGTGTCTTCAATACGCAGCACAAACTCACCGCTATGGTTACGTGCAAAAAGCCAGGAATAAAGAGCAGTACGCGCACCGCCGACGTGCAGATAACCTGTCGGGCTAGGCGCGAAGCGAGTTTTGATTTTCATGAAATGGCCTTACGTTTATAAAGATGCCGACAACCGGCAAATCCTGGGAAGATTATCAGGCCCGTATTCTATCACCGTGGTCTGATTCCTCAATGTTGTTCAGGTTGGAACATCACGCTTTGCCATTTTCGTATACAAATCATGCCGCATGGACTGTTTTGCGATCGTTTTGTTTAAATTTACGACGAACGAACAATTTCTTTAGAAAATGCGTTGACTCATTTTCAACTCTCCCTATAATGCGACTCCACACAGCGGGGGTGATTAGCTCAGCTGGGAGAGCACCTCCCTTACAAGGAGGGGGTCGGCGGTTCGAACCCGTCATCACCCACCAACTACTTTATGTAGTCTCCGCCGTGTAGAACAGAAAATTGAGAAGTGGGTGATTAGCTCAGCTGGGAGAGCACCTCCCTTACAAGGAGGGGGTCGGCGGTTCGATCCCGTCATCACCCACCACTTTCTCGCCAGCTGGATTTTCTGTCAAAATATGAAGTACCGAAGTGGGTGATTAGCTCAGCTGGGAGAGCACCTCCCTTACAAGGAGGGGGTCGGCGGTTCGATCCCGTCATCACCCACCACTTCCGGGCGTTAGCTCAGTTGGTAGAGCAGTTGACTTTTAATCAATTGGTCGCAGGTTCGAATCCTGCACGCCCCACCAATGTAAAAAGGTGCCCTAAAGGCGCCTTTTTGCTATGCACGGAATTCAAAGATTCGAACCTGCAGCAGGTTCGGGTCGAACGCAGTGAGATAACGGAGCCGTTCACGGCGACGGCCCGAAGGGCGAGCGAAGCGAGTCATCCTGCACGCCCCTCCAATGTAAAAAGGCGCCCTAAAGGCGCCTTTTTACTATGCGTAGAATTTAACAATTAAGCCATTCTCTGCCTGATGCGCTGCGCTTATCAGGCCTACAGTCTACGTCGTTGTAGGCCGGATAAGACGTCAGTCGCCATCCGGCACACATCACATCGTCAATGCCCCAACCAGTTTCTCCAGCGCAGGTGTTGCCTGCTGTTGGTCATACACAATATATAAATCAGCAGGAATGCGTTCTTCCAGCGGGCGGAATACCACGCCAGGCCAGTTCATCTGCGCATAACTATCTGCAATTAACGTAATACCAATCCCCATACTGATCATCGCCAGCACCGTTTGTGGCTCCCTCACCTCACGAATAATCATCGGTGAAAATCCGGCGCTCTGGCACACACGCTGCAAAAATGCCCAGTCAGTATGAATGGAAGGCATCGTGACAAAATATTCATTACGCAGCGCTTCCAGCGGCACGGTGTCACGAGCGCTCAGCGGATGTTCTTCCGGCATCGCCACCAGAAATGAAGACTCATGCAAGCGCAGGCTGGTAAATCCGGGCGAGGGTGCTGTTGCCATCCGCCAAATCCCCGCATCCAGCTCACGCCGCTCCAGCAGCGTCATCTGCATTGCCGGCATGTTTTCGCGAAACAGAACCTCAACGTTCGGGTTCTCTTTCAAAAATCGCCGCATCACCGGGCGCATTTTTCCCCACATCGCCGTGCCTATTACGCCCAGTTCGACTCGCCCTGCCTCACCGCGGCCAATCTGCTCCACGCGTGCCAGCGCCTGGTTAGCGCTGGATAACAGGCGGCGTGACTCTTCCATCAGGATTTTTCCGGCGTGGGTTAACGTCACGCTACGGGAATGCCGGATAAACAACAGTGTGCCGAGCTGCTGCTCCAGCTCTTTGATATGAATACTTAGCGGGGGTTGTGACATATTCAGGCGAGCAGCCGCACGTCCAAAATGCAGTTCTTCTGCGACTGCCAGAAAATAACGCAGTAACTTCAGATCGATACGATGCGTGCGTTCCATGAGTAATGCGCTCCAGCGGAGAAGGATAATGCGCAAAGTTACCACATTGCATCGCAAGAACATAAAACGGCGGGCAGCATTAGCCCGCCGCAGGTAAGGATTAATGTGCCAGCGATTTCTGCACGGACCTTTCCGGCTCATGCTTGTATTTGAAGAACAGCGCAAAAATGACGGCCAACGCCAGCGCATAAGCCGCAAACACCAACCAGATGGTTTGCCAGTCCTTCACGCCATCGACGGAGAAATAGTCCACCGCCATGCCGCTCAGGATTGAACCTACCCACGCCCCGACGCCGTTCACCATGGTCATAAACAGCCCCTGTGCGCTGGCGCGAATGTTGGAGCTGACTTCCTGCTCGACGAACACCGATCCGGATATGTTGAAGAAATCAAACGCGCAACCGTAAACGATCATCGACATCAGTAACAGCACAAAGCCAAACGGTGACGGATCGCCAAACGCAAAGAAACCAAAACGCAGCGTCCACGCCAGCATGCTCATCAGCATCACCGTTTTAATCCCAAAGCGTTTGAGGAAGAACGGAATGGTGAGAATGAAGCCCACTTCCGCCATCTGCGACACCGACAGCAAAATAGAGGGGTATTTCACGACAAAGCTGCCAGCAAATTCAGGGTTACGGGCAAAATCATGCAGGAACGGATTACCAAAGACGTTGGTGATTTGCAGTACCGCCCCCAGCATCATGGCAAAGAGAAAGAATATCGCCATACGCGGATTTTTAAACAGCACAAACGCATCCAGTCCCAGCTTACCGGCAAGCGTCGTTGCCACTTTCTTCTCAGCAACCGGGATTTTCGGTAAGGTAAACGCGTACATCGCCAGCAGTAATGAGGCGCCGGAGGCGATATACAGCTGAGCGCTGCTCAGTTCCAGTCCCATCAGGCTTACCGTCCACATAGCCACAATAAAGCCAATCGTGCCAAACACGCGAATCGGCGGGAAAGCCGTAACCGGATCCTGGCCGGATTGCGCCAGGCAGGAGTATGAGACGCTGTTCGACAACGCAATCGTCGGCATATAAGCCATGGCGTTAATCAGCATCACCCAAAACATGGTATCTGCATCGGTCACGGTGGTGGCATACAGCAGCACACCCGCGCACACCAGGTGACACAGCATGTAGGCGCGTTCGGCGCGCAGCCATTTATCAGCGATGATCCCCATGATGCCAGGCATAATAATCGCCGCCAGCCCTTTCGAGCTATAAACCATACCCACGTTGGCACCGGTAAAATGCAGGGTGTTGATCATGTAAGAACCCAGGGTCACCAACCAACTTCCCCAGATGAAATATTGCAAAAACGACATGAGCTTTAAGCGTGAGGCGATACCCATTTTTCCGTTCCTTGCCAAAAAAGTAAGACCCCGCAAGCGGGGTCAGTTATCGTTTTTATTCAGGCCAGCTTGCGCAAAAAGCCGCAGATCAAATTGATGAAGTTCTGTCGGGAGAGTTCCGCCGCCGCTAATGTTTGGGCATGGGATAACTTCACATCCCCCAGCCCTTCTGCCAGGTTGGTGATGGCAGAAACCGCAACCACCTTCAATTCACAGTGACGTGCAGCGATAACTTCAGGGACCACCGACATACCAACCACATCACCGCCAATAATCTGCATCATGCGAATTTCTGCCGCCGTCTCAAAGTTCGGTCCTGGATAGGAGACAAATACGCCTTCGCTCAGCGGGAATCCCTCTTCTTTCGCTACGGTTTGCAGGATCGCACGGTAGTCTGCATCGTAGGCGTTCGCCAGCGAGAAGAAACGCTCGCCAAAACGCTCATCGTTGAGTCCAACCATTGGCGTGCCTGGCATGGTATTAATGTGATCGCTGAGCGCGACCAGGCTGCCCGGACCGACTTCAGGACGTAAAGAGCCCGCCGCGTTGGTGCAAAATAGCAGTTCGCAGCCCAGCAGTTTAAGGGTACGAATAGCATCGGTCATCACCGTCATACCGCGACCTTCGTAAAAGTGCCCACGCCCTTTCATGCAGGCCACAGGAACGCCAGCCAGATTCCCCAGCACCAGTTCCCCCGCATGTCCATGTACGGTGCTGACCGGGAACCCTGGCAGCTTCTCGTAAGAGATCGCCACCGCATCCTCGATTTGCTCGGCCAACGCGCCCAGCCCGGAGCCGAGAATAAACGCCACGCGTGGCGTGAAGTTAGGTTTATAACCACGAATGATATCGGCGCTATACCAGGGATTCTGAGAGAAAAGAGTGTGGCTCATGAGATGTCCTTAAAACTGAGTAATCGAAAATAACGTAGCGTACCCCGATGTTATAACGAGACTACGCAATCGATTACCAATACAGTTTTTCCCGTCGATCGATAGTAAATCGGTATTGATGAGTTGCGCTAAACCCGCCCAACTTCACATTATTCTCCTGCCGTAAATGGCATGGGGCGCTTATAACTGATACAGCGGATCCCGCGCACGACCGGCGGTTAATTCACTGGCCTGTGTGCGCACGACGTCCCACAATGCCTGAGCGGCGGTCGATAAAGAGCGATTTTTACGTCGAGCCAGCATCAGCTGTCGTTCAACCACCGGCGTCAGACGTTTGACCTGCAAATGGCTGCCCTGCGGCAGGGGGAGCGCCAGCGCGGGCAGTACGCTGATACCAATCCCCGCTTCGACCATCGGAAAGAGCGTTGCCGGGTGGCCTATCTCCTGCACAATGTTGGCATCAATGGAGAAATGGGCCAGTGCCGCATCAATCAGCGGTCGGCTACCAGAGGCGTAATCCTGCAACACCAGACGTTCGTGCAGGAGATCCTGCCAATTAACCCACTCCCGCTCGGCTAAAGGATGATCCTCCCGACACAGCAGCAGGAAGGGTTCCGACAGCACCGCTTCACACTGTAGGTCCGTTGCCGCACCCGGATCGATAACAATGCCGAAATCCACTTCCCCCTGACGAATACTTTCCAGTACCCACTGCTGCGGCCTGTCATGCAGGACAAAATCGATCGCGGGATAAAGCGCATTACTCTGGGCAATACACTGGGGAATAAGATGGGCAGAGATGGTCTGGCTGGCCGCGACACGAACTGTACCGGTGAGCTGCGTGCCAACCTGCCCGGCTTCGCGCAGCGTGCTGTGCAGCTCATCCAGGATACGCTCAAGGCGTGCTGCCAGCTGTTGTCCGGCATCGGTAAGCACCACCTCTCGTGTGGTCCTGTCCAACAGACGCACGCCCGTCTGCCCTTCCAGCTCTTTTACGCTGTGGCTCACCGCCGACTGGCTTAAGCCGATGATATCCCCCGCCCGACTAAAGCTTTTGGCCCGAGCGACGGTGACAAAAATACGCAGTTGACGCAGAGAGTAATTCATCGATTTAATTCATATATGGATGCAATAAATCAATTTTATTTCTCAAACAGAAAAACGCAAACTAGTACGACCGAATTCCAGGAGCTTTTATGAAACTTTTTCGTATCCTCGATCCGTTCACGTTGACGCTGATTACCGTTGTGTTACTGGCATCTTTTTTTCCCGCCGAGGGTGGATTTGTCCCTTTCTTTGAAGGGTTAACCACCGCAGCGATTGCCCTGCTGTTCTTTATGCATGGGGCCAAACTCTCACGAGAAGCCATTATTGCCGGCGGTAGCCACTGGCGGTTGCATCTGTGGGTGATGTGCAGCACCTTTGTCGTCTTCCCAGTGCTGGGCGTGTTGTTTGCCTGGTGGGCACCGGTTAACGTCGATCCGATGCTGTACACGGGTTTCCTGTATCTGTGCATTTTGCCTGCCACGGTGCAGTCGGCGATTGCCTTTACCTCGCTGGCCGGTGGTAACGTGGCCGCCGCCGTGTGCTCTGCCTCCGCCTCCAGCCTGTTGGGTATTTTTCTCTCACCGTTGTTGGTCGGTCTGGTGATGAATATGCATGGCGCAGAAGGCAGCCTTGAGCAGGTGGGTAAAATCATGCTGCAGCTGCTGCTGCCGTTCGTGCTGGGGCATCTTTCACGCCCGTGGATTGGTAACTGGGTGTCACAACATAAAAAATGGATCGCTAAAACGGACCAGTCTTCGATTCTGCTGGTGGTTTATTCTGCCTTCAGCGAAGCCGTGGTGAATGGGATCTGGCACAAAGTCGGGGTAGGTTCACTGTTGTTTATCGTGGTAGTCAGCGTCGTACTGCTGGCTATTGTGATCGGGATAAATGTCTTTGTGGCGCGTAAATGCGGTTTCAATAAGGCCGATGAAATCACCATTGTATTCTGCGGGTCGAAAAAGAGCCTGGCGAACGGGATCCCCATGGCAAACATTCTGTTCCCGACGTCGGTGATCGGCATGATGGTGCTGCCGTTGATGATATTCCATCAAATCCAGCTGATGGTCTGCGCGGTGATGGCTCGTCGCTATAAGCGACAAACTGACGCCTTGCAGGCGCAGCAGGAAGGCCGCGCCGCAAAGGCTTAAAGCGGACGTTTTAGGGGCTGTACCAGCTGCGTCAGCCCCTCAGTTTTAATCAGCAACGTAATTTGCATCAGCTCGCCCAGTTTGCCCGGTGGAAATTCATCCTTACGGGCAAACCACAGCAGATACTCTTCCGGCACATCAATCAACCGACGCCCTTTGTATTTGCCAAAGGGCATGACGGTATTAGCGATGTCAATCAGTTGCTCTTTTTCCATCTCAGGCGCCCAGTAAGCGGATCATCTCCGCTTCATCAATCACAGCGATACCCAGCTCCTGTGCTTTGGCAAGCTTGGAGCCTGCGGCTTCACCGGCAATCACCAGATCGGTTTTCTTCGACACGCTGCCCGCCACTTTCGCCCCCAGTTCGGTCAACCGGGCTTTGGCGTCATCGCGCGACATCTGGCTCAGGCTTCCCGTCAGTACCACCGTTTTCCCGGCAAACGGGCTGTCGATCTCTTCGGCGTTGATGACCACCGGCGCAGGCCAGTTAATGCCCTGTGCCAGTAGCTGGCCAATGACCTCACGGTTGCTCTCTTCGGCAAAGAAGTTAAACACGTGAGTGGCAACCACAATGCCGACGTCAGGGACTTTTTGTAGCTCCTCAATAGACGCCACTTCCAGCGCATCCAACGTACCGAAATAGCTTGCCAGACCTGCGGCCGTGGCTTCGCCCACTTCACGGATACCCAACGCATAGAGAAAGCGGGCAAACGTGGTTTGTTTGGCTTTTTCCAGCGCATTGACCACGTTTTGTGCCGACTTCGGCCCCATGCGATCCAGCCCCGTCAACTTACCGGCTGTTAACTGGAACAGATCGGCTGGCGTATGGACATACTCTTTCTCGACCAGCTGATCGATAATCTTATCGCCCATGCCGTCCACATCCAGCGCCCGACGCGAAACAAAATGCTTGAGGGATTCTTTACGCTGTGCACCGCAAATGAGACCACCGGTGCAGCGGGTAACGACTTCACCTTCCACACGCTCAACGTCAGAACCACACACCGGGCAATGGGTTGGGAAGACGATTTCACGCGTCTCTTCGGGGCGCTCGGAAAGCACCACGTTCACCACCTGCGGGATCACATCACCCGCGCGGCGAATCACCACCTTGTCACCAATGCGTAAACCCAGACGATCGATTTCATCGGCGTTGTGCAGCGTGGCGTTACTGACCAGCACCCCCGCTACCTGTACCGGTTCAAGGCGAGCGACGGGCGTAATCGCCCCGGTACGTCCGACCTGAAACTCAACGTCGCGCACAAAGGTCATCTGTTCCTGTGCCGGGAACTTAAACGCCACCGCCCAGCGCGGTGCACGGGCCACAAAGCCCAGTTGCTCCTGCAGCGCCAGCGAGTTGACCTTAATCACCACGCCGTCAATGTCGAAGCCGAGCGTTGGTCGGTCTGCTTCAACCTGATGATAGTAAGCAAGTACTTCCTCCGGAGAGTCGCACAACGTGACTCTGTCGCTGACCGGAAGTCCCCACGCTTTGAATTGCAGCAAACGGCCCAAATGGGTATCCGGCAGTTCACCCCCTTCCAGCACGCCGACGCCATAGCAGAAGAAGGTCAGCGGTCGCTTCGCAGTGATACGCGGATCGAGCTGGCGTAATGAACCGGCTGCCGCGTTACGTGGGTTAGCAAACACTTTATTGCCAGTACGACGCGCGTCTTCATTGATTTTTTCAAAACCCGCCTGCGGCAAAAAAACTTCGCCACGTACTTCCAGACGCGTTGGAATATTGTCGCCGCGCAGCTTGAGCGGGATCGCGCGAATAGTACGCACATTCGAGGTAATGTCTTCACCGGTCGTGCCATCACCGCGCGTTGCCGCGCTGACCAGCACGCCGTTTTCATACAGAATGCTTACCGCCAGACCGTCCAGCTTCAGTTCACAGCACCAGGTCAGCTTATCCGTACTCTTCAGTCGGTCCTGTACGCGTTTATTGAACGCGAGAAAACTCTCTTCATCAAATACGTTGTCCAGCGACAACATCGGCACTTCATGACGTATCTGACTGAAGGACGCCAGCGGAGCCGCACCGACGCGTTGCGTCGGCGAGTCGGGCGTAATCAAATCCGGGTGCTGAGCTTCCAGTTCACGCAGTTCGCGCATCAGGCGATCATATTCCGCATCGGGAATGTCCGGTGCGTCCATCACATGGTAAAGATACTCATGATGGCGAAGCGTGGTTCGCAGTTCTGTCAGTTGTTGTTCGATTGATTCCATATCGCACCATCAATGATAAAAAACCCCCGACAGGCGGGGGTTCAGAAAGGAGATGTCACGCCAGAGGGCAATCAGGCGTGAGATTCTATAACGTCGCGGATGCGGTCCTGATACTCGCGCAGTTTCTGCGGCGTCATCATGCGACGTTGATCGTCGAGCACCACACCACCCACTTCATCGGCGATGTGCTGCGCTGACTGCAGCATCAGCTTAAAGTTTTGCAGCTCATCCCCGTAGGACGGCACCTGCATAAAGATAGTCACGCCAGGCGTAGTGAAATCGCCGGTCATCTCAGGGTCGAATGTCCCCGGATTCACCATATTGGCCAGACTGAACAGTGACGGGCCGCTGCCATCGGGGCTCAGATGACGATGGAAAATATTCATATCGCCAAATTTAAAGCCTGCCTGCTGAATGCTGTTGAGCAGCACTTCGCCATTGAGTTCGCTGCCATGATGTGCCGCCACGTTCATAATAATGACCGTTTCTTTAGGCTGCGGTTTTTCCACAACGGGCGCTGGCTCAACGACCGGCTCTGGCTGCGGTTGCTCAACGACAGGCTCGGCTGGCTGGAAGGCCTGCGGTGCAGGCTGTGGCGCATGCTGCACCGGCTGCTGAACTTGCGGCGCGACCGGCTGGTGCTGCATCGGCTGCTGTGGTACAGGCTGATGCGACACCGGTTGTACAGGCTGCTGCACAGGCTGAACATGCGGCGGCGGTACCGGCGCTTCAGCGGGCTGCTGCGCGGGTTGACGCGGCTGAGCAGACGCATAAGGCGGCTGGTACTGGTGTTGCGGCGACTGAGGAGGAACACCATGTTCCTGACCGCTGCCGGGAGCATGATTCACACGATGTACGCGGACTTCGCCCACGCCTTCGTCTTCCTCGACGTTATCGCCGATAGAATCCTCGTCATCACGTTTAGACTTCATGCGTTTCAGTGGGCGATCGCGGAATATAGAAGACCGCTCTTTACGGCTAGTCCAGAAACCATGTACCAGTAAAGCGATTATGGCGATCGCGCCAACAATGATTAATATCAGACGCAAATCCTGCATCATTATATTCTCTGTTGTTCTAACACCTTGCCACCACGGCAAACATTTACTCACTAAGAGTATTTGCCGATTACGTCTAGTGCAAGTGTACTCTTGGCTTTCACAGCATAAAGATGAATAAAATCGTGCTTTTTGCTGTTTTTTCGAACATTTCTGAACAGCCTAACGCTCAACAACCCGGTAATATACGCGAAGTTGACCTGGACTTAGACCACAAGGAGCATGTCCCGACTATGGTTTCATCATCTGCAAGTGTACCACGCAGCGGTTTTTATTATTTTTCTCAGGGATGGAAGCTCATCAGCCAACCGGGGATCCGTCGCTTTGTTCTCCTGCCGTTGCTGGTGAACATTTTGCTGATGGGGGGCGCGTTCTGGTGGTTATTTAGCCAACTGGATAGCTGGATACCCGCTCTAATGAGTCATGTTCCGGACTGGCTACAGTGGCTCAGTTATTTGCTGTGGCCCATTGTGACATTCTCCGTGCTGCTGGTATTTGGCTATTTTTTCTCCACGCTTGCCAACTGGATCGCGGCACCGTTTAACGGCTTACTGGCTGAACAACTGGAAGCGCGACTGACCGGCGCAACGCCACCCGACACCGGCGTGCTCGGTATTATGAAAGATGTTCCGCGTATTATGAAACGTGAATGGCAAAAGCTGGCCTGGTACCTTCCGCGCGCAGTCGTACTGCTGCTGCTCTATTTTATCCCCGGCATTGGACAGACCGTTGCGCCAGTACTGTGGTTCCTGTTTAGCGCGTGGATGCTGGCTATCCAATATTGTGATTACCCGTTTGATAACCACAAAGTGCCGTTCAAAGAGATGCGTACCGCCCTGCGCACGCGCAAAGTCACCAATATGCAGTTTGGCGCGCTGACCAGCCTGTTCACCCTGATCCCTGTGCTCAACATGTTTATCATGCCGGTTGCCGTTTGCGGTGCCACCGCGATGTGGGTAGATTGCTATCGTGCTAAGCACGCGTTATGGAAGTAATGCAAAAATGTGTAAATGCGGGCCGTCTTATGCCCGCTCTTATTCCATACTGCAAGGCATTATTTCTCATCAGCATATAGATATGCGATTTCCTTACTTCCCCATACTTTCTCAACAGGTATGCTGATGCGGTATCCCAATTTCATACAGTTAAGGACAGGCCATGAGTAAGATTTTTGAAGACAACTCGCTGACTATCGGTCATACGCCGCTGGTTCGACTGAACCGTATCGGTAACGGACGCATTCTGGCGAAGGTAGAATCACGCAACCCGAGCTTTAGCGTCAAATGCCGTATCGGTGCCAATATGATTTGGGATGCCGAAAAACGTGGTGTGCTGAAACCGGGTATTGAACTGGTTGAACCGACCAGCGGTAACACCGGTATTGCCCTGGCCTACGTTGCTGCCGCGCGTGGTTACAAGCTGACCCTGACGATGCCGGAAACGATGAGCATTGAGCGTCGTAAGCTGCTGAAAGCGCTGGGTGCAAATCTGGTGCTGACTGAAGGCGCAAAAGGCATGAAGGGCGCGATTCAGAAAGCAGAAGAAATTGTTGCCAGCAATCCGGAAAAATTCCTGCTGCTTCAGCAATTCAGTAACCCGGCTAACCCGGAAATTCACGAAAAAACCACCGGCCCGGAAATCTGGGAAGACACCGATGGTCAGGTGGATGTGTTTATCTCCGGCGTTGGCACCGGCGGTACGCTGACCGGCGTTTCCCGCTATATCAAAGGGACCAAAGGCAAAACGGATTTGATCACCGTTGCCGTGGAACCGACAGATTCTCCGGTCATCGCTCAGGCGCTGGCGGGTGAAGAACTCAAGCCCGGCCCACATAAAATTCAGGGCATTGGCGCTGGTTTCATTCCGGGCAACCTCGATCTGAAACTGATTGATAAAGTGGTCGCCATCACTAACGACGAGGCTATCTCTACCGCGCGTCGCTTGATGGAAGAAGAAGGTATTCTGGCAGGTATCTCTTCAGGAGCCGCGGTTGCTGCCGCGCTTAAACTCCAGGAAGATGAAACCTTTACCAATAAGAATATAGTGGTTATTCTACCGTCATCGGGTGAGCGTTATCTGAGCACTGCACTGTTTGCCGATCTCTTTACTGAGAAAGAACTGCAACAGTAATGCCAGCATGTTAAAAACGCGTAAAAAAGCACCCTTTTGGGTGCTTTTTTGTGGCCTGCTTCAAAGTTTCGCCCCACCTGGCATTGATTCAACCCGCCGGAACTGGTATTTAACCAAACTAATTATTTTGATGCGCGAAATTAATCGTTACAGGAAAAGCGCGAGCTGAATCGATTTAATGATTTGGTTCAATTCTTCCTTTCGCGGCATAATGTTTAATGACGAAAGAAACGTCAGTGGCAAGAAGTTGCTCGCAACGGATTGCACCGAACTCCTTTTGTGTCGCGACCTGTTTAGGTCGACGCTAACAATACAGGCTAAAGTTGAGCCGCCAGGCTAGACTTTAGTTCCACAACACTAAACCTATAAGTTGGGGAAATATAATGTTCCAGCAAGAAGTTACCATTACCGCTCCGAACGGTCTGCATACTCGCCCTGCTGCTCAGTTCGTTAAAGAAGCAAAAGGCTTTACGTCTGAAATTACTGTGACTTCCAACGGCAAAAGCGCTAGCGCCAAAAGCCTGTTTAAACTGCAGACTCTGGGCCTGACTCAGGGTACCGTTGTTACCCTTTCCGCAGAAGGCGAAGACGAGCAGAAAGCAGTTGAGCATCTGGTTAAACTGATGGCTGAACTCGAGTAAGTTCAACGAGTTCTTTTCAATATCAGTCACAAGTAAGGTAGGGTTATGATTTCAGGCATTTTAGCATCCCCGGGTATCGCTTTCGGCAAAGCACTGCTGCTGAAAGAAGACGAAATCGTCATTGACCGGAAAAAAATTTCTGCCGACAAGGTTGATCAGGAAGTTGAACGTTTTCTGAGCGGTCGTGCCAAGGCATCTGCGCAACTGGAAGCGATCAAAACCAAAGCTGGTGAAACGTTCGGTGAAGAAAAAGAAGCCATCTTTGAAGGGCATATCATGCTGCTCGAAGATGAGGAGCTGGAGCAGGAAATCATAGCCCTGATTAAAGATAAGCACATGACGGCTGACGCAGCTGCGCATGAAATTATCGAAGGTCAGGCCACCGCTCTGGAAGAGCTGGATGATGAATACCTGAAAGAACGTGCGGCTGACGTACGTGACATCGGTAAACGCCTGCTGCGTAACATCCTGGGTCTGGCAATTATTGACCTGAGCGCTATTCAGGACGAAGTTATCCTGGTTGCCGCCGATCTGACACCGTCAGAAACCGCACAGCTGAACCTGAATAAGGTGCTGGGTTTCATCACTGACGCGGGTGGACGTACTTCCCATACCTCAATCATGGCGCGTTCTCTGGAACTGCCTGCCATCGTGGGTACCGGCAGCGTCACCTCTCAGGTGAAAAACGACGACTATCTGATTCTGGATGCCGTAAACAATCTGGTTTACGTCAATCCAACCAACGACGTTATTGAGCAACTGCGCGCCGTTCAGGAGCAAGTTGCTACCGAGAAAGCGGAACTCGCTAAGCTGAAAGATCTGCCAGCTATCACGCTGGACGGTCATCAGGTTGAAGTGTGCGCCAACATCGGTACCGTGCGTGACGTTGAAGGCGCTGAGCGTAATGGCGCTGAAGGCGTGGGTCTGTATCGTACCGAATTCCTGTTTATGGACCGTGACTCGCTGCCAACTGAAGAAGAACAGTTTGCTGCGTATAAAGCCGTTGCTGAAGCCTGTGGCTCGCAGGCGGTCATCGTGCGTACTATGGACATCGGTGGCGATAAAGAGCTGCCGTACATGAACTTCCCGAAAGAAGAGAACCCATTCCTGGGCTGGCGTGCTATTCGTATCGCGATGGATCGTAAAGAGATCCTGCGTGACCAGGTTCGTGCCATCCTGCGTGCTTCTGCTTTCGGCAAACTGCGCATCATGTTCCCGATGATCATCTCTGTTGAAGAAGTACGCGCACTGCGCAAAGAGATCGAAATCTACAAACAGGAACTGCGTGACGAAGGCAAAGCATTTGACGAAACCATTGAGATTGGCGTGATGGTGGAAACACCGGCTGCGGCAACCATTGCACGTCATTTAGCCAAAGAAGTTGACTTCTTTAGTATCGGCACCAATGATTTAACGCAGTACACCCTGGCAGTTGACCGTGGTAATGATATGATTTCCCACCTTTACCAACCGATGTCGCCATCTGTTCTGACGCTGATCAAGCAAGTTATTGATGCTTCTCATGCTGAAGGCAAATGGACCGGCATGTGTGGTGAGCTTGCAGGCGACGAACGTGCTACACTTCTGTTGCTGGGGATGGGTCTGGACGAATTCTCTATGAGCGCCATTTCTATCCCGCGCATTAAGAAGATTATCCGTAACACGAACTTCGAAGATGCGAAGGTGTTAGCAGAGCAGGCTCTTGCTCAACCGACAACGGACGAGTTAATGACGCTGGTTAACAAGTTCATTGAAGAAAAAACAATCTGCTAATCCACGAGATGCGGCCCAATTTACTGCTTAGGAGAAGATCATGGGTTTGTTCGATAAACTGAAATCTCTGGTTTCTGATGATAAGAAAGACACCGGAACTATTGAGATTATAGCTCCGCTCTCTGGCGAGATCGTCAACATCGAAGACGTGCCGGATGTAGTTTTTGCTGAAAAAATCGTTGGTGATGGCATCGCTATCAAACCAACCGGTAACAAAATGGTTGCCCCTGTAGACGGCACCATCGGCAAAATCTTTGAAACCAACCATGCGTTCTCTATCGAATCTGATAGCGGCATTGAGCTGTTCGTTCACTTCGGTATTGATACCGTTGAACTGAAAGGCGAAGGCTTCAAGCGTATTGCTGAAGAAGGTCAACGCGTTAAAGTGGGCGACCCGGTTATTGAATTCGATCTGGCACTGCTGGAAGAAAAAGCCAAGTCTACCCTGACGCCGGTTGTTATCTCCAACATGGACGAAATCAAAGAACTGATCAAACTGTCCGGTAGCGTGACCGTGGGCGAAACCCCGGTTATCCGCATCAAGAAGTAATTCTGCGTAGGCCGGATGAGGCGTTTACGCTGCCATCCGGCAATCAGGCAGCACTTTACCGGATGGCGCTGCGCTTATCCGGCCTACAAAGAAACTCTCACCGTAGGCCGGATAAGACGTTCACGCCACCATCCGGCATTAAATCTGCGAGGTCATCGGGCGGTAACACGCTTCTCGCATCAAAATTTTCATCCCTTCAGGCCCGCTTTCCAGCATCCGTCTTTCTGAATCCGCCACCAGCAGTTCACAGTCATATCCGCCGGCAATACCAAACATCGCGCGCGCCACGCAGATATCTTCCAGCGCCTCGGTGCCGCTGGTATCGAAATGCCCCACTAAACGTCCATGCTGGCGAACCACCAACCGATAACTCTTCATCGCGCCTCCCCTGCCGGTGGCAGAATTAATTCATCACACCCGCACAGGTGGGTCCAGGTCATCACTTCCAGCACACGCTGCGCAGCATCATGTGTGGCGGCGGTAAGCGCTTTTCCTGCAACGATACCGCTTATCAGTTCAGCGCAAAACAGAACGCCGGTTCCCTTGAGGTCCGTTTTCACCCGCGGGTGGGCTAACACCTCAACCGTTTCAGCCGTCACCACCGCCACGTTGATCACCTCCTCGACATCAGCTGGTGCACTGGTGATTACCACCCATTTCAGCGTGTCGGTGAGCAGAGATTTTGCCGCCAAAATCGCCTCATCGAGCGTGCGACACGGTTTTCCACTCAGCATTTGCAGTTCAAACACGTTCGGCGTCACGCCCTGCGCCAGCGGGAGCAGGTGCGTGCGGTACGCCTCCGGAATCTCGGCCTTCACGTACATCCCGCTGTCGATATCACCCATCACCGGATCGACCAGAATACACAGCTCTGGATGCGCGGCGCGAACGGTTTCCAGCCACCGTGCGAGCAGCGCTATCTGCTCTGCGCTTCCCATATAGCCGGTCGTTACCGCCTTGAGTTCACGTAAGGCATCGCGCTCATGTAAAGCAGTGAGATAACCATTAAACCAGTCGCCGGGGATAATCCCGCCATAAAAGGTTTCATAATGTGGGGTGTTACTGAACAGCACCGTCGGTACCGCCGTCACCCGTAACCCATGCGCTTTAATGGCCGGCACGGCAATACTGTTGCCTACGCTGCCATACACCACCTGTGACTGGACGGCGACGATATCGGTTTGTAACGCTCGATGCTTGTCGTCGAAGAGCACTGACTGTATTTCACTCTCCTGCTCCATAAACCTCTCCTCTCGCTGGACAGCGGGCTGATGCCTCACTATTATCGTCATATGATAAAATTCATTTTGTCATAGGTCAATAATGATCGACGGAAAAACCGCTAACGAAATTTTTGACAGTATTCGTCAACATATCACTACAGGCGCACTTGTCGCAGGAGATACGCTGCCGCCGGTCAGGGATCTGGCAACGGTATTAAACGTTAATCGCAATACTGTCGCAGCGGCCTATAAACGCCTGGTCACTACCGGACTGGCACTTAGCCAGGGACGTAACGGTACGGTAATCAAGGGCGTATCCTCGCCCGTTGCGCTGGAAGGGGGGAATCCGGATACACCGCTAACCGACCTTTCCGGCGGCAATCCTGCGCCTTCACGCCTCCCCGACCTGAGTCACTATTTCGCGAAAATAAATAAACACCCCCGCTTGTATGGCGACGAGGTTGTCTCCCCTGGGCTTAAGACGTGGGCGACGCAATGGATGCAGGATGTCCTGCCCGGCCCAGGTGAAATTGATATTACCAGCGGCGCCATTGATGCCATCGAACGGCTACTGTGCGCCCATTTGCTGCCGGGTGATAGCGTCGCCGTCGAAGATCCCTGCTTTTTAAGCAGCATCAATATGCTGCGTTATGCCGGGTACTCAACAAGCCCGGTCAGCGTGGACAGCGAAGGCATGCAGCCAGACATGCTGGAGCTGGCGCTACAGAAAGGAGCGCGGGCGGTGATCATCACCCCGCGCGCGCACAATCCAACCGGCTGTAGCCTCAGTGCTATCCGCGCCGCCCGGTTGCAGGATATCCTGTCACGCTACCCGCAAACGCTGGTGATTATCGACGATCACTTTGCCCTGCTGTCCGCATCCCCGTTGTATCCGGTGATTGCGCCGCAGACAAAACACTGGGCAGTCATCTGTTCGATGTCAAAAACATTAGGCCCGGATCTACGCCTCGCCATCGTTGCCAGCGATCCCGATACCTCGGCAAAACTGCGTCTGCGGCTTAACGCCGGCAGTCAGTGGGTCAGCCATCTGTTGCAGGATTTGGCCTGCGCCTGTCTGAGTGATGAGAACTATCAGCGCACGTTGGTGCAGACTCAGCAGTTTTACGCCGCTCAGCAACAAAAGCTGACCCAGGCCCTTCAGCAACAGGGTATTGAACTTGCCGCTGGCGATGGTCTGAATCTGTGGCTGCCGCTACAGACCCACAGCCAGTCGCTCGCTTTCGCGTTGGCGAAAGCCGGCTGGCTGGTACGAGAAGGCGAAGTATTTGGCATCAATGCGCCGTCACACGGCCTGCGTATTACGCTGTCAACATTAGACGACCACGACATTACCAGGCTGGCGGCTGATATTCATCAGGCGCTGAAGCGCTAACCGGAGAGAATACATGCGAGTTCATTTTGTTATTCATGAGTCATTTGAATCTGCTGGCGCCTATCTGCCATGGGCCGAAGAACGCGGTTACGCCATCAGCTGGTCGCGCGTTTACGCCGGAGAGTCCGTTCCCGCCAGTGCCGACGATTTCGATATGCTGGTGGTCTTCGGTGGCCCGCAATCACCGCGTACCACGCTGGCAGAGTGCCCATATTTTGATGCTCAGGCTGAACAGCACCTGATCAACCAGGCGATTGCGGCGCGTAAGATTGTGGTCGGTATTTGTCTCGGTTCGCAGCTGATCGGTGAGGCTCTGGGGGCGAGAGTGTGTCAAAGCCCGGAAAAAGAGATTGGTCATTACCCCATTACGTTGACCGACGCAGGTAAAACGCATCCGCTGATCGCCCACTTCGGTTCACCGCTGATGGTCGGGCACTGGCATAACGATATGCCGGGGTTAACCGATCAGGCCACGGTTCTTGCCACCAGCGAGGGTTGCCCACGACAAATTGTGCAGTACGGTAATTTTGTCTATGGTTTCCAGTGCCATATGGAGTTCACTGCCGAAGCGGTTGAAGGGCTGATCCAGCACTCAGAGCAGGAACTGGCGGATGCCAAAGGTAAACCGTTTATTCGATCCGTTACAGAAATGCGTGCATGGAACTACGCGCAGATGAACGAGAAGTTGTGGCAGTTCCTTGATTTTCTGGTAGAAAAACGTAACGATTGAACATTGCAGGCCGGATAACACGCTTTACGTCATCATCCGGCGATCGTGTCGTATGTTTGCCTGATGGCGCTTCGCTTATCAGGCCTACAAATTAGATCCCTAATCCCTGGTTGAAATGCTCTTCACCGAACACGCCGGTCGAGAGATAGCGATCGCCGCGATCGCAAACGATCGCCACCACAACCGCACCAGGGTTTTGCTCTGCTATACGGCGCGCACCGGCTACCGCGCCGCCGGAACTCACACCACAAAAAATACCCTCGCGAACCGCCAGTTCACGCATGGTTTTCTCAGCGTCGTCCTGATGAATATCCAGTACTTCATCCACCAGCGAAGCGTTAAAAATCCCCGGCATATATTCCGCGGGCCAGCGACGTATCCCCGGAATACTGCTGCCCTCTTCCGGTTGTAATCCGACGATGGTCACGGGTTTATCCTGCTCGCGTAGAAAACGTGACACGCCAGTAATGGTGCCGGTGGTGCCCATACTGGAAACGAAATGAGTGATACGGCCTGACGTTTGCTGCCAGATCTCCGGCCCGGTGGTGGTGTAATGCGCATACGGATTATCAGGGTTGTTAAACTGATCGAGTAGCGTGCCCTCACCGCGCTGAGCCATCTCCAGGGCTAAGTCGCGCGCCCCTTCCATGCCCTGCTCTTTGCTAACCAGAATCAGCTCAGCACCGTAGGCGCGCATCGCGGCACGACGCTCCTGACTCATGTTGTCCGGCATCAACAACTTCATACGATAGCCTTTCAGCGCAGCAATCATCGCCAGCGCGATCCCGGTATTGCCGCTGGTCGCCTCGATCAGCACATCACCAGGCTTAATTTCTCCACGTTTTTCCGCTTCGACAATCATTGACAGCGCGGCGCGATCTTTCACCGACCCTGCCGGGTTATTGCCTTCCAGCTTGACCCAAATTTCACTGCCGTTATCCGGCGCCAGACGTTGCAGTTTTACCAGAGGCGTATTGCCAATTGTTTGTTCTAATGTGTTCACGTTTTCTGCTCAATAAAATGCCGGGTGGCGCTGCGCTTACCCGGCCTACAGGTCATGATTTAGCCCGTAGGCCCGGTAAGCATAGCGCCACCGGGCGATAACTATGCGAATTAACCTATCAGGCGGATTGTGCCAGAGCAAGTTCGGTTTCACGCGTTTCAATCCGCTGTTCACCGTTATACAGACGCGCATTTTGCAGTCCCACAAACAGACGTTCACCGCGGCTTGGGGGGTTATCGCCCTGCATCACCACCGTCAGCGGCTCGTTATACCACCCCAGTGGCTGGACAACTAATTGGGTGTAGTGACCTTTCGGACTGGCTTCCAGCACCTGTACCGGCAGCGGCGAATCGAGGCTGGTACGGCGGCTCACATCGACTTCCCACGGACGCAGGAACAAATCGACCGGTCCCTGATACGCGGGCGTATATCCCAGCGGCCAGCGATGCGCGCCAACGTGGAACTGCCCACCGCGTACGGTGCCCTGTAGGCGGTTTACTTCGCCCATAAACTCCAGCACAAAGCGGGTAGCCGGTTCACGCCATACCTGATCCGGCGCATCGGCCTGCTCGATATGACCCTGACTCATCACCACCACGCGGTCAGCCACTTCCGTCGCTTCTTCCTGATCGTGGGTAACGAACACGCTGGTGAATTTCAGTTCTTCATGTAACTGACGCAGCCAACGACGCAACTCTTTACGCACCTGGGCATCAAGCGCGCCAAATGGTTCATCGAGCAGCAGGATCTGCGGCTCTACCGCCAGCGCACGCGCCAGCGCCACGCGCTGCTTTTGACCGCCGGAAAGCTGCGCCGGGAAGCGTTCTGCCAGATGGGCCAACTGTACCATTTCCAACAGTTTGGTGACTTTTACTTTGATCGCCGCCGCATTCGGACGCTCGCGACGTGGTAGTACCGTCAGACCAAAGGCGATATTGTCGAAGACGGTCATATGCCGGAACAGCGCGTAGTGCTGGAATACAAACCCCACCTTACGCTCGCGAGCGTGCAGACGACTGACGTCCGTACCGTGAAAGCGAATATGTCCGCTGGACTGATGCTCCAGCCCGGCAATAATGCGCAGCAGCGTAGTTTTTCCTGAACCGGACGGCCCCAGCAGCGCGACCATCTGACCTGAAGGAATATCCAGTGAGATATCGTTCAGCACCTGGGTGCGACCAAAAGACTTCTTAATATTGGCAATCTCAATGCTCATGATTTTCCTCCTGCTGCGCGCGTTTTTCCTGGTTCTCCAGACGCCATTGCAACATGCTCTTCAAAAACAGGGTAACAATCGCCATCAGCGTTAATAACGCCGCAGCGGTAAAGGAGCCGACGGTGTTGTAGTCCTGCTCCAGTAATTCAATCTGCAGAGGCAGCGACAGGGTTTCGCCGCGAATAGAGCCGGACACCACCGATACCGCGCCAAACTCGCCAATCGCGCGGGCGTTGGTCAGCACCACGCCGTACAGCAGCGCCCAGCGAATGTTTGGCAAGGTCACGCGGCGGAACATCTGCCAGCCGGATGCGCCAAGTAGAATAGCCGCCTCGTCCTCATTGCTGCCCTGGCTCAACATCACCGGTACCAGCTCACGCACCACAAACGGACAGGTGACGAAGACCGTGACCAGCACCATTCCCGGCCAGGCGAACATCACCTGCAGGTTGTGCTCATCCAGCCAGCCGCCGAGCGGGCCGTTGGAACCATAAAACAGCAGATAGACCAGACCGGCGACCACTGGCGACACGGCAAACGGGATATCCAGCAACGTCAGCAGCAACTGGCGACCGGGGAAGTTAAAGCGCGTGACCAGCCACGCCAGCAGCACGCCAAACACCAGGTTCACCGGTACCGCGATCAGCGCAATCAGCACCGTTAGCCAAATGGCGTGCAGCATGTCCGGGTCGGCCAGGTTCTGTAATACCGGCATTAATCCCTTGCTGAACGCCTGCACGAAGATATAAATCATCGGCACCAGCAAAATGAACGCGGAGACCAGCATACCGGTGCCGATCAGAAACCATTTCCCCCAGTTGATGCGGGGCGCGCCATAGCGTTTCAATTGGGTAATCTCTGCCATCAGTGACCTACCACGCGTCGACCAAAGCGACTCTGCAGGGTGTTAATCGAAAACAGCAGCAACAGCGATGCCCCGAGGATCACCGACGCAATCGCGCTGGCGGCGGGATAGTCAAACTCCTGCAAGCGGACAAAAATCATCAGCGAAGTGACTTCCGTTTTCCAGGCGATGTTCCCGGCGATGAAGATAACCGCACCAAATTCCCCCAGGCTGCGGGTGAACGAAAGTGCGATCCCGGCAACCAGCGCCGGAGATAATTCCGGCAGCACCACTTTACGAAAGCTCTGCAAGCGCGTGGCGCCAAGCGTTTCCGCAGCTTCTTCATACTCCGGGCCTAACTCTTCCAGCACCGGCTGTACGGTACGCACTACGAACGGAATGCTGGTAAACGCCATGGCGACCGCAATACCGAGCCAGGTGTAGGTTACTTTAATATCCAGTTTCGCCAGCCACTCGCCGTAAAAACCGTTAACCGAAAACAGCGAGGCCAGCGTCAGGCCCGCCACTGCCGTAGGCAGCGCAAACGGCAGGTCCATTAACGCATCCAGCAGCGTGCGACCTGGAAAGCGATAGCGGGTTAAGATCCACGCCATCAGCAGGCCGAACACGCCGTTAAAGATCGAGGCCACAAACGCGGACAGCAGCGTTACC
This sequence comes from Citrobacter sp. TBCS-14, assembly GCF_005280805.1. Lineage (NCBI taxonomy): Bacteria > Pseudomonadati > Pseudomonadota > Gammaproteobacteria > Enterobacterales > Enterobacteriaceae > Citrobacter > Citrobacter sp. TBCS-14. Next base: position 206,013 of record NZ_SZWM01000141.1, read on the forward strand.
TTATAGGCTGCCACCACCTGCGGATTGGTAATCACTTCCCAGTATTGCGCCCAGCTCATTTGCGCCAGTTGCATCACCAGCGCACTGAGCGGCAGCAGCAATATCAGGCAGACAAACAGTAAGCTGGTGCCCAGGCTTAAGGTAAAGCCGGGCAGCACGCGTCGGGAGGAAACAGCAAACATTTACTTACGCCCCGCCGCCAACAGTTTGTCCAGCTCACCGCCGCTGACAAAGTGCGTTTTCATCACCTCAGGCCATGCGCCAAACTGATCTTCCACGCGGAACAACTCGGTCTGCGGGAATTTATCTTTCAGCTTGTCCATCACCTGCGGGTTATTCACACGGTAGTAGTAATCCGTGATGATGGTCTGCGCCTGCGGGCTGTACAGCCAGTTCAGATAGGCTTTCGCCGCTTTCTCAGTGCCATTGGCCTGCACGTTTTTATCGATCCACGCCACCGGGAACTCGGCGAGGATATTGGTCTTAGGAATAACGACCTCGAAACCCTGCGCTTCATACTGCTTACGAATGTTGTTCACTTCTGATTCGAAGCTGATCAGCACGTCGCCCAGCCCACGTTCCGCAAAGGTGGTGGTGGCACCACGACCGCCGGTATCAAAGACTTCAACATTTTTCAGGAACTGGGTCATGAACTGTTCGGTTTTAGCTTTATCGCCGCCGTCCGCTTTTGCCGCCGCACCCCACGCCGCCAGATAGGTATAGCGCGCGTTACCTGAGGTTTTCGGGTTTGGGAAGATCAGTTTGACGTCAGAACGCACCAGGTCATTCCAGTCATGGATGTTTTTCGGGTTCCCTTTGCGCACCAGGAAGCCCATTGTGGAATAGAACGGCGAGCTGTTATTTGGCAGACGGCTTTGCCAGTCGGCCGGAATCAGCTTTCCTTTGTCATGCAGAATCTGCACGTCAGTGACCTGGTTATAGGTGACGACGTCGGCTTTCAGCCCCTGCAGAATCGCCAGCGCCTGTTTTGATGACCCGGCATGAGATTGTTTAATCGTCAGCTTGTCACCGCCGTTATCCTGCGCCCATTGCTGTTCAAACGACGGGTTAAGGGCGGCAAACAGCTCACGAGACACATCATAGGAACTGTTCAGCAGTTCCGTTGCCTGCGCCTGACCGACCAGCAGCAGCGCCGCCAGCGTCAGGGTTCTTTTTTTCAGTAAGTTAACGGCCATTGCGCACCCTTATAAATTTAATGACTTTCTTATGGCCATCATATTTATAACGGGAGTAAAAGGAGTAACGGTTTTATATACCGTTTGATGATTTGAAAGTTGAAAAGAGAATAAGAGGTAACTCCTCCCCTGTTCGCGGGGAGGAGACAGGCATCACTCAGACGCCGACGCTAACGCTTTCTGGCAGGGTACTGCCGCCATCGATCACGTTCTGCGTGCCGGTTAAGTAGCTGGACTCATCAGACGCCAGGAACGCCGCCAGTTCACCGACTTCAAGCGGACACGCCAGGCGACGCAGCGGAATGGCTTTTGCCATTTCAGTCAACACTGATTCCGGATCGTCCGGGTTAGACTGACGCGCGATGTTTTCCGCCATTGGCGTGCGGACATAGCCGGGGCAAATCGCATTAACGCGGATGCCGGATTGCGCGTATTCCACCGCCAGCGATTTGGTTAAGCCGATAATCGCGGCTTTTGACAGTGCATAGGCCGTTTCGCCCGGATCGGCGACCATATCGCCGGTGACGGATGACATCATCACGATGCGCCCATCCTTGCGAGCAACCATCTCCGGCAGAACGGCTTTCGTCACGTTCCAGACACCTTTGATGTTGATATCAATATGGAAGTCGCGATCTTCATCGCTCATTTCAAGGAAGCTGCCGAGACGGCATACGCCTGCGTTGTTGACCAGAATATCGATTTTGCCCTCAATGTTCTTCGCGCGTTTTACCGCCGCGGTGACAGAAGCAAAATCTCTGACGTCCGCATGAACTGCCGTACAACGGTGACCGCGTCCAACAAGCTCATCCGCCAGTTTTTCAATCTCATCGGAGATATCCAGCAAGATCAGGTTCGCACCGTGGCGGGCAAATGTTCTGGCGATCCCTTCGCCAATACCCTGAGATGCGCCCGTAATCAATGCTGTTTTGCCCGTGAGTTTTCCCATTTCAATATTCTCCTTTTGAATATGAAGCATCCGCTTCATTCACGCAGAAGATACAGCATTAACAAATCAGTGCTGCGAAATGGCTCACTAAATCAGGTTAATTTCAGGTAAAAAAAATCCCCGACGGTGCGGGGAGATGTATTTTACGCCAGCGTGTAGGCCGGAGTAGGCATTATGCCACCATCCGGCAACTCACTCTCACAGCGCCATTAAGCGGTCCAGCGATGGCGCAAAATAATAGCCGCCGGTCACCGGCTTGGTGAAGCGCAGCATGGCGTCACGTTTACCGTCGGTGTCGCCGAACATGCTCAGCAGTTGCTGCTCAATATTGTGCAGGTGCGCGCAGTAAGCGCAGAAGTACAGACCGTGCGTACCGCTGGCGGTACCGTATGGCAGGCTCTGGCGGACAATTTTCAGCCCTTTACCGTCTTCTTTCAAATCCACGCGGCTCAGGTGAGAGGTGGCCGGGCGATCGTCGCCGTCGATCTCTTCGTTGGCTTCTTTGGTACGACCAATCATCATTTCCTGATCGTGGATGCTCATGCGGTTCAGCTGCTTCAGGTTGTGCTCCCAGCGCTGCACGAACACATAGCTACCACCCGCATCCACGCCATCTTTGATAACCGCAACGTCACGACGCGTCTCTTCCCCGGCCGGGTTTTCCGTACCATCAACGAAGCCGCTCAGATCACGCTCTTCGACCCAACGGAAACCGTGGATCTCTTCTTTCACGTCGATGCAATCACCAAAGGCGTCCATGGCCGCCTGCGCAACAGAGAAATTCACGTCATGACGCAGAGAAAGAATGTGGATCAGCACGTCATACTGCGTTGCCGGGGCCAGACCTTTACCGTAAGGGATAAAGTCCTTTAACTCTTCAGCCCCTACGCCACCGCTCAGCGTGCGCCAGGTTTTGTTACCGAAAGCCACAACCGCGCCCAGATGTGCATCCGGGAATTTTGCTTCAAAGGTCGCCAACTTATCAGCAAATGTTTTGCTGGCAGCGCGCAAAGCCTCAACGTCGCCTTTTACATTGGCTTCAATCCAAATCGCCGCACGGCAATGTTCTGGCAAAATGCCACTCTGAACCTGAGACATTGTTCCTCCTGAAAAAAAGATGCCACGACCTCGTGGCATTGATGGGCGTTATTCTACCTGTTTTTTTAGTCTGTCGATTTGTTCAGACGCAAATTAACGCCGCCAGATAATTTTGCTTACTTTCCAGTCTTTCAGCGTATCGTCAGACGGCATTATGCCTTCAGGACCGCTCCACTCACCGGAAAAAATGTAGCTAATATGCTGACTTCCCTCAGCTTTACACTCAACACCTGCACTATCATCGCCGGTCGCTTTCTGGCAATTACCGAACGCTTTGGTGTAAAGGTCACTAAACGGTGTACCGATTTCTGCACCGGACGCTGACTCAATATCGCCGTCCAGTACATCAATACGGCTGATGGTCCCCCCATCGCCAGTGATCACCATCGCCAACTTATCTTCTTTCATTGCTTCAAAAAAGCGCACAACATTGCCGTTGTCGGTCTTCATCCCGCTGCGCAGGCGATAATCTCCGTCCAGCGCATCGGCAATGGCTTTCTCATCCAGCGGCGTCGCAGCAGTGAGTTGTCCCACCCCCTGCTCGGTGACTTCCGTCGAAGAACCAAACCAGTTCCACGGATTTGCGGCGGACCAGTTCACCGACGAGAGCGTCGAGCAGCCGGTCAGTACCAGCGGCATCGCGCATAACATCAAACGCAGCGATTTCATCTCACATCCTTTCTTTATTAATTAACGTTGCTTGGAGTCCGGCTTCATAAAAAAGTGCCGTTATTCTTTTTCGATGGCAAAACAGGCACGTAAACGCGGGTTAGTCAGTAGCCAGACCAGGGCGACAACATCGGCTACCAGCAGCGCCAACCCAACGCCATTGACCGGATCGCCCCCCAACCACAGCAGTGGCTGCCAGCAAAGCAACGCCAACTGGGCCAAAATCAGTAATCCGCGCAGCCAGCGCCACAGCGCAGGAAACGCAAAACGCCGCCCGCTGAGTAAAAACGCCAGCACTGCCGGAACGCCTGGGAGCAATCCCAGCCAGAACGCATCGTGATCGGGGTAAAACAAATTCAGTAAGGTATTGCCCTGCTCGCGAGAAGATCCCGCAATCACAAACAGCACCCACGTGCGCGCCTGAAGCAGCAGCACGCACCAGAACAAAACAGGGAGGCGCAGACGCCCGTGACCGTCATAGTCGGCGGGATGAAACTCAGTACTCTTCATCTTCAATCAAGCGCTTGCCCAGATTGAGTACGTCAGCATGTTCATATCCCAGACGTTCATACATGCCCAGCACGATGTCATTGTCGTCACGCACCATAATTTGAATCTTCGGACATCCGCGGGCAATGAGCTTTTTCTCCAGCCGGCTGAGCAGTGCATTCGCAATGCCACGAGCACGAAATTCAGGGTGTACGCCAAGATAGTACGCTGAGCCGCGATGACCGTCGTAACCCCCCATCACCGTGCCAACGACTTCACCGTTCACCTCAGCGACCAGGAACAAGCTGACGTCGTGATTCACCTTGCGCTCAATATCCATTTCCGGATCGTTCCATGGACGCAGCAGGTCGCAGCGCTCCCAGAGGGTGATAACCTCTTCGAAATCTTCCTGGCGAAATACGCGTATCTCCATGGTATTGAGACCCTTTTTAGCCCTAAAAATAGTGATTATGGCGTGAACAACTGATTAAGCCAATATCTGACGCGAAGCGGCGTAAAAAATGGCATAATAGGCAACTGTCACGTATTGAAATGAAAAGTAAAACAATTATTATCCCGATCCGTCGCAACGGACTACGCGATACGATATAACATCTGGAACTTATTTATTACAACTCAGGCCGTATGAGCACTTTTAAACCACTAAAAACTCTCACATCGCGCCGCCAGGTGCTGAAAGCCGGGCTGGCTGCCCTGACGCTGTCAGGTATGTCGCCAGCTATCGCTAAAGAAGAAGCGCTAAAAACCAGCAATGGTCACAGTAAACCGAAAGCGAAAAAATCAGGCGCAAAGCGTGTTGTGGTTCTCGATCCGGGTCACGGTGGCATTGATACCGGGGCAATTGGTCGCAACGGTTCGAAGGAAAAACACGTGGTGCTGGCTATTGCCAAAAACGTGCGATCCATCCTGCGTAGCCAGGGGATCGATGCCCGGCTGACCCGCTCCGGCGATACCTTTATTCCGCTGTACGACCGCGTCGAGATCGCCCACAAGCACGGTGCCGACCTGTTTATGTCTATCCACGCTGACGGTTTTACTAACCCCAGCGCGGCGGGGGCGTCGGTCTTTGCTCTGTCTAACCGCGGCGCCAGTAGCGCCATGGCAAAGTATCTGTCCGATCGTGAAAACCGCGCGGATGAAGTCGCCGGGAAAAAAGCCACCGACAAAGATCATTTGCTGCAGCAAGTGCTGTTCGATCTGGTTCAGACCGACACCATTAAAAATAGCCTGACCTTAGGGTCGCACATCCTGAAGAAGATCAAGCCAGTACACCGTCTGCACAGCCGCAGTACAGAACAGGCCGCCTTCGTGGTACTAAAATCGCCGTCCATTCCTTCGGTGCTGGTAGAAACCTCATTTATTACCAACCCGGAAGAAGAACGCCTGCTGGGCACCACGGCATTTCGGCAGAAAATTGCCACCGCCATCGCCAATGGCGTTATCAGCTATTTCCACTGGTTTGATAACCAGAAAGCCCACTCGAAGAAACGTTAATCATGAAGCCCGATGCCCAGCGCGTTAAACAGTTCCTGCTCAGCCTGCAGGATGATATTTGCCAGCAACTGTCTACCGTAGACGGCGCTGAATTTGTTGAAGATAGCTGGCAGCGCGAAGCGGGTGGCGGCGGACGCAGCCGGGTGCTGCGTAACGGTGGGATTTTTGAACAAGCGGGCGTGAATTTCTCCCATGTCCATGGTGACGCGATGCCAGCCTCAGCGACAGCACATCGGCCAGAACTGGCCGGGCGCAGTTTTGAAGCGATGGGCGTGTCACTGGTGGTGCACCCGCTCAACCCGTACATTCCCACCAGTCATGCTAACGTGCGGTTTTTTATCGCCGAAAAACCCGGTGCCGATCCGGTCTGGTGGTTTGGCGGTGGCTTTGATTTAACGCCCTACTACGGCTTTGAAGAGGACGCCGTTCACTGGCACCGTACGGCGCTTGAGCTGTGCCAGCCGTTTGGCGATGACGTTTACCCGCGTTACAAAAAGTGGTGCGATGACTACTTTTTCCTTAAGCATCGCAACGAACAGCGCGGCATCGGCGGACTGTTTTTCGATGATTTAAATACCCCGGACTTCGACCACTGTTTCGATTTTATGCGAGCAGTTGGCACAGGCTATACCGACGCGTATCTGCCGATCGTTGAGCGGCGCAAAGCGATGAGTTGGGGTGAGCGCGAGCGCAACTTCCAGCTTTATCGTCGTGGACGCTACGTGGAATTTAACCTGGTGTGGGATCGCGGCACGCTGTTTGGTCTACAGACTGGCGGGCGTACGGAATCCATTTTGATGTCGATGCCGCCGCTGGTGCGCTGGGAGTATGACTGGCAGCCGGAAGCGAACAGCCCGGAAGCCGCCCTTAGCGAGTTTATTCAGGTGCGCGACTGGGTGTCATTGCCTGATGGCGGCTAACGCCTTATCCGGCCTACAACTTCAATAATGGCACCGTCCCGTAGGTCGGATAAAACGCGAAGCGTCGCATCCGACTCAATAATCTCATCACGCCCACTGACGCATACGCTGATGCAGCGTGAGCGACGGTTTCTCGGCAAACAGCTGCTGGTAATCGGTGGCAAACTGCCCTAAATGCCAGAATCCCCACTGCATCGCGGCATCTTTTACCGTCGTACTCTGCGACCACGGGCTGATAAGCTCACGGCGGACTGCGTTCAAACGAATGCGTTTTAACCAGGCATTCGGCCCGATCCCCAGGATCGCATGGAAGGCATTTTGCAAGGTTCTTCGGCTGACATGCAGCTGATTGCACAGGTCGAGCACGGTCAGCGGCTCCGACATATTTTCCAGCACATATTCGCGCGCACGCGACAGCAACCGACGGTAACTCTGATGGCTGATACTCTCGGCGGTGATGATCGGCTGGGCTTCATCCAACATGGTACCCATCGCCAACAGCAGATTATCCCCTAACACTTTGCGCACCGCAGGCTGGCGAAGATTTTCAGGATTCTCGCTAAACGTCGCCAGCGCCTGTTGCACAAAGCCCCACAATGCGGCTTTGTGTTGTTCTTTTACTTCCAGCGCCGACTGGTTGCGCAGCATATGCAGCACCCTTTCCGGGTTGTGCAGGAAGTTAGCCTGACGAGCGATCGCCTCTTCAGAGATCACGACGCCAAGAATGGTGTAGTCATCCGGCGTACTCAGCTCAAATTCCGTCCCGCCCGGACGGGTCGCAATTTCAGCGCTACCCAGACATTGGGTGCCAATAAACCCCTGTTCGCCGCGCGTAGCCGGAATGCCAAACCAGAATGAATTTGGCCAGACGAGACAGGACTGACGCAGCGCCAGACCGGTGTATTCACGGAACACCTGAATATCATCAAGCAGGATTTCAGTGAACTCGCCATGAAATTTACCTGGATGCAGCTGGTCGTAGATCTGCTGCCAGGCGGTAATGGTCAGCGCGTGCTCATACACATCCGTTGTTCGCCGCTGATGAACATTGTCCACTTCCACTTTCGGCGTAAGTTTAACGTCTTCGGGTAATACTTCATGATAAAGATGGTGCAGGTTTGCAGTACGTTTCTTTTTCATGACCTTTGAAGCCGGAAGCTTCACTGAAGCCCCCGGCCCTCCGACAGGTTAATTTTTTAAGCGATAGCGACTACTGCGTTTACGCAACGCTCCGGCAGAAAAGAGCTGTTCCAGCGCAATTCTGGCTTTATCAAGTGACCAACCAAAGTGCGCGGCCACTTCCCCTGCCGTCATTCCTTGACGGACCGATGTTAACAGCGCCAGTAATTCGTCAGAGGATTCAGAGGACACCGGTGTTTCCTGCGTCTTCTCTGTTTTCACGTCTGATGTCACTTCCGGCTTCGGTTCTGATTTCTTCGGTTCTGGTTTTTTCGGCTGGCGCGTAAAACCGCCGATCAGCCACTGGGTGTCATCATCCGGCCGTCCTATCTCCTTGCGGCTGATAACACGTCCTGTACGCGCAGCAGCAGCACAACCGGCATCCAGCGCTGCACGACACGCCGCCAGATCGCCTTCCACCACCAGCGTTAGCCTGCCAGGATCGAGCACCTGGTGGCTAAGCAGACGCACGTTCGCGGCTTTCAGCATGGCATCCGCCGCGTCTACAGCAGCCACCATGCCATCCACTTCCAGTAATCCCAGTGAATTGATCATTGCAACCTCTCTTACGCGCGCTGGACAGGATTACGGGCAATATCCAGAACAGCATCAGCGAAGGCGTTACAGGCTGCTTTACAGGCTGCCTGGCTACCGGTTAAAAACGCCGCCGAGTAGTTGGTTTCTGACGGTGGCGGCACGTAGGTAACAATCTGTACATCGGCAGATTTCAGCGCAGCATCAATCCCGTAGGTTGCTTCTAATGGCGGAGCCACCAGATAAGCCATCGGATCGCCCAGTACGCATCCCGCCGTAGCAGAAAGGTATGAACCGGTACGCGATACCACGTGTGCCAGGAAAGCCGTATTTTCTGCATCATTGGCCCACTGGAACGCGGCGCCATTTTCAATATTGGCCACCATCGCATCCAGACCCGCGCGAACTTCCGCCGGGTTAGGTCCACCGAGCATAATCAACACTTCACCTGCCGTTGGAGAAGGTCCGTGCGCCGCACCGGCATACAGCGAGCGGCCATAAACCACTTCGACCATTGCCTGTTTTGTCGCTTCGTCTGCGGCAATATACGCCACGTCATCAGAGTCTGCTGTGATGAGTCCGAGGCTACGTATATGTGGCGGTAATTTAAGTTCGCGGGCAAAACCGTCATTTACCGAGGCAATCACGCGCATGGCGGTAACTGAAGGTCTAATCAAATCTAATGCTGGCATGATGCCTCCTTAACGGGTCATGTTGATGCCGGACGCTTTTTGCTCCAGCATGCGTTTGGCCAAATCCACGATTACCGCAGCCGCTTCGACCGGTGGCGTACCGCCCTGGTGAATGTTGGAAATACAGGTTCTGTCGGCCTCAACGGTAGTCGCCACGCGCGGTGAATAGACCGCGTAGCAGGAAAGACTTTCCGACTGGCCTAAGCCCGGACGTTCACCGACCAGCAGGATCACCGCTTTCGCACCCAGCAGCTCGCCAATCTGATCTTCGATTTTCACGCGGCCATAGCGGACAAAGAACGGCGTGCCAACCTTCAGCCCAGCCTGTTTTAATCCAGACAACAATGGCGGCAGAATCTCTTCGTAGTTGGCGGTGATGGCATCCGTAGACAGCCCATCAGAGACAATCACCTGGACATCCGGGTTCGCCACGCACTGGGATTTCAGCGCTTCAATCGCTTCCGCACTCAGACGACGGCCCATGTCCGGGCGGGTCAGGTACAGATTTTTGTCACTGATTTCCGAGCGCACTTCCAGCAAGCCTTGTGCTTTCACCCACTCTTCCGGCACCTCTTTCAGCACGGTATCTTTCGAGCGTGAGTGGTCAGCCAGGAAGCGCAGCAGCGCCTGGGTACGCGGACGCGGGCCAGCACGACCGGTACAGACACGTGCAGCGGTGCTGCGACGCAGCTCCGTCAACACTTCTGCGCGGTGCGGGTTTTCAACGCCAATCCACGCTTTCGCTTCCGGCGATCCTAAATCCATGGCACAGCTTTCGCCCGTTGGTGCGGCGCACTGCGTGGTGCTGCATTTCACTTCCGCTGACGGCGCTTGAGCCTGCGGTTGTGACTCACCCATTGACGCCATTACGCTGCGTACAATTTCTTCAATCTGTTTTTGATCCATCGTGTGTCATCCCCGCGTCATCAGAAGAACAGTGACGGATCGCCCGCCCGTTTGGTCAGGCGACCGTTTGCCATAATGCCCATGTTTTCCAGCCAGCGTTCAAACTCCGGCGACGGACGCAGGTTCAGCAACTGGCGCACAGTCGCGGTGTCGTGGAACGCGGTGGTCTGATAGTTGAGCATGATGTCGTCACCGAGCGGCATGCCCATGATGTAGTTGCAGCCTGCGGTGGCGAGCAGAATCATCAGGTTTTCATTGAGGTTCTGGTCAGCATCGGCATGGTTGGTGTAACAACAGTCACAGCCCATCGAAATGCCGCTCAGCTTGCCCATGAAGTGATCTTCTAAACCGGCGCGAATAATCTGGCGGTCATTGTAGAGATACTCTGGCCCGATAAAGCCGACAACGGTATTCACCAGGAACGGATCGTAGTGGCGTGCCAGCCCGTAGTTACGCGCTTCCATCGTCACCTGATCGGCACCGAAGTTAGCGCCAGCAGAAAGCGCAGACCCCTGCCCGGTCTCAAAGTACAGGCAGTTTTCCCCGGCGATACGGTTGAATTCAGCGCCCACTGCACGCGCCTCGTCCAGCATCGCCAGCTCAACGCCGAACTCTTTCAAGCCTTTCTCGCTACCGCAGATACTCTGGAAAATCAGCCCGCCCGGCGCGCCGCGACGAATCGCTTCGATCTGGGTAGTAACGTGCGCCAGCACGCAGCCCTGAGTAGGAATGTTATATTTGTCGATCACGCCATACACGGTGTCGAGTACGCGGCTTAAGTTCTCCACGTCATCGGTTACCGGGTTAACGCCGATCACCGCATCGCCCGCACCGAAAGAAAGCCCTTCGTAGATTTGCGCGGCAATACTCTGCACATCGTCACGGGTGTCGTTCGGCTGCAAACGGCAGCTGAAGGTGCCCGGCAAGCCGATCGTGGTGTTGGCTTTTTTGATCACCGGCATTTTTTTGCCGCCGTAGATCAGGTCCGCGTTGGAGCAAATTTTTGCCACCCCAGCGACCACTTCTGACGTTAACCCTTTGCGCATAAACGCAATGTCATCGACAGAGGTTTCATCACTCAACACGTACTCGCGCAGCTCACTGATGCTCCAGTTTTTGATGCGGTTATAGGCTGTTTCGTTGACGTCATCCTGAATCAGACGCGTGACGCAGTCCTCTTCATAGGAAATCACCGGGTTGTTGCGAATATCCGCCACCGTCATTTCCGACAACACCTGTTTGGCCGCCACGCGCTCCTGTGAGCTTGTCGCGGCGACACCTGCCAGCACATCCCCCGAACGCAGTTCGTTGGCTTTGGCCAGCACCTCTTTTACATCCTTAAACTGATAAACATTGCCGAACAATGTGGTCTTTAGTTTCATAAGTCGTTCCCTCAGGAAGGAAATGCGAGTGATTTCACCGTCACCGGCACAACCGATCCGCCAAAAAGAGGCGTACCAATGTCGATATAGTCCCCCGCCCGGACAATCACCTCATCGATGACCGCCAGCGGGTGTTGCTGTAACTGTGGGCGTAACAGCATGCCCAGGGCTTTACCAAAATCCTGCTCGGCTACCACCAGCAGGGGATGCGGATTCGGATAACGCGCGACAAAGGCCAGCAGCGCGTCGATGACCGTTAATAGCGCGGCGTAGCGCACCGGCAGCGACCCGGGCAGCGCCAGCACATAGGCGTCTGTTTTCGGATCAAGATCGAGCTGCACCAGCGCCAGCTGCCAGGCCGCCACCAAATCAGCGTCGTCAACCGGGATCGCCACCGGCAGATTGCGCAGCGGAAGTGCCACGCCTTCCAGCCAGATGGTGCTGCCCGACAGCGACAGCGTATGCGCCCCGGCGCCAATCACCGTGGCGCGCACGGTTTGCGCCGGGAACTGCACGTTCATCTCACGCAAGCGCGGATGTTCATGCAGCGCTGTCGCCAGCAGCGGTCCAATGTCAGAAAAACAGAACGGATCGGCAGGCTGGTTGCGGTAGCACTCGCCCACTCCTCCGGAAAGCGTAATCACATCCGGTTTCACGCCCGCAGGCAGTAAACCGGTTTGCATCAGCGCCTGCGCCAGGGCAGAAGGCGTGCCGTCAATCACTTCCACGATCAGATTCGCCATTCGCCGCGCGACCTGGACAAGCTGTGCGGCATTGAGCGTTCGGGCGTCGGTACCGGCACCAAACACCTCGTCGACGATCATCTGTCCCGGCTGGTGCGCATGGACCACGCGCCCCTGACCGTCAGTTTCCAGCAGTCGTCCCCCGACGTTCAGGCACGCAGAGCCGCTGACCTTTCCGGCATCAAACAGTACGTAGTTTGACGTCCCGCCGCCGATGTCGATATTCAGCACGCTGCACAGACGCTGCTCAGACAGCGTTTGTGCACCGGCACCGTGACCGGCAATCACCGATTCCAGGTGCGGACCGGCACTGGCCACCACGAAGTCACCCAGCGACTGGGAGAGCGTCATCACCGCCGGACGGGCGTTGCGGGTTTTCGCGCTTTCTCCGGTAATGATGATCGCGCCGGAATCAACCGTTTCCGGCGCAATACCCGCCGCCTGATACTGGGCCAGGATCAGCGCTTTAAGTTCAGCCTCTTTCAACCCGCCCTGCTTATCGACGGGTGTGAAGAAGACCGGGCTTTGCCAGCTAATTTCGCGTTTGATAAATTCGTAGCGCGGCACCTGCGACACTGCCGCACGGTTAACCAGCTCAAGGCGGGAGAAGATCACCTGAGTGGTGGTGGTGCCGATATCGATACCGACGCTCAGTAGCTGGCGAGTATTCACGATTGCGCCTCCGCTTTTGCTTCTGCAGTTTCCGCGTCAACAACGGCCGGAACATTTTCGTCTTTTGGCACCAGCATCATCGCTACGCCAATCGCCGTCACACCACCAATCAACTTGCCGACAATCATCGGGAAGATCATGGCGTTCATGTTCGCGGCGGCAAAACCTAAGTGGTCACCCAGAGCGAAGGCTGCAGAGACCGCGAACGCGCAGTTGATCACTTTGCCGCGGGTATCCATATTTTTCATCATGCCGAACATCGGGATGTTGTTCGCCAGAGTTGCCACCATACCCGCAGCGGCGATATTGTTGATTTTCAGCAGGTTGCCGACACTCATTAGCGGTTTTTCAAACCAGCGGGTCAGCAGCAGTACCATCGGGTAGGCACCCAGCAGCACGCAGGAGATAGAACCGATCACTTCGATGGCGCGCATCACTTCGCCGGGCTTATCACCCGCAGACATGAAGATAGGATCGAGACCCGGGATCAGCTCCCAGCCAAGCAGGAACTTAATGACCGCCGCCGCCAGGCCGATAGTGATCAGCGCCACCAGGAACTTGGCGAAGATCTGGAAGCCGTTAATCATTTTTTCCGGGATAAATTTCAGCCCCAGCGCCACCAGGATGGCGACGATCAGCACCGGAATCATGTTCATCAGAATCAGCGCGAAGGTGAACTCCACCGGTTGCCCGTTGATTTCAACCCCGGAGTACATTGCCACCAGGCCGCCAGCGATACAGCCAACCGGAATGGTCACGATACCGGCCAGTACGCCCAGAGCCAGATAACGACGGTCTGACGGTTCAATAATTCCCAGCGCAACTGGGATGGAGAAGACCAGCGTCGGCCCCATCATTGCCCCGAGGATCAGGCCAGAGTACAGCCATGCGGCCACGTCGCCACCCGCCAGTTCTTTCGCCAGGAAGAAGCCGCCCATATCACACGCCAGCAGCGTTCCGGCAAACATTGACGGGTTCGCGCCCAGCATTTCATACAGCGGAATAATTACCGGTCCGAGCACATGCGCCAGTACCGGTGCCAGCGCAGTCATACCGACCATCGCCAGACCCAGTGCGCCCATCGCCATAAAACCTTCTTCAAACTGACCGCCCGATCCCTCGATGCTCTTACCAAACTTACCGAGGTAACGCGCTGAACCACCGAACTGCGACAGGATCCTGTCCACGGCGGCAATCAGCATAAAGAACATCATGATGTACATGATGATTTCGTTAATTCCCATAGCCCTATCTCCATTTGCCAGGTGCTTAGTAGGCCTGATAAGCGCAGCGCCATCAGACAATGATGTCGCGTTGTTGCCGGATGGCGGCGCGAACGCCTTATCCGGCCTACGTCCTGGTATGCCTTATTGTGCCGCCGCGTACAGGTCGATAATCTGTTCCTGCGTGGCGGTTCGTGGGTTGCTGCGTATACAAATATCGTTCAATGCGGCTTGCGCCCAGGTACTGTAATGCTCAGGTTTCGCGCCCACGTCAGCGAGCCGTTTGGTCTGGCCCACTTCAGCGATCAGCTCAATTACCGCGCTGATAGCGTCACGATCGTCTGATTTCTTATTGGTTAACGCTCTGCCGATATGGCTGAAGCGTTCACGGCACACCATGCGGTTAAAGCCCATTACCGTAGGAAGCAGCATGGCATTAGCCTGCCCGTGCGGGATGTGCAGCGCAGCACCTGGCTGGTGAGCCATCGCATGACACAAGCCCAAACCTGCGCTGGAAAAAGCCATCCCCGCCATACAGGAAGCCAGTAACATGCTTTCGCGCGCCGCCAGGTCATGGCCGTAACCCACCGCTTTAGGCAGCGACTTGCCGATCATCGCAATCGCGCCAATTGCCAGGCTGTCGGTAAACGGTGTCGCGTTCAGCGCGCTGTAGGCTTCAACAGCGTGGGTGAGTGCATCGATGCCAGTCATTGCCGTCACGTGCGGCGGTACGCCTTCCGTTACCGCCGCATCGAGAATGGCGACGTCCGGCATCAGCGTGGCGTGGGCCAGCACTTTTTTCAGTCCGGTAGCGGCATCGATAATCACCGTGACGTTGGTGGTTTCTGACCCGGTCCCGGCGGTGGTTGGCACGGCAATCAGCGGTAAACGAGGACGCAGCACGCTGTTTTCCGTCATATCAGCCAGTGTCTGCGTTGGGTTGGTTACCAGCAACGCGACGGCTTTGGCGGCATCCAGTACCGAGCCGCCGCCGAAGGCCACAACGCCGTCACATTTTGACTCGCGCAACTGTGCGACCGCCGCGCAAACGTCAGTGATGCACGGCTCACCGACCGGGCACGGCCACAGCGTCATCGCTACGCCTTTCATCGCCAGGCTGCGTTCCAGTGAGGCGGTCATTCCCGCTTCATGCAGGAAGCTATCTACCATAACGAACATGTGCGTCAGCCCGCGCGTTTGCGCTTCCTGTCCGCAGGTGCTGAGCGCTCCCAGTCCGCATAGCGTGACCGGTGGAACGCTGAACGTTTTTACGCGTTGTAGATTCAGGGCATCGAATGCCTGAAAGAGCGCGGTCTGCAATTCAGCTTGCATAGATTCCTTCCGCTTTTACTTTTCCGCTATTGGCAATCGCCAGCGGGGTCATAAACAGACTGTGCTGCGGTAAATGCACCTGCAGCTCCGGGAAACGCTTACGGAACAACTCATCAACCCCCGGCTGCATACAGGACCCACCGGCCAGCCATAAATCCATGACGCCCTGCCCGGCAATATGGTGGGCGACAATTTCCGCCATCTTTTCGTAAACCGGCTTCACTACCGGCCAGATTTCCTTGCCGTTGCTGCGCTTGTACTGCTCGGCTTCTTCCAGTTGAATACGACGATTCCCAGCCAGCGTCAGAGAAATGTGATGCCCACCGGTCGCTTCGTCGGCGGAATAGGTCACTTTGCCCTGCTTCACGATGGCAATACCGGTCGTCCCACCGCCGATATCCACCACGCCTGCGTTATCCAGCTGAAGTAGATCCGCCACGGCGGTGGGCTCATCCAGCACATGGCTAACCTCAAGTCCGGCAGACTCCAGCACGTTAATGGAGATACGCGGGTCCGTTCCTGGCGGGAACGAGGTTGCCGCGTGGGTAAAGCGGCAACCCAGTTGTTGTTCGAGCGTATCGAGATGGCGACGAACAATGGTCACGGCACCGAAAAAATCCCAGACGATGCCGTCACGCACGACGTCGGCCCAGTCCAGACAAACCGCAACCGGCTGTCCTTCACTGTCGACAACCATCGACACCACATCACAGGTCCCCAAATCAACGCCGAGCCACAGCGGTGAATCACTCGCGGCCGGCGTCTGGTTACACAGCGTTGCTGCTTTTTGCAGTCTGGGTGTGAGCCAAAGTTGTTCGTCATGCGCCATCTCTTTCACTCCTTATACGATGCGAAACGCATCCACCAATACACAGCGACGCAGGCGGACAAACGTGCGCGCACTGGTCACCCCTTCCCCGGTTGGCGTAGTAATGGTCATGGTGGTCCAGCCTTCACCGCCAAGCCCAAGACCGGCAATGCACGGTCCGTTCTTGACGAAAATGCTGGTGTCGATGGCGTTAGCCATACGGTTCATGTTATCGATGTTGCGTGAGTGCATCGCCGCCGTATGGTGGCAACCACCTTCAAGCGTGACCGCCAGCGCAATGGCTTCGTCAACGTTAGCCACCCGCACCACCGGCAGCACCGGCATCATCAGTTCAGTTACCGCAAACGGATGTGTGGCTGAGGTTTCGACGAACAACAAGCGGGTTTGCTCCGGGACATTCAGGCCGATCGCCGCGGCGATTTTGGCCGCATCGCGCCCGACCCAGTCACGGCTAACCGTGCCTTTACCGCGTTCATCGACGTTTTTCATCAACACCGGCTGCAATTGCTCAGCCTGAGCTGCGGTGAGCTTGACCGCGTGCTGACCTTCCATCAGACGCATCAGCTCGTCGGCAACGCTATCCACGACGATCAGGACTTTTTCATCGGCGCAGATGATGTTGTTATCAAACGACGCACCTTTAACGATGGACTGCGCGGCGCGCGCCAGATCGGCGGTTTCATCCACCACCACCGGTGGGTTACCCGCACCTGCGGCAATCAGACGTTTGTTGGTGTGCTTACGCGCAGATTCCACCACCGCTTCGCCGCCGGTCACCACCAGCAAGCCGATGCCTGGGTACTTGAACAGACGCTGAGCGGTTTCGATATCCGGATTGGCAACGGTCACCAGCAGGTTTGCCGGACCACCCGCAGCGACTACCGCCTGGTTAAGCAGACCGATCGCACGCTGAGAAACGCCTTTTGCAGCAGGATGCGGCGCAAAGACCACGCTGTTACCCGCCGCAATCAGGCTGATGGCGTTATTAATGACGGTCGCGGCCGGGTTGGTGGACGGCGTTACCGATGCCACCACGCCCCACGGCGCATTTTCAATCAGCGTCAGGCCGTTATCGCCGGTCAGTACCTGTGGAGACAGGCATTCCACGCCCGGCGTGCCGCGTGCCTGCGCCACGTTTTTGGCAAATTTATCTTCAACGCGTCCCATGCCGGTTTCACTGACGGCAAATTCCGCTAATTCTCTGGCGTGTTTTTCGCCTGCTTCACGAATGGCGTGAATGGCCAACTGGCGCATAGCGACGCTTTTCAGCTCCTGCTGTGCCAGTTTTGCTGCCGCCACTGCGTCATCCAGGGAGGCAAATACGCCCATTTCTTGAACGGCACTGACGGGTTGGCTGCTGTCTTTCATTTTCAGCAGCACCGCTTTCACGACCTGTTCAATATCCTGTTGATTCATGATTTTCTGCCTTATTTATGGAAGATCACCTGACCACCTGCCACCACTTCATCGACAATGCCAATCACGCACAGATCGACAGGCGATGAGTCACTACTGTGCGCCTGGCGGGCAGAGCTTCCACTGACCAGCAGCACCCACTCTCCGGTTCCCGCCCCGATGCTGTCGGTAGCAACAGCACACTGCCCGTCGGGATTTCCCTGAGCATCAATCATTTCCACCATCAGCAACTTGTCGTGCGCGAGCCCCTGATGGCGTACGGTACAAACAATTTGTCCTGTGACGATTGCCAGTTTCATACCCGCCTCCGTGGCATATTTCAGGTAAAACCTCCCCCTACCCTCCGCAGAAGGTAATGTGAAAAGGAGAGAGGGTGACGCCAGCTTTTTCTTAACAATCCAGTGGCGTCACATGGACGACTTACATATCGTTGCTGTCGCCTTTGAAGCTGATCGGGAATACTTCTTCCAGATCGCCATGCGGACGCGGGATAACGTGTACAGAAACCAGTTCGCCAATACGCTGCGCAGCAGCAGCTCCGGCATCCGTAGCTGCTTTGCAAGCGGCCACATCACCACGAACCATGGCAGTACACAGGCCGCCACCGATCTGCTTCACGCCAACCAGTTTCACGCGTGCCGCTTTAACCATTGCGTCAGAAGCCTCAATCAGTGCAACCAGGCCCCGGGTTTCAATCATTCCTAATGCTTCCATTGTGTTTTCCTCTTAGTAGAAGGGGTCCAGAACGGGACCTAAACAACCAGTGTTTGCGAGGCGCTTTCACGACTCATTTCAGTCTGGCGCGGCACAGCTGCCACCAACGCCAGTTCGATAATTTCCTGCACGCTACAGCCGCGAGAGAGGTCGTGAAGCGGTGCGGCAAGTCCCTGAATTAAGGGGCCGACTGCACGATACCCTCCCAGGCGCTGGGCGATTTTATAACCAATATTGCCTGCCTCCAGCGACGGGAAAACCATCACATTGGCATTGCCCTGTAGCGGACTGGCGGGCGCTTTTTGCGCGGCGACATCCGGTACAAAAGCGGCATCAAACTGCAGTTCACCGTCGACGGTAAGCTGCGGCGCGCGTTCACGAACGATGTCCGTTGCCTGCTGCACGTTAGCGACGTTGGGATGACGGGCACTGCCATTACTTGAAAACGACAGCATGGCCACTCGCGGCTCTTCACCGGTAATCGCCTTCCAGGTTTCCGCGCTGGCGATGGCAATATCCGCCAGCTGTGCGGCGGTCGGCTGCGGCACCACGCTACAGTCGGCAAATCCTAATGACGGTCCGAGATACTGCGGCAGCATCAGGAAAATCGACGACAGCGTTTTGCAACCCGGCTGTAAGCCAATGATGCGCAACCCTGCGCGCAGCACGTTTGCCGTTGACGACAGGTTGCCGGCAATACAGACATCGGCTTTACCGGCACTGACCATCGCGGCGGCAAACATCAGCGGATCGTTGAGTTTTTCCCGCGCATCCGGCGGCGTTTTTTCGCCCGCACGGGCCAGCCATCGCAGGGCAAATTCTTCACGCATTTGCACATTGCTTTGCGGATCGACAACCTGAATACCGTCCATTGCCACGCGGTGACTGAGGGCAAACTGGCGCAATGCAAATGGGCTGGCGACGAGAATAGGGCGAGCCAGACCGTGCTGATGCAGGTAGTTCGCCGCTTTCAGCACTCGGACATCCAGCGCATCCGGGAACACCACCCGAGCAGGTGAACGTTTGGCGAGTTGGCGAGCGCGTTCAATGATCATGACTTCTCCCCTAATCGCTGTTGGATTTGGCTGACGCTCAGTGGATGCTTCGCCACGCTCAAAATCATCATTACGTAAACCGTACTCGAAAGACGGTTTAGCGCCTGCAGGATGTCTGGTCGCAACACATCAAAACCACGGGTGATAAACACCTGCGCCGCCACCGTTTCCGTTTCACGGACTTTGGTGCGCAGCAAATTAAGCAGTGCAGCATCACGACCGTGGCTGGCTTCCGGTACCAGATGGTCGTGGTCCAGGTAGCGCAGCGGTTGATGCGAGAGCCGGTGTAAATCTCCGTCGCTTAAGCCAACAATGGCCTGCGCATCCAGAGGTTCGTCCATGGCGTCGGCGCGCATAATGTTGCCTAAGCGCGAGCGGATATCCGCCAGCCACGGCTGCCACGGTTCGGCCAGCTCAATCTGTAACCACACGGCCAGCGCAATGGTGCTGTCCAGCGCCGCGCGAAATCCCAGGCGCGGGTCACTTTTGGCGACCATTTTGTCCGCTGTCAGATGCGTCAGCGTGTCAGGTTTCTTCGCCACCGGTTGATGACACAGCTCGCAGCTTGCCTGCGGGTGTGCATCGCTGCTGGTTAAACCATGCACCGGCTGCGGTTGCTGCTGCTCGTCGTCGATAAACAGGCTTCCCTGCTCATCGATAAACTTAATGCGCAGTCGACGACTGTCCAGCAACTCCCGGGCAGACGGCGTCAGGCGAGCATCAGCGGGGAGATGAATTTCAGCCCCTTCGCTAAGCGTATGATTCGCTCTGAGCCATGCTTCGGTAATGAAATCCTTCATACATCCGCCTTAGCAGGACTGCCAGTTCGCAGGCCAGGCCACATACAGGAACTTCACCGTCGTCGGCGTACCAAACTCAATGCTGGAACCTTTCGGGATAAACATCACATCCCCGGCCTTCGCAATCATGGTTTCGCCTTCATGACGAACGTGCAGCTCGCCTTCCAGAATCATGTCAATTTCGTCGTAGTTCAGCGTCCATGGGAAAAATGCGTTATCCCACTGCATAAACCCGGCGGCCATGCTGCTCCCGTCCTGGTCAGTAACTAAGTCGGTTAAGCCGACACAGTGCGGCTGGGCGCCATCAAAACGGCCAAACTTGACGCTGCTGCCGTCAATGACTTTGACGCCACCTTTGCCGGTCACCGAGGCAAAGCTGGGCTGCATTCCGCCCTGCTCCAGCGACTGTTTCTCCTTCATCACTTTGTCCATCAGCTGCGCGACCAGGCTTTCGGTAAACTGTCCTTCCGGTAACTGCGCAATGATGGTTTCGCGAATACGCTGGCTTTCCGTTTTGCCGTCATCCGCAGCAGCAGGTGCTGCCGTAGACGTTGATACGGCTGCCGGCGCGGATTCATCGCATTCAGTGATAGTGACGCCCAGCAGCGCCGCAACTTCGCGTGCTTCCGGGGTGATGATACTGGCGCGCAGAACAACCGATACGTCCTGTTCACCGCGTGCGTGGGCCGCACGAATATCGTTAGCTGTGATGAGTTTTTTCACCTGCCCTTTCCTCCTTTTGGCTGAGCTCAGTCAGATAATCCACCAGGTGCTGCACACTGCTTGGGTCATGGCTATTGAGCTCAAAAATCGGCTCCTGAAACCCTATCCCGCGAAGTAATTGTCGCGTTGCGGCGACATTGGCATCCGGCACATCCGTTTTGCTGATAACGGCGATTTGTCGTTTACTGGCGCCGATATCCAACAGCCCGGCAGGTAAGCGACTTTCTAAATCATTTGCCGCGTGTATATAAATCAACGTATCAACATCCTGCAGCGTGGTAATTAAGGCGTGATACCAGCGCGGATGGCTAAAATATTCTCCCGGAGTGTCGATATCGCCGTTTTCATTAAACTCGACAGCCTGTGTTTTTCTGGCGAGGGAATAATTCCCCTGGAGCGCATTAAAGAGCGTGGTTTTTCCCGCCCCCACCGTACCGACAAACGCAATACGTTTCATCGCCGCCTCTGATTAACTTTTTGTCAGGTTGCACAAAGTGAAATTTAATAACCGACCCAGACCGCTCACCGTCTGGAGCAACGCCTCTTCCACTGCACCTACAGAGCCGTAGATCACCAGCGCGCCGCTGAATCTATCGAGAAAGCCGATATGTACATCCGCCGCCTTCATGGCTAAATCACCGGCAATCATCGCCGTTTCACCCGGCGTTAAGGTCATGATGCCGATCGCGCCAGACTCGGGAACGCCGATCTTTTTCGCCAACTCTTCGCCGGGGTGCGCTATCAGATGCGCCAGCGTGACCTGTTTCCCCGGCACAAATTCCTGGATGATGCGTTCTTTTTCCATTGCTCACCGCCTCTGCTAAAACTGACCCCATCGTGGCAATTTTTCGTCAGAGTAAATAACAAAATTCGGCAACCAGGTTTAAAAGGTGAGGGAGATCACTAAGAAAGGGAAAATACAGAGAAGATGAAGATTGCTCGTTTAATTCAGGAATTAAAAACACACTCACTAAATGAAATCATTAACTTTAAGGAAAATTTAATCGAAGTATTTACAATAGTTCGTTTAAAAGGTGGATTCAGCAGTAAGCAACGCAAACTCGTAATGATGCTTTATCACCCAACCTAAACGTTTTCCGAAACTCAGCCAGACGACCCTTTCTGTTCTACCTGTACTGACTTTACTGGCGTATGGTGCCTCCCGGATGATATTTCGCGGAGAGATACTTATGTCACAGCAGGGACTGCGCTTTACGCTGGATGTGGATGGATTAGCGGAGACGGCAACCGCCGTCGTCAGCTTCACCCTCTACCAGAGTCTCTCCACCCCTTTTTTTACTCCGTGTCGATATTGCCAGCGACCAGTCTGACCTCACCGCACCTGATTTTCTTGAAAAGAGCGCCACCCTCACCGTCTGGCAGGGGACAGTTGCGCAGCGCTACCTTCACGGCATCATCACCAGGGTGGAAAGCGGGGAAAACAACCGCTGGCAGATGAATTACACCCTGACCCTTTCTCCCCCGCTCTGGCGGGCAGGCCTGCGCCAGAACTTCCGTATCTTTCAGCAGCAGGATATCCAGGCC
>NZ_SZWM01000796.1:0-169 GCF_005280805.1 Citrobacter sp. TBCS-14
GTCGGCCCCGGCAAAATTTTTCAGATCCATCACAATGCCGGTGATGTTGCGATCATCTTTTGCCTGGCGAATAGTATTCACGATATCGAACAGGGAGTTTTCCTGCAGGCGATCGGAACTGGCACCAAACAGCTGACGACCAATAACGCTTAAGCGACTGGTGCTCGAC
>NZ_SZWM01000796.1:306-500 GCF_005280805.1 Citrobacter sp. TBCS-14
GTCCATTTAAAAAATCCGGCAATAAATCGCCACAGGGTTCGCATGTATTCTCCCTACCGATTAACAACACGCCACCCGAAATTCCGGATAATGGCGTTAAGATGAGGCTATCGTAATGACCCGACAGGCACTTGTCAGCAGGAATCACCGCCTGTGCTGTAACAAAATCCGCTCACGTGTTAATTTTGTGAACA
>NZ_SZWM01000795.1:0-143 GCF_005280805.1 Citrobacter sp. TBCS-14
TAAACACCAAACTCATCGCGCAGGCGATCGACCTGAGCGGCGCTGAGCCCGGTATAGCTGAACATACCGCGCTGTTGCAGCAGGTAATCAAAGTTACGGCCCGGGATCTCCGCATTCAATACGTTAACCAGTTCCTGACGCAT
>NZ_SZWM01000795.1:169-492 GCF_005280805.1 Citrobacter sp. TBCS-14
CCAGCCAGCTCGCTTTCAGCTCTTCATCCCCCAGTACCGCGGCAACCACCTGCGCACCAAAGTTTGGCGGACTGGAGTAGTTCCGGCGCACCGTCGCTTTTAGCTGCCCCAGAACGCGGCTGGCAGCATCGGCGTCTTCACACACCACAGAAAGCCCGCCAACACGTTCGCCATACAATGAGAAAATTTTGGAGAATGAGTTGCTAACCAGAGTTGGTAAACCAGCACTCGCAATCGCACGGATGGCGTACGCATCATCTTCCATTCCGCCACCAAAACCCTGGTAGGCAATGTCGAGGAACGGGATCAGGTCGCGCGCTTTC
>NZ_SZWM01000794.1:0-145 GCF_005280805.1 Citrobacter sp. TBCS-14
AGTAGTCCAGCGCCTGGCGTTGTTCTTCGTCGGTATAATCCGCTTCAGCTCCCGGGCGTTGCAGAATGTGCAGCTCGAAAGCCGCAAAGGCAATCTGGTCAAAACGCAGCGCTTTGGACCCGTCCGGTAGCTGATATTCAAGGTC
>NZ_SZWM01000794.1:320-535 GCF_005280805.1 Citrobacter sp. TBCS-14
CTTTCCACCACCGACCAGGTCAGCCCTTTTTCGGCCAGGGTAGCCTGGCGCTTTTGAATTTCTTCTACGGGCCACACTTCACCGTTGGGAATGTGGTGCAAGGCGGTCACAACACCCGTTGCGCCAGCCTGACGCACATCGTCAAGCGATACTGGATCGTTTGGTCCGTACCAACGCCAGGTTTGTTCCATTACTTCACCTCACAAGTTGTTATA
>NZ_SZWM01000793.1:0-503 GCF_005280805.1 Citrobacter sp. TBCS-14
CCGACAATAGCGTTAACTGCTTCAAATTTTGATGCATTTTTACCCTATTCCACCTGCCTGGCGCTTGACGCCTCGCCTGATTTCTCTAAATTGTAGTTTCGAGAGTTGGCGAGGTTTTGAACAGCCCCCACTCCGCCACCGGTTCATTCCATCTTACTTATATAAGATTTACGAAGGATGTCGAAGTATGGAAACGGGTACTGTTAAGTGGTTCAACAATGCCAAAGGGTTCGGTTTCATCTGCCCTGAAGGCGGCGGCGAAGATATCTTCGCTCATTACTCCACCATTCAGATGGATGGTTACAGAACGCTAAAAGCCGGACAATCTGTCCAGTTTGATGTCCACCAGGGTCCAAAAGGCAATCACGCCAGTCTTATTGNCGCAGACAAAATGCCAGCCCCTAAGGCTGGCATTTTTATTTCTTATGCAATACAACGCGTTATTCTCGTGCCAGAGCATCAACGGGATCCAGACGCGCTGCATTACGGGCCGGAAGCCAGCC
>NZ_SZWM01000800.1:0-154 GCF_005280805.1 Citrobacter sp. TBCS-14
ATTCGCTCGCCGTACGGGCGTAGGTTTTCTTATTGCCATGCTCAATCGACAAACCACCGCCGACCAACAGATTAAAGCCTACCAGCTTGCCGTTTTCGGCAATCGCCACGAAGTTCATGTCGTTGGCGTGCAGATCGATATCGTTCTGCGGCGG
>NZ_SZWM01000800.1:363-882 GCF_005280805.1 Citrobacter sp. TBCS-14
CACGTTACGGTTCATGTCGTTGGCGGTCGCCAGTGCGTCCAGCCCCACCGAATGCAGCATCTGATGCACCGGCTTCACGTTCTTCTTCAGAATGCCATGGAACTGAAAGGTCTGACGGTTGGTCAGACGAATACTGCCGTAAATGGTGTTATCAGTGGCAAATTTGTCGATGGCCTTCCACTGGGTTGGGGTGATCACCCCGCCCGGCAGACGGCAGCGCAGCAGCATCGCGTGGCGCGGCTCCAGCTTCTGCTCAGCACGTTCGGCGCGAATATCGCGGTCGTCCTGCTGGTACATGCCGTGGAAACGGATCAGCAGGAAGTTATCGCCGTGGAAGCCGCCGGTCAGACCGTCGTTCAGGTCTTCCGCGATGGTGCCGCGCAGGAAATTNGGTCAGACCGTCGTTCAGGTCTTCCGCGATGGTGCCGCGCAGGAAATTACTTTCACGCTTCATGCGCTCGGCGTCAGTCAGTTTGCCTTCGACCACTAAAGGCCCTGGGTATTTTTCGCTCATTAGTA
>NZ_SZWM01000799.1:0-177 GCF_005280805.1 Citrobacter sp. TBCS-14
TATCATTATGGACGAACACCCTATTGTCAGAATGTCGATAGAAGTACTGCTCGAAAAGAATAGTAATATTCAGGTTGTTCTGGAAACCGATGACAGCCGCGCAGCAATAGATCATCTACGGACTTATCCAGTCGATCTGGTCATTCTGGATATTGAACTACCTGGCTCCGATGGGTT
>NZ_SZWM01000799.1:328-537 GCF_005280805.1 Citrobacter sp. TBCS-14
TATAACGCGGTGAAAATGATTTTATCAGGATATTCATTTTTCCCTTCAGACACGCTTAACTTTATTAATAATATTAATATACGTAAAGGTGTGCTGAATGACATGCCGTTATCGAACCGCGAGGTAACGGTTTTACGTTATCTGGCGAATGGGTTATCTAATAAAGAAATTGCTGAGCAACTTTTATTGAGTAATAAAACAATCAGCGC
>NZ_SZWM01000798.1:0-451 GCF_005280805.1 Citrobacter sp. TBCS-14
TTCGCACGGCGTGGAGAACATCATGTTCAGGAAGTTACCGGCGTAGGAGAGGTCGTTACGCGGGTATACGAACGGCTGTCCGATGGAGTATTTGTAGCACATCGCGGCCATGGTCGGCATTTTGGACAGCAGACGGAAAGCGGCAATTTCACGATGGCGCGGATTATTCACGTCCAGAGAATCGTGGTAGAACGCAGCCAGCGCCCCGGTGACACCGCACATCACGGCCATCGGGTGGGAGTCGCGGCGGAAACCGTGGAACAGACGGGTGATCTGCTCGTGGATCATGGTATGGCGAGTGACCGTGGTTTTGAACTCGTCGTACTCTTCCTGCGTCGGTTTTTCACNTGACGGTTTTTCACCGTATAGCAGGATATAACACACTTCCAGATAGTTGGACTCGGTCGCCAACTGGTCAATCGGGAAGCCGCGATGCAGCAAAATACCTTCG
>NZ_SZWM01000797.1:0-492 GCF_005280805.1 Citrobacter sp. TBCS-14
ATCCTCAAGACGCGCACCTGCCAGAACCGGCGCGATGCCAGGCATGCCCATCGGCAAACCAACCTGCCCTGCCGTTAATCCTTCAGCGATTTCAACCGGCAGCGTAACCGTGTTGCCATCGTAGCTGAAAGAAACGCGCGTACCGGCATTGACACCCAACTTCGCGGCATCCGCCGGGTTGAGCTTGATGTACGGCTGCGGCATACGGGTCTGGAAGACCGGCGCACGCTGGGACATTTCGTCACTGCCAAACAGATGGTAGTACGGCGCGATACGCCACTGACCATCCTGCGCCTGGAAGCTCGCCGGAACGGTAGTGAAGTAGTCCAGACCGCCTTCGGANCCGCAGAAGCTTCGATCAGGCGCACGCCCGGATCGCCATGACGCAGTTTACCGCCCACTTCATCCTGGAACTTGTTCCACGCCTGTGGGGAGTTCCAGCCCGGAGCCCAGGCAAACGGAATTTGTGAACGCGGCGCAGACGGCTGGTTG
>NZ_SZWM01000792.1:0-559 GCF_005280805.1 Citrobacter sp. TBCS-14
TGTTTTTCGCATCTGCAGGCATCGCGAACACATCAAAGAACGCCATCGCCCCCTCTTTGGGAATCGAGAAGGAAATATTGACGCCATTTTTCGCTTCTTTCGCACGGTTTGCCGCCTGCCATACATCCCCTGCCCAGCCAATCGCTACACAGGTATCTCCATTTGCCAGATCGTTAATGTATTGCGAGGAGTGGAAATAACGGATATTCGGACGCAGTTTCAACAACAAATCGGTTGCCGGCCCGGTGTAATCATCCGCTTTGGTACTGTTTGGATCTTTACCCAAATAGTTCAGCACAGTAGCAAACACTTCTTCAGGCGCATCGAGGAAAGAGACACCGCAGCTTTTGAGTTTTTCCAGATTCTCCGGTTTGAGGATCAAATCCCAGCTGTTAACCNACGTTGTAGCCAATACCGGTGGTTGCCCACATATACGGCATAGCAAACTTATTGTCTGGATCGTGTTTACCCACCAGTTTCAGCAGTTCAGGATCGAGGTTTTTCCAGCCTGGCAGTTTGCTCTTGTCCAGGGGCTGGAAAACGCCCGCGGTCAGTTGCC
>NZ_SZWM01000142.1:0-514 GCF_005280805.1 Citrobacter sp. TBCS-14
GTACCCGAACCGCTATCGCGTGATTAAAGAAGTGGTTAAAGCCGCTCGCGGCAACCGTAAAGAGATGATCCAAAAAATCCTCTCGGAAATCGAAGGGCGTTTGCAGGAGGCAGGCATTCCGTGTCGCGTAAGCGGTCGCGAGAAACACCTGTACTCGATCTACTGCAAAATGGTGCTCAAAGAGCAGCGTTTTCACTCGATCATGGACATCTACGCGTTTCGCGTTATCGTCCACGACGCCGACACCTGTTATCGCGTACTTGGTCAAATGCACAGCCTGTACAAACCCCGTCCTGGTCGCGTGAAAGACTATATCGCCATTCCGAAAGCGANTTCCAAAAGCGAACGGATATCAGTCTTTGCACACCTCAATGATCGGCCCTCACGGCGTTCCGGTTGAAGTACAGATTCGTACTGAAGACATGGACCAGATGGCAGAGATGGGTGTCGCAGCGCACTGGGCTTACAAAGAACACGGCGGCGAAAGCAGCACCACCGCACAAATCCGCGCTCA
>NZ_SZWM01000913.1:0-580 GCF_005280805.1 Citrobacter sp. TBCS-14
GCAATTCAGCCAGGCGAAAGCGTCGGATGTAACCTTTAGTGGGGATAGTTTCTAAGTTCATGCTTCCCGTAACCTCTTGCTGATGGTTGCTGCTTCGTTACGGTGCATACTGATGAAAAAAACAGTCCTTATCTATACAGTTCCAAAATATTACAATCCGCAGATTTTAAAATTACTGAAAATCTGCCAATTTCAGAAACTCTGAAAACCTCATGTTTTCTATGTGTGNTTTTAGCGCAGTCCTGTTAAGCAAATCTCTTGCACATTCAGCAAAGGGCTTAACGGTGTCTCTAATATGAGCCCCTCCTTTTACTTCACCATTGGGCAAAGGACTGGGAAAGAGTAATCTGGCATAAAGCTCATTAGAGACAGACATATCATTAATTCTTGCCCAGCGCGCAATATCAAGATAAGGAATAACTCTGTAGTGGTGAATTTTTGCTATTGTTGATAAGCCGAATCGTTTTCGCGCATCGCTAGAGCGTTCTTTGACCCCCGTCTGCTCTCTCCATTTTCTTAGAAGGATCTTGAATCCGGCAATCATTTCCTCATCACTCATTAGATCAAGGCCTATATCAAC
>NZ_SZWM01000914.1:0-522 GCF_005280805.1 Citrobacter sp. TBCS-14
ATGCCTTTAGCGGCAAGTTTCTTTTTATCGGGATTGAGATAGTTTGCCAGGCGGCTGAGATCGGCATTCAGCAATAGCGTGCCGTGGTGGAATCCGCGGTCTTTCGTTTCACGATAAGCAGAACCAGAGACTTTACGATCGCCATCCGGCGTTTTCACCACCAGATCGTTACGCCCGGAGGCATCAGCTTCTACGCCCAGCGTATTCAGNACTTTGCGATCGCCTTCGGCCGTTTTGACCACCAGATCGTTACGCCCGGAGGCGTCAGCGTTGACGTCCAGTGCGTTCAGGGCATTGAGTACGATAGTGGTGGAGATGGTTTTGTCGTATTCCGGTTTACCGGCCATAAAGGTAAAGCAGGTATTACCTAAGTCATGGAACACCGCGCCGCCGCCGCTGCTGCGACGGGCGAGCCGCACGTTGTCTTCCTCCATCCGGCGGGTATTACACTCTTTCCACGGGTTTTGCGCCCGGCCAATCACCACCGTATCGGCGTTACGCCACAAGAACAGGACGCGCTGC
>NZ_SZWM01000915.1:0-197 GCF_005280805.1 Citrobacter sp. TBCS-14
GATGACATCGTCAGTAATAAAGCCGCGTGGAACGTCTTTTTCTGGCTGGCCTCGCTGATAACGCTCGCCACCGGACTGAACAACACCGGCTTTATCTCCTGGTTCGGCAAGCTGCTGGCAAACGGGCTGAGTGGCTATTCGCCGGTGATGGTGATGGTGGCGCTGATCGTGGTGTTCTACCTGCTGCGATACTTCTT
>NZ_SZWM01000915.1:369-543 GCF_005280805.1 Citrobacter sp. TBCS-14
GCGCTATTTTTGGCCTGATTTTCCTCGTGCTGCTGGTGATCACCGGTCTGCTCTGGATGCCCCTCGTTTTACTGTAATCTCCCTTGGGCGGCATATTGTCGCCCCTTTTTCCATAAGCTTCTCATATGATCGATTTCCCGATGCGCTGAGGCATACTTTTTTGTATGCAAACAC
>NZ_SZWM01000916.1:0-336 GCF_005280805.1 Citrobacter sp. TBCS-14
GCTGACGGGGTATATCTTTGAGTGTAGGGCGAGAGGTCATGTTCATATTAATATTCTCGTAGAGTAGTATTTTATTTTTATATTTTTGCTTTGTTTAACGTCGCGATACCGTCGCGCAATATTGCTACGCGATGGTTCACATCTGCATTGGCGTTTATTTCCAGCAATTTAATACCGGCAAATTGCAATGGTTCGGCTTCTGCGCAGGCGAATAATTCGCGGGCATGGTCGGTGGTCATCAGGCTTTGTGGGCAGAATGGGGCAAACGGGGCGTGTAAGTCCTGCCACTCACCGTAGTCTCCTGTGATAGTGGTACCGGAGAACATCAGCGCACCC
>NZ_SZWM01000916.1:343-499 GCF_005280805.1 Citrobacter sp. TBCS-14
GGAGAACATCAGCGCACCCAGTTTTCCAGCCCGTTTGACCTGCTGCGTGTGAGCCAGCGCCAGGGCGGGGTTCTGTCCTTCAATGGCCGATCGCGCCCAGTTAATGCACACGCTGATGTCATACCCGGCAATGACCTCCAGCACATTGTCTAATGG
>NZ_SZWM01000909.1:0-486 GCF_005280805.1 Citrobacter sp. TBCS-14
AGGCGCGACCGAAGGCAATCTGGTGATTACCGACTCGTGGCCGGGTCAGGCGAGAACGTTGTTTGGCGATCACGAACGCTTTGAGCAAACCTACTTCTCTACCTTCAAGAATATGTACTTCAGCGGCGACGGCGCGCGTCGTGACGAAGACGGCTACTACTGGATAACAGGACGCGTGGACGACGTGCTGAACGTTTCCGGCCACCGTCTGGGGACGGCTGAAATCGAGTCGGCGCTGGTGTCGCATCCGAAGATTGCCGAAGCCGCGGTAGTGGGTATTCCGCATAATATTAAAGGCCNCTGGTGTCGCATCCAAAGATTGCCGAAGCCGCCGTGGTCGGCATTCCACATAGTATTAAAGGCCAGGCCATTTACGCCTACGTCACGCTGAATCACGGCGAAGAGCCGTCACCTGAGTTGTACGCCGAGGTGCGCAACTGGGTACGAAAAGAAATTGGCCCGTTAGCAACGCCAGACGTGCTGCAC
>NZ_SZWM01000910.1:0-150 GCF_005280805.1 Citrobacter sp. TBCS-14
CTCATCTATGCTGCAGGACATTCGCGCCATGCGTCATACCGAGATCGACTACATTACCGGTTATTTGTTAAAACGCGCACGCGCGCACGGCATCGCCGTTCCGGAAAATGCCCGCCTGTTTGAAATGGTTAAAAGAAAGGAAAGTGAGTA
>NZ_SZWM01000910.1:254-490 GCF_005280805.1 Citrobacter sp. TBCS-14
CCAGCGTCGCCAGCGATGGCAACCTGACGATCGTGTGCTCGCGCGGTGTGAAACTGCTGGCGGATGCGCCATTAGTCGAAGTTGCCGACGGCGATTTCGACATTATCGTACTGCCAGGCGGTATTAAAGGCGCCGAGTGTTTTCGCGACAGCCCTCTGCTGGTCGAAACCGTGAAGCAGTTTCATCGCTCCGGGCGCATTGTCGCGGCAATCTGCGCCGCTGCCGCGACCGTCCTC
>NZ_SZWM01000911.1:0-512 GCF_005280805.1 Citrobacter sp. TBCS-14
GGCGGCGGAAATGCGCCACCGTATTGGTCAGATCATGGGGACCAGCCAGGGCGGTATGTGGGTGGGTACGTTCCACGGTCTGGCGCACCGTCTGCTGCGCGCGCACCATATGGATGCCAACCTGCCGCAGGATTTCCAGATCCTCGACAGCGAAGACCAGCTGCGCCTGCTGAAGCGTCTGATCAAAGCGATGAACCTCGATGAGAAGCAGTGGCCAGCGCGCCAGGCAATGTGGTTTATCAACAGCCAGAAAGACGAAGGGCTGCGCCCGCACCATTTGCAGAGCTACGGCAATCCGGTCGAGCAAACCTGGCAGAAGGTTTACCAGGCCTACCAGGAAGCGTGCGATCGCGCCGGGCTGGTGGATNACTGCGCGCCCATGAACTGTGGCTCAACAAACCGCATATCCTGCAGCACTATCGCGAACGCTTTACCAATATCCTGGTGGACGAATTCCAGGACACCAACAACATTCAATACGCCTGGATCCGCCTGCTGGCGGGCGATACCGG
>NZ_SZWM01000912.1:0-166 GCF_005280805.1 Citrobacter sp. TBCS-14
AGATGCTGGGTAAATTTGATAAGACCGCGCAGTAATTAGTGATGGGTGCCTGATGGCGACGCTCACGCGTCTTATCAGGCCTACAAAGGATGTGTAGGCCTGATAAGCGTAGCGCCATCCGGCAACCAGCATCAACCATTGGTCAGCTTTTCAAACTCTTCACAGC
>NZ_SZWM01000912.1:245-520 GCF_005280805.1 Citrobacter sp. TBCS-14
CCTGCTCGCCGTTTAAGAACATCATTCCGGCCCAGTACTCGGAATAACCGGTGCGGGAGATGGCCGAGCTGCGCTTGAAATACCATGTGGCCTTTTCATCGTCAGCAGGAATACCCACGCCATTGGCGTAGATCAGTCCGAGCAGCATTTGTGCATCGACAGTGGAGTCATTTTCCAGATCTTCAGAGGCGTTTTGCAGCAATGTAATGGCTTTGGGGTAATCTGTGCGTCCAGCCTGCGTGTTCACCAGAATTCTCGCTAGCGTAATTTCCCCC
>NZ_SZWM01000906.1:0-504 GCF_005280805.1 Citrobacter sp. TBCS-14
CCTTGCTTATAGAACAGGCTCTGCTGCTGATACACCAGACCCAGTGCTTCGTTATTCATCAGGATAATTTTAATATCCAGCTGATTTTCGCTGGCAGTCGCCATTTCCTGAATATTCATCATCAGGCTGCCGTCGCCGGAGAAGCACAGCACTTTTTTATCCGGGTTCGCCAGCGCCGCGCCAATTGCCGCAGGCAGGCCAAACCCCATGGTGCCAAGGCCGCCGGAAGTCAGCCACTGGCGCGGACGGTTCAGCGGGTAAGCCTGCGCCGCCCACATCTGATGCTGACCGACGTCGGTGGTGATGATCGCGCTGTCGTCCACACAGGCAGCAACCGCGTTAATCAGCCCATAATGGCTGAGCGGATTTTTTTCCTGTGGGATGGTGCANCCACTCTTCACGCGGCTGCGCTTCAATCTGCGGGATCAATTGTGCCAGAACCTCATCGACATCTGCCTGGATCGCCACGTGCGGCTGTTTGATTTTACCCAGCTCCGCGCGGTC
>NZ_SZWM01000907.1:0-515 GCF_005280805.1 Citrobacter sp. TBCS-14
TGTTCCTGAAAATCAGAATAAGTTTATACGTAAGCAGATGCTTGAGAAAGATAACTGCGATTAAGCAGCTTCTTTCGCATCTCGTACAGCAGCCAGAGTACGAACCAGTTTGCCAGCCGAAGCTTCTTTCATGGTTGCCATCAGGCGTGCAATTGCTTCTTCGTAGGTCGGCAGAGTTGCCAGGCGATCGATTTGCGATGCCGGGATCAATTCACCTTCAAAGGCTGCGGCTTTGACCTCAAATTTTGCATTCGCTTTCGCGAAATCTTTGAACAGACGAGCAGCTGCGCCCGGGTGTTCCATAGAATATGCAATCAGGGTCGGACCAACGAACGCGTCTTTCAGGCACTCGAACTGAGTACCTTCAACAACACGGCGCAGCAGGGTGTTACGAACAACANCGAACAACACGCATGTATACGCCAGCTTCACGACCTGCTTTACGCAGTTCAGTCATTTTATCTACAGTTACGCCACGGGAATCCGCAACTACTGCAGACAGCGCGCCTTTGGCT